>NZ_AOID01000072.1 GCF_000337195.1 Natrinema versiforme JCM 10478 | reverse complement strand
AGACGGTATCTGAGACAAGATACCGGGCCCTACGGGGCGCAGCAGGCGCGAAACCTTTACACTGCACGCGAGTGCGATAAGGGGACTCCAAGTGCGAGGGCATATAGTCCTCGCTTTTCGCGACCGTAAGGAGGTCGTAGAATAAGTGCTGGGCAAGACCGGTGCCAGCCGCCGCGGTAATACCGGCAGCACGAGTGATGACCGCTATTATTGGGCCTAAAGCGTCCGTAGCT
>NZ_AOID01000071.1 GCF_000337195.1 Natrinema versiforme JCM 10478 | reverse complement strand
CGAAGCCGTACAGGTTGACCCACGCAACACGTCGAAGCGTTGCTCGACGTGTGGGTTTACCTACGACGATAACCGTAACGGAGAGTCGTTCGAGTGTCAGCAGTGCGGGTATGAGAACCACGCCGACTACAATGCTTCCAAGAACATCGGTTTGCAGTATCTCCGTCGTCGGCAAAACGCAGGCGATGGAGGCGCACCCGTAGATGTGCGCTTGAATCGCGGGACGTTGAACGTGAGTGGGGAGTACGTACCCCCTGCCTCGGTTGAGGCATAGAACGGGAGTCCACGCGAAAGCCTCGGGGTCGTACGGAAATCTTTGATTTCCGTGATGACGAGAGACGAAGTCTCTCGAACCACTTGACCCCGAGGCGATTTACATCGCAGGTATCGAGGATCCGTGTGAACTCGAGTACGTCTTTGTCGAGCTTTGAAAGTTCCCGTGAAACCGTGAGCGTGTCGTTACTGAGTTCCATCAGTTTCCTCCAAGGAACACCGATAAATTGAGTACTGCGTCACTTGTGTCCGGTCGCTCGTTTCGATGCTCATATATTGACCTCTTCTTTGGTATCGTGACTTACGTCCTCACCGATGTCGTAGTGCTCGTGGACGACAGGTCGGAGCGCCTGCAGAATCATCTCCGCAGCCAGTGGCGAGATATTGAGGTCCTCGGCCATCAGCCGGTGGGTCACCTCGCCGCGTTCGCGGGCGACAGCGTAGGTGAGCGCCGTCGCGAGGCCGGCGACGCCGTGGCGG
>NZ_AOID01000070.1 GCF_000337195.1 Natrinema versiforme JCM 10478 | reverse complement strand
TCAGCTCTCAAGCCGAGCGATCCACCAGCTGGCACAGTAGCCACGTTCATCGGATCGGCGTTGCGACAAAGTCGCAACATCGTGACCCGGGAACGGGTCCAGTGGACGCCTGGACTACACGTACACACGGTCTCATCTGCACACTCGTAGACAGCGAGCCTGCATTAACCCTTCCCACTCGCACTTACGCGGAGTGGTGCATCAGTTTCGTCGGATTAGACCGAAGTCGTCTGCCCCACTTAAGGGGCACGATTCGATCTGATCCGAGCCATGGACCCACAGGGATTCGAACCCTGGGCATCCTCCTTGCAAAGGAGGCACTCTACCACTGAGCTATGGGCCCACGTCCATCCCGAGGGATGAACAGCGCGTATCGTGTTAGCCTTGGTAGCTCAAANGATGGTCGATCGAACGTGTACCGCGTAGCGCAAAGCGCTACGAGTTAGGGTGGGCCGGGGCGACGCCCCGGTCCCGGTCTGTGGAGGTGATCCAGCCGCAGATTCCCCTACGGCTACCTTGTTACGACTTAAGCCCCCTTGCGGAGCCCAGATTCGACCGACGTTGCGTCGGCCTCATCCGGACCCCACTCGGGTGCTTTGACGGGCGGTGTGTGCAAGGAGCAGGGACGTATTCACCGCGCCCTTCTGAGGCGCGATTACTACCGAATCCAGCTTCATGAGGACGAGTTTCAGTCCTCAATCCGAACTACGACCGAGTTTCGGAGATTAGCGTCCCCTTTCGGGGTTGCATCCCACTGTCTCGGCCATTGTAGCCCGCGTGTCGCCCAGCACATTCGGGGCATACTGACCTACCGTTGCCCGTTCCTTCCTCCAGTTTGGCACTGGCAGTCCTCCTAATGTACCCAACCACCGCAAGGGTGTTGCTGGCAATTAGGAGTGCGGGTCTCGCTCGTTGCCTGACTTAACAGGACGCCTCACGGTACGAGCTGACGGCGGCCATGCCCCTCCTCTCAACGGCTCCAGTAAGGTCATCAACCTGACCTTCACTGCACGTTGTCGATGCTGGTGAGATGTCCGGCGTTGAGTCCAATTAAACCGCAGGCTCCTCCGGTTGTAGTGCTCCCCCGCCAATTCCTTTAAGTTTCATCCTTGCGGACGTACTTCCCAGGCGGTCTGCTTCACGGCTTCCCTACGGCACAGCACAGGCTCGTAGCCTGTGCCACACCTAGCAGACATCGTTTACAGCTCGGACTACCCGGGTATCTAATCCGGTTCGTGACCCGAGCTTTCGTCCCTCACCGTCGGATCCGTCTTCCAGAGGCGCTTTCGCCACCGGTGGTCCGTCCAGGATTACGGGATTTCACTCCTACCCC
>NZ_AOID01000069.1 GCF_000337195.1 Natrinema versiforme JCM 10478 | reverse complement strand
AATAGCGGTCATCACTCGTGCTGCCGGTATTACCGCGGCGGCTGGCACCGGTCTTGCCCAGCACTTATTCTACGACCTCCTTACGGTCGTGAAAAGCGAGGACTATATGCCCTCGCACTCGGAGTCCCCTTATCGCACTCGCGTGCAGTGTAAAGGTTTCGCGCCTGCTGCGCCCCGTAGGGCCCGGTATCTTGTCTCAGATACCGTCT
>NZ_AOID01000068.1 GCF_000337195.1 Natrinema versiforme JCM 10478 | reverse complement strand
TCCCATCCGACCATCGGCCTGATAACCTCGGACGGTCGGGTGGGTCACGGCCGGGGCGTCCACAGCCCCCGATGCCTGCCGTCGTCGTCCGAAAATCGAAGATTTTCGTGATCACGAAAGACTCCGTCTTTCGAACAACACCTTCCGAACAACGGGAAGGCTGTTGAGAGCAGGCACATTCCAATCGAGTTTCTTCATGCCTTTCACAGCGATATTAACGCTTGCACCACGGTCGCTGTGGTCTTGATGGGAACACGATTGACACTTGAACCGCTTCTTGTTGCGGTTCGCCCGTTCCGTATGCCCGCACATCTGACACCGCTGGCTCGTGTATTCGGGGTTAATCCACGCAGTCGGGATGCCTGCGAACGACGCCTTGTACGACGTATAGAATTGAAGGGCACGAAACGGGAGATGGTGCAAGCGCCGGTTCATCCGCGTGCCGTAGTCGATAC
>NZ_AOID01000067.1 GCF_000337195.1 Natrinema versiforme JCM 10478 | reverse complement strand
GCTCGATATCTTTTCAAGCGCGTACCGCCCCAGTCAAACTGCCCGGCTACCAGTGTCCTCCGCCAGGAGTGAGAGTCGCAGTCACCATCGGGTAGTATTTCAATGCTGACTCGGTGGCCCGCTAGCGCGGGTACCTGTGTAATGTCTCCTACCTATGCTGCACAATGGCGACCACGTCTCAGTGACAGCCTGCAGTAAAGCTCTATAGGGTCTTCGCTTCCCCTTGGGGGTCTCCAGACTCCGCACTGGAACGTACAGTTCACCGGG
>NZ_AOID01000066.1 GCF_000337195.1 Natrinema versiforme JCM 10478 | reverse complement strand
GCTCGGCATCTTTGGCGAAACCGACGGCGACGAGTTCGTCGAGGCCGTCGATCGTGTGCTCGAGGCGGGCCACGCCGTCGACAAGCCCGTCGCGACGCTCGCGTTCGAGGAGGACGAGATCGAACGGTGGGTCGACCGCGGCTTTGACTTCGTGCTGGCCGGCGTTGACATCGACTACGTGAAGGCGGGCGGACTGCGGGCGAAGGCGATGTTTGAGGACGCGATGGAAAAGCGAGACGGGTAAGCTGCGCGTCTCAGTTCCCGTCGTCAGTCATGTCGGATGCGAGCGCCGTCGGTCGCGATATCGTTCGGGTCGCGGCGTCGGGATTGACGAGCAGGATCTCGGGCGGCGCGCGACAGCCGCAGGGGCTGCGATGGCCTCCATCGGTCCTCGGATCGTCACAGTTGCGACCGACTGCCCACAAAGTGGACAATCCGGTAGCGAGATCATCGCTCATGCTCACCGCTGACCGTCGATCGTAGCAGTAGCTGGTGGGATGAGAGCGATGGTACTCTTCATCCTTCCCACATGGAGCATAGAACTGTGATTTTTCAATAGGAGACAGTAGCGATATCTAGTTGTGCGGTTCACGTTCAGTACAGTGACTTCACAGTACAATTGTTGTGTCACAAAGGTTATTTCGAGAACAATCAGACTACGAATATGTGGTTTCCCGTGAAAACAGGATTATCGTCGCATTCACTGTGCTAGCAGTCCTGCTTCTGGTCGTAGTTTCTGAGTATTTACCACAGTCCATGTGGGCCGGGAGCGCAGTCGTGCTTGTCGTTGGCGTTCTCGCCCCGTTGCTCGTCAATACCTATCTCAACAGAACTAGACAGTAACGTAGTTAGTAGTCTGCTTGGTCAGCAGTTCGGAATCGACCCTAGGTAGCTGATGTAATTGAGTACTGTGTGAAGGACGGGAAGATCAAACTCCGTGGAGGGTGCGAGTAATGATTTGAGACGTGAAAACCACGACCTCACGCGGTTTCCCGCTTTTTGGGCACGAATCCAGCAGACGGTATTCGAGCCAAATAAAGTCGACAAGAGCGGCAAATTATCTACCGATGACTTGCAAGAGGTGTCTGCAAAGCGCGTCATTGAAGCAAGAAGACTTAGGGTTTGACCCTCAGATCCTCAGGTTATTCACATCGATTTTAATCCCGAAAAGGAGGGATGAGATTGAATGCAGCAGCCGCTATAATAATTGCACTAACAATAAATCCTACACCAAGTATGGTTGATCCTCCAATTACGAGTGCTCTTGTTCCAATAGAAATGAATAATAATGCAATTATGAGTAGAGATATCGTTCCAACCAAATCAAAAATCGCATCCTTGCCTCCACTGTTTTCTTGAACCATATTCCTAAGTTGTGCTTCGTCCGCTAGCGGTATAAATATTGTAGAATAGCACTGATAGGAAGAATGCTTGTTAGTCTATTATCGTTGAAATATTGGGGTGATAAAAGATGATAATTATATAGAGCGTTCAGGTGCGTGTGACACTAATTAGCTAGGGTGTATTTCGTGCTCTAAACCACGGACCAGAGCGTTCACATCTATCAGAAAATCCAGACAAGATTCTTGAAAAGCACATGCGTTGACAACGGGTCTGAGGAAAGAGAATAAAATAACGTATGATATAGTTTTGAAGATTATATTTACATCGAAGAATGAAATATGCACCTCTACGGGTTCAACAGAGCCGTAGTGCTCTGTTGTAACTAGCGAAGTTCGTGACGGCTAAGATTACCATCACCACTCCAATTACCACTTACCCTCGTATAGAGACGATCTGTTGTTGTACAAGTGAAATTAAGGCCAGTAAGAACACATCTGTCGAATACTCCAGTTAGATCTGAATTGAAGAAATTACCATCTTGGCGGATTGTGATCTCTTCATCTTCATCACCCTCATAAGACCACTTTGCAAGAGTAAACCTTTCTCCGCTACCGGATCCAGTAGAACTGATAGCACGTACCCCTTCACCAGCTTTATGCTCCCACTCAACTGAATGAGTATATTCAATCGCGTCAAAGGATTTATCCACGATAGGGACCTTAACGTTTGCTGATACGGTCTCTTCAAACGAAGCTAATTCCCAAACATCAACGTCTTGTGTACTTGTTGATTGAACTTCTAGGGATTCTGTATCCAAGTTAGTTATCTTCCTTTCTTGTTCCATTCCTACTTCTTTATTCCAGAACCGCTCAATAGCTCTGAGTTGCTTTTCGGAAAGGCGTTCAAGTATGCGATCACGTTCTGCTTTGATTTTTTCTTCTGTTTGTGACGCATCTTTCGAACGTTCTCTGACTAGGTTTGCATATTCAAACGAATTATCGATAAACTGAGCTACTTCTTCCTTATTCCGAGGATCAAATGAAGTATCTACTAAATTATCTCCATTATCAGCCGATACTGAACTTGTTGCAAAGACCGAAAGTGCTCCAGTCGACACCGCTTTTAATACTGTTCTCCGAGTCTGATCTCTTCTCTTTTCAGACATCATTCTCATAAAAATCACCAATCAATATAAGGTTTTCTAATATTACAGTACATCTATATCTTCACTACGGAATTAAAACCCGGTACTGGTCACAGGGGTTCCAAACCGATGATCTTCTACAGATTGTAACAGAACCGGAGATTCTACAGCGTGGCCATTACATAATAATTCGTCTAACACATGACGATGAGTCCATACTGTTGTTGCTGAAACGTTTGTAATCTCCACGAAAGTTGATCGTGTGAGCTACCATCCGTCTTCCCGACCCGGTTTGTACAGACAGGTGGCGGCAAATCTCGACAGGAGAACACCTATGGGTAAGTCCATCGATTCCGCCCGATATTTGGCTCGATGGTGGATTCGCTCCAGAATCTCGAGTTCCAGTACAAGTCGTGGCACGAATCCACTGGAAGTCGCGGGTTTGGCTAAAACCGCGAGGTCTGTGTTTATCGTCTTGTAGCCTTCCTCGGTCGCCGATCAAACCCGTCGAGTTTGCGGGAAATATCTGGCACGCCTGAACCAAGGCAACCGAGTAGCGTCCTGGAATAGCGCGTTGGAGACGACTGGAGGGAGGAGGCGGATTACGTTCGCCGTAGCACTCGACATATTCGCCAAGACTCGTGAGATACCCGCAGCCCGCCCCGCTGGAGCGACTCGAGGAGCGTCACAACAAGACTCGAGACAAGAGGATTTGTTCAATTTGACCACGCGTATTATCCGAGAAAACGGCGTATTCGTACGAGGGAGGGTCCGTCCTTCGATACCCGGCCGAACTAGCTACTCGTCGCTCGCGTCGAATCCATCAACGTACTGGTCTTCCCACTCGCGCCGGGCTTCAAGTTCACGCTGGCCGCGGGCAGTGATCGTGTAGTAGTTCGTTCGCTTGTCGAGTGTGCCTTTCTCGACGAGACCCTTGTCGACGACCTCGTCGAGGTTGGGATACAGCCGGCCGTGATGGATCTCTGTCTCGTAGTACTTCTCGAGTTCGTCTTTGATCGCAAGCCCGTGGGGTTCGTCTTGGCCGGCAATCGTATACAGGACATCACGCTGAAAGCCAGTCAAATCGTACATATCGAAATTATTGAGTATAGAGCTATAAGCGTTCCGAGAACGGGTGAAAGAAAACGTGATTCAGGGATAGCATGTACGTGAGAAGCGAGCCTCAGATCTTGACAAAACCACAGCGGACGACTCGCTCATTCGATGTCGAGCGCTGTCTCGACCTCGTCCTCGAGATCATCCATGGTCTGTGGGCCAAGTCGGATCTCAACACCGGCCGCAGTGAGAATCTCTTTCATCTCCCAGCGGGTGATACCAGCTCGCTCTGCAGCCTTCCCCAGGGAGATTTCACCGAGCACATAGAGTCCAATCGTGGTCGCAAACTCCTCCGTATTATTGATAGAAGGGTTATGACGATCAGTGGTCATAGTTCTGGGTAAACGAATGTGGGTCGTTAGTATCTCTCGTCTGGGTCGTTATTCCCGAGTAACTGGTAGTGCTGAATCTACCTTCTACTGTATTTCGATTCACTGACTATAGTGAGTTGAATAGAGACCCCGATATATTGAGTCTATCCTTCATTTGGCCCATTTGTGCACACTCCGAGATCCTCGTAGAGTATAAAGGCACGGATAGTTAGCTGTGTGAAGGAGATGTCTCAGTGATCATTCCAACACAGTTTGTGGACTGAGTGCACCTGTGTCTTGTAATTCTGAGTCAAACGTCACAAGATCAACGTCATGACTCTGTGCGCAAGCGAGGATCAAACAATCAAGTGGATATAAGAGCGTTTCACGCTGTAATCGGTTAGCATCCATCATATCGGATGCATCGGGTATTGTAACCTTGACGTCAGCGGTTATCTCATCTTGGATCGCTTCTGCTTGCGATAGCTCAAGACGTTCCTTTTTGGTGAGTACTGACCGCAACTCCATGAGATTAAGTGTTGATGTAAGAAAATCATGGTCACTATCAAGTATGTTTGCAGCAAGGGTTCCAGTATCCGGCTCATCGGTTACTGCAGCGATGAATATGTTGGTATCGAGAAAGAGTTTCATGTCTGTTCGCGGAGTTCGCGAACCTCGGCAACTGAGTCAATATCTAGATCGCTGGCCAGACCCTGAAGCCGTTCGCCGAGTGGTGGTCGATCACTGTCTTCATCCTCGTCGGTACGAGCAAATTCGTTCACATCGTCAGCATAGACTCCCATGAATAGGTTAAGGATCGCCGTCGGTAAAATAGTTCTCCACAGAGGGTGTGAGAGACCGTTTTCCATCTTGGAATACAGTATCTTTCTGCTCACTGATCACAATGAGTGCACTGGAATCAATTACAAATGATCTCCATCTCAAGCAGCCGATTGCTGATCTAGGCCACGCAATACGTTGTTGACTATCTCTCTGGTTGATTGCAGTCACCTGAATTCCTCACCCCTCTGGGGAGTCGATAAACTCGGTGGAGAGCGTTGGAACGGTCTTCAGTTGTCATCCCTGACGAACCGCCGTGCACGACCCCAGATCGAGTTACTGTCATCAGCATCTATTTCGTGGGATGAAGACTGCTCACGACGCTCGAGTGCCTCCTGACAGTCACTGAGTGCCTCCCGGAGCGTTTCGTTGGTCGCCTCGAGGTCCGCAATACGTTCGTCTTTCTCCTCGAGTGTTGCCTCGAGGTCATTGATGCGGTCGGTCAACAGTCGATTCTTCTCGACCAGATACGCATGGTTCCGCGCTGGTTCGTCACGACTGCCGGCGGTCGACGACTCGCTCTGTCTGGAACTCGCTTCACTCGAGTCCTCTCGAGTGTCTGGATCGTAGAACTCAGACGTGCTTGCAATCGCTCGTTCGATGGTCTTTTCGCCGTACGTCGATCCATCGGCATAGTGGACGTCGTCCCACTTGTCTCGAAGAAGCCCTGACTGCCGAAAGAGTCGATCCATTCGAGTGTGATCGCCGCCAGTCCAGAATGCCAGCAGACAGCACAGCGCCATATCGGCTTCCGACTGGCTTTCGTACCCGGCAGTCGAGCCACGCCATAACCGCTCGAATTTCTCACCGTTCGATGCATTTCGAGCCTTCTCGAGCAGGTCCTTGTCTTCGAGGTCAACGTCGGTATCGACTGCTGTATCCGTCGAAGCCTGCTCGGCAGTCACACCACGGTACCCTGACTCGGACGCTCCATCGCTCTCACTGTCTTGGACGTATTCCTGGTGAATCGCCTCGAGTGCATCCTGCCGACGAGCAACGCGACAAGGAGACTCCTCGAGGGTGTCACCAGTCACGGTGAAAAACCGGGCTGTGTCGTACAGTTCAATACTTCCACGTCGATTCCGTCCGTCCGGGAGCTCACCCTCGATAAGTACATGGAACCCAGTTTCCGAGGGAGAAATCTCCGTATAGGAATCAAGCCGCTCAATAATGTCCTCCGCTACGTCGTCGATGTCTCCAGTCTCCGGATCTCGGCAGTCATCGAGATCCACACCAACGATAGGATCATCGTCGGTAAACACGAATCCCACGCCATCCGCATCTCTCGAATGGGCGTACTCGAGCGCGGTTTCGACTGACACCCATGTTTCGGGATCCGTCGAAGACGCAAACTCACCACTGCCTGGTGTTACCGGGATCTTTGTTGGCTTCCCATCTCGAGGTTCTTCTCGCCAGCAGACCCACTGGTCACGCTCACGTAACTGCTCGGGGAGTACCGAAACCGTCTGTTCAGACATCGCCGATCTGCCTCGTACTGCGCGTCCATCTAGTCGCATACCACCCATTAGTATGCTGATAAACATGCCGTAGTCTGGTAGACTGTCCGTGACCTTGTCCAACGGGTGCAACCCGCTGTATACTAGTTGGTTTTGAGAGCTGATTTGCCCTGAACACCGTCACCGTACTGCGGTTTTGCCCTGAACAGCTACCAATTCCGTGACCTGAACGGGAAATTTGCCCTGAACAAATCCGGCTATATAGCGGATACTGGCAAATACACCAGTTACTAATCGGATTTTGGAATTTGGATTGTGGGGGCGAGATTTTCAGTGATCCAAGTGCCTGAATTATATTCATTGTTCTGATAGTATCTCTCACTCAAGGAACTCTGATCCATCACTGGTCAGATCGATACCGGTGTAGACAGTCACGAGATCGTCACCGTCTCTGACTCGGGTATCCTCATAGTCGACAACGTTCGACAGCTTCCGGCCGAACCAGCTCGCATTTGTTCCATCAATATCGTGCTGGTCAGTCCATCTCGAGTAGGCCTGAAACAGTGCTGCCTTTGGAATTTGTGCCCCATCTGCCTCTCTGATATACATCGCTGCGAACGCCTCAATGCCNTCCATCTCGAGTAGGCCTGAAACAGTGCTGCCTTTGGAATTTGTGCCCCATCTGCCTCTCTGATATACATCGCTGCGAACGCCTCAATGCCGTCGGTGTCTGGGTCAACCTCAACTGGCTCCGATACTGCTGAACCTGACTCTACTGATGAGGACAACTCCGTTGCTCGAGAGTGATTCCCTGAAGAGATGCCCGGCCATAGTTCCTCATCGCTTGGCGAATCCGACAAACCGTATGTCTCACCCTGCTGGAAGAGTACAGGACGCTCATCGTCAGAGAGTATCAGAATTAGGTAGCTCTCCCGTGAATAATCCGAGTCTGGTAGGTCAACAGCAGGTCGGAATGGCCGTTTGATCGGCGTCCATTCATCCTCAAAGTCGTCTCTCGAGTCGTAGACATGGGTTTCGCCAGCTTCGTAGACAGTATACTGGCCGGTTTCTCGATCATGGCTATAGTAGGCTGGCACACTGTCTTTCGAGAGGGTGCCCGCATCTGGAACACGGGCAAACTCTGTTTCACCGTCTGAAAGGACGATCTCTCCGTTCTCTCGTGTCCAAACCGTCCGATTCGTCTCAGACGTCTTGGGCCGAACGGCAGTGACGCCACCGTGAGCGGTCGCACCACCACCGAAGGTCACGACCTCGTCGCAGTTGTAGAATTGTTCAGTACCATCGGATCGTTCTTGCAGCGGTGGCGAAAGGATATTCTCGACTCGAGTCGCCCACTCTGTCTCGGAGTCACCAGGTCGAACGACGAAGATCGGAATCCGATCTGCTTCGTGGGCTCGCTTGAGATTCTGCAAGACCTTGACGGGTCGCTCTGGCGTCGTTGTCTCAGCCTCGATGTTGAACACGACATCGTGATCTGGATGCGTCGCGATGGCATCCGGTTGCTCGCTTCCATCCTGCTTGAGGATCTCGACACTGAATCCCCGCTCTGTAAGCGCTGTTTCCGTCTCGAGGAGGACTGCATCGTGTGTAGAGCTACCGGCAGATCTGACAGTGCCTGTCTCTGGTTCAACCACTGTTTCTCCGTCGTCAGTGAGCCGAACTACGATATCGTCGTTCTGTAGCATAACCTCGAGTAATCGAGATTCCTCACGAACGTCAGGCAAGTCTTTAGGGGCAACGTCGATTTCAGTCTCGGTATTCTCGAGACGGGCCGCGAGTTCCTCGTCGACGATAGTGACATTGACCCAGCCGTTTTCCGCTCGTACGCTTTCTCGAATCTGGACTGCACGAACGGCTTCTGCCATCGTCTCCTCAAGAATCTGCTTGGGGTTCGCTGCTTCGTTCGAATCACTATAGATGAGATCCTGCAGGATCTCAGCATCCGTCAGCGGATCAGTCCCATACCGCTCGAGACTCTGTTCGATGATTCGATCGACAGAATCAGGGTCCCGAAGGGGCGGGTATGGCGGAAACGTCCGGATCAGGACCGGTTCAGAGTAGCGCCCACCCGAGAGCGGGATCCGTGTCCAGACTTTGAACTGGTCGGTCGTGATGAGGTCCTCTGCCGTATAGTCGCGGAAGCGTTTCATCAATAACTCGGCATCATCGCTGTCATTGACCGAGAAGGTAAGGAGGTTATCACAGTTGTTTTGCATCGCTTTCAGCGTGTCCTCATCAAACTGCGAGGGATACTGCGACGCCAGGGTCACCGACAACCGCATCGATCGAGCACGGGCGAGCATTGACTCGATATCGAGATTGTCGCTCGCGATATCGTCGAACTCGTCACAGAGAACGAAGTAGGGGTCTGGATCGGTATCGAGTTCGTACGANTCGATATCGAGATTGTCGCTCGCGATATCGTCGAACTCGTCACAGAGAACGAAGTAGGGGTCTGGATCGGTATCGAGTTCGTACGACCGTCGCTGAATCGCACTCCACAGATTTCGCATCACACCCAGCGTCACCATCTTCTTGATGTCCGTGTTCTCGACGGGAGTTCGGACGATGACGATCCGATCGTTCTCAATGATATCGCGGAAGTTAATCGTACTCTCCCGGTGAGCGATAATCCGGCGAATCACCGAGTTTTCAACCCAGGACTTGATCCGTTTCAAGAGCGGGCGGACCGTCTCCTCTTCCATATTCGCGATCTCGAGACAGAATTCTCGGATATAGGGATCCTCGACATCGAGCGCGAAGTCTTCGCGACGGTCAGCATTCAACAGAATGAAGTACATATCGATGACCGAAAACGGCTGCTCGGATTTCATCATCGCCCGAGCCATCGACTCAGTGATCGCTTCCATGTTGATGCCCCAGTAGTCGGACGTATCGAAGACCGCTTTCAGGTTCTCGACCCGGTTTTCAATCTCGTTCTCGAGTTCCTCAGTCGTCTCGCAGTCGGGCACCTCGAGGAAATTCATCCCGACCGTGTTCTCGTGGGTTGTCGACCCGGGCTCGATCCAGACCACGTCCTCGAGGCGATGCTTGGGGAGCATTCGGAGCAGTTCTCGAGAATCACGGCCTTTCGGATCGAAATATGTGAAGCCGTAGCCCGAATACGCCCACTGCACCATCATATTCAAGAGTTGAGTCGTCTTTCCGTAGCCGGTCGTCCCCGCAATCCAGTTGTGCCGGAAGAGCGAGTCAAATCGGAGCGGGGCCTCACGGAAGCCAGTCTGGGGATCTTTCTCTTTTCCACATGAACTAAGGAAGGAGTGTGATCTTCCGAAGATGAACAAATGGTTGATCAGCGCCAGCAACAGTGTGTTCCTGTTACTCATCGCCGAACATGACATCGTCAATACCTCCGTCAGGAATGAGTATCTCCTTCCCGTCGTGGTTCTCGAGATCACCTTCCTCGAGCCATGGATTGGTTTGTTCGAGTGTCTCAGCCGAGACTTTCTCTGTTCCGGGTGCGACCTTCTCTGTTACGGTAAACGTCTGTACCGGCGAGACGTATCCCCATAATGCGCCAGCAGTGTTCAGTACGACTAGAAGCGGTGTCAATGGTACTGCAAGTAGTGTGACTCGTTCGTGGCGAGCGTAAACGACGACGCCGACACAGGTGATGATGAACAACATCATAAATCCGAGGGCAGAGGCTACTTGATATATGGATGTCTGCGGGACGTACTGTGGGAAGAGAAACAGTAGAAGAGACAAAACGGGAATGATCGGAGACAACGCCCAAGCTACCATCCGAAAAGAGAGAAAGAGCCGATACCGGCGTGGGAGTAGGTCTGATGAGTGTTGGGTCCCAGCGAACCAGCGGCGCCGCTGGCGGAACATCCCTCGCAACGTCGGCGGAGCTTGATTTCGGAATTTCAAATTGAGAACGCGGAAATCGAGGCTGCCAGCTTCCGCAGCACGCCAGATGAAATTTGTGTCCTCGGTGATCGTTTCTGCGTTCCACGTGATCTGGTCTTCTACCGACTTGCGAATAGCAATCCCGCCACCCCATGCGTAGAGTGGATACTTGAACCGACCGAATGCTCGCTGTTCATACTGGTACCCGATTCGGAACGTCTCCGAGAGATACGCAATCCACGACCCGGTGAATATCGGCATCTCGGTTATCTGAACGACATCCGCATCCGGTAAACCCTTGAACTGCTGAACGATGGTGTCTTCGTCCAGATATAGAATGAACTCTCGAGAGCAGGGGACGTTTCGGCGTGCCCATTCGAGTGCGCGGCCCTTATGACGTGCTTCACAGACGAACCCATCTGGAACGACATGAACTGTTGCTCCGTCAATTTGGATGTCTCGTTCGGCGATGACGCGAATATCGCTGACTTCCTCCGGAATAGAGTTGACTGTTCCTTGGACAACCGCCTCTGCCTCGATCGTCAAAATACGCACTTGAACGTCTTTGTGATCGTACATTAACTCATCATCGGATACGAGTTGGTTCCATGAGAGAATGACTACCTCAAGCAACCAAAACACGATTGAGGCGGAATATAGTAAGAAGATAGCCCAAATCACCGCAAGAATTGCGGACGTAGTTGATATCATTATAAGACAACCAATCAATAGGACGACTGGACTATAAATTGGCTGGATTGAATGAATATTTGGCTACCGAATAGGAGTGCTGTAAACAGCCTCGGGCACGGTGGCCCGAGGCTTTTGTAGTTTCCTCAGCCGTGTGGTAGCACTCCCTGCTCGGCGAGCGAGCGGGATGAGGGTGGGCGGCTTACGCGCCCCGACCCGGACAGACGGACCACCCGTACCTGCGGCTGGGTTTTGTGAGTCCGGTAATTCGTCGTGTTGCCGTCGAGTTTCGTCGTCTCGCGTCACACGATATTCACCGATGCATTCCGGTCGGCGTGATCTTGCACCACGTCATCGCCTTGGAGATCGTGGACGACCACATACACGTGTTTGTGCAGTGCGACCCGAAGCACAGTCCAGCGGACATCGCTCGGCAGTTCAAGTCGTACTCTGGGAAGCACTTACTGAAGCGGTATCCTGAGATTCGGGAGTCGTATTTCTGGAGAGGTGGGTTTTGGAAAATCGGATACTACGGGGGGACGACAGATGCGGTGTCGGAGGAAGTGGTTGAACGGTATATCGAGGAGATAGAACACGCGCCAGAGTGACGCGTTTCACCCCCGCCCACGGTGGGGCGGGAAACTTGCGCTGCTTTTCGTTTAGAAACCGGATCGCTGTCAGGACAAATTAGTCAGAGACTTCAAGAAACGCCGGCTAGAAGCCAGCGTTGAGCCCCCTTCCTGAATGGTGATCAGGCAGGATGGATCTGAGATCGACCGTTTGATACGTTGGCAATTGGCATCACGTTGGAGCGATCTCAGCGTGGCGAGTGGAAAGTGATGTCTCGGAATCGGACATGGTAAAGTGACCGACTCTTTCCCCCGCCACATTCATATTGGATATAGTGAAATTTAAATCTGTTGGCCATATAAGATGGTAACACTAGTGTTATCGACTGAAACGAGAATTACCTACTGATCAAACCAGCAGACGATAAGTTGAATTCGTGTAGAGAGATCTCAAGTCTGTTACTGTGGAATTGAACCAAAGTGAGTGCTAGTCATCCTCAGTCAGCCACCGTAACGCTTCGACCAAGACTTGGGTCGACGTTTCGACAGTCGTCCGTTTCGAGAGTGCTTGTGGTCCGTCAATCACCCCCTCAAAGATGCGCCACGTGCTGCCGTTTTTTGCAGCTATGAATCGTCGTTGCTGGTTGTAATCATCTACCGTGATCAACTCATCCTCAAGCTCGAGTTCGATATCAGCCACTACATAGAAGTTAGGGATTTGAAGGTTGAATCTGTCGGAAATCAACTACTATTTCTCGGACCATCGAGATTATTTCTAACTAAATATGAGTGTTTCATAACTAAATTATATGTTAGTTTTATTATCTATGGGAGTGCTGTGGCAAACGTGGATGCGAACGGTGCTGAGAACATTCGCCAGAAAGGTACCCCCCCCCCCACCCCGAGTCCTCAAATAGTGAATAGGAGTAACGGGTGTGTGGTGGCTCGAGAGACCGGAGGTCTCTCGTCATCACGAAAGGCGCTTTCGCGACTTTCGAACGACACAGCCATCGACACACCTGTTCGACCGCGAGAACGGGATATTTCGAACGAGAGAACCGGTCGTGTTGTGAACCGGCAAATATCCTACGGGGTATGGGAAGGTACCTCGCCGTTTACGGCGAGGAAGAGGTCACTCCTCGGAAACGTTCACCCAGAGGTGAACCGAGTACTCTGTATCGGCCATCGAGGGCTCAGGCGGCACGTCACCTCCGGGGAAGAGCAACCAAACGATACGTTGGTCTTCGCCGGACATCGTGGGCTCAAGGTCATACGGTTGATGCCAGCTTTCGTTGTGTGCTATCGTCGTGCTGAATCGGTCGAGTTCGCGCTGGTCCTGTACGATCGTCTCATTGACCGTTGTGTTAGCCTCTCCCTCGCTGGTAGCCGTCTCGTTTTCGACCACCTCGACATCTTGTTCGAGGACCACCACCGTGTACTCCGTCGTTTCCTGTTCGTGGTTGTCGATACCGACGATCACCTCTTGGCTCTCACCTTGAACGAATTCGGTCGGATAGTCGTCAGCAACTAATTCTCCGTCATCGTTCTCAGTCAAGAGATAGATCGATGAGAACTGCTCGCCATCAGGCGGGACCGTCACTGCATATCCCACACTCCCTGCCGCGAGCACGACTGAGAGTACCAGTAGAACGTTCAGTGCTGCATCAGCTCGGGTATCTGGCTCGAGTAACTCCGCTCGACCGGCGGCGTACCATTCCCGATATGGAACCTGAAACCGCTCCTCGACGGGCAGTGCTTGCCGGCGGCTTGCTGCGACGGCCGTCGCGATGAGCGTAAACCCGCTGACCGATATGATGATCGGAACCAGTCGAATTCCCCAGGGCGTGAAGTTCAATACGAGCCCGATCAGGGGGACGATTGCGATACTGAGCCCGAAGGAGAGAGCGACGCGCTCGACGCCATCGATTCCGGACTGTGTCGTCATCGACGCATACCAGCCATCTGAATCAGCGTCGTCGGTCATCGATTCGCTGTTGACCGATGAACTCGCCTCGTCTGCCGACACAGGTGATTCGCCGGCCTCGGGAAATAGTGCCGCGATGAATGCATAGCCGGGGACGAACAACACGAATACGAGCCCGAGCGGAACCCGAAGCGGCGTCTCTCGGATGAGAGGGGCCAGCGCGGCAACGTTTGTCGCAACAACGAGTACAATTACTGCGGCGAGATCGGCCGGTAAGCGCCTGATTAGCCGTGGAAGCAACAGCCACAGTGACCGGAAAGCGACCATTCGATTCCTAGTATCTCTGACGGCGATAAAAACGAATCGATAGCACGGACTAGTCGGCGGCCACTCTCGGTGCTCCACTAGCTACGACGGTACTATTTGGATATACCCGATCCAAGTGGGTCGAGAGCGTTATCCTCTGTCATTCCAAGAAAATTGAATATCAGACGGCCTTAGAAATCGCCTTTTCACGCCTGTATATCAGTCGTCTGCGTGAGTGTACCTGTCGTCCAAGTCATCGGGGCTGCACAGCTGCCGTGCCGTCTCGAGCGTGCCTGCAGCCTCGTCCGTCGAGACGTCGCCGCGATCGAAAGCAGCCCGTTCATACTCGGAAGTGATCTCGTATAGCAACTCGGTCTCTGTGCCGTCGTCACTGGGATAGTTACGGTAGAACTCCCAGTGGGTTAGGCTCCCCTGCTCGTCGATCTGTGACGATAACGCTCGTCGAACGGCGGCATAGCCAGTTCGTGCCGCGTTGTTGGGCTGTCCGTTTGAGAGCTGTTCGCTCGCCTGCTCGAGTAAGGGTTCGACGGTGTCGGGAGGTGTGCTCGATGACTGATCCGCGACAGTCCCCCCGCTTACGGCAGTCCCCTGATCATCTGCGGGACCGACCGGCACTGCCTTGTCATCGCCGGAGCGACGGAACCACCAAACGAGAAGTCCGGCCGCTATCACGACGATGAAACCACCTGCGACCCAGACAGCCGTCGAGAGCGGCCCCGTCTCGCCGATCGTAATGACCGTCTCCACTGTTGCTGGCTCGAGATTGGAGCCGCGTCCGTCGTAAGTGGCGCTCACCGTCACTTCGCCCTCATCGACCGATTCAGGAACAGTGACAGTGTCACCGAACGTTCCGCCGTCCTCAGTCGTAACGCTGCTGACAGTCATCCCGTCGATCCGGAACTGAACAGTCTGGCTAGCGACCCCGTCACCACCAGCCGTGGCGAGGGTACCGTTAACCATGAGTTCCCGTTCGCCGACCGATGTCGCTTCGACTGAGAGAGCACTCTCGGTCTCTCGGACCGTTACAGTCGTCGCGTCAGCGGCCGCAGCGAGGGCCTGCTCTTCGAACGGAAGTCGAACACGTAGGTCTTGGTCACCGTTCTCGACGGATGCCGGGATCGTTGCTGAGGTTCCAAATATCCCGTTCTGGACCTCAGCCGTTCCGATCCGCTCTCCCTCGAGGACCACTGCGAGAGTAACACCGTCGACCGGGACGCCGTCGACTGTCACCTCGCCAACAACGGTTGCTTCCTCACCGTACGATACCTCGTTACTGGCCTCGTTCAGTGAGACGGCCGGCTCGGATTGCTCGATAGAGACGTTAACTGTAGTTTCGTCGCCCAAATACGTCGACTGTGTCTCTGGAACGTACTGTACTTCGAGCTCATCGGTCGATAGCGACTCATTGGCCGGACGATATTCGAGTGTAAATCTGCCTGCCGAATCGGTCGCGACCCGCTCGGAGTGGTTTCCGATAGCGAGCTGGATCTCCTCATTTGCGATCGGATTGCCATCCGCTGTTCGTAGTTCACCCGCTGCGATCAGCGGCTCCGTAAACGAGATATCGGTGCGTTCTGGTTCGAGCGTCAGTTCCGTCTCCTCGAACTGCTGTTCACGAACGGTCTCCTGTTCGGTCTGGATGTCGTTGTTGACTTCCTCGACCGCTGCATCCGACTCAGAGAGATTTGCTCCAGTCGCTGCTTCGATCTCATCATAGCTCTCGCGAACGGAACCGCCAAGAGTCTCGATTTCGTTGGCGAGTGTCTCGAGCTCTCGCGCGAGTTCGCGTGCCCGTTCTTCATTGCCTGCCTCCCGGGCCGCCTCATACTCCTCTTTTGTTTCTCGATAGTCCGCAACGGCTTCGGATAATCGGGACTGGTTTTCGCCGGCTTCTTCGAAGTCTTCCTCGAGACTCTCGCCCTCTGTCTGCCCTGCCACATCGGCGTATTGGCTCAGTCGGTCACGATATTCCTCGCCGACGTACTCATTTGCGAGTTCATATTCGCCTTCACTCAGCTGGATCGCTCCGTCTCCAAGCTGAGACGTTAGCTGGTCTGTCAACCAATTCTCGACGCCTTCGATGTTGCCGCCCTCGGAATAGCTATCGGGATTTCGATGGGAGGGTGTCTCGTTTTGCTCCTCATCTGCAGTAGATTGTTGGATCACAACCCGCTGGATGTCGTCACCGTCGGCAGCAACAGCCGGATCCGTTAGCACGGCACCACTAGTACCGGCCATTGAGACGACAACGAGAGCGATGACGAGCGCACGACCGGCGGCAGTATTCACGGCTGAATGGTTTGCAGCGCACACAAATAAGGTATTCTCTCGAGCGACAGGATCCGACCACGGGACACAGACAGTATCCTACCGTCTCTCTAGAAGGGCGTCTGACGACGTAATCAATACTTTGAACACGGTTACCGAAATCTATCCAGACATGTATCTCACGCGCCGAGGGTGGACGGTCGTCGCACTCACTGTCGTGCTCGCCGTCTTGGCAGTGGTGTTCGCACGCCCGCTCGTGCTCCTCGGGGCAGCCCTTGTCGGCGCGTGGCTACTGACACAGCAGTATCGCTTCACGCGGGACCTCGAGCACACGGTCAAGTCGCTGTCGGTCGTTCAATCACCTGCACGGACGACTCTCCAAACCGGGGACGAGGTCCCAGTCACGCTCGCTGTAACACGCGGGAGTGACACGGAACTAACACTCGAGATTACCGCTGGACTCCCGGTCGCAGCTACTGTCTCAGAACCAGTCTCGGTGATCCTAGGGCCGGATACTGAGGAGACGAGTCAAACGCAAACGATTACTTGGCCAGTCGCAGGCCGACACATGTTCAATGCAGCGACCGTGACAGCGACGGATGGCTTGTTTCGTGAGAGGGTTACCGCGGGCTCGACGCCAATGATAACGGTCGAACCGCCCACTTCTGGGACGATCCACGTGGGTGAAGGCGGCGATCGCCTCGCCGCCTCATACGGCTCCCACAACGCTGGCCGGGCTGGATCAGGGATTGAACTCGCCGAACTGCGCGAATATGTCCCGGGTGATATGGGGACAGAAATCGACTGGAAGGCGACGGCACGACATGCAACGCCGTACGTCCGCGAGTATGAGGCTGAGACCGATCGGCGGACGCTGCTGGTCGTTGATCACCGGGCCGCACTCGCGACCGGGCCCCGGGCCAATACGAAACTCGAGATGCTCCGCGGGGTCGCAGTGGCCATCGCAGGGGCTGCACGGCGGCTCAACGACCCACTCGGACTCATTACGGTCGGCGACGATGGGATCACCAACCACCTCGAACTCGCCTCACCGGCCGTCAACTACGGCTCGGTCCGGCGTCGACTGCTCGCTCTCGAACCGACGGCCGCTACGGACGCGAGTCCTACGACGGCCGTCTCCGGCCGGACCGACTCGGAAGCGGCAGACAACCCTTCGGATTCACGGTCTCTATCGACGACGAGTAACGCGGGAGCTAGTCACGCCCCGTTCTTGCAGCGACATACGACACCCAGTGATATTCAACGCGTGCTTTCCGATCTCGAGGGAGCGGACGATGCCTTCACGCGGACACTGCGCCCGTTCTATGCCGACCGGCAAGTGTATCGGGAGCGCATCGCCGAGGCTCCGCTGTACGAAGCTATTCAACGGGGCGTAACAAGTGCACAGGGTTCGCTCTGGACCGTCATCTGTACCGATGACTCGCAGCCGGCGGAACTACGCGAGACAGTCGCGCTCGCAAATCGAGGCGGAAACGAGGTCATGGTTCTGCTCGCACCCTCTGTGCTCTACGAGCCGGGTGGACTCGCAGATATCGAACAGGCCTACGACCGCTACGTCGCGTTCGAGGAATTCCGTCGGGAACTCGCTCGAATGGACGGCGTAACAGCGCTCGAGGTCGGTCCGGCCGACCGGCTATCGGCCGTCCTCGAAGCGGGCCGCTCGAGAGGTGGTCGCGCATGAGTGTCCGCATCGATGCGGTCCCGGCTGCGACCGGTCGCGACTGGCTGACTGTCGGCACCTTCGCCATACTGGTCGCTACGTTCACCGTCGTCGCTGGTTCGCTCGGCGCGCTGGCAGGGATCGCGACCGCAGTCGTCTGGTATGTACTCGGCACACCGTACGCGCTGGCAGTCGGCCACGTCGCACTCGTCGCGTCCGCCCCGAGCGGGATCGATCCGCTCGCTGTCGTCATCGTCGAAGCCGCGTTTATCGTCGTCCTGCTTGCACCTGTCCGTCGGACCGCAAGTCCCGGGCGAATCGCACTTGTCGCGGTCGCCAGTTCGGTCGTGCTGACGGGCACTGCATGGTTGGTTGCCGACTTACAGTCGATCCAACTGGCCGCCACAACGGTTCTTTTACTGTTCGCAATCACCGTATACGGCTGCCACCGGTATGAGCTCGTTCGACTCGGATTGGTACCAAATGACGATGGCGGCTCGTCGTCACCTGCGACCGGAGAATCGACCGACGAACAGACGACCGAGTCGTCCGCGAAGACAACCACTGACCTCTCTACTGACATATGAGTACGAATGATATCGAGAGCGACGAGCCGATAACCGAACAAGAGACCGACCGAGCCAATGACCAAGATGACCAGCTCGCACTCGCAGCGCGGGCAGAGCTCTTAGAGAAGGAAAATGAGCGACTACGAGACGAGTACACTCGCGCCCGACAGTCACAGTACCGTCGCACCGCAGCGGGGCTTGCGATCGTTGGCATCCTTGCTTCCTTCGCTGCGGCCCTCTTTCCCGACAGCAGGGAGGTGCTCTTCGTGCTTGCCGCGGTGGGACTGTTTGGCGGGGTCCTCACCTACTACCTGACGCCTGGAACATTCGTCGCCGCCGATGTTGGCGAGCGAATCTACGCTGCGATGGCGGCCAATGAGGCCGCAATCGCCGAAGAACTTGGTCTAGATGACGACCATGTCTATCTCCCATCAAACGACGCCGCGGATGCACGCCTGTATCTCCCCCAACGATCAGCCGATGAGTTGCCCACGTTCGACGAACTCGAGGGGGCAATTCTAACCGACCCCGATCACCGTGGCCTCGCCCTCGAACCGACGGGTTCACCGCTATTCGAGTCATTCGAGCGTGCACTGACCGGCGATCTCGCGACCGCACCAGCACCGCTTGCGACTCAGCTCGCGGACGGGATCGTTGAGCAGTTCGAACTCGCGGGTGGCGCTGAACCAGATACCGATGCGTCTGCAGGCCGTGTCACGATCGCGATCAACGACAGTTCGTTTGGCGATATCAGTCGCTTTGACCACCCGATTGCATCGTTCCTCGCAGTTGGGTTCGTCTCCGGACTTGAGCGTCCGATCCGACTCGAGGTCTCGACAGGCGACGAACGATCGGACTGGCTGGTTACCTGTCGGTGGGACGTGAGTGACGGTGAAACCGCCGACACGGCTACCGTCGATGCTGATGAGAACGACAGCAGTAACGAAGCAGCTTGACATCCTCCCTGCCCTAAAGGCGGGGCTTTCTCCTCGCACTTCCGTAATGGCGTTACGAAAGCGACGATAACAACGTCGATCCGAGTTAGGGTGAATGCGTCATAGAGACCCACTCCTCACTCGAGGGTCTCGTTGCCACCGTCGCTCGCCGCGGCCGAACTGAACGCTTGATCTGTCTCGGCGCTCGGCGGCTCGGTCGTGTCGACAATCTCCGCAACGACCGCTGCAGGATCGACATTGCTCAGGTCGGCGTCAGTACTCAGAACGAGCCGGTGGCGCAACACTGGCTCGGCGATCGACTTTATGTCGTCGGGAATGGCGTAGTCGCGGCCATTGATCGCGGCGCGTGCCTTGGCACCGTTGAGAAATGCGAGCGTCGCGCGCGGTGATGCACCGTGGTCGATATCAGCATGCTCTCGCGTCGCAGCAACGAGATCGAGCACGTATTCTTTGACCGCCGGTGCGACGTAGACCGCCCGAACGGTCTGTCTCGCATCGACGAGTACCGATGGATCAATGGTCTGTTCGACGTCTTCGGGCCCCAGTTCCGGATCAGTATCGAACCGGTCGAGTAGCTCCCGCTCGTTGGCTCGCTCCGGTAGATCAAGCGTGAGCTTAAACTGAAACCGATCGCGTTGGGCTTCCGGAAGCTGGAACACACCCTCGGATTCGATCGGGTTTTGCGTCGCGACGACCATGAATGGATCAGGCAACGAGAGCGTCTCTCCTTCGATCGTGACGCGACGCTCCTCCATCGCCTCGAGCAGGGCAGACTGGGTTTTCGGCGTGGCGCGATTAATTTCGTCGGCGACCACTAGATTTGCGAAGACCGGGCCCCGCTGGAGTTCGAACGTCCCTGTTCCCTGCCGGTAGATATGAGTTCCTGTGATATCAGCCGGAAGGGTATCAGGCGTCATCTGGATCCGGTTGTACTCGAGGCCGGTCGTCCGAGCAAAGAGATTCGCAAGTGTCGTCTTGGCGATGCCGGGGACCCCCTCAAGAAGGAGGTGGCCGCGGGTCAGTAATGCAATCGTGAGGTATTCGATCGCCTCGTCGTTGCCGATGAGAACGCGGTTGATTTCCGTCTGCAGCAGATCGTAGACGGCTTCGGGATCGCTACTCTCCCCGTCGCCCGGATCAGTGGTGCCGTTCATTCGTTGTTTTTCCCTTCCGAACGGGGCGTGTTAAGCGCTGTTGTAACCCGCTGGATTTGTTCTTCGTCCCAATCGGGGTGATGTCTACGGAGATACTCGGCACGCTCGGAATCGGAGAGACCGGGGCCATCCAGCCCATGAGCACGACTCTCAGCGGACCGAAAGCGTGCCGGCAAATGAGACTGGAAAGTCTCTAGCGCGGATCGAACGCGTACTTGTGAGAGTATCATAACGAGCCCGATCCCGATAGTACCGACGAGTAACTGGAACACTGGTGAGTCGCGGATCGTTAGTAGCGCACCCATCAGTGGCGGCACTGCAGCACCGTGCGAACGGTCGAAGACAACGTGATTGGCGTCGGCGTATAGTCCGCGTACGAACGCAGCGTTGTCTGGCTGGCCGTACATCGTATTGATCGTGATACTCGGATCTCCGATAACGACAACTTGTCCCGAACTGATGTTCTCAACGGTAGCAACCGGATATGATCGAAGCTCATCCTGTTCATCCAGGTTATCTTCCTCGGGACCGAGGTATGCGAAGTCACTAGTCGAAACTAACACTGTCGCATTTCCGGGGTTGACAGTAGTCCCATAGTTGAGCGTCAATTGATCGACGCCGCTGGTGAACGTGTAATTCTCAACATTCGTTGCGACCGGCATCGTCGGGCCGCGGAAATGGTGGCGTTCGTCCCGCAGAAGCTGCCCATCTACACGTGCCTCGGTCTCGAGATTGGCTAGCAGCGAATTCCCCGGTTCGCCGAAATTCTCGAGCACAACTAGCGTCCCTCCGTTCGCGACAAATTCCTGTATCCGTTCGGCATCTTCGCCTTCATACGGTTCGTCCGGCGAAATGACGAAGGCAACAGTATCGTTGGCTGGCAGTTCCTCGTACTCTGCGGTATCGCGTAGTAGGTGGCTTTCGACGGTCGGGTCATCCTCCGCGGCTCCCCGGAGATCAGATGTGCCATCCCAGGATGGATTATAGAGTCCAAACGAAGATGACGATGTTGCGGCCACGGTGCCCAGTGCAACCAGCATGGTCACGGTGAGTGCGAGTAACAACACTCGCGGCCAGTCGATTCTACTCCCGTCACCGAGTACGCCCCGATGCCAGCTCATTGGGTCACCTCCGAGACAGGATTCGACAGCCCATTCCTTATACCGTAGCTCATACCGGAAGCACCTCCGGTGGCAGAATCTCGAGGATTCGTCGGACGACGACGACCGCGAAGCCGACGAGGCCGAGCAGGATGAGCCATCGCAGCCGGCGTCGCCACGTCAGCGTGACGTTGAACGGGGCCGTTAGCTCCGTGATAATCAGAAATCCGATCAGGGCGAGAACGAAGAATAGCTCGTAGGAAAGCGCGTTTAGCAACGCGAGCACGAGCACCGTCGCGACCATCCACGCGACGTGCCCGCGAACGAACCGCATCCGACGCTGGGTTGGCATCTACTCCAATAAGCAACATAGGGCTACCTAAACGTAGCGCACTTTCGTCACGTACGGATGGTCGAAACATAGTCTCTCTTCGGGTTGTCCCTCAATCTCGACTCGCAGATCGCTCTGCTCTGTGAACGACACACCTTTGCGGATACCTCCGAAAGTCCGAGTCAATGTGGCCCTGGGGACACCTTGCCGTCGCCTACTTACTGTATACCGTTTATAGCCACCGGCACAACGGACACTCTCCGCAAGCGGTGCCAGTGATGGCCCTAGCTATCGGCTCGCAGTTTCCCGACCTGATCGACAAGCCATTCGCGTGGACGTTCGGAGTACTCCCCGGTGGCCGAACGCTCACTCATTCGGTGTTCGTCGCCGCGCTCTTACTTCCGGCCGTCTATAGTCTCACCCTCCGTGTCAACCGCCCCGACATCGGAACCGCATTCGCCATTGGTCACGCATCACACCTGCTCACAGACGTTCCGCCGTCGGCTATCCTCTCCGGAGATTTCTCAGCAACAACGTTTCTATTCTGGCCCGTCCTCGAGCCGCCAGCGTACGAACCGGTTGACGGAATTCTTGCTGGATTCCTTCGCTATTCAATGGGTCTCTATGAGTGGACTCAGCTTGGACTCGTCGTCGTCGCACTCATCATCTGGTATCGCGACAATATGCCCGGTCTCGGCTACGTTCGGTGCGAGCTCGAGCGTACCGTTCGATGGATCAACTGATACAGATCATCCGTATCGATGGAAACGAGACAACCACTGTTCGTCTGCCGTTCTCGGTAGCGGGATAGAGACAGGAGTTGGTTTCCACGGTAATTCGTGCTTTCGAGATAGAGCTAGATTTTAGCTACTCTAAGGACACTGGGAATGAGTCAGCTTCCGATCCGGGATCGTAGTTGATCTCGTGAAATTGCACGCGAAACGCAGTAGGTGGATCGAAACAATGACTGCCCGCCGATAGTCCTCAGACGAGACAGTCGCATGGCACCCGATACACCGTCGAGTGTGGACGACGCCGCTCGAGGACCCCCGACTTCCGATGAGCCTGCTCGAGCGTCCGCTACAGCACCGATTACCGTCCACTGTGATGAGGTAACTCACGAGTACGGTGACAACTCCTCAGGGCTTCGTTCTGCATCATCGCGAACGGTGACCGCACTCGAGGAAATCTCATTCAATATTCACGCCGGCGAGATCGTTGGCCTCGTGGGTCCGAGCGGGAGCGGCAAGTCAACGGCGCTTCACGTCGTCGGCGGCTTACTCGAGCCGATTGAGGGGACTGTCGACGTCCTCGGTACGGATCTCACCGAACTCTCTAGTTCTCAGCGAACGAGATTGCGTCGTGATCACATCGGGTTCATCTTCCAGCAGTTTCACCTGTTGCCGGCGCTATCGGCCCGCGACAATGTTGCCCTCCCACTGGTCGAACGCGGCGTGGGGCGACGCGAGCGACAGCAACGGGCGACCGAGTTGCTCGAGCAGGTTGGTCTGGGTGATCGTTTGAGCCACCGGCCCGGCGAACTCAGTGGCGGAGAACAACAGCGTGTTGCGATCGCACGAGCGCTGGTAACTGATCCCGAACTCGTCCTCGCCGACGAGCCGACAGGTGAACTCGACACGGAAACGGGAGCACAGGTACTGGAATTGCTCGTCGATGTTGCAGAGGATCAGACAGTCCTAGTGGCGACCCATGATGAACGGGCAATCGATGTGACGGACCGTGTCCTCCGACTACTCGACGGGGAGATAACGACCGATGAGTGACGGTAGGGATCTCCCAAGCGATGGCTGAGAAGCGATCACTTCAATCACGAGAGCGACCACGAGTCCACCGGCTTCGACGGTGGCTCGGTCTCTTCCGGGTCTCTGTCGGGAGACTCGCATCGCAACTGCGGCGACTGCCGAGACAGACCGCCGTGACAGTCGCCCTTGTGGCACTTACAATTGCACTACTGATCATTGTTACCGGCATCTCGGCAGGGCTCGCGGTCGATTCGACGGCAGACGATGAGGCCGATATCCGTGTTCTTCCTCCAGGCGGAGGGACGCTCTCATCGGTCGTTGATGTCGAGAGCGCGCGGTTCGGAAGCGTCCATGAGACGGCGGCGTCAATCGATCAACGCGATGATGTCGCGTATGCAACACCGGTCCTCACGGAAGTAATTCAGATTCGAACCGAGGGGAGCGATGAATTCGAAACCGTACTCGCGATGGGTGTCATCCCACCAGAGGAACCAGCCACGATTGAGGGTGTTTCGACTGCTTCACTAGAGCCGGGTGACCCACATTTCGCAAACGGTACCTATGATGGGGCACGGACGGGAGAAATCGTTCTGACGGACTCTGCTGCCAACGGACTCAACGCATCGTCGGGTAACAACCTCGAGGTCACGAGTCCCACGCCCAGCGCATCACTCCGGCAAGAAAGAAACAATCAGTCACGATCCGCTATCTACACTGCGACTACCGTCGAGGAAACGGACTCTAACGATCTGACTGGCGAGCTCCCACTTGTCATGCTCCATCTAAGTGAACTACAATCGATTACTGGTGCCGACGATGACGACCTTGCCGATCAGGTACTCGTCGAGACGGAATCAGGGACATCGACAGCAGCCGCCGAATCGGCGGCCGCGGACACGTATCCGACCGCGACGATCCAGTCCGGAAGTGAGAGCGACTTCGGGTCGATCCGAAGTGACGACTTTGCTCTCGCGACGAGTCTCGTTGCACTAGTGGTTGCGATACTGATCTGCTCGTTGTTCGTCGCCACATCGTCAGCGCTGACTATCGATCGGGATCGGCGGACAATCGCCGTGCTCGCGGCAGTCGGTTTTTCGGTTCGCTCACGGTTGGCCATCGTCGCGATCACGACACTCAGCCTGACGCTAGCCGGTGCGGTGGCCGGTGTCGTGCTTGGTATCGTCGGTATCTCGATCACAAACCACGTCGCTACAGCGACCATGGCACCGCGGCCGATCGCAACGCTACGGCCGGCGTTCGTTCCCTATGCCATCGGGGTTGCCTTGCTTGCCGGCGTCCTCGCACTACCGTACCCGCTCTACCTCGTCGCACGAACAAACGTCGTCGCCGAACTGGGACGATAACCATGGGCAACCTACTCACCAAAGGACGTGCGATCACACGCTATGCGGTCGCACAGGTACGTCACGAACGCGGACGAACCGTGCTTGTGGTCCTTGCCATCGCGCTGGCCGTCCTCTCCGTCACGCTCCTCGCCAGCCTCGGGCTGGGCGTCCTGCAGACTGGTGAAGAACGGTTCGACCAGGCCGGACAGGATGTCTGGGTCACAAGCGACTCTGTCGAACTGACGGCGACCGGCAGTATCGAAAACCCGATCGCTGACTCCCACCAGCTCGCCGCCGACCTCGAGAACCGTGACGATGTTAAAACCGCTTCTCCACTGGCATTCCACGCGGTCTACGTCGGTACTGAGCTAGACGACCTTGAACTCGTGACGGGCGTCGGTGTCCCCGGTACTCGGAATACCAATACCGTTGATGGCGACGGTTTCTCGGAAGGCGACAGCCACTATGCCAACGGTACCTACGACGGACCGATGAGCCAGGAAATCGTCATCGATCCACAGACGGCTGAATTGTTCGATGTCGGCGTTGGCGATACCATTTATGTCGGGACGAGTCGGATGAACGCCGCGGAACGCGAGTTCGAGATTGTCGGTATTTCGACGCAATATTCGCAGTTCCTCGGTACGTCGACGGTGACGATGCCGATCAGTGAGTTACAGGAAATTGCCGGCACCACTGGAACTGACCGGGCGACATATGTGACCATCACTGCAGCAGACGGTGTCGATCGGGACGCTGTCAGTGAAGACATCCAGCAGTCCTATCCAGAATACGACGTGCGAACAAGCGAAGAACAACTCGAATCGATGCTGAGCGAGTACCTGCTGGTGCTCGCAAGCGGAGCGACGCTCGTCGTATTGGCCCTCCTAGCTGGGATCGCGCTAACGATGAACACTCTCGTTCTCGTGGCCGTCCAGCAGCGCGAGGAACTCGCGGCCTTACGGGCGATCGGCCTCTCACGCGGACTGATCGCGGGTGTCGTCGGCGGTCAGGGGTTTACTCTCGGTATGCTTGGTGGTGTCCTTGGGATCCTCGCGACGCCGGTAGCCGTACTCGCACTCGATCATCTGGCTGCCTCATTAGTTGGATTCGAGAATCTGTTGCGAACACCACCGATTATCTATGCGACTGGACTCCTGATTGCAGTCGGTATCGGGACGCTTGGTGCCGTCGTCGCTGGCTGGCGGGCGGCGCAATACGCCCATGTCGACAAACTTCACAGTAGACAGTAGTACGGTTTTATACGCGGAACGGGCCAATACCACGGCTCAGGCGGAGTCGGATATCAACGGAGATTCATCGCCTCAATCTGCTCTTGATAGCGGTTTCGAATCGTGACTTCGGTAACTTGGGCGACATCTGCAACGTCACGTTGGGTTTTCTTCTCGTTACACAGGAGCGAGGCGGCATAGATTGCAGCGGCAGCATACCCTGTCGGGGATTTTCCAGACAGGAGCCCTTGATCTGCAGTGACATCGATAATCTCGTTCGCTTTGGCTAGGACCTCCTCACTCGAGTCGAGTTCAGAGCAAAACCGTGGAACGTACTCTTTCGGATCGACCGGTTCCATCTCGAGCGATAGTTCCTGTGCTACGTAGCGGTATGTGCGCCCAATTTCTTTCCGTTCGACCCGTGAGACATCAGCGATCTCCTCTAAGCTACGTGGGATGCCGTCTTGACGACAAGCAGCATAGAGACAACTCGTCGCAACCCCTTCGATCGAGCGGCCCCGAATAAGATCTTCATCCAATGCTCGTCGATAGATGACACTAGCAATCTCGCGAACCGAGCGTGGGACACCCAGCGCACTTGCCATCCGATCGATCTCACTGAGCGCAAACTGGAGGTTGCGTTCGCCAGCATCTTTCGTTCGGATGCGTTCTTGCCACTTGCGGAGACGGTTCATCTGAGACCGCTTCTCTGAGGATAAGGAGCGACCATAGGCATCCTGATCTTTCCAGTCGATTTGAGTGGTAAGGCCCTTGTCGTGCATCGTCTGAGTTGTGGGTGCCCCAACACGGGACTTGCCCTCCCGCTCAGAGTGACTGAATGCTCGCCATTCTGGTCCTCGGTCGATATTGGTTGTTTCCATAATCAACCCACAGTCCTCACAGACGAGTTCCCCTTGATCCTCGCTCGTGGCGAGTTCGCTCGAGCCACATTCGTCGCATGTTTGCTCATTTGTGGACTCCGTCTCTTGTTGATCTGTTTCTGGTTCGCGCTCACGCTGGCGAGTCGGCCGACCCATAACATGGAGTGTATTCCCAGTGATCTTTAAGCCCTTGTTCGCGCGTAACAGCGGAAAGACTTTATTCGTAATGTTGGAAAAGTAGTCTATGCGAACAGGTCCCCTTTCAGTTGTAACCGTTGTCTTAGTGGTACTTGCAACGGTTTCGGTCGCCGTACCGGTCGCATCACAATCGGATTACAGTCTTGAAGTCGTTAACTCAGTTTCGACGCCTGAGGAGACGATTGAGCTCGAAGGAACAGAATATCAGGTTAATGGTGTCGGCGTTATTGAGCCGGGCGAGCCGATCGAGATCCAAGTCTCGTCTTCGGAGCAGTACCGTATCTTCTTGTATAATACGGATGAGAAATCGGAGTATGACGAGGTGTGGAACGCTGATAAAACTCATGTGAAAATGGGAACTGAGGACGACGCACTTGACACAAGCAACCTTGAACCGGGAACCTATATGCTATCGTTAGAACCACGTGGGGAGGGTCGACAAGAGGTTTATCCCGTCGTAGTGCAGGAATTTGGTTTGACGGTTGAGTTCCCTGAAACCGTGGAAGCCGGTGAAGAGGCTGAGTTTACTGCATCGATCGATCCTACCGAGGCGGCATCAAATGTCGACACAGTTGATGTCGCGATCTGGAACGATGACAGTGAGGAAGTAACAGAGCTTGAGTTAGAGTCGGATGGAGATGGTATGTACAGTACAACCGTCCAATCTGGCGAATTCGATGAAGGGGAATACAATGTTTACGGTGGTGTACTCGGTGAAGAGGAAGCACAGGGATATCCTGCACCGGTAGCGGTTGATAACGGTGCAACATTTACAGTGGTATCGGAGGGTACAGGCAGCGGAGATGGTACCGGTGGAAATATTGGCGGCGGTAGTGGAAATAGCGGCGATTTACCAGATGACAACACTGGGAATGAATCTGAGCCGTCAAACGATAATAACTCGACCACTGATCCCTCTGGAAATGAGACAGACACTGGAAACGAAACTAACTCCACTGGCGGGGGCGACAGTAATGATGAAAATTCTGTAATTGATGATGGGGATAATAACACTAGCTCAGACACTGGTCAAGACCAGATACTTGAGCCAAATAATGAATCGGATACATCCGGTGAGACTGAAGAAACGGACGACGCATCTGGAATCCCAGGGATGTTTCCGGCCCTAACACTTCTCGCACTGCTCATCGTTGGGTACCGAGCCTCACAGTGATAGACTGACAGTTAAACGTCATCTTGACTCCCGTGAATGTCGGTGGGTCGCGTCTGCTACCAACTATCCGGACATTTCAAACTCAGACTTCCCCATGAGACCATTTAACGCCCAGTTCAGCGAGAGCCGTTGTTGTCTCCCCAAGCGAACAACCATATGATGGAGGCAACAATCCGACAGGCATCGCGGTCTGCTTGTTCCCCAAGGTTGTTCTAAATTTTCCGTCTAATGCTCACTGAGCAGATCTGCGAGCATCTTAACCAATTCATTCAGTGATCTGCTCGTTTCTTAAACTAACTTAACTAGACAGTGCCGTCTACCCGATAACATTAAAATGGTTGAGTGTAACCATGTAGTATATGTCGAGACATAAGCGATTCATCATCACACTCCTTGTGTGTGCTATGATGATTCTCACTCCGATCGCCGGGGTGGTGGGTGGAACTAGCACGGCCGCATCAACAGCATCGAACGGTGAGTATATTGATACCACAGAGAACATAACAGTATGGGACCGATCACCGATCTCACTTCGCGCAAATACAAGCGCGACAGGCGCAGTCACTGTCGATAATCTGTGGCTTGGTGCAGAAACAGAACGCGGTGATTCCAGCTTACACCGTGATACTCTTGCGGTATTCGAGACGAACGAGGAAATACCGCTTACATTCGGAGAACATACTGATACAAGTAACTTCGAATCCAGGGATGATGTCCAGCTTCTCACCGGCTATCTTGAGGAAGATGTGAGTGAAAACGATTTGAGTGATGTACCAACAACCGGCCAAGAATTAATGGACGAGCTCACGTCCAAAAATATCGATAACCTAAACGATAACGTTTCGTTTAGTCTCAACCACTCCGTTAAATTCGATGGAGACGGCAACCTAACGACACCGGTCACACCGGACAAGCCTGGTCAATATATGTATGTGCTTGCGACTGGTGACAACCTTGAGGCCACTGATGAGGATGGTGATGGTAAGAAGGATGACCTCGAGATCAACGGTGAAACAACGATTGTCGGTGTTGAGCAACTCGCCGCACAGAACAGTCCATCTGATGTAACGGCTCCGAACTCGGCAGAACCAGGTGAAGATATTGACTTCAATGTCAATGCAGCCGAATTGAGTGGTGAAACCTCACATTCCGTCGTGCTCTATGAAGAAAACTCGTTCACTAAGAGTACAATGGCTGTTAATATCAGTGAACAATTGAGCAAGGATCTCTCAACTGAAGATGTTACAATCAAGCACGATATTAAGGAAGTCAACGGTGTGCAGAATCTTCAGGACGATGTAACATTCTTCGGACAGTCATTAGAAAGTCGGACTGGGACAGGGCTCGTCCAATTTGGCAATGTCGTTAGCTTCCTCTCAAATAATGCAGATGTGGACGAACCAGGAACGCAGGTATCCGGTGATGGGATCAGCCTTGATGCCTCTAGTACTGCGGTCCAAGCAGATGAAACCACGACCCTGACTGTAGAAACATATGACAACTGGACAGAAACGGACTACCGCTGGATCCACGTTGCATCTGGTTCCTCAAGCGATCAAATTCAGGTAAATACCGGGATGCTTGAAGTAGAGAGTAGTGGCGGTGGTGGCGGTGACGACGATGACGGTGATCCGGATCCTACCCCTGGTGATGGAGATGACGATAACGCCACTGTGACAGAAGAAGAGAAATCGACCCCAGTAGTTGATACGGAGAAAGGGAAGGCGACAGCATCGTTCGAGAAGACGAATGTTGAGCAGATTGTCTTTGATAGCTCTGACATCACCGGCGATGTGACCAGTCGCGATCTTGACCGCGAACCTAATGAGACTGGGCCATCCCCCGGTGTCTCTGCATCAGTGTCCGAGATTGTTGTCCCGGATAATGCGAAGAACACGAGCGCGACAATCCGTACAAAGGTTTCAACCGCCCGTCTTGAGGAGATCGATGCCGATGCCGAGGACCTCCGCGTCAACCGTTACAACGATGAGAAGGGGAAGTGGCAAGGCCTTCAAACTACTCTCGTTGAGAAACGTGATGATGTGGTTGTGCTAGAAGCTGAGACACCTGGATTCTCATATTTCTCGGTTAGCGCAGTAAGTGAGCCAGCCGCAGATGCAACGGCCTCATCGACGACGATTGATGCCGGTGGCGAAGTCGAACTCGATGGGTCCAGTTCTGAGAACCGGTACGGCGAGATTGTCGATTACCAGTGGGAAATCGGTGATCAGACCCTTTCCGGCGAAACTGTGACTACCACCCTTACGGAGAGTGGTGAATATACGGCTGAGTTGACGGTTACGAATGACGCTGATGAAGTAGACAGCGACTCTGTGACGATCACAGTTGAAGGAGAGGGCGGTGACACCGGAGACAGTGATGGAAGCGGTGAGGACGGAGATGGAGACAGTGACGGGAGTGACAGTGATGGCGGAGGCCTATTACCGGTTCCCGGATTTGGGCTTATTGTTACTGTCGTGGCGCTATCAGTAGCACTGCTGGCGCTCCGCCGACAATCTTCGTAGTAGCTGTCGCCAATCTCTCAGATTTTCTGTTATAGTATTTCTTATGGGTTGAGCGGACGGCGACCCCGTCAGGGCGTTCACCGTCCCACTCTACGCGACCGATTGTTCGCTTCGGGAGACACAAGCTATTCTCCGCTCACTCGGCGTTGAACCCTCTCATCAAGCGATCTGGAACTGGGTACATCGGCTGGCTGACAACGTGCCGGACCCGCCGACATCCACGAGAGCAAAGCTCTCGTGCGGCCCATCAGAACGCTTCGCGTTCTGAGGACGGCGAAGCCGTCGCGGGTCGCGGTTGATGAAACCGCTATCAGGATTAACGGCGACCGGTCTTGGATGTACGCTGCAATAGACCTCGACACGAAACTCATTCTCGATGTACCGCTCTTTGGACGGCGAGGCACCGATCCAGCTGCTGCGTTTCTGCATGGACTCACCGAGAAACACGATCTCTCCGACGCTGAGTTTCTCGTCGATGGTGCTGGCTATCTGACTGCCCTCTCTCGATTAGGATTGAGCGGTCACCTCGACTACGTTGATCGAAACCACATCGAAAAGTGGTTTCATACGCTCAAAATGCGGATCGACCGCTTCCATAACTCGTGGGTCGGCAGTCGGGTGAGCGTCAGAGAGTGGCTTGAACAGTACGTACACTACTATAACACACAGCGACCGCACCAGTCACTCAACGGACAGACGCCAGCGGAGGTGCTAAACTAGACGGTGCCGTGGTAGCTGTCTATCAATTAAGCGGAACAGTTAATTATCCATAGTCCTGTCCCAGAGATATGGCTAGGTCCGCCGCACCGGACATGAAAACATCTTCTCCCTCCACTATCGTCACAGCAAATGACGTGACGAAAGTTTATCAGCGAGGATCTGAGCCTGGTCGTCTTGCTCGAGTCCTTGGTCGTTCAGAACCACCGACTGTCAGTGCAGTTGATTCTGCCTCACTTGATATATCAAATGAGGAGATAGTTGGTCTCGCAGGTCCAAGTGGGAGCGGGAAATCAACGTTGCTGCACATCCTTGCTGGATTGGAACGCCCAACTGAAGGTAGCGTGTTGTTTCAGGAGACTGATCTTGCAACACTGTCGAAACGAAATCGAACGCGGCATCGACTCAAGCACATCGGCATCATTTTCCAACAATTTCATCTACTCGATTCCCTTTCAGCTCGCGCAAACGTCGCGCTCCCCCTTGTCGAACTGGGCATTGGTAAACAACAACGTCGACGACAAGCGACTGAACTGCTTGAACGTGTTGGACTTGGGGACCGCATTACACATCGTCCGGGAGAGCTTAGCGGAGGAGAACAACAGCGTGTTGCGATTGCCCGTGCACTGATAACGGATCCGGATCTCGTGGTTGCTGATGAGCCAACTGGTGAACTAGACACGGACACCGGTCGAACCATTCTGCAGGCCTTCAAAGAAGTTGCAGAGAATCGCGCTGTCGTTCTAGCATCACATGATCATGAAACCCTTGAGATCTGTGATCGCCTAATCCAACTACGCGATGGAACTGTCACTAACCGTCTGAAACAAGAGTCTTCCTCTGATGAAGATTCGTAAGTTGCTTATCCGGTGGCTTGGACTTGTTTCCGTTGGGATTCGCCGAACGGCATCACGTGCAACTTATACGGCAAAACAGCGGATTCGATTTAGCGTTCTTGGCGTAGCTATAGTGATTGCATTGCTGGTCATGGTCACTAGTCTCGGTGTCGGCCTTGCTACTAGTACAACGGTGTACGATGAAGATATTGATTATTGGATTGTCCCTGATACAAATAGTCCAGAATCACCGTTGATTGCGACTGATAATCCGCAGTTCAGTTCAGTCCATGAGACGAACAATCGTATCCGTGAACACGAGGAGGTGGAGTCTGCGACACCAGTACTGTCACAAGTACTTCAAATGGGGACTAACGAGACAAAGGAATATATTCTCGTTGTCGGAATTATAAATACTCCCGAACTAGATCGGGTTTCTGGCCTCGGCTCTAGCCCACTCACCCCTAACGATCCATACTACGCGAATGGAGAGTACAAGGGCGAATGGACCGGGAATACTGTGCTTTCACAGAGTGCAGCCGAAACTCTCTCTGTCTCGTCCGGCGATCCAATATCAGTCGCCGGCAACAACTCCTTTACTGTCACAGCTGTTGACAATCAATCTCGCTCTGTTGGTAATGTCCCGACAGCACTTGTCCAACTGAGTGAATTACAATCCCTAACGGGCTCTACAACGTATGATCAGGCGGAACAATTCGTTGTTGGTACAAACTCACCAACTGTTCAGAGTGATCTTCAGGAAATCTATCCGGACTCCTCTGTTCGTTCTCGTGGCGAAATGACTGCAAGTAACACGCGTGATTCTGATTTGTCGTTAGCACTTGCGCTTACCGCGTTCCTCGTATCGCTTTCTATTGGGTTGCTATTTGTTGTCACAACATCGGGGCTTGAGATCGTTGCGGATCGCCAGCAATTAGCGATCTTATCTGCAATGGGAATTTCTACTAAAAGCCAACTCAAATTAGTGGGTGTTCAGACAATTGTGATGACGGGGGTTGGAGGATTACTTGGTGCAGTTAGTGGCCTAGTCGGCATTCGACTGATGAATATTGCCGCAACTCGGACAATAACGACTGAGCCAATAGCGGTCTCTCATCCCCTGTTTGTTGGGTATGGAATCTCCGTTGCGCTATTAATTGGCCTGCTTTCATTACCGTTTCTACTGGTGGCAGCTCGCCGTGTTTCAGGAGGTGTCCCATGATGTTTAAATGGCTCTCTGATAGCCTTCTTCGGCTTCGTACCGCAGGAAGTCTTACTATCGCTCAATTCCGACAACAAAAACTCCGACTCTTATTAGCGATAATCGGTGTTGCGCTCGCTGTTCTCGCAATAACGTTACTTGCTGGAACAGGTATCGGTGTTCTTGAAACCGGAGAACAGCAATTTAATGCCGCTGAACGAGATTTATGGGTTACAGCAGGGGAGACTCGAATCACATCTGCAGGTGGTGGTGGATTCGAAAACACACTTTATGACTCTCGAAACCTCTCTACCGAAATGGAGTCTCAAGAGGGAGTCTCTCACGCGATTCCATTAGCTTTTGATACGGTATATGCTGGTACAAATAGTAGTGGTGAGTTTAATACGTTTATTGCAACGGGAACGCCACAGGGTGGTCCAGCAATTCACGTAACAGATGGCGACTCGATTCAAGGAGACCCTCATTACGCTAATGGGACATATGAGGGGGAGATGACGAATAAAGTCTTAATTGATGAAGAAACAGCTAATGAATTAGATGTCGGAATCGGTGACACCATCCACATTGGCGGATCACTGGCTGCTGCGAGGGGAAATGAATTTACGATTGTCGGAATATCTCCGACGTTCGAACAGATGCTCGGCACGCCAACAGTGACGATGCCACTCAGTGAACTACATGAAGTCACCGGTAATACACAAACTGAACCGGCAACGTTCATTACGATAACCGTTGAGGATGGTAGTTCTGTCGACACAGTCCAGCAAGACTTAGAAGAATCGTATCCCGAATACGAAATCCGGTCGAATCAAGAGCAACTCTCATCTGTATTACAAGAACAAGTGCTTTTACTCGCAGCTGCAGGGGTGCTTGTTTTCTTGGCAATTAGTGCTGGTGTCGCACTAACAATGTCACTTCTATCGCTTGTGATTCACCAACAACGCCAAACGTTTGCAGCGCTTACTGCTCAAGGTATCTCGTCATCGCTGCTTATTGCAACAGTGGTTGGACAGGGACTCATAATCGGAATTCTTGGTGGAGGAGCAGGTGTCCTACTCACTCCGCCTGCTGTCGCTGTACTCAATCGTCTCGCAGCAACCATTGTTGGCTTTGATGGTCTCGTGCAAACTGCACCGTGGATTTATGCGGGGGCTCTTGGGATTGCCGTAGTTATCGGAACAATTGCTGCAGCTACTGCTGGCTGGAAGATTAGCCGTGTTCCCCCACTCGAATTGCTTCATTGACATTCCCCGATGGCTAAAGCTGGAGGAAACCAGACATTGGGATATTGGAATTTATAGTATCTCTCTACTCCCTCGTCTGAAACGACGCTCTCGCGGTCGAACAAGAAGAATCCAGGATGTGCGAACCAGCTGTTACTCATATCCTCCGTTGGAGAAATCTGGGTTATCTTTCGACGAATGTCCACCCCACCACGTCTGCGTTCATCGTCGTCTCGCACGACGAACAAATGCACAGACCACGCTCCACAGGTTGCTGTCACGAACCTGCCCGCAACACGGACACGTCTTACTTATGTTCTCCTCGGGTCATGGCGCTGATCTCGGTGGATCAGGTAATCTGTACTCATGGGTACTCTCGAGGTACACATCGTCGCGCCTCACCCATCAGGCGTAAAAAACAACTCAGATTTCAAGTCAGGGAATCGGTTGTGACGAGTTGGTTCTGATCAGGGTTCTCAGTCTCCGTTTGTTCGACGGAGTCCCCGAGACTGGGTGGTTCCTCACGAGTCAGACCTGTTCCTCGCTGAGGAATACGCTTAAGCAAGCCGATAGCAAAGAATGGGGGTACGACGTCGAGATGAACGATCTCTCTGATCCACGGCCACCGCTTCCAGAGTGGATCCTAGACGCGTACGATGTCCTCTGTACTCACAGTCGTAACTCAATTGAGACAGAAGACATCCAGTCGATTCCGCGAGAGCAAGCGCTCGAGGTTCTCCACAGTACCGATGAATTGGCCCTCGAACCCGAGGACGCAACCCATGCACTCTCCCGGTTGATCGATCGAGGCTACTTCTACGAGGTTGACGGCGACCTTCGTGTGACGACGCCAGAAGACTAACGTCTGGATACGGGTCAAACCCGCGTTGATCACACCGCTTCAAAAGATGTGGTACCGGTGGTCTCAATCGCGTCACCGATTGCGTCTTCTTCAGAGGTCAGGCGACGCGACGTGACAACCACACGGTGCCGCAATATGCTCCATCGGACCGCGCGTGTGTACCAGAATCACTGCTTTCCCACAGTGCGGACACGGCGGCAGCGACCAGTCCTCCTCCTCTCCCGACCGCCGCTTCTCGCTCATAGCCATCTTGAGCGGCGACTGTCTGGATTGACGGCTACTCGAGTGCGATACGACTCTCGTGCGGGACGTTTATATCCCGTTAGAAGTAAGCGAAACTTGGCCTGCAAACCCACGCGGGTTGGAAGCCACGTCTCGGGTGTGCCATCACCCGGGGCATTTCAACGCATGCCCCCGCGACGAGGTGGAGCGCGGCTTCCATACTGATTGTGAGTTGGCAGATATTTATACTATAGGGATTTCTACTAATAGCAACACGACACAGAACGCATCCATATAAGTGTCGCCGTTTTGAAGCTACGGATCCGTGAGGACCCGTACATCGGACTGCGTGACGAGGACACGAAACTCTCCGACCGAGAATCTAATCTCGAGCTCATCGTTCGATGAGTCCGCGAGTTGCTCGAGTGCTTCAACATCGATTACCCGGTGGAGTTGGTACTCGTCGCGACTGAGTCCCGCCGTCTCGAGCGTGTCGACGATTTTGAAGAGGAGTTCCTGCCCACTCATCTATCATCACCTCGTCGACGACATCGATGATCTCTGCGGCTGTCGAACTGATCCGCTCGAGTCGGTCGAAGATCACTTCCGGCTCTTCGCCCTGCCACGCAGCGAGATAGAACGCCGAGCCGCTCGTATCCAGCCCGAAGTACCGTCCAACGATGTAGCCGACTGCCTCCGCCTCGAGTTCACGTTCTGACCGTTCAGTCTCGTCGTCGACGCCACTGTGTAACAGCGCGTGAGCGTACTCGTGGACGAGCGTCACAGCGAGATCGGCGCTGTTCTCACGGTCACGTGCTTTGACGAGTGGTCGGTCTGCAGGCGACCGATACTGACAGACGCCCTTGGCATCGCCATGAGGCCAATTCTCTCGGGAGACGATCTCCACGTCCACAGTGAGCGACGAGGCTGCCTCGAGCAGCGCTGGCAGTAGCTCATCGGCGGTTCCAGTCGCTTCGGTCTCGAGTTCGGGGGGTGGTTCCCCCTCAGTTTGGGAAATATCGAAGACTGGTGCTGGTCGAAAGCCGACGAGCCCTTTCGACCACTCCTCAGGCGGCGTCTCGTCGTATTCGCAGTCACTTCGATCATGGTACGACGGTGAGTTCTCACACTCGGGGCACTGCTTCGCGATGATCGGCGCCCAGATCCAGATTGCACTTTCGCCTTCTTTCACATGACGATCGAATTCGTTTTGCCATGTCCGATAGCCGGCGACGCGGGTCGCATTTGGATACTGGCGATTGATCAGCAGCGTATTTCGATGTGAATAGTCGTGAAAGCGGCTCTGCACCTCGAGCCACCGCTGAAATTCGTCGCTCGAGACGGCATCATCGACCTCGTCAACGAGATCTTCGACCCATGCTTCCATCGTGCTCTGCATCTCTTCACGTCTGGTGTCTGAGTCGTCGAAGGACACCTGCGAACAGTCACTCGGAGTCATCGTTTGTGACGATGGACGCTCCATTCTGGAACGCCCCTCACCCCTTCGGGGGAAGAAAAACATACTCGAGGGACCGCTCGAGAGACTCCATTACAGTAGGAAGCACCTCCAATATATTTCAAAATATAATAAGAAAACAACACCATGTACAGAGAACGCACCGATTGTTCGGTGCAGTCTATGTTCGTATATTAATCCGATAAGAAAGGATTTACGTATTTGTGACTTGCCTGCTTATATGAACCGCCGTCAGGCCCTCGCGGCCCTCGGTACAACAGCCTTTACCTGGGTCTCAGGATGCGCCACTCTTGAGTCCGAACTGGGAATGCGGGCAGATACGCTCGGTTCAGTGACGCTGGCAAACAGTCTCCCAAAGTCGGTTGAGGTTTCGCTCGAAGTCCTCCGTGATGGAACTCGCGTTCATCAGGCGTCGTATCAACTTGACTCAGGATCAGAACGAGAACGGCCACAGTACACCATTAATGAGTGGGGAGAGAATCCGAATGCACAACGGTGGGCTGTTCAAGCCAAGACACCACAAAGTGAGTGGAAAGACGCGACAATCGACGCTGCGACAGGTTCTGAAAACGAATGCTACAGTGTGACCGTCGTCACTGATGAGCAACCAGAGTCGCTTCTCGTCCTTCTTGGCGGATGCAAACCGCACAACCGCTAGTGATTGCTGCTACACACCTCGTTACCATCCCTCTATTCATCATCGCCCAGATTTCCGGATAAAGAAACCGCGCTATCTACTCGTTACAAGCGTCTTCTCTGGGTTTCGATGATCCGACTCAGGTATCGATCTCGAGTAACTCGTCTCGCCGATTGCGGAGCGTATTCGGTGATGTGCCTGCGGTATCGGCGATCTGCTGTTGCGAGAGACACAAGCCGACGCGCTGGGTAGCGAGATAGAGACAACCCGCGGCGACACCACTCGGTCGGCAGCCGATTGTCAGTCCGCGTTCGCGTGCCGTCTGTGCGAACTCGAGCGCTCGTCGACGAACATGATCTGGGACCCCGGGTTCTGTCGCAAGCCTCGGAATCCGATCCGTTGCTGCAATCGGCTGTGTCGGTAACTCGAGTTCGATGTTCATCGCGTTGTAGGCGGAGGTGAGTCTCTGGTGATCACAGCGCGCACAGGCTGTGACTTCAGCCCGTGATCGTCCGAGTCCGTTACACCGAGACGTTGCGTAGACGCTGGCTGCAGCCACCGCCTCGAGTGGTCGTCCGCAACAGAGCTGTTCAGATTGTGCCGTTCGGAACAGCGAACACGCCTGATCCCGGATACTCTGTGCGAGGCCGAGACTTGCAACGATCCGCCGGATTTCACTGAGACCGTAGGCGAGGTTCCGTTCGGCTTTCGACTGCCACCGAGCACGGGACTGTTCGCGACGGAGTCGGATACGAGTCTTCGTCGTCGATCAGGACGTCGACGCTTTCTGGTGTCACCGCAAGGCGGATTCCTTCCACGGTGAACTGTACTTCCACGTTTCCGTTCGACGAGTTCAAGATCTGCTCGAGTGCTTCGACGTCGACAGCGTCGTACAGCTGGTACTCGTCCCGATCCAATCCACACGCTTCGAGCGTCTCGATAATCTCGACGACGAGGTTCGGCGATGCCCCGGGCCCCGTCCTTGAAGAGCAATTCATCTCAACGCTCGAACCTTAGGATGACCGGCATTTAAAGACCAATGAGTCAATTGAAGTTGCTTGAAGATTTTCTGGTTGACTTAGCGCGTTCGGGATAGCGTCGGCGCAACCACAAGCGATTATGCGCTTTGACGCCGACTGGATGTCTCGCGCTGATGACCGTATTCTAGAGCATCCTGTGGAGCCGGCCCCGATACCCCAAAGGAAATGGCGGACAGCGATTGGGTTCGCTTCTCCCGCCAACACATCAATGCCCGCTGCAAGACGCTGGTCGAATACGGCCTCCTCGTCCACCTCGGGAACGGGGTCTACGATATCACGCGAACGGGAGAGCAGTATCTCGCTGGCGACCTCGACGCTCGTGGCCTCGACCCCGAATAGCGTCAGCTGTCGCCGGCGACCAGGTCCTCGATGAACCGGAAGCCGTTCACGAACGTCACCGAGTCCCCGTAGCCCTCGCTCGCGAGCACGGTTTCGGCCCCCTCGCCGGCCGCGATATCGGTCGTGTAGATGTAGACCTCGGTTGCCGCCCCCGCGCTGAGATGCTGGACAGCGAGGGCGGCGAGGGCGGCGTCCGCACGCTCGACATCGTTGGCAGGGCGGTCGTCAGTGTTCGCGATGTACCGCTGAACGCCGTCCATCACCCGCGAGACGACCGGCTTGGAGAACTCCAGTGGCGCCGCAACCGTCGCCCAGCCCTCGTCGATTGCGGCGTCGACGAGCGGGGTTTCGACATCCGGATCGTCGACGGTCAGCTCCTCGTACACCCGTTCGGGAAGGACGAAGGTGAGGTCGTTTCCGCGAGCAAACCGCCGAACGGCCTGATAGCGGCTATTCGACGGCTGCCCCATCGCGACGAATAGGCCGGTGTCGGCGATGTGGAGCCGGCTCACGCGTCGTCAGCGCCGTCGCCGTCGATGCCCAACTCGTCGAGTCCCGACCCTGACTCCTCGACGTCGTAGTGCTCGTGGACGACGGGCCGGAGTGCCTGGAGGATCATCTCCGCAGCCAGCGGCGAGATGCCGATGTCTTCCGCCATCAGTCGGTGGGTCACCTCGCCGCGTTCGCGGGCGACCGCATAGGTGAGCGCGGTCGCGAGGCCGGCGACGCCGTGGCGGTCGATGTAGGTGTCGATGTCGGCGTCTGTCTCTCGGCGGCCGACGGCGTCGATCAGCGCCGGCGTGATCGTGTACTCGCGGTTGCCGGTGGCCGTCGTTACAGTCAGGTCGATCTCCCGGGCGGCGTACCGGCGGGGCTGCTCGTCGTCAGTGACGTCGACGACGCCGGCGTCGTCGAGCCGGTTGACGTAGCTGTAGGCGGTCCCCTGGGCGAGTTCGAGGTCGTCCATCACGTCCTGGACGGTCGCCTCGCCCTCCCGAGCGAGGTACGCGTACAGCTGGGCCAGCTGTGGCTCCTCGAGGAGGTCCGCGACCGAGAGGAAGTCGCGGACGATGTCGCCGTCAGCCCGATTTGAGGTGCGTGACACGGTTTGTTCTTGATTACAGTTTACAGTGAATCAGTAATGAGTGTTGGGGTCACTCCGCCGCCGCCGTGACGAGGTGGTCCTCAAGATCGCGCGTCCAGTACGTCGCAAGACCACCCGGACTACAGCGAGCGCACAGTTGCAACGGGCCTTCGAGGTGTCCCAGTTCGACCCGGAACCGGGTGAGCGCCGCGAGCGTGTCGACAACCAGCCCACAGCCGTCACAGGCGACGTGATCGCGCTCGTCGGGATACGCTCTGTCTGGATCGCGCAGTCCACGCAGATCGGGTGAGTGACCCGCTCATCCTGGCCCCAAGTGTGCGCCTCACCAGTCTCGGCGCCGGGCGGAGCGTCACAGAAGGCACAGTTGACGAGGGTTTGTGCGTCACTCGGCCTCCGCGTCGGCGTCGCGGGCAGCCGTCCAGCCGCGATGGAAGACGGCCAGTTGAGTGGTCAAATCAAAGGTGGTACCGCTCGGCTCGTGGACGAGAAGTCCCTTCTCGAGCTGTTCGTAGTCGGCACTTGTGTCATTGCGAGGATTTGGATCAGGCATAGTGAATCCCGCCAGGCACGTGAGAGCTCACCTCGCGCCTCACGGCGCCGACAAACACATCGTCAGTAGCAGGTGGGGTGGTGAAGCAGGTCCCAAGCTTCTAGAGTGTTAACCAACAATTTGAGGTCATTCCTGGGGGCGTTGGTTAAGACAAGTCCCCTACTGCAGAGGAGAACACAAATTCGGGATACCGGGATCTACCTCTGACGAGCGACTGCCTATGCACAGTGACTGAGTCCCTACCATTTCGTTGCTCAGAATTGGTCGGTAAGTTGTTCATTGATCTTTCTCGACGCCTGTTCCGTCTTAATGGCCCTGTTGTTTTCATATCTAATAGTTATTTTACTCACTCTATCGAGGAAGACGAGGCGCGAAGTGAGTTCGAAGGCGGCGGAGTTAGGATTCGACTGTGACCGCACGGGGCTACAATTCCGTTACCGATGACCTTTTCTCACGAATCGGCGAACAGGGTGGCATGACGTTCTACTCCGCCCTGCGCGACCGAGAGCCGCTCGTCGGGACCTGGGTCGCGCTGAGCGATCCCGCGATCGCCGAACTCAGCGCTCGCCTCGAGTTCGACGCCGTGATGATTGACGGCGAGCACTCGACGAACTCGATCGAGACGATCACCGAGATGGCTCGCGCGATCGACGCTGCAGATGTCGACCCCGACCCTGGGGCGATCGTCCGCCTCTCGGAGAACGATCCGACGGAAATCAAACGCGTCCTCGACGCCGGCGTCAACGGCGTGATGGCCCCGATGATCGACACGCCCGAGGACGCGCGGGCGCTCGTCGAGGCCACCCGCTACCCGCCCGAGGGAATCCGCGGCGTCGGCTACGGCCGCGGCACCGAGTACG
>NZ_AOID01000065.1 GCF_000337195.1 Natrinema versiforme JCM 10478 | reverse complement strand
GTGATCATCGTTGAGAACATCGTTTCGATCATGTCGCCGGACTCGATTTGCCGTGAAAACGGTGGAACGAGGACAGCGACGACGATGACGAATGCGACGAACACGGCACTGGTCAGGACGCTGGTGACGAGAAGGCGGTTCGCGCGCAGCAGCAACCAGAGTTTAATCCGACTCTCGCCTGAGCGCTCACCCATCGTGTTGGCCGTACTGATGTCGGTCTCGTCAGTCATACTGGCTCACCCGATTGGGCAGGTCGCTTGAAAACGAGGTACTTGGTGCCACCTCCCTCGTAGTCGATCGTCTCCACAAACTCCCAGCCCTCTGCACCGAGTTGATTCAACTCTGCTTTCGGATCCTCTGCTTCTTTTTGGGTCTCATCACGCGGTGGGCGAAGCGTCTCGTACTCCCAGCGGGTCACTTCTGATTCGGACATCACTACTAGTAGATACTGCAGTCCTCTATACCCTGCTCCACTACCGAGGTAGTGGGAACATTCCTGACACGGAATATGGTCTGCTTGGACATCCAGCAGTGCAACGCGCAAGTCTCAGTCGGTTCAACGAGATTCCGGTTCGGATCATAGCTTATAACTCCTTCCTCGGCCAATTTTGGGATATGAACATGGTGCAATGAGATATGAACCTGTTTCACCTGTTCGCTGGGGATTTCGGTTATTTCTGTGTCTTGCTCCTTTTCAATAATTTCATTACGAATGTCAGAGACAGTTAATAATTGGTCGTGAGTGAGAAGGAGATCAAGAACTGCACGGCGACGTTGGTGAGAAAGCAATTCAAGGATTGCATCTACCGAAGTTTCCTCTACTGGTATGACTATTTCTTCTTTTGGAGTTTCTCCGCTCCTCTGGTTTCCTCACTCATTGTATCCCGTGGACAAGATACAGGCACCAGCAGACATAATATTCTCTCCGACATATTTTGAAAATATGTTTTGATTATTTGGGTTACGCCGCTGTTCGTTCAGTTCGCAGACGTAGTTACCGCTTGGCGGAGTGAAAGTTGAATATCGCC
>NZ_AOID01000064.1 GCF_000337195.1 Natrinema versiforme JCM 10478 | reverse complement strand
CTTACGCTCCGACTATCTGTCTCGACGGTCTGAATCTGACTCATCAAAAACGACTATGCCCCCACGTCGGATAAACATGTTGGGTATTTTATAATATCCATAGCGTCTTAAATAGGGGCAGGAAATCATCCAGTGTCGTCCTCGTTCGTAAATTCCTTTCCGAAGTGATTGTAGGGGGACGCTCGAATCCGCTTCAACAGATCTATGCGCTCGATATCGATGCCCAACTCGCTCATCTCACCGATACTCTTCTCAATTTCTTGCTTGTTCTGCCCGACTAACTCAATCGAGAGGTTTGCGTTATTCGTTAGTAACTCACTGACGCTCACCACACCAGGGACGCTTACGAGGTCGTCAACAATCCCCTCTTGGTCACCAATTGGAATCGTCGCCATGATGAGTAAGTGATGGCCCATCCCCGTTTGCTCGTAGTCAATCGTTGGGTGATATCCCGTGATAATGCCGTCCTCTTCGAGCTTGGTGATACGATTGGCGACCGTGCTGGACGAGACGCCGACCTGTTCCCCGATGGCGGTCGTCGTGTTCTTCCTGGCATCTTCCTGCAAGAGATACAGGATACCTTTGTTAACCGAGTCAAGTTCCTCTGAGGCCATGGTCAAGGATCGTAATGGAGTCGCCAATAAAGTAGGTTCCCTTGATTTGTCCAGTACAGGTGGTGGTACAATAGCGATCATTTGATTTTCTTTTCTGAGATGGGTGGAATATCCGCATTTTTGACTATCTGAAACTGTGTTGATCCACATTGACAGCCAGGCCTCCCAATCGGTTGAATTGTCCCGTCGCTCCATTTTCGAGCCGCATAGACGTAATCGCAGGTGCGACATGCAGGTGAGGCAGTGACCGATGAGGTGTACTGCCTATCAGAGATTCATCAGGAGTCCCGTGCAAGATATAGTATTTCAGGTGAGTGTCGGTCGGGGGAGTGTCATCACTGCTGTTCAGTATCCGATCGAGAGAGTTCCACGGTGAAAATTGACCCGCGGGGGTCGTTGTTTTCAATCAACACCTTCCCGCCGTACTCTTCAACCAGTATCTGGACGAGCGAGAGACCGCCACTGCTTTCTTTTCCACTCTGAGAGTCAAGGATCTGCTCTTTTTGCTCATCCGGAATTCCTGGCCCGTTATCAGCGACTATCAACCGGACTGTCTCCGTGTTCATTTCTACCGCAACATGAATCCGCGGATCGTCGGTATCGTTGTGTTCGACTGCGTTCTCAAGCAAGTTATCGACGACTGATCGTAGTCCTGCATTGGCAGTCACAGGGGCTCGGTCAGGAGTGTCAATCGTCACGGGAAGATCATAGGTGTTCTTGATTCGCGTAGCCATCTCGGCTGTGATGGCCACGAGATCGACCCGCTCAATATCAGCATCACCGGTCAGGGTGTTTGCGACCGTACCAGTTGTGTCGATACGAGTAAGCGCCTCATCAGTCTTCTCAGCAATGATCGATGGGCTATCAAATTCCGTCTCGGTGTCTCCCGAACCAGTACTAGTCTCGATCAGGTCAGCGTGACCTTGGATCACGCTCAGATCGTTGCGGAGATCATGGCGAATGAGACTGTTCACGAACCCGAGTGTATTGCTCATTGTCTGTGCTCGGCGGGTTTCCACTCGCGCACGACCAGTGTAATAGCCCGCAATCACACCCGCGATGCCTCCCGCCTCAGCCGCAATCAAGAGGGGAAACAGGGCCTCACCGATGACGCGTCCCTCAAAGGCTCGCACAAGGAGAGAAAGGCCCATGACGGCTACGAACAGCGAGGCACCGACAAGACACCAGATGAAGACCCGCCAGCGACCCTCGGGGGGCAGATCAGTTCCGGCAAGCCAGTAGCCGGCGTACACCAGTCCGAGTGCTGGTAGGCCGTCTAAGAGAACCGCGACTAATGGGCCGACCAGCTCATTGAGGGCGTAGAATTCGGTCGCATGATGAACGACAGCAATCAGAAACAGCACTGCCCCGAAGCCAAGGATGAGAAACGGAGATAATGCTCCGAGGCGAGGGTAGTCGATGAAATAGGGTACTTAACGAGGGTGTTTACGCTTTTGGATGTCTACTAGGCCGTGTTTAGTTAAGCGTGAAAAGTGAGGCGGTACGATTTTATGCTGGTCTATGGCAAAAATCGACCGCCTCAACGGTTGTAGCGACTGGATCGATTTGAGTTTTGTGGAGCGAGAACGGACACCGCGTCGGCTGATGGGGCTCGGTATTCGACTCCACCTTGCTGGATTATCGCTTTCGAATACCGTTCGAGAACTCGAGAGGCTCGGTGTCGAACGATCGCGGAAGGCTGTTCACGATTGGGTACAGAAAGCCGATCTACAGCCAGCAACTGACACGACTCCGGATCACATTGCGCTCGACGAAACCGTGATTCGGATCGATGATCACCAGTATTGGCTGTACGCTGCAGTCGATCCTGAAACGAACAAGATTCTCCATATACGGCTGTTTTCAACGACTACAACCGCATTGACTGAACGCTTTCTGCGAGAATTAACCGAGAAACATGATGTCGAAGACGCTGTGTTTCTCGTTGACGGAGCACAGCATCTCCAGACAGCACTCCGCCGACATGGGCTCCGATTTCGATACGAAAAACATGGAAATCGAAATGCTGTTGAACGTATCTTTCGAGAGATAAAACGACGTACTTCATCGTTTTCAAACTGTTTTAGCCACGTCAAACCATCAACCGCAGAATCGTGGCTCCAAGCTTTCGCCGTCTGGCAGAATGCTACAAACTAAACACGATCTTTTCGATTGCCTTGAGAGATTTCAGTCTCGAGAATGAGTACAAGCGAGACAGTTATTGAGGTGCCCATTGACAGTCTCCCCGAGAAAAATGGCTCAACTAGGGGACCATTTCGCATACTCATCCTAGCAGTTTCTGCACAGGTGACTCGTGAATAAGGTCCTACTGAGATAGAGATGGGACCGGGTACATAATTGTAATTTGATTTCCCTGTGATTCATTCGATGTGATTTCCAAATCTCCTCCGTGTTGTTCGGTAATCCATTTGATCAACCATAAGCCGATCCCACTTGTATGAGAGAGCGGAGTCTCCTTACCGCTGAGGACAGGTTCAACCTCTGACATCGGGATTCCTGGTCCATCATCAGCGATACATAGCTCGACGTGTGGAGGGTGTGTTTTAGTAACGACATCTGCTCTTAATTCGATCGTCGGGGCTGACTCCGGATGGTACTGAATGGCGTTAGTGATGGCTTCAACGACTGCCGTTGTAAACTCGGTTGGAACCTCAATACCAGTTTGGTGGATTGTGTTATTGATGATACAGTTGGGATAGTCTCCCTGAATATCCTCTGTTACCTGTATGAATAGTGTCTCAATAGAAATCTGCTCTAATCCTTTCGTTGCGTGTTGCTCAAGTCGCTGAATTTTCTCCGCAGATTGAGTGAGAGACATCGTTTGGTCAGCAATCATTTCTGCCATTCTCTTCACCTCCTCTTGTTTCTGAACATCGTCTGACTGAGAGAAGGCATCTATTATCTCTTCAGAATACCCATGGATGATATTAAGACTATTTCGGAAGTTGTGACGGAGTATTCGCTGGAGAACGTCTAAGCGCTGTTGTTGGTGAACGTGATCGGTTATATCACGTCCAGACGCAATAATTGATACGATCTGACCGTCATTCATGACGGGACGGAGTATTCCTCTTGTCAGTCGCTGTTTATCGTATTTTGCATAGTACTTGCTTCTGAATTCAACATATTTGCCAGTCGCTGCCTCTTCAACCCGTCGCCGGATATCGTCTTGTACGACCTGCGAATGTTTCCACCATGGCCCCTCCCACCATGGTATTCCGATAAGATCCGTTTCAGTCGGGCTTACAAGATCAACAGCTGGCCGGTTCACGCGTTGTATCGTCCCGTCTGGCGCAAGGACCGCCATTAAAGCATTGGGATCGTCAAAAATAGTCTGGAAATATGGTTTCTGCGGGTGAAGAGTTTTCTTGTCCGAAGATTTATCCCCCATATGACATTCACATTTAGTTATCGCATCTATATATATTTCGGTCAGTGGTTAACGACGATAGGGTAGTAAGAGTAGATCCTAAACATCGAACTTCTATATAGATTTCTACTTAACAGTATATCTTTGATCACATCATTATATATCTAAAATGTATGTGGTTAATCGTTAGTCTTGGAGTGTGGCGACTGTTCGGCCCGTTTCTTCGGCCTCTTGGCTGCGCGACATATTGTACGCCGCGAGCGCTTCGTCANTCGTTAGTCTTGGAGTGTGGCGACTGTTCGGCCCGTTTCTTCGGCCTCTTGGCTGCGCGACATATTGTACGCCGCGAGCGCTTCGTCAACCGCCTCATCAAGACTCATTGGTCAACCTAATCTTAGGTCTTCTATCGTATAAACGCTTGCATGGCTCCAGGGGCACTGTCTAGTTCTGAACCTTCTCAATCGGCGTCTTTCCATCGAGAGCTTGGTGCGGTCTCTGATGGTTATAGTAGTGCATAAACTGTTCAAGCCACTCGCGGACGCTCGACCGACTGCCCACCCACGAGTTATGGAAGCGGTCGATCCGCATTTTGAGGGTGTGAAACCACTTTTCGATAAGGTTTCGCTCGGTATAGTTGACCTGACCGCTCAGTCCTAATCGAGAGAGGGCAGTCCGATAGCCGAATTGATCGACGAGAGACATTGCCTCCGAAAGATCGTGTTTCTCCTTGAGTTGATGCAGAAACGCAGCCGCTGGATCGGTGCCGTGCCGACCAAACAGCGCGATGTCGAGAATCAACTTTGTCTCGATGTCTATTGCAGCGTACAACCAAGACCACTCGCCATTAATTTTGACAGCGGTCTCGTCAACCGCGACCCTTGACGGCTTCGCCGTCCTCAGAACGCGAAGCGTTCTGATGGGCCGCACGAGAGTTTTCCTCTCGTGGACGTCGGCGGGTCGCACCCGCTGTCAGCCAGCCGATGTACCCAATTCCAGACCGCTCCATGCGAGCGTTCAACGCCTAATTCAGCTAAAATCGTTGTTGTCTCCCGAAGAGAACAACCCGTTTCGTGGAGGCGGACGGCGAACGCCCTGACGGGCGTCGCCGTCCGCTCGTTCTCCCAAGATTCTTCTAAATCCGCCGCATAGCTCTCACTGAGCAGGTCTGCGAGCATCTTTGGACAAGAAACTCAACGGCCTGCTCACTTCTCAAACTGACTCAACTAGACAGTGCCCACATTGGAATAATATAACCATCCTTAAACTTCTCTCCCGGGCTGCTCAGGTCCGATCAGGGTGGGCGTGACCTCTGGAAGCGTGCTTAACTTAATCGTCGTCCGCAACTGTAGGCCCACTTGACGGGCCGTTATCCGTATTATTCTCTGTAAGGAGTGGAGTTCCATCCGCTTTCGGGCCAAGTTTCGGCCCAAGCGGAGACTCATCCGGGTCGATTCGCCGTCGCTTGGTGTAGTCTGTTGACCGTTCGACTGGAACGCGGCCGATTGCCGAAATCATCTCGGCATAGTCGACAAACGAGCGGAACTCACCATGGTCGCCGCCTGCACGCTTGGTAATTTCTTCTGATAGAACAGTCCCCATAAAGTCATCAGCGCCGCAATTCAAGAGTTTGAGGCCATGTTCGTCGCCGTACTTTACCCATGAGGACTGGATGTGATCGATATTATCAAGGAAGAGCCGTGATACCGCGATCATCAACTCATCTTCAGCTTTACTCGCACCGCTCGAAACAACTCCGTGTTCATGGAGAGGCGTCTGTTGGTGGATGAATGAGAGTGGGATGAACTCAGTAATATTGTCTGTTTCATCTTGTAGATCCCGAACGCGTTTGAGATGCATCGCACGGTGCATCTCGTTTTCGACGTGCCCGTACATGATCGTGGCTGTCATCGGAAGTCCTACACTGGCTGCAGCACGCATCGAGTCCATCCACTGCTCAGTATCGATTTTCCCCGGACAGATGATCTCACGCACTTCATCGACGAGAATTTCAGCCGCTGTCCCTGGTACGGTATCAAGACCAACTTGTTCGAGTTCACGGTATACGTGTTTGTAGTCCCACTCAGCACCTCGCTGAGCGTGATGCACCTCTTCGGGCGTCATCGAATGAACGTGCACGCCGTCAACACTCATTGCGCGGATCTGTTCTTTATAGGTAGAGGGATCGGTATCGTAGACTGCTGGAGGTTTGTAGTTGAGTTGTGGATCATCAGGATCCAGAAGCTTTCTGTGTTCCTCGTTCAACGCAAGTGCCGGATGAAGGCCTGAGACGGATGTGACTTCGTATATACCGCGTTCAACTCCATCACGGACTATCTTCCGTGACTCTGAGGGTGTCTTGGTGAATCCGGGATGTTCCTGTTCAGAGTCTTTCTCGAACTGATGTGCGGTATCCTTGAAATTGCAGAACAGACAGCCTGTATTGCAGGCCGTTGTAACGTTGTTGTTGAGGTTGGCAATAAACGTCACCTCATTGCCGACCATCTCGTCACGGCGTCGGTCTGCTGCTTCGAGGACAGCTTCTTTTCGGTCTGAATCAAGCCCTTCAGAATCTGACCCAGTAGTAAGTAACTCGACGGCATCTGCCACGGTGAGCCGCTTTCCATCGCGAGCCTTTGTGAGTGCATTCTCAAAGGACTGGTTAGTCTCCGGTTGATACTCAAAGTCAAGTTCTGAATTTGCTAAGGCCGCTGCTTCTTTGTCAATCCAGGACACACATCTGAATTGATTCGAAAGTGCGAAAAAGATTGGTGCTGAGGAAATTACTAAAATGCCAGTCAGAATACGTTGGTAACACATATACTTACCAACTCTCTGGAGACCAATTCATCCATCAATCTACCTCTCCCAATAAATGAATATCGTCGAATTCCGGGGTCGATTCTTCACCTTTTGTCGTGGTCGAATAATATGCCACAATTGAGCTCTCTTCCTTAACCCGTCGCCACACATCTGCTGAACAGTTGTTAGATACGATAGCCCCTCTGAGAACAACTCCATTCAGATATGACAAGACCATATGTATTGAGAAAACCAGTCTCAACTTCAGTCCACATAGCTTTTCCAATCGTACGTCACAATCTCATCATCGCCCCATGGCTGAATAGTTGAGTCTGGTTCCAGAGGGATTCGCCGGGCGAACAGCAGCCGCGATTGGAGTTCATGGAGGACCCGTATCACATCGGTTCGAAGTGACTCTTCGAGACACTGGTCAGCAAACACGATCTGTGAGAGTTCGCCAACCGTGGCACAGAGTCAATTGACTTCACCATAGCACTGCTCCGGGGATGTGGGTTTACCCACGAGATGCTCGGTCTGGAAAGACGTTCGAGTGTCAATGTGTGATCACAAAAACCACGCCGACTACAACGCCTCGAAGAACATCGGTTTGCAGTATCTCCGTCGCAGGCAAAGCGCAGGCGACGGAGGCACGCCCGTAGATGTGCGCTTGAATCGCGGGATCGTTGAACATGAGTGGGGGAGTACGACTCCGCCTCTACTGAGTCATAGAACGGGAGCCCACGTGGAAGCCTCGGGACGTTCGGAAAATCTTGGATCTTCCGTGATAACGAGATACCGAAGGCGTCTCGAACCACTTGACCCCCGAGCGATTTGCCGTATAAATAACAAGACTGAATACTGCGACCGAAAACCCACCATTGTGCGCTACATTCCGGCAGTGAAACGCGCGGGTGGGGAACTCTGGAGTGGTGGACGCGGGAAAATTCTACTCGCCGTTGCCTTCGGCTGGTTCCTATCGATCAGCGTTCGGATGATCTATCCGGCGGTGTTACCACATATTCGCGGCACGTACAATCTTACACTGACGACATCTGGGTTACTTTTGACGGTCCTCTGGATCGCGTATGCGTCTGGCCAACTTCCTGGTGGAATCCTCGCTGACTGGGTAGGAGAGCGCCCACTATTGATCACCAGTTCGCTCCTTGCTGCGGCGATGCTCGCGCTTGTTATCGTCGCGGATTCGGCGGTCATTCTATTTTCAGCGACAGCATTGTTCGGCGCGGGGACAGCACTGTACGGCGTCTCAAGGTTCACTATTTTAGGAAAAATCTATTCCGAGCAACTCGGCACAGCGACGGGTGCGACAATGGCTGCTGGCGATATCGGGAACGCAGTGATGCCACCCGCTGCCGGGTTCATTGCGACCGCAATGGCCTGGCAGTACGGATTCGGGCTCGCCGTTCCGCTTTTCCTTCTCGCTGCAGTTGGTCTCTGGGCGACGCTTCCAAAACGGATGTCAACAGCGACATCACTCCGCGAGTCTATCGCGCTGGGAGATATTCTCTCAACGTTGTCTCAACCGATTGTGCTGCGAGGAACCATCTTACTCGTACTCTGGGCCGTAATCATTCAGGCATTCATGGGCTTCTATCCGACGTATTTGATCGACGAGAAGGGGATCTCAGCACGGATCGCAACCGCTCTGTTCGGCTTCTTTTTCGCGCTCGGTATCTTGATGAAGCCCGTTGCGGGTCGGGCCTACGATAGTATCGGCGTTCGAATTCCGCTGTTAGCACTCATGAGTGTGGCAAGTCTGGCTCTTGCCGCGCTTCCGTTCGTCGAAGCAGTGTGGCTGTTCGTCCCCGTGACCGTGCTAGCGAGTAGTCTTCTGGGATTCGAAACAATCGTGATATCAGATCTCACTCGGCGACTTCCGGAGGGAACACAGGGAACGAATTTAGGTGCGCTTCGGACAGTCTATCTCGCGCTCGGCGCGTTGAGTCCGGTCCTCTTCGGGGCGATCGCCGAGCAAGAATACTTCGACGAGGCATTCCTCGGCATCGCCGGTCTGGCTGCTATCGTCGCCCTCACTGTGTTCGCTTCGATCGATTATTGATTGGCCAGGTCGGAGTACATCGAAGAGACCGCCGACAGCGAGACGTTTCAGGAACTCGTCGCGACGAAGTACTACGACGACCAACTCGAGTTTATCACCGTCAAGCAGCTGATCGGCGCTGAGGCCGCGCAACGACTCCGCCTGCTCAAGGCGGACCTCGAGGATGAACCACTGATATCTCCGCTCCCGACGACGTCGATATCTACCACGGGGATGCGACGCTGGTCGACACCGCAGACGACGATCGATGAGCGGCTGCCCGCAGCTCCGAACGGTCGTGGTCGATACTAGCGCACTTGTCACCCTTGCCGTCCCCCGTTCCGACGCGGCCTACGCCACCGATTCCGTCCCGTATCCGCTTCAGTACCTCCTCACGCCATGGAAAGTGTTCGTGCCGCCGGAGATGGTCCGGGCCGGCCTCGGAGAACGAGACATCCCCGAGTCCCAACTGGGAGTGGGGTGTCGGATTCATCCTGCGCCTAAAGGCGCGGATATTCTCCTTGCTCTTTATAATATTTCATCAGAAATGTGGTTGGGAGGCGGTCACCCCTCCTCCGCTTACAAGCACAACCAGCGTATTACCCTCGGTGTGCAAATGGAGCAACGAACGGCATCACCCCCGGCTACCGTGAATGGACGTTTCACAACGAGGGGTGAAAACCTCTTTTTCAAATCTGTTCTGAACGTCAGACCGATGGTAACGCGAGCGCGTCCGACTCAGTCACGGACAGCCTCGGAATCTCTGAGGCCGCTCACGAGAACGACGGAAGGACTTCTTCTCGGTACATCTCCAGGAGGGCGTCCTGGTCGTCCCCGATCTGCATTACGTAGACGTGATCGTACCCAGTGTCGATCGCCTCCTGAATCGCGTCGATGTGTTGTTGGGCGTCCGGTCCGGTTATGATGCTGCTCTCCGCGATATCCTCTTCCGAAACCATCTGTGCCGCCTGCTCGAAGTGTTTTGGCGTCGGCAAAACGGAGTTCAGTTCCCCTTTTAGACCCGCTATCGGCCACTGTTCGTGTGCGGTGGAGACGGCCCCGTCCTTGCTGTCGGCGACGCAGGCCTGGAGTTGGCAGAAACGGGGACCCTCCCCGCCGTGTTGTTCCCACGTCTCGACGACGTCTTGGGGGCCGACCGACCAGAACCCGTCGCCGAAATCGGCTGCCGCTTTCGCGGCGCGCTCGCCGTACGCCGACACGCAGATCGGCGGCCGTTCCTCGGGGAGCGTGAACAGCTTCGCGTTCTCGACGGTATAATGTTCGCCGCGGTGACTGACCTCCTGGCCCGTCCAGAGCTTGTCGATCACCGCAACCGCCTCCTCAAGCATCTCTAGACGGACTTCGTGCTCTGGCCAGCGATCGCCGAGGACATGCTCGTTGAGCAGTTCGCCTGTCCCGACGCCGGCGAAGAACTGCCGATCGTCGAACATCGCTGCCGTCGTCGCGGCTGCCTGCGCGTAGATCGCCGGATGGATGCGTACGATCGGCGCCGAGACGCCCACGCCGACGTCGATCTCGTCGGTCGCTGCAGCGACACCGCCGAGCGTCGACCAGACAAACGGCGCGTCGCCTTGCGCGCTGATCCATGGGTGGAAGTGGTCCGAGATCGAGAGGAAATCGAAGCCGATCGCTTCGGCCCGCGTCGCGTACTCGACCAGATCGTTCGGGTGGTGCTCCTCGCTCGAAAGGGTAAATCCGATTTCGGTCATGTCTGTGAAGTTCGGGCGTCACGTGGTTACTCAGAGGCCGCTGCGAACTCCTCGACTATCGTGTCCGTAAACGCGTCCAGATCGTCGGGGTTGCGGCTCGTCACGACACCGTCGTCGACGACGACCTCCTGATCGGTCCATTCGCCTCCCGCGTTCTTGACGTCCGTCCGTAGACTGGCGTAGGAAGTCAGCTCGCGATTATCGACGACGTCGGCACCGGCGTCCGAAATGGTCTCTTTTGGTTCGGTAAACTCGACTTCTTCAGTGCCTTCCTGCGCGACGAGAATTCCGACGCTCACTCCGTCGAGGGGTTGCCGGTCGGTTGTACTCATGCAGGTGTATTCGCCACCGATCTACGGTTAAAGATTTCTCTCACATCGAAGTAAGTATCGACTTATTACTTATAGTATTTATTAGATGTCTTCCGGAATTAGCTCTAATCGGAGGACTGGCCAGCCGGCGCAGCCAGTGAGCGTGCGGCGCCGTCGCCGCGAGCGAGGCTAGTACGGTTCAATCGTGCACCAGCACGTCGAGCACGTCGACGCCGTCGCGGGCGAGTGCGTCCTCGAGCGCTCGTTCGATCCCATCGGGATTCTCCACGAGTTCTGCGCGCCCCACGTGGCTTTCGGCGTTCTGTACAATGTCGACCTGCGGGTCGAAGTCCATGCCGACGAACTCGTGGTCCTCCTCGTCACCGCCCAGTAGGTCGAGCGTGTCGTCCTTCAGGATCCGGTAGTTGCGGTTGTCGGCAATGACGACGGTGAGATCGAGGTCGTAGCGCGCCGCGCTGTAGATCGCGTTCGGGTAGTAGAGGTAGGACCCGTCGCCGACGAAGCCGATCACCTCGCGCGGATTGTCTCGCTGGCGTTCGGCGATCGCCCCGCCGATCGACACGGGGAGGCCGTAGCCGAGGCCGCCACCTTTGTTGGTGACGTACTGTTCCGGATCGGAGTCCCAGCGCGTTTTGATGGGAAACATCGACGTGACGCTCTCGTCGACGACGTAGGCGCTGTCCGCGACCCGTTTCATCGTGTCGATGAGCTGTGCTTTCGACGGGCGGGGATCGTCCTCGGCGTCCTTCGGCCAAAAGGGGAAGATGGCACTTGGATTAACGATCAATCTGAAATATCGTCCTGGCCTGTTCACCACGACCCTAACTTTGAGGCACTATCTTTCGGCGATCGACGAGGTAATGGTGGCAAAGGGGCGTCTATATCGAAACACTTGATCTCTGGAGATATTCTCGGATTCTACACGGATAAAGCGCAGCCCCGAAGATGATGATCTTCACCGCTTTCTCTATGGGTATATGACCGTGGACACGGTTCATGACTTGAGCTCACTTGACAAAGAGTCCTATTACAATGAGCTCAGACGGTTTCCTGAGAATGCCCACGCAAAGCGCTTGGAAGGGGCGGTTCTCCTAAACATGATGATCTTGTTATTGTTGATGGGACAACACCAGCCGAAAAACTCACCTATCCGATCCGGATGAGTGAACGAATAGAAAAATCTCCTTGGTACAAAATAACTGACGAATTCGCGTCAGATTTTGCTGTTCAAGGTGGCCTGAAGGGAATTTGTCGTAAATTCACGGTGAAGCTAGACTTAGAAGGCAGCGAGTTTATTGAAAAAATCCAAGAGAGGCAGTGTCGACAACCCTCTGACTGAGTTCGGCCTTGAGTAAGAACTATTCAGAGAATCCTGCCGTGGGAGTCCCCTTCGTTAATTCCCCGGTCGGAATGAGCAACTCCTGTCGGTCTCCGACCTGCTCGGCGAGCTTCCGTTTCAGGTACTGTCTCGCCGTCGACGGCGTGAAGACGCCTTTGTCGAGAATGTCGCCGATGACGTCTTTGAGGGCCGCGAACTGTCCCTGCAGGTGGCCGTCGCCGACCGGCTCGCCGTCGTACCAGCGCACCGTCGCGAGCGCGCCGTTCCCGACCGTCTCCCCCTGTTCGACCGTCTCCGAGTCATACTGTAGCCCGAACCACAGCGTCCGATAGGCGGTCACCTCGAACGTCGTCGACACCACGAAGAACGTCTCGTGGTGGAGGTAGTCGAGATGGTCAGCGACGATCTCGTCGAAGGTGAGCCCGGTGGCGCGGGGCTTCGGCTCGACGACCGTCGACGGTCGATCCTCGCCAGCGAGGTAGCCGTCGACGGCTTCTGCCTCGAGGCGATCGGCAAGCTCTGCGAGGAGCTGTTTCGCCCACTTGGAGTCGGTGTCGTCGCCACCGAATGGCGACTCAGCCGAGATTCGGTGCTTGAGCTTCAGGTTGGCTGCGCCCCAATGGCTGTAGTGGAGCGTGTATAGTCCGTCCGTGCGTTCGTACGCAACGAGTGCGCGGTATCCCATCGAGCAATCACCTCACGGAGCGACCGCGACTGGATCGCCCCGCACCCCTCCCGGGGGACGAACAACGCTACCAGTAGTTGCTACCGAGGCTTCTTTATTCGGGATGAGTAGTGAAATCGGGGCGGCTAAATCGGTAAGTGGAATTGCGAACCGAACTTTTGCGCTGCGGGCGCGACGGAGTCGCGCCCTCGGCAAAACTTCGATGAAAAGCACTCCTCCCTCCCCTGCGGGTCGGTCGTCGGCCCGCTCACTCACTGCGTTCGCTCGCGGTGAGTGCACACTTCTCCGCCTATCCTGACCAGCCGTTTCAGACCTCACCCTGAATAAAGAAACCGTATCGGCAACTACTGCTACTCGTCGATCGGGTCGGGGGAACTGAGGTCCGCGTGGAGGACTTCGCCGTCGCGAACGACGTACCGCTTCGCCAGGACGGGGAAGCGGCACTTGGTGAACCCCGCTGTCTGGATATCGAGTTCTTCGTCAGCCTCGAGGTGGTCGGCGAGTTCTCGCAGGAATTCGTGGGCCACGATGCCGCCCTCGTAGTCTGGGAGGCCGTTCTCCCGCGCCTCGTACACCTCGAAGTCGTCGTACCCCCAGATGGTGAGCTCTCCGTCTTCGGTAACCTCCCAGTCGAGCGTCCCGAAGCAGTAGTTCTCACAGAGCTCGCGGACTGTCCGCGGATCCGATACGATCGCGCCAGTCGACGTCGTCGCAGCTTGCAGTGTCGCCATGTCTGGACTTCACGGGGTCGCTCCCACACCCCTGTCGGGGGCGATAAACCGACGCGAGAGCTGCCACCCTGGGCGTGGTCCGCAACTCCAGTTAGGAATCTGCGTGGGCGTCCGCCCCGGCTCCGTCGCCCGGCCGCGTGAGAAGGCTCACCTCCTCCAGGAGGTCTCTCGCGGTCTCGACTCGCTCTCGATCCGCGTCGTCTAACCGGTCGACGTCGAGTCGGTTGAGATTGCTGAGTACACGATGCATCCGGTAGCCCTGTTTGAACTGTTGATCCATCGGAAGCGCCTCACCGCTCGTCGGCGCGGAAAGACTCCCTATCGAGACTGGCGTCGGGCTTGCAGGAGATTACGATCTTAACCAACAAACCTCGACGCTACTCGCAGGATGTTGGTTAATCGGCGCTCAGCACCGGGGCTACTCGAGACTGGGTCCGTAGCGAGCCGAGCCACACACCCGGCACTCCCAGATCGGTTGCCCCGTCCACGCCTCATCCGGGACCGACTCGTGGGTCCTGAACCGATAGTCGGTCGCCCGTCCACAGTTTTGACAGTCGAGTTCCTGCGTCGTCGGTACCGACGACACCTGGCGATCAGCCGCAGCTTCGCCAGCGGATTCGGTCAGCGCCATCGCCGGAACCAGCCACACCGCGTCGTTGGCGGAGAGGAGGTTCGCCGCGGCACCGCCCTTCGCGACGGCGCCGTAGTACGTGGTCGACTCGACGACCAGGTGGACGATGCCAAGGAACGTCGTCGACGCTGACTCGTCCGTGCTAGTGGCGTCACTCCCGAGATGGTAAGTGAGACAGAACCGGCATTTCGTCTGGCTGTCTGACTGACGCCCCACAGGACCGGCACTCGCTGTCGGTTACCGTCGGCTCATCAGGGTAGCCACCAGTACTCGTCGCGACGCGTTGCCGTCGGGGGTCACCTTCATATCCGCTGTTGAGCGTCTCGTCCGGAATGTGAGATGCCTCGCCGGTCGACCGCAGTTCTGCAAAGTCGGAATATCGGTTGAACATTGATTGACTCATAGCTTTTGTCGGTATCGCATTTCAACGTCCGGACGTCTTCGCTCGCAACGTACTCTTGATTATACGAGAGAGCACAAACATATATAGGAGTTTAGCGCCAATACTGTCGTAAGAGGTGCCAAGCATGTCCGAATCCTCGCGAGATGGGGTCCAGTCGTGGAGTGAGTCGATGAGCGCTCGTGACCGTATTCGAGCGGTCGCCGAGACGCTTCGCGAACCGCGGTCCGTCAACTGGATCAGCGAGCAGGCCGACGCCGCCTGGAGTACAACCAACGATGAACTCCAGGATCTCGTCGACCAAGGCCAGTTGCGTCGCGTCGAGGCCGGCGAAACCACGCGCTATCAGCCGGACTACACGCAACTGCTCTTCGAGGAAATCCGCACGCTCATCGAGGAGAACACACGCGAGGAGTTGCGGAACGAATTGGCCGCGATCACCGAAGAGATCGAGGAGTGGCAGGCGACCTACGACGTCGAGACGTGGGAGGAACTTGAACAGTCGCTCGCAGACGGCGACCTCGCAAGTGCCGAGCTTCGCGAGCGCCGCGACGTCATCGCGTTCTGGCGTGAGAACGAGGAGGACCGTCGCCTCATCAAGCACGCGCTGGAACTCTATTCCGACGTCGAAGCCGCCCGCGAACAGATGACCGACGTGGCCGACCGCGCCACGAGCTAATCCTTCTCTCTCACAGAATGTTCTTTCTCGCCGGTCGTGACCGCTATACACAGCGGACCCTCCTCCACGATATTCACGACCGATTGACGAACCAGCCAGGGTGTGAGGACGTACGCTATCGTCCGTCTCGACGTCGACCTCGGTACGTCATCGCGGATATCGATCCGACAACGTTCCTGAGTGATTCCTACGACGCGCCGACCGCACGACTGGAGATTCGCTTCTGGTACCCCGCCGGCGTCGACTACGAATACTACCGCATCAACTGGATCGAACCGGACCGGAACCTAATGCTCGGCTTCCACCAGGACGCCGATCATCCAGACCTTGGACCCTGTCACATCCAGCTCAATTACGAAGACACGCCGGTTGATCGGCATAGCACGACGTTTCTCAATGCGCACCCGCTCACCATCCTCGATGACCGACTACAGCAGTTCCCGGAAGCAGTAAAGGCAATAAACTGGGAGAACGGGACGCCCTCGCTTCCCACCTGGGCAGTCTATACAGCGAGTTCATCGAGTGTTTCGTGATGCGTCCGGATGGTCGTTGGCGTGACGTTCCCTGTCTCTGCGACGTCACTTTGCATCACCCACTTTCCCTGTTCCTGTCCCGCTTTGTAGAGGCAGGCCGCGGCGAACCCGGCCGGATGGACGCCCGTCGTGACGCCGCGCTCCTCGGCCTGCTCCGCGAGGGCTCGGGCCCGCTGTCGGATCTCATCCGGACACTCGAGGTCCGAGGCCAGGCGGGGCACGAACATGCTGGGGGAGACGGGCTCAGCGGGGAGGCCCAACTCTTCGTTCAGCGTTTTGTACACGTTCGTGACCCGTGACTCCGCGACGCGGGCCATCTCGCTGACGTCGTCCACTAACCGCGAGAGGCCGTTGCACCGGCAGGCTCCGTAGACGCTGGCCGCGGCGATGGCCTCGATGGATCTGCCACGCAGCAGATCCTCGTTCTGGGCGCTCCGGAAGAGCTGACATGCCTGGTCACGAATCGACTCGGAGAGTTCGAGCGCACTCGCCAGCCGGCGCACCTCGCCCAACCCGTGTGCGAGATTCCGCTCCGCTTTCGACCGCCAGCGACCACGGGTCTGCTCACGTCGCATCCGGGCGAGCTGCCGGCGTTTCTGTCCTGAGAGTTCGTCCCCGTGGGCATCGGTTCCGTGGCCGATCTCCGTCGAGAGGCCTCGATCGTGGCGGGCTACAGTCAGTGGTGCGCCTGTCCGCTCGCGCTCGTCCGCATCGTACGCCCGCCACTCCGGCCCGTGATCGATACGCTGCTCGTCGATGACCAGGCCAGTCCTCGCAGACCGTTTCGACCGCGTTCGTCGTGACCCGGCTGTCGCACTCCAGACACTGGTTCGCGTTCGACTCCGTACGGACGTCCTCATCGAAACCGTTCTCGTAGATGTCTCTGGTTGCCATCGTTCTCACCGAATTATCGGGACTTCGCCTTCACGACGAGCCCCTCACCCATCGAGGGGGAACATAGACACCAGGCACTGGCAGTTCCCCGTTTTCCGGCCTCATTTGGGCGGATTTCGCCGGTCTCCCGATTATTTCATCGTCGACCAGCTATTCAGCGCCACTCATGACGAGCGAGTTATCGAAGGCACAACTCCAGAGGATCTCTGGGGCAGTCGCACCGCATCGACACACGGAAGTGAACCAGCTGATCGAGTGGTTCGAACTCGAGGAGCTGGCAAAGACGGAAATGGATCTCGCTGGGAGTACATCGGACAAGGTCTACGAGATCCTGAAAACCGTTGATGTCAAGCGGCGACGGGAAATCATTCAACATCTCATCAACGAGGAAGCGCCGCTCCGAATCGACGTCTTGTAACCGCTCGAGGATGCCCTGCAGGGTTCAGATCTGGAACTTACGGACGGTGATGACGGATACGAACTGATCAAGGCCGTCTCTGGCCCTGCGCAGCAAGCGAAAGCCCAACAGCGATCGTACATCGAGGAGTATGCCCCTCTTCGAGCGGTCGCATTCCTGGAGAGTGCTCGCAAGGAGCAGGCGCAGGGACGCAATGCGAATGCGTTGTGGCACGGACGGAACGCACTGGAAAAGATGACGACTGGAAGCTGGCATTACAAGGAGGGACTAGCCGAATTAGCAAAGCAAAACATCGGCTTGATCGACCGAGAGCAGCATCACAATGACAGACGGACGTACGATTACGAACTGCTGGCTACACCGTACAACTATTGTTCGACGATCGGCGCCCATCCCCAAAACGTCGGTTCGGCCAGTGCATTGCAGGCGACGACGGGGCTCGTACAGGTCGAACAGGCGATCTACTTCGTGCTCAAAACGGGCGAGGAAGCGAACGATCGCGGAATCACGCTCACCCGCTGGGATTTCAGTCGATTACCCTGACGCAAAGTCACTCTGATTCGGCCTCTGTCTTCGTTGCCGCATCATTCAGTACAGTGTCAACGAGCGTTCCGTCCTCTATCCGGTGGGCACGGACTTCATAATCCAGGTGGTCTTGCCCGTACGTAGAGCGATCCGGTGGCTCCTCGATGTATCGGTAGCATTCAACGAACGTCGTTCGTGGGTGAATGACGCCCTCTTGGTTGAGCTGCACGACATCGACGGTATTCCAGGTTTCCCAGTCGGTCGCTTCGACGAACTGGTTGAGTACGCTTTCCAGGTACTCCGTGCTGGCTTCGTAATTGGCCGCCCCGCCGAGTTCAGCATCGTAGGTCTCAGTGTGAACGGCTGGATCCGATAGCCGTGAGGAAACGACCGGCGCGGAAACACCATATTCCTCAAGTGTCGATTCCACCTGCGCTCGGATAGCCGCGTCGGCATCCGGAGCCAGGATCACCCGATTTATGAGCGCATCCATATCTGCAGAGAGTGTGACGGCTTCAGGGTTGGAGGGATCGTATTCTGATGGGCGTCCCATTCCATCTGTCCGGATTATCGGATTCCCTCCCTGATTCGTGAGGATCCGGAACTCCTGTTCGCTGTCGAACTCTCGATGCTTGAAAAAGTACAACGAGTAGAACATCCCTGTCGGTGTATGCTCCTCCTCGTAGTCGAGATACCGCACGATGCCCATATAGTGGTCATCGTCAGGGGCGACATGTTGCTCAAGCTGTCCGAATGTCGTTTCGATCGCGACCCCGTCACGTAGATCCGCATACTGGCCCCAGATCTCGGAGTCTTCATCCGTTCCGAGCCGCCAGCAATTTGCATAGTAGTTCTGGCGACCCTCCTCGCGGGCTTGCTCAACCCCCTCGGCAAGATCCATCTCCTCGCCATTGTTCAACATCAGCGACTCGGTCTGGTTTGACTGGTATCGTTCACGAGCCCGGGCTGGCGGTGAGACTTGGCCCTCGCGCGCCTCGTACCCATCGGCTTGGCCAGCTCGGAACCCATTCTCCAGCGTGTCTGCGAAGTATTCCAGCGGCTTGTATCGTCGAATGACCATCCGGTCTGAGGGAACTATCCAATCCGTATGTGTCCCGGCGACTGATCGACGCGACGAGTCGTTCGGCATATGGTTCCTCTCACTGTTTCCCACTTGTAGGTGTTCCCCGTGACGTCGGCGGTGTTCAGATAAGCAGATTCCATGCGAAAGCGAACGATCTCAACCATTCGTCAGCAGTTTCTGCTTCAGCGTTGCTGAAACAGTTTGAGAAGCAGATAGTTCTGTGTTTTACCTTACGAAAGACACGTTCGACGCTGTTCCGATTTCCATGTCGTTCATATCTGAAATCGAGGCCATGTTTTTCACAGGCTCGGTGAAGTGGGACCGCGCCATCAACGAGAAAAATCGCGTCATCTACATCGTGTTTTTCGCGGAGTTCCGCGAAAAATTGATCTGCGATAACGTTCGTTCTTGTTGGTTCAAGCTTTGTATGTAGCAGATCGTTCGAGTCGGGATCGACGGCAGCGTACAGCCAATATTGTTCATCGTCAAGTTGAATCACAGTTTCATCAACCGCAACATGATTCGGACTCCGACCAGATTCCGGCTGTAGATCAGCCTTATGAACCCAATTATGAACAGTAGATCGAACCCGATCAACACCGAATACCTCAAGAAACGAAACAGTATCTGAAAGCGATAACCCAGACAAATGAAGCTGAATACTGAGATTCATCAACAGCTGCGGTGTTGCTTCTCGCTCCACAAAGTCTACGTTGATCTCGTCTAAACAGCCGCTGAGGCGGTCGTTTTCGGGCATAGATCACTTTGAAAACGTACCGCCTCACCTTTCAATCCTTATCTGAACACCGCCCATCGCTGGAGGGAGTGCTGTGAGGCTTGCTCGCGTTCGAAAAACGTGCTGTCGAGTGCGACATGGCCAGATTGCGGGTGTTGCTGCGCGGAGATGCGCAGCAACGCCCGCCGGATGTACATCGCGTAGCGGTCGAAAGAGTGGTAAAATGTGGTTGGATCAGGCGGTGCGTCCGGATGGACGCCGAGGCGGTCGCAGACCGCCGGAATAAGACTCATCCGGTCAACGAGTTCGGCATAGCTGTGCCCCTCTTCTTTGCGAATACAGTGCGCGACAATGTAAGCCTCGCGGGCAAGCCCGCCCGAGTCGGGCTTGCCCGCTTGGTTTCCCAACGCTTGTTTAGCTACACGTAGTGCTGTCTCAACGAGGTCGAGCAAAGCGACGCCCATAATCGCCTTCTCAACCTCATCTTCTCAAACTCATTACAGAGTAATCCCGTCGCTGTCATCCATTTTCAATAGAGCACACAATTAGGAATCGACCTCATTTTTCTCCCATCAGGTTCGCCACATCTCAACCCAATTGAGCAAGTCTGGAAACAGCTGAAATGGACAATGTCGCCGATTATTGTCGGCGACGAGGATGAATTTCACGAACTTGTCAAAGATGTATTTGAACAAGTGACACAGAGAGTTAGCTACGCCAAGAAGTGGTGTGAGAAGTTCCTTAACTTTCAGAAGATATCTGGATTACTAGCGCGGTACCCTTGCTCTCTTCGACTTTCAGCCGCAGCTCTCATCGTCAACAATCTCCTTCACAAGAGCGTTCGCTGAAAGAAGCCGTCTATAACCTTCTCTCGTGGGTTCGGGACAACGATGATCGTGGCGTCGATGACCTTATGGAAGAGATCGACCATCTCTTCGTTCACTCAACTGCTGACGCTAACGTGCAAAGCTGAGTTGTGTAGATCGTCCCGCTAAGGATACACTCGTTCGAAGAGCCGCCACGGAAATCACTTGACGCTCGTCGCGGCCTGCCGCTCTAAGTTTACTGTGATACTGAGAAGAAAAAGACCCGCTTTGAGAGCGATCTTCACACCACCTCTCCTATCGGGGGCTCCTCGGAACCTCGGAATATTCGTTCCTGAGTTCGAATTCCTCGGATATCTCCAGCAACAACTCAACGATCTCGTCGTTTACTCTCTCCGTATTTAATCGACGTGACGGTGCCGAGATGCCGAACGCTCCGGCCACGTTCCCGCCTTTGTCGTCAACTGTTGTTGCCACGGCGTTGACGCCTGGAATCCTCTCAGCTTGGTTCGTGGCGAATCCCTGTTCTCGGATCTCGTCTAGCTCCTCCATCAGAGTCGAATGGTCTGTGATCGTGTTATTCGTTAATTCGACGAGTCCGTGTTGATCGATGATTTCGTCTACCTCTTCGAGAGAGAGGTTCGCAAGGAGAGCTTTCCCGACCGAAGTAGCATGGAGGTAGAACCGTTGTCCAACTTGGCTGTCTGCGTAAATTCCATGTTTGCCAATTTCTGTCGAAATGACTACGCCCAGTCCATTCTCTTCCGTGATGAACGTTGCACGGTCTCCGGTTTGTCCGGCCAGTGATTTGACGAGACCTTCGGCGATAGTATACATACTTTTCCGCATTCTCGCATAACGGGACATCTCCATGAACCGCAACCCTATATGGAAGTTTCCGTCCTCTTTGACCACGTAACCGTGGGATTGCAGAGTGGTGATGTAGCGATAGATCGTACTCTTCGAGACATCAAGATGAGACATTAGGTCGTCGATGCTACACCCTTGATTCTCTCGTATCAGGTCCATTATACGGAATGCCGTATCTACTGATTGAACGCTGTCTTCGTTGCTTCTGTTACCTATCATGGGATTACCATACCACCCAAGGCCACTTCACACTTCGCATATGATGGGATAATTAACTCAATTACCCCAAAGATACGGCTATATTCCCACATAGGTGTACAGTTAAGTACTACCAGTCATTCTTTTGCGCCGTAACACATTATGACACGAATGCATAATCGACGGACCTTTCTTGCAGGTATAGCAGGTGCTAGCGCCCTGTCTATAGCTGGATGTATGGAATCCTCAGGATCATCTGTTCGAATGGGAACTGGCACCCAGGGGAGCGCGACGTTTGCAGCAAGCCAGGCGTTGCAAAGCGTAATCAACGACAGCGCAGACGAAGTGAGGATCTCTTCCCAAGAAACGTCAGGTTCAGGGGCAGGGAACTTTCGACTGTACGATAACGGCGAGATTGATGGCGGCGGGTTCGACAATTATGCGTCTGCACAGGCCGTAAACAACACAGGCAACTTTGCCGACCGTTCCGTTGATTCGATCCCCTATCAGGGATTCTTCTATGTGCTTTCGCACATGTACATCGTAACGAGTCCTGATAGCGATATCGAGACCACTGACGATCTCTCGGGAAAGAACGTCTGGTTAAACCCGGCGGGAACGAGCGTACGGCCCCCAACTGACGCAGTATTCGAAAACGCTGGTCTCTACAGCCAGATCAATCCGGTAAGTGTCGACCGTAGCGGTCTACCAGGGGCAATCGAAGAGGGACGAATCGATGCCGCTGTCGTCTATGGAGCGAATTCCAAAGCACTCCCCGGGTGGGTGACCGAGTTAGATACTCGGTTCAACTTCATCGTCGTCACCCCGACCGAGTCATTCAAGCAGGCGATCAGGGACACCAGCGGCATAGGATACGAGGAGGTGAGCACCTACGGCTGGGAACAAGACATCGGCTCCGACGAGGTCGCCACATGGACACTTGGTGCCCAGTTCCGTTTCGGCGACAACGTCTCGACAGAGACCGTGCAAACAATCGCCCGAGTCACGTACGAACAGAACGAGTCGATTATCGAAGCAAACAACATCTTCCCGGAATACGAAGACCCCTCTGACATGATGGCCGCGGCTATCTCGGACCAGGCTGTTCATCCGGGTGTCGCAGAGTTCCTGAAAGAAGAGAACCAATGGAACGACGAACTATCGATTGGGGAGACATAGAGATGGAACGCAAAGCAATCGCTGCCGCCAGCATCCCATTCTGGGCATTCATTATTTTCTATGCGGTTTCCCAGCAGATGCCGCGGTCCAAGTTCAGCGTTGCGTTTTTCGGTACAATCGCTACGATCTACGTCATCAATGAGTTCCTGTACGCCGATGAACCCAAGCCGCGCTATGAATCATTCCTGCTTGTCGCGTCCGGCATCGTCGTGCTGCTTACCAGCATCTACCTGTTCACCAATTTCGAAACGCTATACACCGAACGGCTCGGATACGCACTAGCACACGAGTACTGGATGGCGTTCGCGTTCGTCCTCGCGATGCTCTATCTCACCTACCGCGAGTTTGGCGTTCTCTTCCTCTCGATCCTTCTTGGGGTCATCGGTTATGGATTGTTCGGGTCGGTGATCCCCGGCGTCCTTGGCCACGGCGGGATCGCGCAAACGCGACTGTTACGTATCCTCGTCATTGAGATAGACGGCTTCTATGGCCAACTCACCGGACTCGTCGCCGCCTGGCTCTCACTGTTCTTGCTGTACGCGGGTCTTCTGAAGGCGTATGGCGCATTTGATTTAATGATCCGGCTGGCCGTCTACTCCTCGAAGTACGTTCGCTCTGGGGTCGCCCAATCGGCCGTCATCGCCAGCATAATAATCGGATCGATCAATGGTAGTACGGCCGCGAATACGGCAATGACGGGATCATTCACAATTCCGCTGATGAAGAAGAACGGCCTACGTTCTGAGACTGCCGGCGGAATTGAGGCAGTCGCCTCAACGGTCGGACAGGTTCTACCTCCGGTCATGGGTGCCGGAGCGTTCGTCATGGCGTCGCTCCTCGGAATGGACTACGGCAACATCGTCATCGCTGGAACCTTACCGGCACTAATCCTCGTCAGTTCAATCGCCATCGGCGTTCACTACACGTCGGTCGCCCAGACCACCGGCGTGAATATCGATGTCTCCGACTTTATCGACGAGAACAAGTCCCGGGCCGACCTCGCGATCGAGGGGGTAAAGTTTGCTATCCCGTTCGTCGTCCTAATTTATACTCTCGGCATCGCTCAGTACACGGTCATGACTGCGGCGTTGTATACTGTCATCTCGACGGTTACAACTGGTATTAGCGTGCCACTACTGCAAGCGTTCCACGGTTCCGGTTCCGTTCGATCGACTGCGAAGCGAACAATTCTGGAGACCGTCGACGGCGCGCGCATCGGCGTGCTCTCACTGGCTGGGATTGCAATCATCATCTCCGCGATCGACGGTGTGGTGACCATCCTCTTAGCGACTGGCGTCCCGTCGGCGCTGACGCTCGCGTTGATGGACCTCTCCGGCGGGATCCTCCTCGTCGCCGCGTTCATCGCGATGGTGGTCAGCATCGTCTTGGGGCTGGGGATGCCGACCGTGGCCGCCTATTTGATTGTTGCCCTGCTAATTGCACCAACACTCAGCGGTGAGTTCGGTGTCCCTCAGATCGCTGCGCATTTCTTCGTGTTCTACTGTGCGATTCTAGCAGCAATCACGCCACCAATCGCGACTTCCGTGGCTGTCGCGACTGGAATCGCCGAAAGCAACTTCTGGGGGACGAGCCTTGAGGCGATCAAAATCTCGATTCCGCTCTTCGTCCTGCCGTTTGCATTCGTCTACAATCCCGAGTTAGTCGCCGGAGGACTCACGCTCGAGACGTTCATCTTCGCCGGAATCACATTCGTCGGAGCGGTGAGTCTTGTCCACGGTATCAACTATATTCATCGACCCTTCGGTCTCTCTGTACACGCTGACTGGGGGCTCCGCTCACTCTTCGTCGTCGCTGGGGTTATAACAATGGTCTATCCTGACTTGCTGCTTCGCGGAGGAATCGCCGCCGCAGTCGTCCTAGCGATTACAATACAGCACCGCTCTAGATCAAATCCTCTGTCGGCGGACGACAGACTTCCTGCATAGCCAAAATAACAACTCCACAATAACATTACAAATGTACGATAAAACAAGCGATAACCGAGATAGTAAAGAAAAACGAACCACATGTGGAACGATCGAACGAAGTGGCCCAAACGAAGTCGTTGTGGGAAGCTATACTACCTGGCAGTTTACCTACACAGTCGGTGAACTCGGAATGGACGACGGTAGTACGCTGAAGGTGGCCACGAGCATGACAAGCGACTGGGGACTACCGCAGTTCGACGATCCGACGGCGGAGCACTACTGTACTGTTTCGACGAACGGTGATGCGACAGTGGAGGCCCGATTCGACCCTGATGGACACACTCGACCGATCAAACACGCAATCATCGTCGACGTTTTCGATGACTCGCTCGCACCTGGCGACACGATCACCCTAACTCTAGGAGAGACAAGTGAGGGAAGTTTAGGCATCCAAACCCAGACGTTCCCCGAAACCGACTTCGTCTTCATCGGATTCATCGATCCGTTTGGGACGGCAGAATTCGTCCGGCTTGAGGACGAACTAAGCGTCGATATCGTTTCGGGTTCCGCAACGGATTTTGAGGCGATCGCGAAGGCTCGAGATGAAATGGTGGACGTCTCGGTGCGCGCAATCGACGAGTGGGGCAACATCTCGAGGCGATACAATTCAGTGGCTGATGTTGAGTCCCTCTCAGGTGAGATTCTAGCTAGTTGTGACCTCGAAAACGGTATCGCGCATACCTCAATCGAAACCCGTGAGGTGGTTTCCGACGAGGAACCCCTTCGGTTCACCGTCTCAGACGATCACTTCCAGGCGACGACCAATCCCGTTGTGCCTTCGAATCCGATTCGCTGGGGCGACCTCCACGGCCAGTCCGAGGAAACTGTCGGAACGGGGTCGGTCGAGGAATATTTCGATTTCGCTCGCAATGCCGCATTTCTTGACTTCGTCTCGCACGTCGGCAACGACTTCCAGATTACGGACGAGTTCTGGGAGCGCCTCCAAAAGATTGTTGAGTCCGTCAATACTCCGGACGAGTTCGTATCCTTCCTCGGCTATGAGTGGTCGGCTAACACGCCCAACGGTGGCGACCATAATATCTACTTCCGCGACGATTCAGCCGAAATCGTACGAAGTTCCCACTGGCAGCTTGACGACGAAACGCGCTATCAGGGCCTCAAATCTGCTTCGGACCTCTACGACTATTACGGGGGGCGCGATGATGTCCTTATCCACCCACATCTGGGCGGACGTCCAGCAACCCTCGACAATATTGATGAGTCGCTGACTCCGGCTTTCGAAATTTCATCGGTTTGGGGCGTCTTTGAATGGTTCGCCACTGAAGCGTTCGAGGCCGGCCACCATCTAGGGTTCGTCGGCGGGAGCGACGATCACACCGGCCGGCCAGGGGCGAGTTATCCCACAAACCATCCGTTTTTCCTCGTACGCGGTGGGTTGACCGGCGTGCCGAGCGAGTCACTCACCCGAGAAGAGTTGTGGAACGCGTTACAGAGTAGTCAATGCTACGCAACAACCGGCGCACGCATTCACCTCGACGTAGATATCGATGGGGCGTCGATGGGTGAGTGTATTACCGTCAACGGTACTTCCGAAATAGATGTATCCATCGCCGGAACAGCACCGCTCACAAATGTCGACCTCTTCTGCGATGGTGAGTGTATCGACTCTGTCGACTGTACAACGGGTGCTGATCGATACGAAATCCGGTGGTCTGGAATCCGGCCGCAAGTTCGAGACAAAGTCGTCGACTGGAGTGGCGGGCTCACGCTCGATACTGGTTCGTTCATCGATGTCGAACCCTTTGGATTTCAGCATCCTGAACACGGACTAACATCGACGGCCCCGATGAGTTTAGAGTGGATCAGCAAAACTGCCGGTAACTACCAAGGACTTCGGTTCAACGCACCAACGGACGCAACAATCTCACTACGCACGCCGATGTACAGTGGATCGTTCGCCATCGACACAATCAGCAAGGAACGGATTCGTGACTTCGGCCCGGTTAAAGGAGAAATCGTCTGCCGAGAAGTTGGAGCCGCAACCACGACCGATACCGCGTTGACGTTCACTGATGATTTAGACGCAGGCACCCATGCTTACCACGTCCGGGTTCGACAAGCTGACGGCGAGATAGCTTGGAGTTCACCGATCTCTGTGACAACTGACCACTAACACAATCAGGCACTGTCTAGTGCCGCTTCAGTTCTGAACTACTAGAATAAATCGAGAGACGTTATCTCGTGTGAATATAGTGTTTCACGGCTTAAGCCGCACTAGACAGTGCTAGTTGATTCTTATGGCTAAGAAAATGACTGGACACTTGGAATAGACGAGCCTGTCATAGAAAGCGTCACGTACGAAGCGGCAGGGTTTGGAAACTGTATCCACCAGCTCCAAAGCCCTACAAAACGTAGCTTCGGTCAACGAGTTCTTGAATGCAGCGGCTACCGAGACAGTTCCACTGTTCGAGCATCTTGAGTTCGAGTTTCTGCTGGAGTACGATGTGTTCGCCCCCGCTCGCCGGGGTCGAACACGAGTTCACAAGCCTCCAGACCACTTCTATGGCTTTCTACACTGTTATTACGAGGATATCTACGGAACACGTCCAGTGACACGAGAACTCCAGCACAGCCTCGTCTGGTACTACTGCGGACTCGACAAACCGCCGTCCAGAGACACCATTGACCGGTTTCTCACCGACCTCGAACACGTCATCGATGATGTTTTCCGTAGACTCGTCGAGCAGGCCGCCGCCCGCGGCCTGCTCGACTCCACGTACTCTATCGATTCAACGCACATCGAAGCGATTCAGCACAACGACGCCGCCTCGTGGAACTACGACCCAACAGCCGAGGAGTACTACTACAGCTTCGTTGTACGATTGCTTCTACCGGCCCAAAAATCCCAATTGCAGCGGAGTTCACACAAACGAAGCAAGCAGATCAAGAGGCGGCGATGCGCGTCACGCGTGACGCGCTCGCCGTCGATACACCGGTATGGATGCTCGGAGACAGCGCCTACGACATCCTTGACTGGCACGACCCTGCTGGCCGCAGGGATCGTGCCAGTCGCTCCGTACAACCCACGAAACACCGACGATCCACTCGATATCGAGTACAGGATCGAAGACCGCATTGAACAACACAGCCAAGACATTCAGCTCAAGCAATCGACGCTGGACGAGACGTACAACCGCCGGACAGGAGTCGAAAGAACCAATGATGCAGTCAAGGACTGCGGCCTCGGGCGCGGACGTGCCCGAGGCCGCGTCCATGCACGGACAGAAGTGTTCCTTTCACTGTGCCTCCGAGTAGTCGTTGCTATCACCAACTTTGAGCGGGGGAATGATCCGGGTCGTGAGAAGCTCAAACTATGAGTTGGATTCTATGACAGGCTCATAGACAGTTAATGAAACGCCGAAGATAGTTCCGATATTCTCGGACGGGATGATTACACACATACGGTCGTAAATCACCTGCTCGCTAAATTAGAACGGCGACTGCATTTCTATAGTAGCCACTGAAAGTCAATACATATCCGATCGCACGATGGCTATGGTATTAATATGCAAATCGTTTCAGTTGTTACTAGAGCTTTCGTACTGCCCTACCCAATTACGCCGTTAGACCGAGCAGGTCATCGTAGTAAAGCCGCCAACATCTATTTACGATAATATCGGATTCAGGCTTTCAAGAAACGCCTCAAAACTGCACCTCTACATATGAACCAGTAGATAAAGAGTTCAATTGTTATCAAATCTCCAAGTCTATTCAGTCAATGCTAGAAAGATGGCGAAACGCTTATTGCTCTTTACTATCTCAGAAGTAGATAGACGAATGGTAGTTAACAGTCCCTCAGATAGTAGTGTTGTCATTGACGGACAAACGCTAACGATCGACGAAATTGCTGAAGTTGCCCGAAATGGAAGATCAGTCGTACTCTCAGAGGACTCGTCCCTCCGAGATTCCATGAAAGCTAGTGTCGAACTTCGCAATGATCTCATTGATCAAGGTGTACCGCTCTACGGTATTACGACTGGATTTGGTGACTCAGTAAATCGGCAGATTTCGCCAGAAAAGGCATCAGAACTTCAAGATAACCTTATTCGGTTCCTCGGTGTCGGGACCGGGGACTTACTTCCACGTGATGCAGGTAGGGCAGTTACGTTAGTGCGAGCTAACAATCTTGTGCGCGGCCATTCCGCTATCCGTATTGAAGTAGTCGAACGACTTCTGGAATTGTTAAATCAAGACATTGTTCCAGCCATTCCTGAGGAAGGGTCGGTTGGTGCTAGTGGTGATCTCGCCCCTCTTTCATACATAGCTGCGGTTTTGACTGGTAAACGAAAGGTGTACTACGAGGGAGAGCTTCAAGATACTAAAGAAGTGATGGAGGACACGGGGATTGATCCAATCGATCTTGAACCGAAGGAAGGATTGGCATTGGTTAATGGTACCGCCTATATGACAGGGATCGCAGCCCTAACTGCGGCCGACGCACGCCGATTGGCCCTCTGTGCCGATGTATGCACTGCTCTTGCGACTGAAGTGCTCAACGGCATTTCGAGCCCTTTTCATCCATTCCTTCACGATGTCGCAAAACCGCATGATGGACAGATCCGATCGGCGCGTAACATTCGGTGGTTACTGAAAGAAAGTGACCTAGCGCAACCGTACGATCAGGTTGTCGAACAGGCAGGAACGATAGAAGATGAGGAATTCCGTGAATTATCGGTCAGCATTCAGGATAAGTATTCGCTCCGTTGTGCACCCCACTTTATCGGAACGCTTTGGGATGCACTTGAGTGGGCTGAACAATGGCTTGAGACGGAAATCAACTCGTCGAATGACAATCCTCTTTTCGACGTTGAGTCTGAACAGGTATTCAGCGGTGGAAACTTCGCCGGCGGTCACATGGCGCTCGCAATGGATAGCTTACGGACTGCGGTCGCCAGTATCGGTGACCTCCTTGATCGCCAACTTGAACTGATTGTCGACGAAAAATTCAATCACGGACTAACTCCGAATCTAATTCCCGACCTCCCCGAAGGGCACTCCGACAAGGGGTTAAACCACGGGTTCAAAGGCATGCAACTGGCCTGTTCCTCAATTACAGCCGAGGCGCTTAACATGTGTATGCCATCGACCGCATTTTCACGCTCGACTGAGTCTCACAACCAAGACAAGGTATCAATGGGGGCCACTGCAGCACGACATACCCGAGATGTCGTGGAACTCGTGGAGAAAGTAAGTTCCATCCACCTGCTTGCCCTGTGTCAGGCTGCAGATCTGCGAGGCGCCAAGCAACTCGGGAACACAACAGCGATCTACGAGACGATCCGTGAGGAGGTGCCACCGCTCGAGGGCGACCGCGAGATGGATAAGGATATTCAAAGCGTCCAAACCCTGCTCCGTAATAATCAACTTCTAGAAGATCTTGAGTCAAAGAGCCACGACAATTCGCTGACTGAGAGGGGGCGCCATTCAGATTAGAGGTTGTGGAAACGGTCAACCTGAATATTGGCGGTGCGAAACTGCTTTTTGATGAGGTTTCAGTCGGGATAGTCGAACTGCCTGTTCTGCTTTGTAGGATCGCTAGCCCAGGCTTTATTTGAGCGATCCCACTGAGAGAGTCACCACGTAGAAACCGGGAGACTGCGGGATTCTACGGGTATCTGACCGTTCGACGAAGATTGTAGACGGCACATTTTAACACCATCTCACGGAATTCGAGGTGCCAGCTTCGTGCACGCACGACGGAGCCGAGCGTGCGCTTGATCGAGGAGAAGACGGTTTCGATCATCCAGCGGCGGTTGTACCAGAGACGGCTCATTCGGGCGTTGTGAGCAAGGTCCATCTGTGTTCGGTTAAGGAGCGAAACCGACAGACGCCAGCGTCATGACGAGCTTATCTTCAGAAACCGCGTAGAGAGGTTGTGAAACCCGAACTCTCTCCAACACTCATACGCCGTCGGTTGACTTCTCTCTTTCTCGTAGACCTTGTCGAAGGCATCGCGCGCGAGCGCGATGCCGTCCAACGTCAGCGGACGATCGATATCACGATGCTCGTCTGGTCGCTCATCTTGGGCTTCGCCGTGGACGGCGAAACCCGCTCTATCGCCTCGTTTCAGCGGGTCTACCAGACTGCGACCAACGAGACTGTGGCTCGTTCCAGTTTCTACGACCGATTTACGCCGGAACTCCGTGATCTCCTGAGCGACCTCCTCGCGCATGCGCTCGAGGAGGTCGCAGTTCCGCACACCATCGCCCCACAACTCACGCAGTTCCGCGACACGATGATCGCCGATGCAACCGTGTTCAGGTTGCATCGGCTCCTTACAGCGTTTTCAGCGACTCACGAAGATCAATCTGGAGCACAGCTGTTCGTCGTCTACAACGTGACCAAGCAGACGCTCGCACAGTTCAAGCTCACTGATGAACGAACCCACGAAAGCAGCCAGTTCCGCACGGGGAACTGGCTGCGTGGACGGCTGTTTCTGTTCGATCTCGGGTACTACAGCTATCGACGGTTCGCGTTGATCGACGAAAACGACGGCTACTTCGTGAGCCGGTTGAAGACGAACGCCAATCCACGAATCGTCGGCGAACGACGGAAATGGCGCGGGCGCGCCATTTCCTTGACTAGAACCCATCTCCAAGACCAGCTCTCGAAGCTCACGCGCAAGCAGATCGATGTAACCGGCGAGTTCGAATTCAAGCGACGGAAGTATGGTGAGAGGCGGTCAGCAGCCACCGTTGAGTTTCGTGTCGTCGGTGTCCGCAACGAGGACACCGACGACTACCACCTCTACGTGACGAACCTCCCGGACGAGTTCACTCCTGGGCAAATAGCAGCGCTGTACAGCCTGCGATGGAAGGTTGAGTTGTTGTTCCGGGAATTGAAGTCACGGTACGGTCTGGAGAAGTTCGAGACAGGTGATGAAGCGATTGCAGAGTTGCTCGTGACGGCGGCTCTGCTGACGCTTCTGGTCAGCAGAGCCTTGTTAGCGGTGTTTCGGGAGATTGAACCCGATGTTGAGTATCCAGAAGAACGCTGGGCGACGACCTTTCGGCCGGTCGCCCAGCCAGTGCTTGCGGATCTCGCACTTGCTCTGAGCCATCCACCACCGAACCTTCCTGAACTGGTGCGTCGTGAGGCTCGTCAACCAGAGAGATCACGCCTCACCTTGAATAAACGAGTGGCTCAAGCCTTCAACCCGGGGGTGCGGCCTTAACCAAACACAGATGCCACCTAAGCAGATAGCAAGCTAAAAGAGGGGCACCTGCTTAATTTTGTCGTCAACAGGACCGTCATCCTGGGAAGTTTGATTTATAATATTATTTGACAGATTATAATAAATATACTAGTATATTAACATTTGATAATATTACAAATATACCGTGTTGCTGAGTACATTGCCCGATAGTCATTTCCGAAATATCCGGAAACACTAAGTTGGCATAGTGCATTATTGAGGATAGAGATATGGTGGAAAACGGCAACACCCTAAAAACAATTGAGAAGACATTCGATATACTGACAATATTGCTTGAGCATGACGGTGCAGGAGTGTCAGAAGTCGCTGAGCAAATTTCCATGCCAACCAGTACTGTTCACGACTACCTTCGTACTCTTGAACAAATGAACCATGTCGTGCGGAAGGGAAATGAGTATCACGTAGGTATGCGTTTTCTGTATTATGGTGGCTATGCACGACACCAGCAAAAGTTATACCGCATAGCCAAGTCGGGGGTAGAAAATATGGCAGAGGAGTCTGGGGAGCATGCTAATCTAATGATAGAGGAACAGGGAGAAGGAGTGTTCCTCTATCAGGCAAAAGGTGCTGATGCGGTTCGTTTAGATACATTTATCGGGAACAGAGTTCCATTACATTCAACGGCTCAAGGAAAGGCCATTCTGGCCAACTTACCTGAAGACAAAATGTATGAGATAGTAGATGAAACGGGTTTAAAAAAGTACGCAAAAAACACGATAACGGAACGTGAGGAACTGTTCGATGAACTCAAACTCATTCGAGAGCAGGGTTACGCAACCGAACGTGAGGAGTATGTAGATGGTATGGGATGTGTTGGAGCTCCAATTAAGTTTGATGACGGACAAATAATTGGGGCTATTAGTTGTTCAGCTCCATTAGAACGTTTTGAAGAAGCGATTTCAGATTTAGTTTGTCGCACTGCAAACGTTATTGAACTCAATATCACCCACTCGCCATAGGCAGAGATGGGTAGTAATAGATTAGAAGAAGTGATTAAAGCGAAAAATGGCACTGTCTATAGTAGGCACTAGTGCTGCTTCAGTTCTAAACTACTAGAATGGATCGAGAGACGTTTTCTCGTGTGAATCTAGTGTTTCACGGCTGAAGCCGCACTAGAAGTGAGGGTGTCATAAAACGGTTACCACACCAAAGAGGGTCGTGTTTAGTTTGTAGCATTGTGCCAGACGGTGAAGGCTTGGAGCCACGATTCGGCTGTTGACGGTTGTGCGTGACTAAAACAGTTTGAGAACGAAGAAGTACGTCNGGTCGTGTTTAGTTTGTAGCATTGTGCCAGACGGTGAAGGCTTGGAGCCACGATTCGGCTGTTGACGGTTGTGCGTGACTAAAACAGTTTGAGAACGAAGAAGTACGTCGTTTTATATCACGAAAGACACGTTCGACACTGTTCCGATTTCCATGTTTTTCGTATTGAAATCGGAGTCCTGATCGGCGGAGTGCAGTCTGGAGATGTTTTGCTCCATCGACGAGAAACACGGCATCGTCTAGGTCATGTTTCTCACTGAGTTCCTGCAAAAACCGCTCTGTCAAAGCGGTTGTAGTAGTCGAGTAGAGCCGTATATGGAGGATTTTGTTCGTTTGCGGATCAACAGCGGTGTACAGCCAATAGCGATGTTGGTCAAGCTGAATCACTGTCTCGTCGAGCGCGACGTGATTCGGATTCTCATCTACTGCCGGCTGTAGATCACACTTGTGAACCCAATCGTGAACTGCCTTCCGACTGCGTTCGACACCAAACTTCTCTAATTCTCGAACGGTATTCGAAAGCGATAGCCNTCGACGTGATTCGGATTCTCATCTACTGCCGGCTGTAGATCACACTTGTGAACCCAATCGTGAACTGCCTTCCGACTGCGTTCGACACCAAACTTCTCTAATTCTCGAACGGTATTCGAAAGCGATAGCCTAGCAAGATGGAGTCGAATACCGAGTTCCATCAGCTGACGTGGTGTCCGCTCTCGCTCCACAAAACTCAAATCGATCCAGTCGCTACACCCACTGAGGCGGTCGATTTTTGGCATAGAGCACCACAAAATCGTGCCGCCTCACTTTTCACGCTTAACGAAACAGCNCCAGTCGCTACACCCACTGAGGCGGTCGATTTTTGGCATAGAGCACCACAAAATCGTGCCGCCTCACTTTTCACGCTTAACGAAACAGCACCTCTGGCGCTGTCGAATGCAGTTCTGCTTGAATTTCTGCATAGTGATTGATCAGTACGCCTGATGCGCCGCATCTCGAGCAGTCGAACGGTGATCCAGTCGAACCAAGCGTCGCTGCAATCGGATCATGCCTGCACTCCTCGAGTTCGGGTTCTGTCTTGCGGACGAAACGCTGCTGAGAACGAGCGAGTGCAGCACTGCGAGATTTGCCATCCGAACGCCGAGACAGATCCGGGCAGCCGCAACGAATGAATCGCCGGCGATCACGGATCTATCGGCCACATCGTCGGCCTCGATCGAGCGCAGAATCCGTCGGGCAGTCGGCCGGATTGGTTCGAGGAGTTCGATTTCCCGAGACAATATGTTTATACCATGGCAAGACAGTCCAGCCGTATGACCAATTCAGATCTCCGTCGGCGGGACGTTCTCATCGCGGTCTCAGGAACCTCTCTCTTGTTGGCAGGCTGTACGGAAAGTGACTCGTCGGTCACTGACTACGGAACCGCATACGGACGCGAATACGGATCCGGAAGCGAGTAACAATGGTTGAGCGAACACCGCGACTTGACCTCGGTACGTTTGACGAAGGCGAGGAGTGGGACCACACCGACACGGTCGAGGCCGTCGACAAACACGCGATCGTTCGGGGACCGATTGCTGACCGGCCCGCTGAGGGCGAGTACGACGACGAACTTTACCACGCGACCGATCAGAGAATTACATGGCGCTGGGACACCTCGAGAGAGGACTGGGTGTATTTCAGCGGACAGGGAAGCCCTGATCAGCCGGTGCCGGGAACGAGCCACTTCGAGGCGGCGGAGTTCGTCGACGCGCGCACCGCGGAAACTCCCGTCTGGAACGTCGAAGCCCACGGGATCGAGGGTGACGGCGAGACCGAGGTCGGTCAGAATGTCCACGACCTCCTGGCGGAAGTTGAGTCGGCTGGCGGCGGAATTGTTTACTTCCCGCCCGGCCGGTACATCTTCGAGCGGACGCCGCTGATCGGCGACGATACGATCCTGCTAGGTGCGGGTCGCTCGACGGTCTTCGAGGGATCTCGGCCCAACGGGGAGGAGGGACGGGCACTCCTCTCCAATCGGGGCTACGACACGGTCGAGTACGGTGGCGCGTCGAACTGGGGGATCTGTAATGTCCGAATCGATTCGCCAGAAACGAACGGCATCATGCTCGCGCACGCAGAAAACGTCCGGTTAGAGGACGTCTACGGCGACCGTATCTACTACCATCACATCGATGTCGTGTCGTCCAAAAATATCAATATCGACAGCTACTGGGCGACTCGAGGCGGTGAGGCCGGATCGAACGCACCGATACAGTTCGACAATCAAACATCGGAGATTGCGTCGAACAGCGTCTGGAACGGTACCGACGAATCGCTGGCCGGGAGCGACGGGACGCCGACGCGGAACTGCACTCTCGAGAACTTCGAGATCGATCCAGAGAACGGTCCGGACTACGGTGTCCACATGCACCGGAACGGCAACGAGTCGATCACGATCAGAGATGGCTATATCACTGGTTGCCTGTCTGCGGCGATTAGAGGTGACACCGGGGACGAGATCGCGGACTTGACGATCGACTGTGTCTCGTGTATCGAGAATGCAAGGGGTATCTCGCTCGGACAGCTCAAGAGCGGTCGACGGGAATTGACGATCACTAATGTCACGATCAGGACCGACAACCGGGGACTGGCCGCCGGATCGGGGATCTACGCGGCTGGGTTCGACGGTGCCGAAATATCGAACACCATCGTTGACGGAGAGTTCACGAACTCGATCCTCTTTGACGATATGGATGATCTGAAACTGAGTACCGTGACGGCTAAGGGTGCGTCGAGTCAGGCATTCCGATTCCGAGAGAACGTCGATGCGACGCTGACGGCCGCTCGAGCGGCGGACTGTGGCGATGCGGGCGTTTACGCAGGGTCGAATAGCAGTGTCGCCTACGGCGGCGTCACGTTCGAGGATGTCGGGAGCGAGGTCGTTGTCGATGGTGAGCTGCGGGAGTGGAATATGTCCTCGTAGGCAGTTTCCACTCGATGTGGATGGAACCCAACTACAACTGGGTTGCGTGCAAAGAATACGTCATAGAACGGGTTGCATACCCCACTCTGTGACTGCCCGACGAACGGTGAGGACAGACGAGAGCGTTACCAGAACGGCCATCTCCCTATTCGAAGAACTCCATCTCCACACGTCCAAGTGGATTCCTGTCCAGTCCTGATTCATCAATTACGCCGTTAGGATGAGATACACGACGCGAGCAGTCCTTCCTCTTACGCTGCTTTCTGATCTTCGACCACTACTACTGGACTCTATGTGATTATCTGAGTTAATCATTATAGGGATCCTATTCAGAAGAAATGACATCTGTTGGTTGAGTTGGATGTGCAAGCCTAATACACACCCCCAACCCGGACTCAAAGCTGTTGTGAGTATGATATCCGATAGAGAGGATCAGCATCATAGCACGGTGGTGGTTCAGAATGACAAGTAGCAACAACTGGACGCGGCGAGCGTTGCTTGGTACTGGTGGAGCAACAATCACTACAGGAATGGCCGGTTGTCTGAGTTCACTTACTGACAGCCAAGAGAGTAACGGGGAGTTCACGGTCGGCGAGCTCGGGAACCCAGACGACAACTGCTTGGACTGCATCTCGCCGTCGGCGTCGTTCGCGATTGCCGACCGCCTCGAAGAGGAATCAGACGGCGAACTAACGATGATCATCCAGCCGGACAACCAGATTTGCAGCTCGGCGAGTTGCGGAACGAAAGTTCAGAGTCAGGTCATCGAGGCCGGCTACGGGTCGATCGGAAACTCGACGGCGTTCTTTCCAGAAAACCAGATCTGGCTCGTTCCGTACACGTTTCCGTCGCCGGAGTCGATCACGCATACGATCACACACGAATACGCCTGGGAGAATTTCTGGCTTCCGTTCGCGCGGAAGTACAACGTCCTTCCGTTCTATTACTGGACGCCCGCGCTTCGGGATGTCTTCATCTCCGAAGGCGGGACGGAACAGATCGGCGGCGACCTCAGACGACCGGAGCAACTCGAGGGCCTGATCATTCGTCGGACCGCGTCGCGGGCCGCGGACGAGTCCCTTGGGACTTGGAGCGCGACGCCGACCGAAGTATCGTGGGGCGACACCGTTCAGGGAATGGAGACCGGCGTCGTCCAAGGACTCGAAACGTGGTCGTCGGTCGCAATCGGCTCCGGAATGGGGCCGGTCATCGATCAGGTCGTCGACGTGGGATTCATGTGCGGGCAAGGGACCCTGTGGGTGAACACGGACTGGCTGCAGTCGCTCCCGGACGAGCATCGAGACCTGATCGCCGAGGTCACGCGGGAGACGACCGAAGAAGCGGTCGCGCAGGCCGACGAACTGGTCGACGAACGTGTCGGGCAACAGGAGTCGCCGCCAGATGGCTCGGCGTGGGACGAGTTCGGCGTGACAGTGAACATCCTCGACGACGACGAGCAACAGGCGTGGGTCGATCCGCTCGATCCACAACAGAACCCTGAGAAGTGGGAGCCCGAACGGGAACTGCTCAATAACTTCGAGGAGACGCCCGACGACTTCTACGAGCGGGTCTACGAAATCGCCCGCGAGAGCAGCGCTCCAGAGTCGCCGTCCGAGTTTAGCATCGATGCGTGGTGGGACGACTACCTCGAGGAGATCTAACGACTATGTCAACGATAACGGAAACGAGCGACGTTCGGTTTCCGTCCTGGCTCGAGTATCTCGAGAAGTACTTCGAGGGGATGCTCGCACTGACGCTGTTGATGGTAGTGCTGGCCATCACAGTCACGGACATCGTCGGTCGCACGTTCTTCGCGTGGACGATCGACTGGGGGTTCGAAGTTGCGCAGGGACTGTTCGTCTGGATCGCGTGGCTCGCGGCGTCGTTCGGTCTCCGCCACCAGTCGTACTTCCGGTTTACGCTGTTTCGGTCGAAGCTCTCGGGGGGCGGCCAGTACGCCATGTACGTGATCGAGTGGCTGCTCTGGATCCTCGTTATCGGCGCGATCTTCTGGTACTCGCTCCCGGAGTTCGTCCAGACGCTCGAGTCCGGACGGATGGTCGTCGGCACCGAGAACGTGATGCAGGCCCACTTCTATCTCGCCGTGCCGGTCGGGACGGGGCTGATCTTGCTTCGCGTGATCCAGCAGGCGATCACCACGACGATCGCCTATCGTAACGGTGACGATATCCATCCGGACCCGCAAATCGGGGTGAGAGACGAATGATCGCCGCGAGCCTCCCGCTCGAGGTGCTCCTATTGGCGGTCGCGATCGTCAGCGTCCTGTTGTTCGCACTCGGTGTGCCGCTCGTGCTCTCCTTCGGTCTCTGGGTCGTCGCGTTCTACCTCTTCGTTCCTGGATTCTCGATGGCGAACATGTCGATCACAGCCTTCTCGGAGCTGGAGTCGTTCACCTACATCGCGATTCCACTGTTCATTCTCGTCGGCGATCTCTTCAGGAAGGCGGATGTCTCCAGAGACATCGTTTCGTTTTCGCGGGCCTGTCTCGGCTGGCTCCCCGGGAGCACCGGGAACACGGTCATCGGGACGTCGGCGATCTTCTCGGCGATCACGGGATCGAACGCCGCGACGACCGCGTCCGTCGGTCAGGCGCTCTATCCGTCGATGGAGGAAGAAGGGTACGAGCCGGGATACGCAGCGGCCACGATCGCATCCGGCGGAACGATCGGGAGCGTGCTCCCGCCGAGCATCATGCTCATCGTCTACGGTGTCACTTTCGGTGTCTCGATTCCGGATCTGTTCATCGCCGGCATCGTTCCCGGGATAGCGATGATGGGTATTCTACTGGGAATCAATATGTTTGTCTCAAATCGGTTCGATTACGGCATCGATACGGACGCATACGATTTCGAAGCGCGAAACGTCGCGGAGACCGCTTGGAAAGCGAAGATCGGGCTCGGCGCGATCATCATTCTGCTGGGCGGCATCTTCGCAGGGATCTTTTCGCCCGCGGAATCGGCGTCCGTCGCCGTGCTCTACATCCTCGTGACGGCGGTCGTCACCGGCCGACTCCGAAGCGGAAGCGAAATGGTCAGGGCCGGCTACACGTCGCTCGTACTGGTCGGCGTGCTGATGCCGATCATCGTCATCGCCGTACTCGTCCAGCAGAACCTGGCGTATCTCAACCTTCAGGACGCCGTTTCGGAAGCGATCCTCTCGTTGGGATCGGACTGGCTCATTATCGTCGCGCTCGTCGCAACTGTGTTGATCGCGGGCCTGGCCCTGGCGTCGATTCCGAACGTCGTACTGACGGCACCGCTGCTGACGCCTGCGGCACTTGAGATCGGTCTCGATCCAGTCACCTGGGGCGTCATCTTCATTCTGGGGGACGCAATCGGCTTCATCACGCCTCCGTACGGGCTGAACCTCTACATCATCAGCGGACTCACAGACATCGACTACATGATCGTCGCGTACCGAGCTCTCCCGTTTCTCGGCGGTCTGCTGGCGCTCCTATTCGTTCTGCTCGCCTTTCCCGAGATCAATTTCCTCGCCTGAGGATATTGTCTTCCAATTCTCCGATCGGTATCTATATTTATAATAATAAATGTCTCGCACTACGCCTGAGAAGACCATTGCACGGTGCAGGGTAGTAGTCTATCGGCGCTTCAGTAGCACAGAAATGAGCATAAGCGCCGCAAAGACGATTGCGAAGCCCATCACTCCGACTCCGAAAACGTAGTATGGGTTTGTAAAATCGGGACTGTTGAGGAACAGAAAGAGGCTAAAACTCGAACCCATCAAGACAATCGCCGCAGACTGAATACTCGGATTATACCAGTCTTCAAGCGAATCCCGAACAGTCCCATACATATCATAATAATAACTTCTATACCGGTATAACGTTTGCGGTCAGTGAAAATCCGATAAGTTCGCACACGTAGTTGCCGTTGATAGTACAGTTATCGGTGCAGGACTCTGCTTCTCTGGATACTGTCAGAATCGGTCTGTTGAAGACAGAGCGATAGTTGAGGTCACTCCTCTGTTGCATCGAATTCAATATCCTGTTTCTCACCAGCTAGCGCGATATGTCCATAGTTGAGTAGCCCGACAAAGACGGCTCCGCCGACAATGTTGCCGGACGTCGTCCAGAGGAGAAAGTGGCCGTATTCACCGAACGTGACATCTTGTCCCAAGAATATCGCAGAGAGGACTTCCGTCGTTCCGAGAATGCTGTGATGGAAGGGCCCGGAGCCGATGACCGCCGTGACGATAATTACGAAGAGAATTCGGCTGACCGTGTCCCGGCTCGCCGCAGACAGCCACGTCACTAACCCCATTAGCCAGCCAGCAATCATTCCACTCAGGAAGATTACCCACCACGAGTATGGAAGCAATGCAGATGCTAATGTTCCAAAGGCATCTGCATCGATAATACCCAATGGTGGGCCAACGAGAGTGATTAGACCGGCAAATAGCACGCAGCCGATGAGATTTGCGACGAGTGTGACGGTCCAGACGCGACATAGTTCGCCGATTGTCGCTCGGCCATCGAGTACCGGTAGAATCGCCATCGTTGAATGGGCGGTGAACAGTTCCGTTTGCCCGATGACGACGAATAAGAACGCAATCGAAGACACACCGCCTAACGTGACTTGCTGTACCAATTTTGATTCGAATCCCCCGGAAAAGGTCAGTGCCATCGCCATGAGCAAGGCACCGAAGCTCAGGTTGAGCCCTGCCGACAAGCCGGAGAGAAACACGCCTTTGGGAGGGCGATTGATCTCCTTGAGTGCACTTTCCATCTCCCGTTCAAGGATTTTTCTATACGAGAGTGAAGCGCCCTCCGGTGCATCGGACTCTGTGCCCATTTTCTGTTTAAATTGGTTTCACTGGAACAGGCTTGAAGTTGGGTGTTTATGGAGTTAGCTGAGAATTCCGAGAATAATCAACAGATCCATTTCCTGTATTAAAACATTACGTTGACGAAGACTGTAAGTCATGTAGCTCTAGTTCTATATGGCTCTGTGGTTTACATGTCACAGCCTTCGTGGCGAAACGCCACGGAGACTCGCGACGCTTGTGGAGCAAGATCAGATATTGAGTTGAGGATCATATCAAGACTAAACAGTATTATAGTGGATTTCTATTCGATCCGATCTAAATTCTATCTAATTAGTAACACTATTGTACATATATTCCACATATAATTCATACATGTCAACGTTCAATCCACACGTAGTTGCCGTTCAGTACATAGAACGGATTTATCGGTCTGTCTCTTTCCAGTCGTCCGGGTCCCCTTCACGGAATTCACCCTTGGCATGACGCTCGTGAGGCCAGAAAGTGACACCCAGCAATACGACGTAGAACACACCCACAACAGCAACCACAGCAATCCCAGAAATACGGTCGATTCCAGCAGTTGCCAGCCAGTCTTGGCGCGGCGCGAACGCTGTAATCCTGAAGACCCATGCGATCAATAGGACACTGAGCAGAGCAAGGTACACACGCCGGAGCCGGTTTGCAAGTGCTTCGTGTAATGAGACTTTCAGCGTCGGCCTGCGATAGTCCTTACTCAGTTCCGCTCGCCAGTCGTGACTTTCAATGCCTTGAGACGGATCGAGGGCATTTGCGAGCAGGTTCTCTTGGATGACTCGCGTACGAGAGCGAAAGACATCGTAGTCCCGGTACCGTCGTGCTTCGATGCTCAGAAAGATTGTGACGACAACGATCCCGATCAGCAAGATATAGTGTGGATTATCGGTACTCGAGAACGCCCACGTCAAGATTGCTGCCATCAGCGTCACTGCCCACTTCGTCGTTTCGTCGAGGCGCTGCCGCCACGTCCCCACTCGGTCTATCTCCCCGCGGTAGGCGTGGGCCATTACCGAACCGAGTCCCGTACTGTCGTCGACCATTTCGCGGCCGATCTCCCGTTGGTCCGGTGCTGTTGGGTCGAACTCGTCGCTACTCGAATCGGTCATGAAGGAGAGACATCTCCTCGCTTCATAAGTAGTTATGCTGACTGCGCAATCTGAGTGTCATGTACTGGAGAACATCGAACAGTACGCACACCTACTTACTCGAGTCCGCTCAACCTCTCGGTTACGCTCTGCAAGTTTGGTTTTGAGATCCTCAATCGTTGCCTCGAGACGATCTATACGCTCATTTTTCTGTTCGAGCGCGGTCTCCAGTTCGTCGACACGATCGGTCACCAGTTGGTTCATCTCGACCAGATCCGCACGGTTCTGATTCCGCTCCGATTCGTCACGGCTAGCAGTAGTCGACGACTCGCTCGTTCTGGGAACAGATTCGATTGCTGTCTCTCGAGTGTCCGAGTCGTAGAACTCGGAGGTGGTGGCAATCACTCGTTCGATGGTCTTCTCACCGTAGGTAGAACCGTCTGCGTAATGGACTTCGTCCCCCTACCTCGGAGTAGCCCCGATTGGCGGAAGGGGCAGTCTATCTGCTGCTGATCCCCACCAGTCCAGAACGCCAGCAGACAACAGCGTGCCATACCCGCGTCTGACTGACTTTCGTAGCCGGCAGTCGAGCCACGCCACAGCTGCTCGAACTTCTTGCCGTTCGATGCGTTCCGTACCCGCTCGAGCAGGTCCTCCTCCTCCTCGAGGCCAATATTGGCATCGGACGCACTGGTTGTCATTGTTGTCTGCTCATCAGTGGTGCTCTCGGCCCCAGATTCGTGCCCTGAACCATTCAGAGTCTTGACGTACTCCCGGTGGATCACCTCGAGTGCTCCCTGTCGACGAGCACCGCGAGTTGGCGCGTCCTCAAGGCGATCGCCAATCGCGGTGAAAACCGAGCAGTGTCGTACAGTTCGATACTGCCACGGTGTTCCGCCCATCTGGGAGTCCCCCCTTGATGATCACAAGAACCCAGTGCCCGACGGAGAGATCTCAGTATCGGACTCACGATTTAACGAACACACCGAAATCCAGTGGGCTGTTCGCTACCCTGTCCAACGGGGATAACCCGTTGTATACTAGTTGGTTTTTGGCCAGATTTCATCCCGGACAGTACTCCTGTCTGGTGGTTCTTACCCCGGACATCCGTAGATTGGTTTACCCCGGACAATCAATTACCCCGGACAAGATCTGAGAAGACGGAGAATATATGGTAGAGATGGCTATATACGGCCGAATTGCTGATTGATCCACAAGTAGAAATGAACTACCCTACTTCGCTCGTCCTGCGGACTCGCTCGTTGAGGGAGGGGTTTCTGAGTCAACTCTGAGACGTACACGAACTTGTGCAGCGGTCTCATCATCGTCGCCCAGTTCAAGGGACACTGGTTACCGTGTCGTTCCGCTGCGGACCCGTTCGAACAACGAGATGGCGACAGGTTCGATGCGGCTCGAGTACTGCATGAGCGACGTTCCGAGGATACTCATAACGAGGACATAGCCGACGGTAAAGGCATAGATGGTCTGTGCTGTCTCCGCTGCCATACCGCTTCCGGCCCCGGAGAGGGCAAGACTCGCGATGATCAGCGAGAATTCGCCGCGGGTGGTCATTCCGAACCCGACCCGTAGCGACCGGCGGTCGTCGAGCCCGTATATCCGTCCACCGAGGTAGCCAGTCACGATCTTCGTCGGCGTCGTCACGATCACAGCGGCGACGATCATTCCGAGAATCGAAACCGTGAACAGTCCCGGATCAGTGACGAGCCCGATCCAGAAGAAGAATATCGCTGCGAACGCGTCTCGCAGCGGCTCGAGCAACTGCTCTAAGTCGTGGACGTGATCGGTCGAGGAGAAGGCCATGCCGACGAAGAAGGCGGCGACGGCCTCGCTGACCCCGAGCGCGTACGCGATGCCGGCCACAAGGATCGTGACTCCGAGCGCGCGGACGACGATGAACTCGTTCGTGTCGGCGTCGAGAAAGCGCTGAAAGAAGCCGGTGCCGTAGGTGACCAGCGCGAGCAGAGCGACGATGACCGCGACCGCGATCCCGATCTGTCCCGCGGCTTCCCCGATATTACCGCCACCGAAGACCAGTGCGGACGCAATCGCTAGGTAGACGGCAATAAACAGGTCCTCGTAGACGAGCGTGCCGAGCATCGGTTCGGACTCGTCATTGGCGATCCAGCCCAGATCGATCAGTGACTTCGTGATGATCGCGCTCGAGGAGATGTAGACGATTCCTGCCATCAGGAAGGCCGCGAGGAAGGTTCCGAAGACGAGATAGCCGAACACCAACCCGGTACCAAAGTTGATGGTTAGATCGACGGATCCTGCTTTTCCGATCCGATCTTTGCTCGCGATCAATCGGCTCAGGTTGAACTCGAGGCCGAGGAAGAACAGGAGGAGGACGATCCCGATTTCTGCACCGACGACGATGAAGTCGGTTTCGCCGAGCGCGAGTCCGCCGACTGTGGCCAGGAGATTGACGCCACCGATCGTCACCTCGGGAACAGTGACGGCGATGCTACCGATCCCAACCTCGTTGCCGGCAAGCGCGGGGAGTTCACCGAGTACGTTCGATCCCAGCAACACCCCGACAATGATGTAGAACGGGATCACCGACTGATCGATCCGACTCGAGCAGACACCGGCTATGGCGACCGCAGTAAACAGGATGCCGACATCGACGAGCGCCGTTTCAGTGGCCACTAGCGCTCACCTCGAGCAAGAACATTCGTCGCGATCACTCGTCGAGTCCGGCTCCGAGCAGTTCCTCGAACTGAGCGCAGTCCTCGCGGTCGCCGATGACGACCAGCGTGTCATCGACCTCGAGGACCGTCTCCGGCGTCGGCGGTGAAATCAACTCCTCGCCGCGCTGAATGGCGACGATGGAGACGCCCGTCCGGTCGCGAATGTCCGCCTCTGCGAGAGTCTGGCCGGCGACTTCGGCGGTCTCTGAGACGCCGTACCACTCGAGGTAGGTATCGTCGGAGAGCATCGTCTCCACCTGTTCGGCCTGCACTGGCTGGAAGTACGCCCCTTCCAGAATCGTGCCGATTTTCCGGGCCAGACGATCCGACGCCTCGAATACCTTCTCGCTGTCGGCGTCCGCGTCCGCTTTCAGGTACACCTCTCGTTTCCCCGTGTTATGGGTCACGATGACGAGGCGCTCCCCGTCATCGAGTTCGATTTCGAACTTCTTTCCGACGCCGGGAAGATCGCTCTCGTAGACAGTCATACGTCATCAAAGCGAGGGCGTGATAATAAATGGCGTGTCCCGGTCGTCCGATCGCAGTCGCCTCTGTCGTATTGGAAGACATCTGCATCTGGAAGGATCTTCCAACCATCTCAGAAGGGAGAGAGGCCACTGTTCCGCCCACCAGAGCCGTTCGAACGAAACAGCTAACGACGTGCCGTAAGCGGAATTATAATATTGAAATACTATGGATTGCCGATCAGCGATTCATCAGCCACGCGGGACGGTCCGCCTCCGAACGGCGGATGATCCGAAAACGGCCGCCAATACGTTCCCCGGTCCGACGCTACCGGTACTCGCATTTCAGAGGGGGTCGGAGTCGTCAAACGCCTTCTGGTGAACCAACGGATGATCTGGGGAGATCACATGGCAGAGCGGATCAATTGCCGTCCATTACCGCGACTACCGGTCGGTCCGCGTCCAGAAGGATCGATTGGGTGACGCTTCCGAATAGCGCCTTGCCGACCGGCGATCGTTTCCGTCCGCCCAGCACGATATATCGGGAATCTACTTCAGTAGCATAGTTCAGGATTTCTTCGGCGGTATTTCCCGTTCGTCCGATCACTTCGCGTTCCCGCGAAATCCCCTCGGAAGCCCGTTCGGCGACCGTTCGAGCGCTTTCTTTTCTGTCCTCATCCGTCGGCTTTTCATCGATGTTGACTTTCTCATTGAGGAGATGATCGTGCTCCGACTCTTCATACACGGAGACGACGTGAAGCGGTTCGTCAAAGCGGTCGGCTAACGTCGCCGCTTCCTTCACTACTGCTTTCGACCTCTCCTCGTCATCAACTGAAGCAATAATTGTCATATGATATCCTTAGATGTTGGGAGGTAAATAAATGTGGGTTTGGTTGTAAGGGATTGGTTCACGAAAGTAGCTATTGTAGTGTCGCTCATCCCGACCAGTCGTAACTTCCAGTAGCGAGGAGTTCGTTGGTAGCTGTTGATGGACAGGGACTCGATTGCTCTGTCGAGACAGCATCGGAATTCCGGGACAGTACTCACGAAGAAGGCCGAGTAAGCCGTTCGATAGGCGGGGCCCTCGATCACTAGTACAGTACTGTAGTGGCTGGGTGTGAGTCGGTACGCTTATGCTAGTATATTACTGACACGTCACCTGTGGCCTCTGAGTCTAGTATCACTATCGGTGATCGAGATATAGATCCAGTCCGTGGCGGACTGTTATTCCTCTTCATTGGCCTCGCGGTCACTGGCTATGGAGGGTACGACTACTTCCAGCAGGAACAGGCAATAGATACTGCGGTCTCAGTGGATGCAACGATTATCGAGACGGGTGTCGAGTCTGATAGTACTGGGTCGAGTACGAGCACCGACTACTATCCAACTGTTCGGTTCGAGTATACGTATCAAGGTCAATCGTACACATCGACCAATGTGTACCCGGCGACAGTGAGACCGTCGTACGACACGCAATCCGCAGCAATGGATGTCGTCGACGAGTACGAAACCAACAGTACTGCCACAGCGTATATTCCCCCCGAGTCACCGGGAGATGCGTTCCTCAAGAACCAACGGTCGAACGGCCCGGTCATCGCTGTTGGGATCGGTGTGATATCCATGCTCTTCGGTGGCCGATCTCTCTTCATTGGATACCGGAAGCCGTAGCCAGACACATCGTATATCCGTGTCCAAACACGTGGTCGCGTTCGTGGGGTGGGAACTCGTTCCCTGTGTCTTCGACATAGAAGCCTTCGTCTACCGGACCGACACGAATGGCAGAACGTCCGGCTCAGGAACTTGTACACCGAACAGGTTCGGCACAGGGGCCATCCGACCAGCCCGAGAGTATCCACTACGAGAATGACGATCGAAATCGACTTGCGCGGTCGGCCCGCCGACGAGTATCGGACACGACTCTTCGACGCATTCGACGGGAGCGAGCCCGGCGACGACATCGAGATAGTGGCCCCAACAGACCTCGACCCACACTTGGTTCGCTACCAACTCGAGCACGACCGTACCCTCGAGTGGGAGTACGAGCACCCGGACGCGGAACCGCGGGAACTCGAGGTGACCATTGGGGACTCGCTTGAGGGGGACCTCGGCACGATCGATGTTCGCGACTTAAAACCGCAGCGTCGTCACGAGGTGCTCCTCGAGATGTTCGATCGCTTGGGTGCCGACGAGGGGGTCGTCCTCGTGAACGATCACGATCCCAAACCGTTGTATCACGAGCTCCGTTCGATGCACGGGGACATCGTCGACTGGGAGTACGTAAACGAGGGCGGCGGCGAGTGGCGAGTCGAGATCGTCAAGACGGCGGAATCAACGGCCGACGACGAGGATGTCGTCACTCGATACGACGTTCGGAAGATCCCGAAACAGGAGCGCCACCCGACGATCCACCATCGGTACGGTATGATTCCCGAGGATGGCACGATGGAACTGATCGCACCGCACGAGCCGCGGCCGCTCCGACAGGAGTTCCGCCAGCAGTACGGCGATACCTTCGAGTGGAATATCGTCGCCCAAGAGCCGGGGCGCTGCCGCGTTCACATCACGAAGCGAAGCGAGGCCGATGACGGGACCTCGAACGACGCCGAAGCCGACGGAACCGACTCAGCGACCGACGAGGAATCGCTCGAGATAACTGAGGAACTCGACGTTCGCGATCTGCCGCCCGCCCAACGCCACGAACGGATCTTCGATGCGTACGCCGAGTTGGCCGGCGGCGAGGGATTCGTCCTCGTAAACGACCACGATCCCAAGCCGCTGTACCACCAGTTCGATGCCGAAGCCGGGCCGGAATTCCGCTGGGAGTATCGCAAGCGAGAGTCGGGCGAGTTCCGTGTCGTGATCGGGAAGGCGAACGTAGCTGGTACCGAATTCAGCGCGAACGAAAACTCAGCAGATGATAGAACGGAGCCTAACGCGCCGTTCTAGACCCTTTGCAGCCCGTCGATTCGGTGGTCTCGAGCAGGGATCGTTCCACTGTCCGCCGAGCACGTTCGACACCGAATATCTCAAGAATAGATATAGTATTCAAAAGTGAAAGTACAGCAAGATAGATCTAAATACGCAGCTTCATCAGCAATCGTGGTGTCGCTTCTCGTTCGATAAAGTCTAAGTTGATCTCGTCTAAACAACCGTTGAGGCGAGCGGTTTCGGGCAGAGAGCACTCGGAAAACGCTCCGCCTCACTATTCAATCCTTATGTGAACACCGCCGAACTGCGAGCTCTCACGCAGTATCGGGACATCCACGGTGCCGCGGCGACTACGCCCTCGCCGCGCGTGACCACTACACGGTGGTCGCTCCCTACAAGCGAGCGGAAATACCCGACTCACGGCCGACGCTTGGACTCGATGATGGAGAGACCGACGAATCGTGCTCGCGAATGCCCGCGCCGTCGATGGGTTTCTGACCGACAAATTCGGGGGAACGAACGTTGCATTTGTCCACGCCGCGCTTCAGGGCCCGTGGATCGTCTCGACGCTACGGCTCAGCTGTGATTACGCGCGCAACAGCCATATGACCGGTAACGAAGCACGCGCACTCATCGCGACGATTAGCGACCATCGCAGTTGGGGGAACAGTCCCTACGTGACGCAACTACTGGCACGTCTCGAGTAGCCGCGTTCGATGCCCCGGCTCGAACCGTCCCGAATAGCGCTGCGAGTCACGTCCCAAACTGGCGAAACAAGATGCTACCAAAACTGGACGGTCAGTTCGAGCACACACTCGAGTCCGTTCGTTCGCGGCGGAGAGTGGCGTTACTCTCGACGGACGAACGTGACCGGACACGGCGCCTCGAGCATCACTTCCTGCGTCGTCGAGCCGAAAAGCGCCTTCCCGGTCGGCGACCGCTTTTGGCCGCCGATGACGACGCGGTCCGCATCGGCCGCGAGATTGACGATGGTAGTCGCGTGTGGGCCGATTTTGATCCGCAGTTCGTAATCGAGCCCCTCGGCGTCGAACCGATCAACGATGGTGCGGAACGTGCCGTGTTGGGTCGCGATTCGCTCGGGCGTGACCTCGGCCTCGTCGTCGATACCGAGGCCAATTTTGGTGTTCTCGTATTCATCTTCCGTGAATACGAAGGCGACCACCACTCGAGCGTTTGCCGGCTTCGCGACATCGAGTACCGCCTGCGCGAGTTCTGACCCCTGACCTTCGTCGCCGGGCTTACACGCCAGAAGAACCGTTTCGAGAGACATGTATCAGTGATACAGTGGTCATGACTTAAACGTACTCCTGTGTGGGATCGCGGCGGGAGAGAAGGGAGAAAAGAGAGCGGAGTACTCGATATGTCTCCCAGCACCGTCTAGTGAGGGCGGTTTGAGAAGCGAACAGGTCGTAGATCGAGTTTGGTTATGACGCTTGCAGACCTGCTCAGCGAGTGCGACGCAGCGGAATTTGATGAATCTTGGGAGCGTGAGCGGACGGCGACACCCATTAGGGTGTTCGCCGTCCGTCTCCACGCAACCGGTTGTTCACTTCGAGAGACACAATCGGTTCTTCGCTTGATCGGTGTAGAACGCTCTCATCAAGCAATCTGGTAGTAGATACATCGGCTGGCTGACAGCGTACCAGACCCGTCGACGGCTAAGCCGTCATAGGTCGCCATTGATAAATCTCTGTCAATATTAACGGCATCTGGTCTTGGGTATATACTGCAATAGACGTAGACTCACGACTAATTCTTGATGTCGCCGTGTTCGGACAACGAGGCACCGATCCTGCCGCTGCGTTCCTCCATCGATTGACCGAGAAACACGATCTCGACGACACAGTGTTTCTCGTCGATGGTTACGGCTATCTGACTTCCCTCTCTCGATTAGGATTGGCGGTCAGCGTGACTATGTTGAGAGAAACCTGATCGAAAAGTGGTTTCACACCGTCAAGATGCGAGTTGACCACTTCCATAACTCGTGGGTGGGCAGTCGGGCAAGCGCCAGAGTCTATCTTGAATAGTTCGTACACTTCTACAACACACAACGACCTCACCAATCACTTAACAGATAGACGCCAGCGGAGGTGCTTAACTAGACAGTGCCAGTGTGTAAATCATTTCAGTAGCTACTATGGCTCGATCTAGATCATCAAAACGAATATCGTAAGAGGCGTCGTTGGTCAGATGTACAGCAAGCTATGCAAACCGAACGACACATAGATGTCACCATAATCGGTGGTGGGGTCATCGGCATAACGACTGCAATCTATCTCGAACTCCAAGGATATGATACTGCAATTTATGCGGAGAAGGTACCATTCGTTGATGAATCGTCGCCAGAGTTCGCGACGCCGTACGCAGCCGCATCGATCAAGCCAGCGTCGGTTACGTTCTCCGGACAGCGACGCGCTCTTTCGATTTCGCAGGGTATATTCGGACTCTTTGCTGACGCGGGATCGATGGGCGTCCGACAGCAGCCACATTTTGTGCTGTACGAAGAGGACCAACCAGATCCAGGATACGCGGATACGGTGAGTGGTTTTCGGCGTATTTCTGACATCGAACAGTATCCTCACCGACCGGACGCTACTTCCGTGTTTGGGTGGCAGTTTGATGCGTATTTCGCTGAGTTACCGACGTATATCGCTCGCTGCTACGCGCTTTACGATTCGCTCGGTGGGACCGTTCACAAGCGTGCCCTTACCCGCGATAAATGCCGTGAATTACCGGGTGAAGTTCTGGTAAACTGTGCCGGAATTGGCTCGCAGGACTTATTTGATGATCCGCGGCCATGGATGATTTATGTTGGCCATCAAGTCACCGCTGACGGACTCTCCCTCATCCGTACCGATTGCGGTGAGCTGTTCTCCTACAACTATACGCCAAACCCTAATACTATTTCGGACGGATACACCGGTGAGATCTACGCCTATCCTCGAATGGATACGGTCGTTCTTGGGGGGAGTCGAATTCCCGTTTCTCCTGGTGAAGAATGGAGGGGACACATACCTAGTGCCACCCAACAAGTCGGAGGGGTAGAAGTGCCATCACGGATCGTCGAACTCAACGACAAATTGCTCAAGACGTACGCGAGCATTTCCATCAAGGAGGGGAATTTGACTGGCCGGTATGGCTTTCGGCCGGTTCGGGATCCGGATGGTCATGGTGTCCGAATTGAACGCAACTCTCTCGATGATCGTCCAGTTGTTCACAACTGTGGCCACGGCGGTGCAGGTGTGACCCTCTCTTGGGGATCGGCAGCGAAAGCGAGCAAGCTCGTGGGCGAAGTTATCGAGCCAGATCCAACCCCACTCTCCGTGTCACAGGAATTTGCCGTCGCGGAGCGGTTGGCTACACGGATCCGTTCTAACCTCTAACCACATATTATATTCCAATCGATTTAAGGGACATATGTCATACATACCCATGACCATCGATTTGACTGGAATCAAACGCCTCTAAAACCGTATCCCCTGATTGTTGTGACAGGGCTACTAGGAGTTTAATTCGGGCCTTGTGGGCGGGAAGGTTCGATGCGAATAGCACACCCTCTTCTTCGAGAACAGCGCCGCCTCCTTTTGAACCGTACACTGGCGAGACGACTCCGTTGTGACACCGCGACGTAATAACGACGACAACATCGTCGTCAACGGCATCACCGATGGAATCTGCAACGCTCGTGGGAACATTTCCGAGTCCGAGCGCATCAACGACGATTCCATCAACACCGCAATCGACGGCGTGAGCGATCTGTCTCCCATCGGTGCCCGTCGACGTCGGTACCACCTCGACGGTCGCCGTGATATCTCGTGTGGGGATCGTCACCGATAGACTCTCGGGTCGACGGTAGAACCAGAGACCGTTCGGTGTCCGATCGGCGACCGGCCCGTAGTTGCCCGAACCATACGCGTCGAGATTGCTGCTGTGGTCTTTCGTTACTGGTCGTGCTGCGTGAAGACGATCGTTGAAGAAGACGTAGGCACCCGTCCGAACGTGATCGTGACTCGCTGCCGCGAGGGCCCCGCGAAGGTTTGCTGGCCCGTCGGGACTACGGCTATCGTACGGCCGTTGTGCCCCAGTGAGAACGACTGGTATGTCAACATCAAGCACGAGATCGAGATAGTACGCGGTCTCTTCGATCGTATCGGTTCCGTGGAGGACAACGATTCCGTCGACATCGTCGGCGACGGCTCGCACGCGATCACTCAGTGTCACGAGATCGTCGATCGTCAACTCCGAACTCGGAGTTTGCGTGAGTTGCTCCAGTTCGATATCAACGTGCTCGAAACTCTCCGGATAGGCCTGTACTAACTCCTGTACAGACTCGGTTGGGACCGTCCCGGTATCGCTCGAGGTACTCGCGATCGTGCCGCCGGTGGCAATGACGTACACAGTCGACATACGTTGTACTGTCCGTACAAAACGTATATCCGTTGTGATTGATGTCGACCATGACTCACTCCTGTCAGCGAGAGGCTCCTCGCTGTTTACGGCGCGGAGAATATCACGACAAATCGTTCGTGTTGTAACAGTATCCAGATGCGTATCTGGCCATACTTCCACTTCTTTCTTCGTCAAAAATGATGAAAGAGTAATAACTGTCTGTCCACTAGAAGCCGAGAGTCATGAACCCGAAGACCAGGCAGAGATAGGCGATAACGATTCCGACTGCAGTCAGCGGGATCGATTCGACGAAATTATACTGGCCGTTGATCCGCGTTGTGTCGGCTTCGCTTCCGTTTTCGATTGCTTCGACATCGATTTCACCGTTGTCGATAGCCTCGGTAGTCGGCATGATTTCGGGTAGATTCTTGCGTCGAGCATCGAACTTGTTCAGCACGATGACGGTGCCTGCGGTAAGGACAACTGACAGTGGGAGCAACACCAGTGGCGACGTCACACCGACTGCATACAGGAGCAACATCAGTATCGTCACGCCGGCCGCGGTCATCGCGAACGGAATCTGCGTCGTCACGTGATCGATGTGATCCGATCCTGCAAAGATTGAGGACATGACGGTCGTATCGCTGATCGGAGAGACATGGTCGCCCCAGATCGCGCCGCCGAACAGGACGCCCATGAGAACCGGCAGGATCGACAGTCCGGACAGTTCGTAGCCGAGCGGAATCGCGAGCGGTGTCAGGATCGCCATGGTCCCCCACGACGTCCCAGTCGTGAACGCAATGAACATCGCGGCGACAAAGATGATAAGCGGTAGGAACGATCCGGGAACGCCGCTGTTGACCATCACGTCGACGATGTACTGTGCCGTCCCGACCTGTTCAGCTGCGTGACCGATGCTCCAAGCGAGGACGATGATCGCAGCTGCGATCATCATCGTCTTGAATCCGTTAATCACGGTATCGCTCGCTTCTTCGAGGTCCATGGTGCCGAATCCGACGGCACCGAGCATGCCGACGGCCATGAACGCGAACGAACCGTATAGGAGACCGAGTGCGACATCGGTTTCTTGGAACGCAGTCGCGATATCGACGCCGGACTGGTGGCCGCCACCGAGCCACCACATCGAGATGAGTCCAACGACCAGCAGCGACAGAATCGGCGCGAAGAAATTGATCAGCGTCGGGTTCTTCTCGCTCGGCTCACCGACATCGGTCGTGATGTCCGAGAGTGGCGTCGCATCGTCCCGGCGAGTCTTCTTTTTTTTGCGCGAACGCCATTCCGCGTTCAGCATCGGACCGTAGAACCGCTGTGTGATCGAAATGAATCCGACCATGAAGAACGCGAGGAAACAGTAGATATTCCACGGAATACTCTGCAGGAAGAGCCCGAACGCGGTGATACCGACTTCTTCAGCCGTGAACCGGGCAGCTTCGAACCCGACGATGATCATCGATACTTGATATCCGATCCAGTTCGAGACGGGTCCAAAGGTCGTAACCGGCGAGGTCGTCGAATCTAGCACGTAGGCATGCATCTCTCGGGAGGTATTGTTTTCCTGAGAGAGTTCGCGAGTTGCGTTCCCGGTCACGATGGTGCTCGTATACGAGTCGAAGAAAATGAAAATCCCAATGAGCCATGTGAGGATCTGGGAGTCCCGGGCCGTGTTCACACGATGGCCGATCCAGTTCTGGAGCGCGATGATCCCGCCTGATTTGTAAACGAACGCAGCACCAGCACCCATGAACATAATCAGGATCAGGAACTTGGTGTCAAATGGTGATCTGACGACTTCTACGATCCAATCCATCGACAGCGCCGTCGCCGCGATCGGATTCCAGTCGGCGATCATCAACGCACCAATCCATACACCAGCGAACAACGACACGAGCACCTGCCGCGTATACATCGCGAGTACAATCGCGAGAAGCGGCGGTGCCAATGCCAGTGCCGCAACCGGAAGGGATTCGTATGACATACACACTCAATGTGAGAGTTACACTATTTTAATCTTTTGTTTGAATATCGGGGAAGCGAGTAGATGGAGACACGCAGTGTCGTTCTCTACCAGATATTCAACAGATATAGCCAGAAAATAGATGCGTACAACATTTCGATTTGTAAGTAAAGCGGCCACAATCGGACGACTATCGGTCCTTTCGTCGACTCGAGGCCGACTACAGGAGCCCTTGTGAGACCAATTCCGACTCGAAATCCGGCACAACTCGCTGCAGGATATCGGGAAATTCCTGATGGAGGTCGGCGTCTTCGATCCGGTATGCCGGACCAGAGATTGTGAAGCCGCCGATAACGCCCCCATTGGGTCCCTCGGCGACGACGCCGGCAACGCGTTTCCCCGGAATCGACTCCTGATCGTTGATCGCATAGCCCCGTTCCCGAATGCGCTCGAGTTCAGCATCGAGTTCCGATCGCGACGTGATCGTTTCCTCAGTGAGTTCCGGGAAACCCCACCGGTCGGCAATCGTGTCGACGCGTGACTCCGGCAATCGAGCAAGGATCGCCTTCCCGATAGCCGTCGTATGCATGTACTCGTAGTTATTGAGCCGAGAACTCGGCTTGGCGGAACTACCGACCGAATCAAACAGCGTCACGATGCGACCGTTCTCCTCGATTCCGAAGTCGGATTCCTCGTTCGACTGCTCAGCGAGTTCGATAACGTACTTGCCCGCCAGTTCGTACACTTTGCTGCGGTTCCGGACGTACATCCCGATATGATAGAACCGCGCTCCAAGCCGGTATTCGTCTCCGTTGGAGGCGACGTAGCCGTGTTTCGCGAGGGTATAGAGGTGTTTGTAGACAGTGCTCTCGGATAGCTCGAGCGCCGCCGCGAGTTCGGCCGGCGTTGCCCCATCGAGTTCCTGAATTGTCTCGATCACCGCTAACGATGTTTCGGTCGTCATCAGAAGTTGGCTCTCGGTCATACGTACTCTCTCTCACCAAGCCCTATAAATCCATGTATTATAGAATGTATCGTTCCGCGCAGCGATTTCCCACTGATTACATCGATAGTAGGGTGCTCATCCCCTGTTTGGTACAGATATCCTAGGAATTGCGTGTCATGATTTTCACTTCCTCTTCTTTGGAGAGACTGCCCCGTCTTCACCCACCGCATCCGGGTCGTTGAAGCGGAGCATGGGCAATTCAGCCACCTCGTGCCGTCCTACGATTCACCGCCATTATCACACCCATATGGCTGTAATCGGGTGCTGTTCTCGCCGACCCAGCAAAGAAATGCAGTAGAGGAGTTCCACATATAGTAGAATGAGATCGGCCATCGGATTGGGTACAACCCGAAACAACGACTATTCTATAATAGGAATTTATATATAATCCCCCAGTAAATACTGACATAGACGCTATATGACAGAGATAGCTAACGTAACCGCAGTAGTGACGACGGGTGGCTACTACTTCGACGATAAGGAAGCTATCGTGGCGAACGCAGAGCAAGACGGATTTCTGTACAACGGACAGGCAGTTACCTCGGGGTATACCGATGTCCGTCAACCGGCCGAAGCAGCGAGTGTAATAATCGAACTCAAAGATGGCCGAACCGCTCTCGGTGATTGTACAGCGGTCCAATACTCCGGATTCGGTGGTCGCGATGCGTTTTTCACTGCGGAGGACCACCTCGACGAGATAGAGACGACGATTTCGGAGGCCCTCGTCGGTCGAGATGCCAGTGCGTTTACAACCAACGTCGAGATCCTGAGCGACATCGCTGACACGGAAGAGTTACACACGGCAGTCCGATACGGGGTCTCCCAAGCGTTACTGGATGCCGCAGCAACGGCTTCTGCACAGACGATGACCGAGGTAATCAGTACCGAATACGGCATCGACCGTGCACCCCAGCCGGTTCCAATCTTTTGTCAAAGCGGCAGCGACCGCCGTCGAAACGCCGAAAAAATGATTCTCAAAGAGGTTCCCGTTCTTCCCCACGGGCTGTTTAATTCGGTAGACGAGATCGGCCAAGAGGGAGAACAGCTCCTCGAATATATAGATTGGCTCAGCGGTCGAGTGACCGAACTCGGTTCTCCGGAATACGACCCGACGTTTCACGTGGACATCTACGGAACAGTCGGCGAAATTTTTGCTCCTCCGTACGATCGCGACGAGGTGATAGACTACTTCGCAGCGCTTGACGACGCTGCATCGCCGTATTCGCTTCAAATAGAGAGCCCGATAGAAGCCGGATCACGCGACGAACAGATCCACGTGCTCGGAGCACTCCGAGACGGCCTAACCGAGTGTTCGGTACCCGTAGACATCATCGCCGACGAGTTTTGTAATACCTATGACGACGTCACCGCCTTTGTCGATTCTGGCGCTGTCGATATTGTCCAGATCAAGACGCCCGATCTCGGTGAAATCACTGCAAGTATCGATGCTGTCCAGTACTGCGAAAATACCGATACGCGTGCATACTTGGGCGGAAGTTGCGCGGAAACGGATGTCTCTGCCCGAGTCTGTGCACAGGTGGCGCTCGCAACGCAACCGGCACAAATACTGGCCAGACCCGGAATGGGAGTCGATGAAGGGTATCAAATCGTTGCCAACGAGATGGCTCGGACATCCTATCGAATAAGCAATTGACGACCTTACGAGGCGGTCGAAGATTCGGATACTCATGACCGAAACTGACCGCCTCAACGGATCTACTACTCAGAACACTGAAGGAGGAACTGCTCTGGCGATATCGTCCCAAAAGACGGGATTATATGCTCGCCGGACTACAATCCTTAATTTACAACCATATATTTGTAAATCATTTAGGCGTGATAACACTCTCTCAAAGTAGAAGGCGCGTCTGCGCATTATAGACATACTAGCGTAAACCAAGATTATGATCGTACTGAACGAACGTCTTTCTGCATCGTGCGTGGAATGCGGTCGACTATAGGCGTTTCACGTAGAAGGCGGTCTGATTGGGACCGTTGCCGAGACGTGAAATCACTCGTATGTTGGCTTCTATTCAAATCCTTTCCAGTACACGAATCCCACCACGCTCTTTTACAAACATCGTTCTGTAGGGTAGAGCATGGGACGAGATATCAATGAAGAAAGTTTGTGAATCAAGTGCTACTGATTTCCAATTCTTGGCTGGTGCCACACTCTATCATCAGATGATGGCGGATCGCGCGCGAGATAAATTCGTCCTTCCTAACTATAAATTATACCCCTACTCGCGCATATTCGGGAAATGATGCGAGAAATAGTTTTTATTACTAACTTATGGTTGGTAACATATGAGTCGCATATCGTGAATTGACAAATATGGCCGTAGCAGGATTCTCATCACCGTTGATCAGTATATCTACCTTTCAAAGCTAGTCACACTTACGTCTATCTGCACCATTTTCCATGAGATTGTTTACGATACCTGATTTCGTGCTATATTCGGCTTTTATAGCCTTAAAGTGCCAAATTTGGCCATTTGAGTCCAAAATTAGGCCACCATCTGATTTACGAGATGTGAAGATCCCCCATGTTCCACGCGAGAGTTGTATGACGGAGGTGTATCTAATAACGCCCTGAGAAACCATCAGCGCATGTTAGGTAAACGCTCTCACCGCCAATGAGATCGGGTTTACGCGGAGTACCCCATTGATTTCTTACCCTCCTACTGCTGTCTAAATGCAGAATACGATAACCTCTTTAGCGAATTAATCAAGAAACATGGCCGTAAATACTGGTAAATGATGAGGAGTCGTTTTTCGCGCTTAGGACTGTTAGAGCGCTATCCCTAGATAAAACCATGATATAATTATCCTATATTTGATCTTGCATTAAAGGAAGAGAGCTCCGTTCTGGGCTGCCAAACTTCCCCTTAGGCGTGACGAACGACTCTCGCTTCGAATAGAATATCAGTAGCATCACTTCTCGTGAATACAGTCACCGACAGCTCACATTCCCTCATAATCGTTAGCCTTAATACTGGAGAATTTGACGGTCGGTATATGGTACGTGACAACAGTGCCTCCGCGACACGTCGTAGATTGATCATTGCAGCTGGTACCGGTACCGCAGCACTCGCGGGTTGCAGTTCGCTTCAGACTAGCGGTGGCGAATATCCCAGTAAAAATATAACTTACATCGTCCCCTTCAGTCAGGGTGGCGGTACCGATACTTACGCTCGGAAGATTATGCCTCAGGTATCCAACGAGCTGGATGTTGGGGTCGCAGTTGAGAACGCGCCGGGGGCTGCCTCGCTGAAAGGGGCTGCCCAGATCTTGCGCTCTAAACCCGACGGATACACGTTCGGTGGATTCAATCCACCGTCAACGCCCATTTCCTACCTTGTACACCAGCCGGACTGGGATATCACTAAGCTCATGCCAGTCTGTACGTACGCCCGGACGCCCTACGGTATCTTCGCGAACCCCGAACACAATATCACTGGTCTCCAAGATCTCGTTGAGCGGTATCAGTCTGGGGACCTCGAGAAATTTGCGGGTCTTGGGCGTGGTGGCATAGTCAATCTCGCTGCCATTGTGATGAAGAACGATTACGATCTGAATTACGATCAATACGTCGCCTACGATGGTGCCGGACCTGCAATTAAAGCGGCCGTCTCTGGTGAAGTTCCGGTCGTCGCGACCACCGACACTGCCGCGCAGAGTGCCGTCGAATCAGGTGACCTCGAGACTGTCTCCATCCTCTCAACTGATGGCAGCTCTGTCTTCCCTGAGGCACCATCTCCGTCGGATGCCGGTTTCAGTAGCATAGACTACATCGGTCAACTCACTCGGTGCATGTATTTGCCCCCTGAAACGCCGACAGACATCCGTGATACCCTCGCTGATGCTGTCAAGGCCGCACTTCAGACCGATGAAGTACAGACTTGGTCTAATCAGACAGGGAACATTGTTGAATACGGCCCCCCCGAACGCGCTAGAAAGGCTCTGGAAGACTCCATCAACACGATCCCGGAGAAAGTAGATATGTCAAATCTTCGTGGCGAATAACCACATCCCTTCCCCGAACCTACATACACAGACACACCAATATGAACGCATCTGGCTATACTGATACGCACAAGTACAGCATCGTAGTCGTCGGTAGTGGTACTGCCGGCCTCACGGCCGCACTTCGTGCTGCGGAACTTGATCACTCTGTTGCCGTCCTCGAGAAAGCCCCTCGTGAACGACAAGGCGGGAACACCCGATTCAGCGAATCGTTTCGTGTCCCCTCTGCCGGGACTGACCTCGAACAGTACGGCTTCGAATTCGACATCAAAGACTACACTGTCGACGAGTTTTACGAGGATATTCTCGATCAGACCAGTAACCGGGCAGATCCGGACCTCGCTCGCTACCTCACCGAAAATGCGGGTGATACCCTCGAATGGCTCACCGCCTCAGCCGGCGTTGACTGGCAGATGGAACCGCTCGCTGTCGGCTATACGGTGGCGCGTACGTGGTTCGATGGCGAAGAATACGTCGATACCGTCACTGAAGCTGCTGAAGAGGAAGGTGCGGACTTCTACTTCAAGACTGAAGCTCGCGGTTTCCACCGAGACAGCGATGGCCGCGTAGTCGGAGTAGACGCGATTACCGATGACGGACTGGTCCGCTTCGAGGCTGACGCCGTCGTGCTTGCTGCCGGCGCATACAGTTCAAGTGACGAAAAGCGCGTCCGGTACTATGGACGTGACTATGACGCGATGACGGTGCGCGGTAGTCGGTACAATACCGGCGAAGCGCTCGAAGCAGCCAGCGATATTGGTGCCGATCTGGTTGGTCAGTGGGGCGGTGCCCACATGGCACTTATCGACGCTGCTAGCCCGGATGTCGCTGGTGGTGCAAACCGTGTTGACGGCTATCAGTACGGTGTCATCGTGAACGACGAAGGTGAACGGTTTGTCGACGAGGGACAGGACGCTCGTGCACACACCTACGCGAAGTTCGGCCGTCTCATCTTCGAGGAGCCGAATCATGTCGCATACATTGTTGTCGACTCGAAGGTTCACGATCTCCTTCGTGCAACTGGGCCGTCGGATCCCATTGTCGCGGATAATCTCTCAGACCTTTTGGAGGAAGTTGGATGTAGTGACCTCGAGACGGCAGTTGCAACCATTGAAGAATACAACGCTGCCTGCGATCCCGATGCGTTCGAACCGGAGGTTCTTGACGGAAACGAAGCGACCAGCGTTACACCTCCGAAGACAAACTGGGCACTTCCTATCGACAAGCCTCCTTACTACGCATACGCAGTCACCGGTGGTATCACGTTCAGCTTCGGTGGCGTTCGTACCAATACGGAGGCAGAAGTCGTTGACAGTCGCGGCGAGACGATTCCGGGGCTCTATGCTGCTGGGAACAGCACCGGCGGGCTGTTCTTCGACAACTACCCCGGTGGGACTGGGCAGATGAACGCAGCCGTGTACGGAAAAACTGCGGCCGAATCCGCTAACGAGTACATCCAAGTATGAGCATTTCCAAACTATCACCCATGAACCGCCTCACAGATGTGGCCCGCGGAGAGCATGTGTTTGCCGCGCTGCTGACCGCACTGGCCGCGTACATGTTTGTCACAGCCTACGATTTCCCACCAGCGGCGCGCCTCTTCCCACAGGCTGCGTCTGGGCTTGTTCTAGTCGCAGCCGTGCTCCGTGTTGTGAACCGTTTCATCCCCTACGAGTTCACCAGAAATGACTCCGTCGTCCTCAGTGGCTCAGATGCCGATGAGTCATCAACGTCGGAGACGGAGGACCGAACCCGCATGCTTGTCCTCGGTACGCTCATTACGGGGTATATCTTCGTCGGGTACGCTGTTGGACTGTTCTGGGTGACTCCGCTCTTCGCATTCGCCTACCTCGTATACACGCGCCAGAAGTGGTGGGTGACCGCGATTATCACAGCCGCGCTAACCGGAGTCGCTTACGTCTTCGTAGTGCTCATGAACGTCGACATCGTCACTGGGGGGATCTAAATGGCAGATCTTAATGTCCTCATCCACGCGATCGAGACGGTGTTGTCGTGGCCAGGCATTGCGCTCATCGCACTCGGTGTCGTCATTGGTATCATCGGTGGCGGCCTCCCCGGCGTCGGGGGTGCGCTTACCCTAGCAATTGCGACACCATTTACACTCCAGATGGGGGCTGTGAATGCGATCATCTTCCTCATCGGGATATACAATGGCGTCATGTACGGGGGCAGCATCTCTGCGATCCTGTTCAATGTTCCCGGATCTGCGTCTGCAGCAGCGACGACACTCGAGGGCTATCCGATGGCGAGAGAAGGACGTGCTGTCGACGCACTCACTATTTCCGCCGTCTCTTCAAGTATCGGTGACTTCCTCGGAGGAGTGGCCGTTCTCGCGATACTGCCCGTGCTCGTGTCGGTTGTTCTCATGTTCGGAACGCCTGAGTACTTCCTAGTCGCGGTCCTTGGACTTTCGCTCATCATCATCGTCTCTGAAGGATCGTTCCTAAAAGACGTGATGGCGGGTGGGTTCGGCGTAATGCTCGCAACTGTCGGAGTCGCACCAATGCTTCCGGTACAGCGGTACACGTTCGGCCAACTCGGCCTCTACAATGGGATTAGTTTCGTCGCAGCTCTCATTGGTATCTTCGCTGTCTCAGAGATGCTTCGTCTGAGTAAGCAGGGCGGGGCAATTTCGCGTGGTGGGGCCGTTGATATCGGAGGGAGCGTCCGGTCTGGTATCCGGACAGTCCTCGCGAAACCTATCACGCTCGTCAAGTCCTCAGTCATCGGCTTACTTATCGGTGCAGTTCCTGGTTCTGGAGGATCTGTCTCGACGTTCATTGCGTACGGAGAAGCAAAACGCGCCTCCAAAAACCCTGAAAAATTCGGAGACGGAGCGGAAGAAGGCATTGTCGCTACAGAGTCCTCGAACAATGCGACTGTGAGCGGATCTCTGATTCCGACACTCACGTTCGGTATTCCGGGGAGCACCACGACCGCCGTCCTCATTGGTGCGCTAATGCTTCACGGTATCCGCCCTGGTCCAGCGCTCTTCGGTGCACAGATCAATCTCACATACTCGATATTCGTTACACTCATCGTATGCAGCTTCGTCATCCTCGCCCTCGGTCTCCTCGTGGTTCGGTGGGCAGGCTACCTGACGACGGTAAACACCTCTATAATCATTCCCATTATCATCGTGCTGTCTGTACTGGGCGCGTTCTCGCTTAACTCGAACTACTTTGATGTGTTTGTCGTGCTCACATTGGGGATTATTGGGTACTTCATGGAGTCATACGATTACTCCCTCGTCGCGTTCCTCTTGGGGCTTATTCTCGGTCCCATCGCAGAGGAGAATCTCTCTCGATCGCTCTCACTCAGTAACGGGAGTTTTGACATCTTCTTCGCAACGCCTCTTCGGCTGTTTTTGGTTGTAGCAACGGTAGTGATCATTGTCGGCCCGTATATCGGTCCAGCGCTAAAAAAACAGTTCAATTCAATCACAGAAGCTTAAAATGGATCAGAACTCACTGCAGTGTACGCTTGTTCGTGGAGGAACCAGCAAGGGCGTCGCCGTGACTCGAGACGAACTCCCAGACGAGAACATGGATGCAGCGCTCCTCTCGTTGTTCGGGAGTCCCGATGAGCGCCAAATTGACGGACTTGGTGGCGGGACATCGACGACATCGAAACTGATGATCATTGAAGAAAGTGACCGTGACGGTATCGACATTGACTATGAGTTCGGTCAGGTCAGCGTCCATGATTCGACCATCGACTATGGTGGGAACTGTGGCAACATGACGACTGTCGTTGGGCCGTTCGCTACTAACGAAAATATGGTTGATGTCCCTGACAACGGCGAAGCAACGGTCACGCTCTATAATAAAAATACAGAGACACGGATTGACCAGTCATTCGATATCGTTGACGGTTGCGCAGCCACCGTAGGTGATCACAAAATCCACGGCGTCCCCGGAACTGGAGCTAGGGTCGAAACAACGTTCTACAATCCGGCGGGAACGGCCGAAAGGGGGTTATTCCCGTTCGATGAACCGGTAACGACACTTGACGTCGATGGAGTGCCTGTCGAGATGAGCGTCTTGGACGTCACAACTCCCGTCGTTTTCGTCCAAGCATCCAGCCTTGGTGTAACTGGCACAGAACTACCCGAGGACATCGACACTGATCCTGAGTTCCTCAACCGGATCGAGCAGATTCGTGCAACCGTGTGTGCGGAACTCGACATCGTTGATTCACCCGAGGACGCAACCGTCGAATCGCCAGGGTTCCCGAAGGTAGCGTTCGTCGCACCACCAACCGACTACGAAGCGACTACGGGCTACGTCAGTGAATCGGAGATTGATATCACAGCCCGAATTATGAGTATGCAGTACCTCCATCCAGTGTATGCTGTTACAGGTGCATCATGTACTGCAGCCGCTACACTACTTGAGGGAACGATTCCGAATCAGATGGCCGATGTCCCTGATGGTGAAAGGGTCATCCTCGGGCATCCGAAGGGGAAAATGGTGGTCAAGGCCAACGTCAACAACGACAAAGTAGAGAGCGTAACGGTTTCACGAACACAGCGGCCCTTAATGGAAGGCCGGGCGTTCTACACGCTTGAGACTAACGGCCAGTAGAATAGCCATGCGACAGTGGTAACACCCAACGAGAGAAAGAGTGTTACAACACCAAACTGTGCCACATCTCTTTGATTTAGTGGCCCTTCTTCGTACGCGAGCAGGGCAGACGTTGTATTGAACGGTAGGAACGTCGTTCCACCAATAACGATGAGGAGTGAGAACGAGAGGTAGAGTTGGTTCACACCCAGTTCCTGCCCAATCCGAAGCGCAAAAGGAATAACAACCAGCAGTGCCGCGGATCCAGTTGAGAACACAATACGAACGGCGACTGCGACCAGCAGAAGAATACCAACGCTCGCGAACACTGGGAGAGCATTAAGCGGGATCGTCTCCAGAGTCCGATTGATGAGGAGATTCACGACGCCTGTGTTTGTGAGTGCCTCAAGCAAAGAGAACATTGCTCCGACCAGAAAAAGCACGTTCCAGTTTACGTCTGCGACGGCATCTGCACGGATGATACGAATATTGGGTAGTGAAAGGATGAGAACTGCCGCTGCAGCAGGAAGGATCGTAGGGATACCAAAAAAAGACCCGATGATCCAAGCGAGGACTGTTCCGGACATCACAGCGGCAACGATACGTTGTTCACGGTTGAAATCGGCGGGGGTATCTTTGGTCCTCGGTTCCGGAATATCTGCGTCCTCAAGTGGATAGAGCGTGAAAACGGAAACAGCACCGAGCAGGTATAGGGCCGCTGCGGGAGGCACCATGTACAGGGCCCATTGAACCCAGGTTAAGGGACCAACAAGCGAGTGGATAAGTCCAGCAGTGACAACAGCCATTCCACCGCCGGTCATGAGACCGACGGACGCAAGCGGGTTCACCTGACCAAGAATCAAGAAGGCTGTTTGTGAGAAGTCAGAATTGAAAGAGAGATCAAAAGAAGTCTGGAGACGACGGACAACAGGGATCAGAGCCACGGTCCGAGCTGCAGCAGAAGGCATGAAGACAGCTAGAGGGAGAAGTGCCGTTGTAAGTGAGCGAAGTGCACGTGTAGGGGTGTCTTCCGATCCAAGGAGACGGTCTGCGAGTCGAGCATCTAGGTCAACTTCGGAAATCGTGTTCCCCAGCAGAAAGAGCAAGAGCAGGAAGAGAACGAGTGAAGAAGAGAACCCGGATGCAGCGGCTTGAACAGAGTTCGTAACACCGAGTGCGTAGAGGAGCATAACCGCGGTGACGCTCGAGACCAAATAGGGAACAGTGTGGGTCAGCCAAAGAAGAAGCGTCGCAAAAAATACCGAGGTTGCCATGAGGCCATCATCGGTCATTCCCATCGGCGGGTTAGCAACTATTCCACTAGCAACGATTACGACAGAACCGACAAGTCCGAAGATGGAACTGGGATTGGAGATATTTTTCACCACGATAAAAATCGAACTTATATACATTAAGATTTGGCGGTCCCGGCAAGTGGCACGATGGATATAGATGATTTTGTACACCCCAGCGGGGCGAAGCATTCTACAGCGGATGATCTGACTGCCAACCCCGTCACCTGCTACGGCCACACTCCCGTCCATAGCCACCGCTTCGTTTCTGGGGAGCGGCGATGACGAACAATGGTGTCAGCCCGGACGAACCTGTATATTAGTTGAAGAGAAGCGACTTGCTGCGATCCCGGCGAGCATGGTCACTGAGCGCCACGTTTTTCGACCGCGAAGCGGCGTCCAACCACTATATTAACCGAACGGATCGTCACATACGGATGCTGAAAACGCTGGCCCCAATTGACACGGAGTCGTGTACCGTCTTGGACATCCACTGTTCGCCACACTGGTCCCATGATAACAGGTGGGCAGTTAAGTAGTGCTGCGCAACACGACGGACATCGAAAGTTTCGCCGGCGATAAAGGCCATGACGACCACTCACTGCGGGACACCCTCCGAACGGAGGGCATCCGGTCGGTAATCAAATATCGGCTGTTCGCTGCCTATGACCACGCCCATAACGCACGGATGGCCAGTATACCTACAGGAACGTTGGATGGCTGAGACGGCGTTTTCAGCCAGCAAGCATTGATCCGTGTCCGCTGTCCGGCCACCCGCGGGGTACCGTGAAGTGAGTTTCGTGAACTCGTACTCCCTGCCACCGTCTACAACCTCGAACAAGACATCATGGAGTGATCCCGACGCCTTCCGTGGATTCAGGAGATAAGATTGATCCTGTTGTGACCTGGCCAACTAAGAATCGAAGACAGTATACATTAATAATTCTATACAGGATTGACGTACAATCAGATCGTTTCTCCCATTATTTAGAGTAAGAATAAAGTGCTATGACAGTAGCAATCTACTATGGTGATTGTCGCAGCTGTAGACCGGTCAGATCGAGCAGACACCGTCATTAAACAAGCCAAAGTACTTGCAGAGGCTTTTGCTGACACGATTCATGTCGTCCATGTTTTGTCTACATCAGAGTTCGTCAATTTAGGAAGGACAAAAGCAAAAGAAGGAGATCCAATAGACATGGAATCTGTGAAAAATGTCGCATCGAATATCTCGGAGGAGGCTGCAGAACCTCTTAGTAGACCGTTTGAAGCCGTTGGATTAATGGGGAATCCCTCAGATGAGATTGTTAACTATGCTGATGAACAAGATGCACGGTACATTGTTGTCGCAGGCCGGAAACGGTCCCCAACGGGAAAAGCAATCTTCGGTAGTGTGAACCAGTCAATACTACTAAATTCAGAGTGCCCTGTAGTAATGTCAACAGATAACTGACATGGCCCTATTTCCGTCATAGGTGTTGTTGAGTTGCGGGATTATTTGTGCACCATTAGTCAGCTAAGGTAGGAAGAGGAATAGCGTCCGTCGATGGCGGTTATTGTTTCGAATCTAAGTTTGAATACTTTGGCAGAGCCGTGTTTAGTTTGTAGCACTCTGCCAGACGGCGAAGGCTTGGAGCCACGACTCTGCTGTTGATGGTTTTGCGTGACTGAAGCAGTTTGGGAACGAAGAAGTACGTTGTTTTACCTCACGAAAGATACGTTCAGAAGCGTTCCGATTTCCATGTTTCTCGTATCAAAATCGGAGCCCAGATCGACGGAGTACGGTCTGGAGATGTTTTGCACCATCGACGAGAAACACGGTATCGTCGAGGGCATGTTTCTCAGTGAGTTCCTGCAGAAACCGTTCTGTCAACGCGGCCATAGTCGTCGAATACAGCCGTATATGGAGAATTTTGTTCGTTTCCGGATCAACAGCAGAGTACAGCCAATACCGATGTTCGTCGAATTGAATCACTGTCTCGTCGAGCGCGACGTGATTCGGCTTCGCGTCATCTTCCGGCTGGAGATGGACGAGCTTTCAGCGTGATTTGGGGTGAACAGGATGCGTGACCGATTTGTCGTCAACTCGTGGCTCTCATTGACTGACTGTTTCAGGTGAGAATGTATCTAAAGGGTAGTATTTCAACAGAGCCGAAATGATCTGTATCGAATCTCGACTAATGATACTCTAGGTCGAGTTCTATTTCGTTTACGACTGCAAGAATAATATCTGGAATATCTTGTTCGAACCACTCTCCTTTGAGCCGATGTGCCGGACCCGAGAGACTAATTGCCCCAAGTGGGTGGCCACTACTCTGGGAACAAATTGGTACCCCAATTGCACGGAGACCGCTAATCGATTCTTGATCGCTAATTGAATACCCCCTCTCCTGGATGGTGTTCAGTTCTTCAAGTAATTCTTCCTCACTGGTAATTGTATGCTGAGTGTATGCCGGAGTTCCCCACTGGTTGAGAATTTGCTTTACGCGATCCTCTGGTAAATGAGCAAGAATAGCCTTTCCTGCAGAGCTCGCATGAAGATGGATTACCTTCCCAATATGGGCATCCACCTGAACAGCATTTTTCCCGATCGACGTATGGACATAGTATGCTTTTCCATTTTCTTCAACAATAAATTGGACGCGTTCACCCGTCTGTTCGGCTAAATCCTCTAATTTCGATATTATAAAATCATATTCTGGCTTTCTCGTCCGAGCATGACCTCCCTTATTCAAAAATTCCAATCCGATGTGATATTTTCCATCCTCATAAACTAGATATCCATTGTTTTCAAGAGTTTTTACGTATCCATGTATAGTACTTTCTGCTAAGTTAAGCTCTTTTGCAAGAGATTCAATTGACATTCCACTTTGTTGCTGTATGATATCGACCAGTTCGGCAGCAGTCTCAAGAGTTTTGAGTTGACGGCCGGAAGACGAGTTATTGGCCATAATTAGTATACCAGAAAGGGCTATATACATACTGTGAATTTTCGCATTTCCACTCTCTATCCCGATAATGCGCGTCTGTACCCTCTAATGATGGAATTATCTAATATATCCAATTCACAATATGTGATGTCTTCATACTCTGTATTGAAACATTGTCTCTTGTATTAATAAAGAGAGATAGTCTTATTCTCATTACCAACAATATTACTCAACTATTTTATCTGAATTAGGCGTTGAACGCTCGCATGGAGCGGTCTGGAATTGGGGGCTGACAGCGGGTGCGACCCGCCGACGACTTCGCCGTCGCGGGTCGCGGTTGATGAAACTACTGTCAGGATTAACGGCGACCGATCTTGGATGTGCACTGCAATAGACCTCGACACGAAACTCATTCTCGACGTCGCGCTCTTTGGACGGCGAGGCACCGATCCAGCTGCTGCGTTTCTGCATGGACTCACCGAGAAACACGATTTCTCCGACGCTGATTTTCTCGTCGATGGTCTGGCTATCTGACTTCCCTCTCCCGATTAGGATCGAGCGGTCACCTCGACTATGTCGATCGAAACCATATCGAAAAATGGTTTACACGCTCACAATGCGGATCGACCGCTTCCATACTTCACGGGCCGGCAGTCGGGCGAGCGTCAGAGAATGGCTTGATCAGTTCGTACACTACTATAACATACAGCGGCCGAATTAGTCACTCAACGGACAGACGCCAGCGGAGGTGCTAAACTAGACAGCGCCTTTCTCCCTAAACTATCCCTCTCAAAAACAGTTATAGAGTTAGACATTCTGGCGTCGAGCAGAGGCACGACACGGCTCACGATTGGTTTCACACGCGTGCTGTCCAGTCCAGAAGTGACGTGAATCCGAATCGCGTTGCAGTCAACGAGGCGACGATCCGGCTCGAGATACCCTCGAGTGCCATCCCTGTGATCGATCACGGAGCGAGCGGTAGTCGCTGTATACGGCCCAGTCCGGCAACGACAGCCGTTCCAACGGAGAGTCGTGCTCGAATATGTGAGAGAAATACGCCGGAGAAGGTGGTGTTTCTCGTCGATGGCAGACAACGACTCCGAACGCTACTCCACCAACGTGAACTCGGAGTTCGACGCCAGAAGGGTGGAAACCTGACTACCTTAGAAATGTCTACTAAAATCTGTATCGACGTACCCCTCTGTCTTCAAACTATTCTAGCCGCGCGGATCTGTTTCCGAGAGCGGAAAGCGAATAGAACTACGCGTCGGAGGCGGGAACGACGGTCCGACAGAGTCGGTCGACGTCCCCCGACCAGCAGTCCCGAAGCGTCACCCAAGCGTCCGTCGCGGCGTCCCGCCCGAGCGTCGGGTCGGCGAGCGAGTGGAATTTCTCTCGGAGTCGGTCCTCGGAAAACCGACGCTCCACGCCGCCGCGTGCGTGATCGACCGTTGCGGTCCGTTCGCGCCCGTCGGCGAGCGCAATCGTCACACGTGCCCCCCGCGAGTCCGGCAGTGCCGACGCGAATTTCGGCGTCGATTCGACCTCGACGAACCGTGCCAGTCTCTCGGTCGGTTCGTCGAGCGCCGCGGGCTCGAACGCCGCCTTGCCGGCGTGCCCGCGACGGAGTCGCGTCGCGACGGCGAACGGGATCGAGAACTTCGCAGCGAGGCGGTTCTCGGGGCACGGATCGGTGAGTATCGCCGCAGCGGGATACGTTTCGACCGTGATGCGCTCGAGCGTCTCGGGATCGATCGGCTCCGTCGCCGCCAGTTCGTCGACGGCGTCGAGCACGGGATGGGTGTACCGGCAGGCCGCATGGATTTTGAAGTAGCCCTCGGTCACCGTCCACCGCTCGCCCAGGAAGAGGTCTTCGGGGAACTCGATCGGGCCGTCGCTCGTCCGTTCGAGGTGGCGAGCGAGACCGTTCTCGAGACCGGAGAAACCGCTCCGGGCTTGATCGACCGCAGCGATCGCGTCGGGCGCATTCATCCCGGCGTACGTGTCTCTGACGGTCGCTCCCTCGATCGCCGCTTCGAATCGGGTGTGTTGGGCGTGGTTCGCGGCGATACGGAGTGCGTTCGCCGTCTCGTCGGCGTCTAGGCCCTCGTAATTGGCGACCGCGGCCGCCGCGCCGACGACGCCCCAGACGCCGTGAGGGTGGTATCCCTCCGTGAGCGGCCGGCACGCTCGTGCGACGCGGACGGCCGTCTCGTAGCCGGCGACGAACGCCGTCGAGGCTGCCTCGGCGGTACCGTCATCCGCCTCGGCGACGGCGAGCACCGCGGGAAAGACGTGGATCGCCGGGTGTCCGGCGGCCAGTTTGTGCCCTTCATCGAGCTCGAGGACGGTTCCGGCGATCCCGTTGAGCGTCGCGGTCTGGTGGACGGGAAGCGTCGCCGTCGTCCCGAGAACGGTCGCGGGACCGTCTGATCGGTCGGCGTATCGGCGCCGGAGCGACGCGACGGGGTCCGTCATCGACCCGCCGACAATCGTGCCGACCGTGTCGGCGACGACGAGACCGACGTGGTCGCGAACCGTCGTGGGAACGTCGTCCGGAGAGAGGGTGGCGACGAACGACGCGAGCGATTCGTCGGCGGTCATTCGTCGTCGTCGTCGGCCGTCGCCGAGGCGTTTCGCTTGGACGGTCCGTACGCGCCGATCAGTTCGACGGCCCGTCGTGGCCATGAGATCGCTCCCTGCGGACTGTAGAGGACGATACCGACCAGCAACAGTCCGTAGATGACCCGGTCAAATCCGGTGATGTCGACGGACTGCCGGGCGACCTCGCTGAGCGGAATCACGACGAACGCGCCGACGATGGGGCCGATAACAGTCCCGACGCCGCCGACGATCGCCGGCAACAGGATCTCAACGTTGACGAGCAGTTCGTAGACGGTGTCCGGGCGGATCGTATCGAAATACATCGCCCAGAACGCGCCGGCCCACGCCGTGAAGAACGCGCTCACGCCGATGCCGACGAGTTTGTACCGGTACGTCGGGATACCTACGGCTGCGGCGGCACTCTCGTCTTCGCGGATTGCGAACAGATAGAGGCCGAGCCGCGATTGCTTGATCGCGAGCGAGACGGCCGTGACGACGACGAGGAAGCCGAGGATGATGTAGTAGTACGGAAGCGTCTCCCGGAACTGGAACGCGGCGAACCCGAACTCCGCGCCGTACGATCGGGGCAGCGGCTTGAAGTAGCCGCTCGCGCCCCCGAGTTGCGAGAACGTGTTGAACGTGTGCCGAAGGAGTTCGGCGAACGCGAGCGTCGCGAGCGCGAAGTAGTGCCCGCGGAGGTCGTACCGGAAACAGAGCACGCCGATGAGTAGCCCGTACAGACTGGCGACGGTCGCGCCGATCAGCATGCCGAGCCACGGGTTCAATCCGACCGTGTTCAGGAGCAGAATCGTCCCGTAGGCTCCGAGCCCGAAGAACGCGGCGTGCCCGAACGAGAACTGGCCGGTGTACCCCGACATCACGTTCCATCCCTGCGCCGCGGTCGCCCAGACGAGTGTGATGACCAGCACGTGAACGCTGATCCACGACCCGAGACTGAACCCGAAGAAGTACAGGTCGAGGACCAGCGGCAAAACGAGCAACAGTCCGAAGATACCCGCGAGTATCGCCGGCGTCGCGTACCACTTTGATTGAAACGTCCGGTACTGTCGGCGGGCCTGATCGAGGCGACTCGAGACGTCGGCGTTACTCACTGACACCACCGCCGAGCAGGCCCTCGGGCTTGAGTAATAACACGAGGATGAATATCAGGAAGATCGAGATCTGGTACCCCGATCCGGGGAGGTAGTACTGACCGAACACGTGGACGAATCCGACGATCAGCCCGCCCAGCAACGCGCCGGGGAACGAGCCGAGCCCGCCGAGAACCACGATGACGAACGCGTTGATCAGGTACGAATCCCCGAGGTACGGATTGATCTGTTGGAACAGCGGGATCACCGCTCCCGCGAGTCCGGCGAGCGCCGCACCGATACCGAAGGTCAGATAGTCGATCCGAGGCACGTTGATCCCGACGTACTGTGCGGCCGTCCGGTCGTCGGCCGTGCCGCGAATCGCTCGTCCCAGCTGCGTCCGCTGAAGGAAGAGCCAGACGACGACCACGGCCGAGATCGCGATGAGCAGGGCGTACAGCTGGCCCAGCGGGAGGAAGACGCCAGCGATGGCGACCGAACCGAGGCCGAGGCCGAGGCTCTGGGGATCGGTCGAGAACGTGATCTCGATGGCGCTGATCAGGATCAGCATGATCCCGAAGGTCACGATCAGCTGGTTCTCCTGTGGGGCGTCCATGATCGACGAGATCGTCGTCAGGTGTACGAGGACACCGAGCGCGAACAGGCCGAGCACGGCGAGCGGAATCGACAGGATCGGGTGCAGACCGAAGGCCGTCGCGGTCCACCAGACCGTGTACATGCCGACGACCATCATTGCCCCGTGCGCGAAGTTGATCACGTCCATCACGCCGAAGATCATCGTCAGACCGAGCGCGACGAGCCCGTAGATGCCACCGAGGAGGATGGCGAAGGCTATCAACTGGAGCGCGGTCGACGGTTGGATGAACGCCACCATCGCCGATTCGGTCGCGAGTCCGCCGATCGAAGGCAACGCGGCCACCGAACCGAAACTGAAACCCATCGTTGCGATCATCGAGAGGTTACAGATCGATCTCGGTCTCAGCGTATTCTTCGGGGAAGACGACGCGGTCGTCGAGGTCCTGGACTTGGAACAGCGGTGCGAGGGCGTTTTCGTTCTCGCCGTTCTCGTCGAACGAGATCGGCGGCATCGCCGCGATGTGGTCGCTGACCTCGATCTCGGAGAGCGCGTCGTTGATATCCTCGGGATCGCTCGAGCCCGCTTCCTCAATGCCCGCGATGATAACCTCCGTCGCCGCGTAGGTCATCGCGACGTTGGCGTCGAACGATTCGTCGAACTCGCTTTCGTACCGCTCTCGAACCTCGCTCGCGCGATCGAGAGTGGGGTTGAGTGCGAAGTTCGTCGGCAGCGCACCCTCGACGGTCTCGCCCATCTCCTCGAGCGCGCCCACGTCGTTGAGCGCCTCGTTCGCACAGCCGGCGATAAATGGGGGCGCGTAGTTCTGGTTGTCCATCGCCCTGACGAGTTCGACCGTCTCCGCCTCGTAGGTCGTTGCGATCACGACGTCCGGGTCCGCGTCGGCCAGTTGCGTGGCTGCTGTGTCGGCCGTCTCGCCGAAGTCGATACTGACCTCCTCGACGATTTCGATGTCTTGGTTCGGCAGTTCCTCCCGGAGGCTGTCCCGGACCGATTGGCCGAAGTCAATATTGATGTAGTACAGCCCCGCCGTCTGGACCTCCTGTCCGGCGTTGCGGATGACCTGTGGCATCAACTCGGCGTGGTCGACCGCCATCTGCGACGCGGGCGGCTGTGGTCGGTAGGCGTACTGCAGGTCGTTGTCTTGGAGGATCGCGTCGTCGACGGAGACGGAGATGACGAACGGAACGCCGGCGCGCTCGGCCGCACGCGTCGCCGCGTTAGTGACTGGGGAGGAGAAACAGCCGGTAATGACGTCGGCCCCGTCGTCGATGAGACTGTCGGTCACTTCGCCCCCAAGTTCCTGATTCCCCTGATTGTCCTCGCTGATAACCTCGAGTTCCGCGCCGTCGAGCGACTCGATGCCGCCGTTTTCGTTCTTCATCATGGCGGCCAGTTGGACCGCGTTGTCCATCCGCGTCCCCGTTCCGCCGAGACTCCCGCTCAGCGGGTGGTTCGATCCGATGACAACGCTGCTCCCGTCTCCGCCGTCCTCCGAGGGATCCTGTCCGACGCATCCCGCGAGACCGAGCGTTCCCGCGGCACCGACGTACTTGATAAATGACCGTCTATCCGATTGGCTGGTAGTCTTCCGCATACATTGCTATCTGAAACCAACCCACATATAAGTTTGCCAAACGAGGACATACGAAGGCAGCGATGCGATTAGAAATAGCGAGTGAGAACCGGCCCGTCACTCGAGACCGAGATAGAGTTCGACGAGTTCGTCTTCGTCGAGCAGTTCGGCCGCCGGCCCGTCGAACTGCAGGCGACCCTGTGCAAGAATGTAGACGTAATCGGCGATTCGAAGCGCCTCACGTACGTTCTGTTCGACGAGGATTACCTGCGCGCCCTGCTCGACGAGCGTCTGAGTCATCTCGAAGACATCGTCGACGAGCGCCGGCGAGAGTCCCGCCGACGGCTCGTCGAGGAGGAACAGCTCCGAGCCGGTCATCATGGCCCGCCCGAAACTCAGCATCATCTGTTGGCCGCCCGAAAGGGAACTGCCCTTCGCGTCGAGTTTGTCCTCGAGATCGGGAAACGCCTCGAGGACGGTGTCGAGCCGTTCGCGACGAACGTCGCGGTCAACGCGGAATCCGCCGAGCAGGAGGTTCTCCCTGACCGTCAGGGAGCCGAAGATGCCGCCGTCCTGCGGGAGCATCACCATGCCGTGTTGGAGGTTCTCGGCGGCGTTCGTCTCGGTGATGTCCGTCTCGCCGAGCGAGATCGAACCCGACCAGACGGGGACCGCGCCGACGAGCGCCTTGAGTAGCGTCGACTTCCCGCTGCCGTTGGGGCCGAAGATGCAGGTGACGCCGTCGTGGCTCTCGACGGAAACGTCGTCGATTACGGTGTGATTGCCGTAGCCAGTGACGATGTCGTCCGCGACGAGTCGGCGCTGCTCGCCGATCAGATCGGCTTCGGTCTCGACGACCTGCGTCGTTGCGCTCGCACCCGTCGCCGCCGCGCTCGAGCCGCCCCCCGAAGTCGTCGCCGCGCCGCCGTCAGCCTCGCTCGCGGACGGGTCCGCGGCTGCACTCGAGTCGGAACCGGCTCCGAGTGCGTCACCGAGTCCGGCGTCGGGATCGGTCTCCGCGCCGAGATACGCCTCTCGGACGCGCTCGTCGCTGGTCACCGTCTCGAAGTCGCCGTCCATCACGACCTTCCCCTGATCGAAGACGGTGACACGGTCCGTGAGTCCGGAGATAACGCTCATGTCGTGTTCGATGATCACGAAGGTCTGCCCCTCCTCGTTGAGTTCGCGCAGGTGATCGAGGATCCGGTTCTGCAGCGCCGGGTTCACCCCCGCGGTGGGCTCGTCGAGCATGATACACTGGGGGTCGAGCATCAGGATCCGTCCGAGTTCGAGGAGTTGCTGTTGGCCGCCGCTGATGTCGCTGGCCTCGTGGTCGGCGATGTGTTCGATCTCGAGGCGCTCGATGATCTCTTGGGCGCGCTCGCGTTTCCCCTCGGTGATCCGGAGCCCGGATCGGAGACCGGCGGTGTAGACGCTCAACAGGTTCTCCCTGACGGAAAGGTCCCGGAACGGAGAGGCTATCTGGAACGTCCGGCCGAGGCCGCGTCGCGCGATCTCGTCCGGCGACGCGTCGGTGATGTCGGTCCCGTCGAAGTAGACCGACCCCCCGTCGGCGTCGTAGAACCCGGTCACCGTGTTGAAAAACGTCGACTTGCCGCTCCCGTTCGGGCCGATGATCCCGTGTATCTCGCCCGCCTCGACCTGCAGGGAGATCTCGTCGTTCGCGATCAGGCTGCCGAACTGTTTCCGTAAGTCCACAGTCTCGAGTATCGGTTCGCTCACGGGCGTATATCAGAGAGTATCCGCTTAAGGGTTTCCCACAGTTCACCGGAGCGTTCCCGGATGATTGTCCCATAACCCACGGCCGGTCGAACAGCCCCGTTCACGCGACGGTCGCGGACTCACAGCGGCCGCGTCGCGCGCAGGAGCCGCTCGTCCGCGGCGCGGTCGCCGCCGATCGGCGCTCGGACGATCGGCAGGTCGACGCCCGCGTCCCTGAGCGCGGCCAGTCGCTCCCTGACGGCCGCTTCGTCGCCGACGACGGCGACGTGGTCGAGGAACTCGTCCTCGACGGCCGCGGCCGCCGCCTCCGTCGTGGGCGCCGCCCGGATCGAGTCGATCATCGGCTCGAATCCCGCTTCCGCGGCTACGCGGTCGTAATAGCCCGGGATGTCGCGGAAGTACGTCGCGACGTGTTCGGCGGCGGCCGCACGCGCCTGGTCAGGATCGTCGGCGACCGACACGAGGACGTACATCGCGACGTCGATATCGTCGACGGCGCGACCCGCGCGGTCGGCTCCCGTCTCGAGCCACTCAAGCGCCGTTTCGAACCGGGCTTCGGGGTAGAGGTTGGGCAGCCAGCCGTCGGCCAGTTCGCCGGTCAGGCGGACGTTACCCGGGCCGAGCGCCGCGTTGTAGATCGGGATCTCGCTCCGGGCCGGATCGAAGGCGTCCCAGAAGGCGGTCCGGTCGGGCGCGAAAAAGTCGCCGTCGAACGCGCCGGGGTCGCCCGCGAGGTAGCGCCGGACCAGTTCGACGTACTCGGCCAGTCGCGCGAGCGGCCGGTCGAAGTCGACGCCGTGGAAGCCCTCGACGACGCCCGGATGGGCGACTCCGAGGCCGAGGATCGCGCGACCGTCCGAGTGGGCGTCGAGGGTCGCGATCGCCTGCGCCGTCGCGGCCGGGGTCCGCGAGAACGGGTTGACGATGCCGGTCGCCAGCCCGATCTCGTCCGTGGCCGTCGCCCACCGCTCGAGTTTCCCGAACGCGGTCTTGCCCTGCCCCTCGGCGGCCCAGACGCTCTCGAAGCCCAGTTCCTCGGCGGTCCGCACGAGCTCGAGGTCGTCCTGCGTCGAGAAGAGGATCCCCGTTCGCTCGGTCATTCGACGATCCCCTCGGCCGCGAGGTCGTTGTAGATGTCCAGCCGCGCGATCTCGCCGTCCTCGATCCGGTAGACGTCGACGTACCGGACGTCATCGAACCGCTCGCCGTCGGCGTCGACGCCGAAGAGGGTACCCTGACTGACGACGACCGCGCCCGCTTCGATCCAATCGGCGTACTCCTTCGCCGCTCGCTCGTATCGGGATGCGAGCCACTCGAGCATCTCGTCGGCCGTATCGGGACCCTCGAACCGCGCTCCGGGGAGGGTGATCACCGCGTTCTCGGCGAAGCAATCGCCGACGGTGTGCCGGCGTTCGTCGTCGGCCATCCGCTCGAAGAACTCCTCGACCAGCGCTCTCGGCGTATCGGTCATACGCGTCGTTCATTCGGCGGCGTGGACTTAACGTTCCCCTCGGACCGGCCGCAGACCACCCCGCTCGGAAGATAGCTTTAGGTGCGCGTCGCCGAAACGAGTGGTATGGTCTCGAGTACCACTCGCTCGCAGCGCCGCGAGCAGCGCGAGCGCAGTCCGATTCGTATCAGCCGATCGTCCGCTGCCGCGCCGACGAGGGACGACTCATGACGACGAGCGCACCCGATCCGGCGAGCCCGTGGGAGGCGTCGATCTTCGACTTCCTCGAGCGACCGATCCCCGAGCCTATCTCGGAACGCGGGGCGATGACCGTCGCCGACGTGCTGGCCGCGACGGTCGCCGGGAGCGCGGTCGATCCGTACGAGGAGGCGTGGGAGTCCGTCGATCTCCCGGAGGGGGCGTCGACGGTCGTCGGCTCGAGTCGCACCACGTCGCCGGTACAGGCCGCCACGCTGAACGGGACGGCGGCCATCGCACAGGAGATCGAGGAGGGCCACAACACTGGCGGTCACGTCGGCTCGGGCATCGTCGTCGGAGCGCTCGCGATGGCCGAACGAGCGGACGCCGACGGCGAGCGGCTGGTCGAGAGCTGTGTCAGGGCCTACGAGGTCTGCGCTCGGCTCGAGGAAGCGATCTTCGCGATGAAAGACCGGCTCAACGAGTCGGTGCCGTGGCTCGTGCGGAACCCCCACGCGACCTGGACCACGGTCGGGCCCGCGCTGGCCGGCGTGCTCTGTACCGACCCCGATCCCGGCGTGGCCCGTGAGGCGTTCCGGTTGGCGGCCAACCGCGCCGTGGTCTCGATGGACGACCCCTACGAGGCGGGCCCGCCGTCGCGGAACCTGACCGCCGGCGCGTCGGCGGGGGTCGGCGTGACGATGGCCCAACTCGCGCGGGCCGGCGTGCCCGGTTCCCCCGACGCGATGCGGGCGGTCTACGATCCGTTCGAGGACGTGCTCCCGGACGGGTTCGACGCCCTGTTCGCCGATCTCGGCGACCGCTGGGCGATCGCGGAGAACTACTTCAAGCCGTATCCGTCGTGTCGGTACACCCACGCGCCCGTCGATGCCCTCCGCGAGATCGACGGGGAGATCGATGCGGACGCGATCGACCGGATCGTCGTCGAGACCTACGCGAACGCGGCCGACATGGCCCACGCCGAGCCGGAGACGCTCACCGGCGCGAAGTTCTCGATTCCATACGTCCTCGCGCGATACGTGACCAGCGGCGGACTCCGTCTCGAGCACTTCCACCCGGACCGCATCGCGGACGACGCGGTCCGGGCCCTCGCCGATCGCGTGACCGTCCGAGCGGCCGACGAGTTTGACGACGCCTTCCCCGAAAGCTGGGGCGCTCGGGTCACGCTGGAGTACGCCGACGGCCGGACTGCGGTCGGCGAACGGGCGTATCCCGCGGGGGACCACCGCGATCCGATCGCGCCGGCGGCGTTCGACGAGCGATTGCGGACGCTGCTCGACTACGGCCTTCCGGATGGGACCGCCGAGGACGCGTTCGCCGTCGTTCGCGATCCGCGAGCGGTCGACACGCGGGAGATCGGTGCCCGGTTGCGACCCTGAGCCGGCCGCCGAACGGAACGAAAACCCATTAGCCTGACCGATTCTCAGGACACCTATGACCGATTCAGACGCGACGCTCCGAGACCTGTTCGATCGCGACGACCTCCTCCTCGCGCCGGGCGTCGCGGACGCGCTCGAGGCGACGATCGCCGAACGGGCCGACGCCGACGCCCTCTACGTCAGCGGCAACGCCGTCGCGACGGCCGTCCACGGCGGGCCGGACGTCGGCCTGACGACGATGTCGGAGACCGTCGACCGCGTTCGCGAGATCACCGGTGCCGTCGACCGACCGGTGTTTTGCGACGCGGACGCCGGCTACGGGAACGCGCTGAACGTCTACCGAACCGTCCACGAGTTCGAACGGGCCGGCGCGGCCGGCGTCCACATCGAGGACCAGCGCGCGCCGAAGAAATGCGGTCACTTCGACGGGAAGCGGCTCGTCGAGGCCGAAGAGATGGTCGGTAAGCTCGAAGCCGCGCTCGACGCCCGCGAGGACGACTCGTTCGTCGTCGTCGCTCGCACCGACGCGGTCGCCGTCGGGGGACTCGAGGAAGCGATCGACCGCGCCCGGACGTACGTCGAGGCCGGCGCCGACGGAATCTTCGTCGACGCCCCGGAGACGGAGGCGCAACTGGCCGAGATCGGTGAGCGACTCGCCGACGTGCCGCTGGTCGTCAACCTCCCCTACGGCGGGGAGAGCCCGATGCTCCCCGCCGAGCGGGTCGCGGAGATGGGGTACGACGTACTGCTCTTCGCGACGACGGCACAGAAAGCGAAGCTACGGCTGCTCGAGGAGGTCTACTCCGAACTCGTCGAAACCGGGAATGAGCGCGGGCTCGTCGACCGGCTCGGCACGTGGGAGGACCGCGACGACGTGACCGACCTCGAGACGTGGCGCGAGCGCGAACGACGCTACGCCGACGCGGAATCAGCCGACCGGGAGTAGCGATCAGTCGGCCGACTCGAGTTTACGTCTCGTGTACGGTTTGAGCCCGCCCTGATCGACGAGGTCCTGCAGGAACGGCGGCAGCGGTTCGGCGTCGTACCGGATCTCCTCGTCGTGATCGTAGACGAACCCCTCGTCGACATCGATCGAGATTTCGGTCCCGTCGTCGATCTCGCCGACGCCCGGACAGATCAACACCGGCAGGCCGAGGTTGATCGCGTTCCGGAAGAAGATCCGCGCGAACGACTGGGCGACGACGCCGGCGACGCCGGCACCGACGAGCGAGAGCGGCGCGTGCTCCCGCGAGGAGCCGCTCCCGAAGTTCTCCCCCGCGACGACGAAGTCGCCGGGTTCGACGCCGTCGGCGAACTCGGGCCGGAGGTCGTTGAACGCGTGCTCGCCGAGTTCGTCCGGATCGCTCGAGACCAGAAACCGCGAGGGAGTGATCTGATCGGTGTCGATGTCATCGCCGAATACCCACGCGCGTCCGGTTCCGTCGACGCTCATCGGACCACCCCCACGTCGGAGACGGCGTGATCGTCGTACCGCGTCGTGTCGATCTCCCGCGGATCGGTGATCTCGCCGTACAGCGCCGTCGCGGCCGCGGTCGCCGGACTGCCGAGGTAGACCCGACTCTCCATCGACCCCTCGCGGCCGGGGAAGTTTCGGTTGGCCGTCGCCAGCGCGACGTCGCCGTCGCCGAGCGCGCCCTGATGGGTGCCGAAACACGGACCGCAGCCGGCGCTCTGGAAGGTCGCGCCCGCGTCGACCAGCGCCTCGAGGACGCCGGTCTCGAGGCACCGCTGATACACCGCCCGGGAGGCCGGGACGACGATCAGGCGGGTGTTCGGGGCGACCCGCTCGCCAGTGAGGACGTCCGCGACGACGCGGATGTCCTCGTAGCGGCCGTTGGTGCAGGTGCCGACGAAGACCTGATCGATGTCCGTCCCGGTGGTCTCGCCGACGTCGACCGCGTTTTCCGGGTTCGACGGCTTCGAGACCTGCGGCGCGAGGTCCGCCCCCTCGTAGGTGTAGACGGCCTCGTAGCTCGCGTCGTCGTCGGCGGCGAGGTCGGGATCGACCCCGACCTCGAGGCCGGCCTGCTCCTCGAGGTACGTCGCCGTTCGCTCGTCGGGTTCGACGATGCCGGCTTTGCCGCCCATCTCGATCGCCATGTTCGAGAGGACGAGCCGCTGGTGGATCGGCAGATCGCGGATCGCGCTCCCGCCGTATTCGGCCGTCTTGTACGTCGCGCCGTCGAACCCGACGTCCCCGATGAAGCGGAGGATGAGGTCCTTCGCGTAGACGCCGTCGGGGAGGTCGCCTTCGACCTCGAAGCGGATCGTTTCGGGAACCCGGAACCACAGTTCGCCCGTGGCGAAGGCGGTCCCGAGGTCGGTCGACCCGACGCCCGTCCCGAGCGCGCCCAGTCCGCCGTAGGTCGTCGAGTGGGAGTCGGCCCCGATGACGAGATCGCCCGGTTCGACGAACCCCTCCTCGATCATCACTTGGTGGCAGATGCCGTCGCTGATCTCGTACTGGTTCGCCCCGTACTCGGCCGCGAACTCCCTGACGATGTTGTGGTTGTTCGCGGCCTGTACCCCGTCTGCGGGGGCGTGGTGGTCGAGCGTGAAGACGACGTTCTCTGGCGCGGCGAGCGCCGCGTCATCGCCGGTCACGTCCTCGAAGACGTCGATGGTCAACGGTCCGGTCACGTCGTGCGTGACCATCGCGTCGACCGTCGCCTCGACGTAGTCTCCGGCGGTCGCGTCCGCGCCCGATTTCTCCGAGAGGATCTTCTCCGTTATCGTTTTTCCTGTCATAGCTGTGGTGGCTGTGTCGAATGTCGGTTTCGTGTCGATTAGTCGGTCGTCGATTCGCCGCCGGCGACCTCGAGTACCTGCTCGCGGGTCCCGCCCATTAACGCGTGGCTCGGCGTCCCCAACTCGAGCCGTTCGGCGACGTCTTCGGCGACGGCGAGCAGTCGGACGAAGTCGACGCCGGTTTCGATCCCCATGTCGTGGAGCATGTTGACGAGGTCTTCCGTCGGCGTGTTGCCGACGTCTCCCAGTCCGCCGGGGAGGATCGTCCCCCCGCCGAGGCCACAGACCGAGGTGTCGAACCGCGAGACGCCACACTGCATGGCCGCGAGCGTGTTCGCAAGGCTCATGCCGTTGGTGTCGTGCAGGTGGACCCCGACGTCCGCGTTCGGATGGTGCTCGTAGACGGACGTGAGCGTCTCCATGATCCCGCTCGGATCGGCCATCCCCATCGTCGTCGCGAGAGTCACTTCGTCGACGCCGGCCTCGAGGACGCGGTCGACGACGTAGCGCGTCCGCGCCAGCGGGATCCGGCCCTCGTAGGGACAGAAGAAGCTCGTGCCGAGCCCCGCCTCGACTTCGATCCCGGTTCCCTCGGCCATCTCCACGATGTTCCTGACCTGCTCTAAGTTCTCTTCCAAGCTCATCCCCTGGTTCTTCTCGCGGTAGGTGTCGCTGATGACGACCAGCGCGTTCACCTTGTCGACATCGGCCTCGATGGCCCGCTCCATCCCGATGTCGTTCGGCACGAGCGCCCGGTAGGTCACGTCGTCGCGCCGATCGATCCGCTCGGCGACCTCGTCGGCGTCGCGCAGTCCGGGGACGGCCTCGGGGTGGGTAAACGAGGTGAACTCGATCTCGTCGATGCCCGTCTCCGAGAGCGCGTCGATGATTTCGACTTTCTCGTCGGTCGGGACGAACTCCGGGTAGCGCTGGAAGCCGTCCCGCGGGAGCATCTCGACGATCGTCGCGGACTCGGGCAGCGTCATCGGATCACGCCCTCCGACTCGAGTTCCGCCAGCACGTCGTCGTCGTAGCCCAGATACTCCCCGAATACGTCCTCGTTGTGCTCGCCGAGATCCGAGCCGAGGTGATCGACGCGGCCCGGCGTCTCGCTGAACTTGGGGATCGTGTTCTGGACCGCCGCCTCGCCGAGGTCGTCGTCGTCGACCCGCACGACCGCGTCGCGGGCCCGGTAGTGTTCGTCCTCCATGATGTCCGCGACGTTGTACACCGGCGCGATCGTCGCGTCGTGTTCCTCGAACGCATCGAGGACCTCCTCGCGGGTGTGGTCGGCCATCCAGTCTTGGATGATCGCGTCGAGTTCCTCGACGTTCTCGAGGCGGCGCTCGTTGTCGGCGAACCGGGGATCGTCCTTCAGGTCCGGCCGGCCGATCGCGTCGAACACCCGCATGGCGATAGGCTGTGCGCTCGCCGAGAGGGCGACCCAGCGGTCGTCGCCGGTTCGGTAGACGTTCCGCGGCGCCGAGGAGGTCGACCGGTTGCCCGAGCGGCGGGCGATCTCGCCGGTCTGATCGTAGGTCAACGGGAAGGGGCCGATCAGGTTGAAGATCGGCTCGATGAGGCTCACGTCGATGTACTGCCCGGTGCCGCCGTTGACGTCGCGGTGGTACAGCGCGAACATCACCGAGAACGTGGCGTACAGCGCGGCGATGTTGTCCGCCAGACCCGTCGGCGGCAGCAGCGGCGGCCGGTCCTCGAAGCCGTTGACGTAGGCGAAGCCGCTCATCGCCTCCGCGAGGGTCCCGAAGCCCGGCTTTTCGGAGTACGGCCCCGTCTGGCCGTAGCCCGACATCCGCAGCATAACGAGCCCCGGGTTCTCCTCGGAGAGGGCGTCCCAGCCGAGGTTCCAGCGCTCGAGCGTGCCGGGTCGGAAGTTCTCGATGAGCACGTCGGCTTCCGAGACGAGGTCGACGAAGACGGTCTGTCCCCGCTCGGAGGAGACGTCGAGCGTCACGGACTGCTTGTTCCGGCTCAGATACTTGTGCCACATGCCGATGCCGTCCTTCTGGGTCCCGAAGTTACGGATGTGATCGCCGTGTTCGGGGTGTTCGACCTTGATCACCGTCGCGCCGAAGTCGGCGAGGAGCCGACCGACGGTCGGCCCGGAGATCATCGATCCGGCCTCTACTACCGTGAGTCCGTCAAGCGGACCCGGAGTGTCGTCTGTCATCGAAGTCGTGTGTGTCGTCGTTCAGTCGCGTGTGTCATCGTCGGGTTGGGTCGCGTATAACGCTGTTCGTGGCGGGGCCGATCGTTCAGACCGGTCGGTCGACGTGGGTTCCCGTGCCGGGCTCGGCCAGCACCTCGCCGTCCGCGTAGGCGAGTTCGCCGCCCGCGACAGTGTGGGTCGGCCAGCCGGTCACGTCCCGGCCCTCGTAGATCGAGTAGTCGGCGACGCTCCGGAGCAACTCGGGCGTCACCGTCTTCGTCTCCTCTAAGTCGACGACGACCAGGTCGGCGTCGCTGCCGACGCGGATCGTCCCCTTCTTCGGGTAGAGGTTCCACGCCTTCGCGGTGTTCGTGCTCGTGACCTCGACCGCGCGCTCGAGGTCGATCCGCCCCTCGTTGACCCCTTCCGAGAGGATCAGCGGGAGCATGGTCGCCGTCGAGGGGAAGCCGAGTTTGCTCTCGCGGATGGTGTCGCCGATCTTCTCGTCGGTCGTGTTCGCGCAGTGGTCGGTGCCGATACAGGAGATGGTACCGTCGGCGACGCGCTCCCAGAGCGTCTCTTTGTCGGTCTCGTGGCGCACGGGCGGGTTGACCTTCATGCGATCGTCGCACTCCTCGGCGGTCAGCGTCAGGTAGTGGGTGCAGGTCTCGCCGGTGACCTCGTAGCCCGCGTCCTGTAGCGTCGCGAGTTCGTCGGCCGTCCGGCCGGCGCTGACGTGGACGGCGTAGAAGCTGTCGTCGTAGTCGTGCTGTCTGGCGAGGCTCGCGCCCGCGACCATGCTCTGGGCCTCGGCGTAGTCGGGGAACTCCTCGACGAAGACCTCGTAGCTCTCTTCCTCGGCGTCCCCGTCCGCTTCGGTCTCGACGTAGGGGTTACCCCCCGCCAGCGCGTTCGTGATCTCGACGTTCTCGGAGTGGTAGCCGAGCGTCGTCTCGACGTCCTGTTCGGCCAGCGTCTCGATGAACGCGTTCCCGAAGTCGTCGCGCATCTCGCAGTCGACGCCGAACTTCTCCGCGGCGGCGTACTTGTAGTTCATGTACCACTTGAACGTCGTGATCCCGTACTCCTCGATGATCGTCGGGATCTCCTCGACGTGGTCGAACGACAGCAGGCCGAGCGAGAAGAAGTAGTCGTGGCGGTAGTTCGACTCGGCCGCCTCGACGTAGTCGTCCATGATCTCCTCGTAGGCACCCGGTCGACGGAAGAAGTTCCCCGTCGTCGTCACGCCGCCGACGAGGTCCGACCGGCTCTCGGTGTTCGCGTCCTCGGCCAGCGAGTTGTAGATCCCGTGGTGGGTGTGCGGGTCGATCGCGCCCGGCAGGACGTGGTTTCCGCCGGCGTCGATCGTCTCGTCGCTCTCGAGCGACCCGCGTTCGCCGATCGCCGAAATCCGTCCGTCGGTCGCGGCGACGTCGGCCTCGAGCAGGCCGTCTTCGGTGACGAGGGTGCCGTTTTCGATCACGAGGTCGTGACCCGTCACGCCGACTCACCCATGCTCTCGAGGTAGTCTTCGACCTCCGCCGTCTCGAGGACTTCCGCGTACTTCATCCACATGTCCAGCAGTCCGATCTTGTGCGAGGCTTCGATCCGATCGAAGATGCACTCCTGTGGCAGGACGACGTCGAAGCCGTGTTGCTGGGCGTCGACCGTCGTCGCCCGCACGCAGCCGCTGGTGGAGTTGCCGACGACGACCAGCGTGTCCACGTCGTTGCGATTCAGCCGGGCGAGCAGGTCGGTCCCGTAGAACGCGCTGGCGTAGCTCTTGTCGATGACCGTCTCGCCCTGCTCGGGCGCGACGGGATCGACGATCGCCAGGTCTTCGTGGTCGGGGTCGTCGTACGAACTCGGGACCACCCGCGTGTACCCGACGGGGATGTCGTTCCCCCGGGCGAACTCGAGGAAGTCCGCGATCCGATCGACCGCGTCCCACGCGATCTCTCCCATCGCGGTCCGGTGTTCCTCGACCGCCTCGAGGATCGGCACGTCGTCGCCGACGATCAGTTCTTGGACGTCGATAACGAGGACCATCGGGTTCTCGCCCGCGCCGCGTGACTCCCACGAGGACGCGCCGTCCTTGTCATAGCCTGCCTTCTCGATAACACGTTTGTCCTGCTCGGATAGCAGGTCTTCCCAGACACGATCCGTCATGTCTTGACACGTGTGATCGGATGACTATAAAGCTGCGTACTCGCCTCCGAAACCCGATATGTTCCGGCGGGACGGCGAGAGAGCGCCGCGCGGACGGGCGCACAGAGGAATCGACCCATCGAGGGAACGACCACCGAGGAGGTGTGGGCGCGCGGCACCGAGTCACACCTCGAGGGAGTCGCCGGCGTGTCTACCGGCGAGTCGGCCGAGTCCGAGCGCGGTAGTCAACCCGTTGCCGCTGAGGTAGCCGTCCGCGCCGTGACCGCTGATCCCCGCCGCGGTGCCGCCGCCGGCGTAGAGGTTGTCGACGACGCTCCCGTCGGACTGCAGGACGCGGCCGTGTTCGTCGACGAGCAAGCCGCCCTGCGTGTGGAACAGCGACCCGACGATCGTCGCACCGTAAAACGGCGGCTCGAGGACGGCGCGGCCGTCGACGCGGCCGACCGAGTCCGGTTCGTCCGCTCGAACCGCCTCGTTGTACGACTCGAGGGCCGCGGCGGTCGCCGACGGATCGCATCCGAGTTCCGCGGCCAACGTCTCGATGTCGGGCGCGCTGACGTACGACCCGAGGTCGACCGCCTCGTCGAAGTCGTCGAACTCGCCGCGGAGTTTCTCGAAGATGCGCTCGTCGAAGAGTTCGTAGCCGACGCCGCCCGGTTGGTCGACGACGTCGATGGCGAGCGCGGAATAGCCCTTAGCTTCATTGCCGAACCGCTCGCCGTCCTCGTTGACGAGAACGCCGCCGTTCATGATGACCGCGTACGTCGAGAGCGCGCCAGTTCCCTGCACGACGGTCGCGTGCCCTTGGAAGGAATCCATGTACGCGATCTCGGCGTCGAGCGCCGCTCCCCAGCGGATGCCGTCGCCGGTGTTGCCGTCCGAGCCGAAGTACAGCGCGTCCGCGATCTCCCCGCAGTTGTTCTCGACCATCCGCCGATTGCCGGCGAAGCCGTCGGTCGCGAGGACGACCTTCCCCGCGCCGATCACCTCCTCGTGCGTTTCGCCGGCGACCGCACCCGCGACCGCGTCGCCGTCCGCGACGAGTTTCGTCACGGGCGTATTCGTGAGCAGTTCGATGTCGTCGTCGGCCTCGATCCGCGCCGCCAGTTCGTCTATCAAGTGCTCCCCGTTCCGGCCGGGCGGCGCATGCATCCGGTAGGCCGAGTGTTGGGGGTACTTGAAATCGTCCACGAGTCGGAGCGTGATGTCCCAGTCGTCGACCAGCCAGTGGACCAAGTGCTTGCTCTCCGCACAGAGGTGTCGCACCATCTCCTCGTCGGCCTCGTAATCGTTCTTCTCGAGGATGTCCCGGGCCATGTCGTCGGCCGTTTCCTCGATGCCCGCGTCGCGCTGAAACCGCGTCCCCGCCGCGGGGATCATCCCCGTCGACAGCGACGTATTGCCACCTAGCCGGTCCGACTTCTCGAGGACGGTGACGGTCCCGTTCGTTCGTTCAGAAGCCGCGAGCGCGGCGACCAGCCCTGTTCCACCGCCGCCGGCGACGAGCACGTTGGTTTCGACGTCGATCGTCACGTCATTGACGGAGACGACTTCGGGTGTGGCATCTTCGATTGTCCGTCGGCTGTAATCGGGAGTCGACATACCGTGTGTATCGGTGCCACCGATACGTAAAGGTATTCACTCCGCTGATTCCGCGGCGTAACGTCGAAACGGCGTCCGATTCGCCACCCCGGAATCTCGCCGCTACACGCTTACATCGGAGGCAGGGATCCGCCGAACTGGTCGTTTCGTTCGGGGGTAGCGAACCGCCGTTCCTCTAGAAAGAACTTTGCGGGTCGGCCGAGTAGGTATCTGCAATGACAGCCCACGAATCCGAACGCATCCAATCGGTCGAGACGGCCTTCGAGATTCTCGATTACCTCCAGCACAACGAGGAGGCTGGAGTGACCGAGATCGCCGACGCGCTGTCGGTGTCGAAGAGTACCGCACACGGCCATCTGTCGACGATGGAGTCGATAGGACACGTCGTCAAAGTCGACGGGACCTACCGCGTCGGACTGAGCTTCCTCGAGCTCGGCCACCACGCGCGGTCGCGGTACAACCTCTACGAGTCGGCGAAGGCGGAAGCCGACCAGCTCGCGGAGATGACCGGTGAGCGGTGTCAGATAATGGTCCCAGAGGGCCACCACGGCGTCTACATCTACCAGACCGCCGGCGAACAGGCTGTCCGAACGGACTCCCACATCGGCAGCACCGTCGATCTCCACTGTACCGCGGTCGGCAAGTGCTACCTCGCCAACCTGCCCGAAGACGAACTCGAGGCCTACCTCGACGACGTCGGACTCGCAGAACAGACCGAACACACGATCACGGACCGAGAGGCGTTCCGGGACGAACTCGAGACGGTTCGCCAACAGGGGTACGCCCTGAACCGCGAGGAGCGGATCATCGGCATGCGAGCGGTCGGCGCCCCGATCGTCACCGATCAGAACGACGTGCTCGGGGCGATCAGCGTCTCGGTGCCGACGACCCGCATCGACGACCGCGCCGCGGAAGACGAGTTGCCGAAACAGGTCCAACGGAGCGCTCGCGTCATCGCGATTCGGACGACCTACAGCTAACTCGTTCGCTCTTACGGAACGATCCGACGGAATGGAGCGATATGACGCCGCGGAACCGACAAATTCACTCAGACGCTATTTCTATTTACACCCATATACCTGTAATTCGTCTCCGTCCGTCGTTCGGTCGTTCACCACTACGGAACGCTCACGGCTTCAGGATACCAACTCCCGAACGCGAGACGGCTGGATTATAAATTCAGGCTGTGCAGTACACGACAGTGCTCGGACGAACCGTTCGCCGGAACGCCAGCAGTACGTATCGTTCTGGTACCGCGTACGGCCATCAGTGGCTCACCGTTTCAAAATAGTCTTAGATCTGGTAGAAGGTCTCTCGTATAACTTATCACAAATATTTACTACGATTTAGCCCATGCAGTATCCGTATCAACGCCAAAGCCCGTGGTCGGAGACTTCAACGTTGCGGTAGAGTGCTATCTCAGCGAGGACTGTGCCATCGTCAGTGTGGTATGCTTCTCGTCGTGTAGCAATAATATCGAAGTAGATTCCATCTTTGAGCCGAATAAAACGGTAGAGGTCTGTTTGGTCGATACTGAATAAAGAGAAACAGACACCCGTATTGTCGATCGACACGTCGAGCACGCTGGTTCATTGACTGCAGTTCGGTCCGGTTCGGCTCCAGTTGTCGGACAGATACCGAACTCTGGATGGCAGCTATACTCAATTGATACTGAACTACTTTAGATAGTGAGTAGTATAGTAAAGTGGTAACTATCCCGGTGGCGTTTCTGAACCTCTTCGAAATCGGTCGTCGAGCCACGGCCGAACACAAGGATCAAAGGCTGTCGATTGGCAGCAGCAGTACTCGCGAAGAAGGGACATACCAAACTATCGGTCGTGCCGATGTGTTCGTGTCGCTCAAGTCATCGCCGGCGAGTACCGACCACACTCACGGCGTGGTGGTCACTGCTCAAATCGATTCGAACAGAATGATCAGATGTCGCCCCGTACAGAAAAACGGTGAACTAAACGTACGGTTGCCGATCAATACCTACGGGCCATCACCCGGCCGATATCGGTTCTCGACCGAATCGAGCGGTAGCGCTGGAAACGATTAGCATCGTCTGAATCAGCCGAAATCCGTATCAATACCGACGGAGAAAGGGTACGTGGTTCAGAACAGCGGAACCGCGCCCGTGAAGATGGCAACCGTCAGCATGACCAGCGATACGACCCACGCCCAGAGGAAGGTGAACTTGATGTGTTCGCCGAGGTCGACATCGGCGAGTCCGATCAGCAAGTACGTCGCACCGGTCAGCGGCGAAATCGGGAACCCGACCGTCATCTGCCCGATCAGCGACGCGCGAACGACCGCGACTTCGGGAATACCGTACGCCTGAGCCGTCTCGGCTAACACCGGCAGTACGCCGAAGTAGTAGGCGTCGGGGCTAAAGACGAGGCTCGCCGGCATCGCGATCAGCCCGACCAGAGCGGCCATGTACGATCCCATCCAATCGGGGACGATCGAGATCAAGATGTTCGCCATCTCGGTGATCATTCCAGTCTCATTGAGAACGCCGAGCAGGACACCCGCGGCGAGGAGGATCCCGACGTAGGTCATCACGTCCGAGGAGTACTCCTCGAGGATGTTCCGTTGTTCCTCGTAGTCCGGAACGTTCACCACGAGGGCGATCACGAGTCCGGTCATGAAGACGATCGCCGGACTAGTGATGTCGAGCATCAGGAGCGCGATAATCGCGACCGTCACGAGGACGTTGAAATACCAGCGCCGGTTCACTCCGGTCTCGAGCTCCGTGCCGCCGTCAGTCCTGAGGTCGGTCTCATCCCCGGCGAGAGCCTCCGTGACGAGCCGTTTCCGTTCGCTGTCAGAGAGGTCGAGATCGGTGTCGATCCGTCGGCTGAAGTAGTATGCGATCAGGAGAATCGTCGCGAATCCCGCGATCTGTGCCGGTATCAGCGGATTGTAGACGGTTCCGACGGTCGCGCCATCGACGGAGCCGATCGCTCGAACCGTGACACCGCCCCACGGAACGAGATTCATCGTCCCCGCGCTCAACGCCGCCAGCGCGGCTAGAATCTTCGTATCGACATCGAGCGCCACGTAGATCGGCAGGAGCGCCGGAATCGTGATGAGGAAGGTCGTCGCGCCGGCCCCGTCGAGGTGCGACGCGACCGCCAAGACCACCGTTCCGAACGTCAGCAGTGCGGGTCGGTCCAGGACGACGTGGATGACCCGTCTCACGAGCGGATCGAACAATCCCCTGTCCCGCATGATCGCGAAGTACCAGACGGCGAACGCGAACATGGCGGTGATCTCGACGATCCCACCCAACCCGGAGGCCGCGAACTCCCCCAGTTCTGACGGCCCGAATCCGGCGACGAACGCGCCGAGGACCGGGACGATGATCAGGGTCGGCACCACGTACGTGATCTTCCCGATGATCAACACCAGAATGAGTGCGATCACCAGATAGCCGATGATGCCGAGCCCGGTCCCGTCAAGTTGCAACGGCACTACTGGCAGCGATTGTGTGATGCTAACTACCATCCTGTGTAGCTCCCGTATCTACCCTAATAATTATTTTGGTGGTCATTCACTCACTGCGGATAGCGACGCCCCGAGACGGAGATCTCCCGGATATCGTCCCCACCGAAGTACATATGGTCGGACCAATAGATAGTACGGAGCGGATGAAACCGACCCGCTCAGCGCTGTTCATACCCGGTAATCGTCCGGAATGGATCGACGACGCAGCGACCAACGGGGCCGATCTCGTCATTATCGACCTCGAGGACGCCGTCCCGCCGGCCGAAACGGCCGCGGCCAGAGACAACGTCTCGGACGCAGTCCTGACGCTTCGAGACGACGGCCAACGGGTCTTCGTCCGTATCAATGGCCATCCGAACGCGTCGGCCGACAGTGTCACTCGAGATCTCGAGGCGATCGTCCCCCGAGAGCCGAACGGCCTCGTCGTCCCGAAGGTCGCAACTGCCGCGGATATCGAGGAACTCGAGGCCGTCATCACACATATCGAGCGACGGGAGGGGCTGAATATCGGGAGCACGGAACTCCTCGTGACGATCGAAACGGCACGGGCGATGAAACAGTGCTACGAGATCTGTCTCGCGTCCGACCGCGTCACGTCCATCATGTGCGGGGCCACGAAGGGGACGGATACGAACCGTGCACTCCGGTTCGACTGGACGGGGCCGGGTCGACAAGGACTCGAGACAGTACACATGCGGCAGAAGGCGCTGCTCGACGCAAGAGCGGCGGGGATTGACTACCCACTTGCCGGTCCGTACGTCGACATCGACGATCACGACGGACTGGTCGAGGACATCGAATTCGCTCGCGAAATGGGATACGAGGGATACGTCGTCGTCCACCCGTCGCACGTCCAGTACGCGAACGACCGGTTCACGCCCGACGACGAGACCGTCGAGTACTGGATCGACCTCTACGCAGCGTTGCAGGACGCGATCGATCTCGGCGAGAGCGCGATCCGCTACCGCGGCGAGATGATCGATACGGCGAACCTCGAAACAGCCAGGGAGCACCTCCGGCGTGCGGTCGCATTTCAGGACGAACTGGACGACGATGTCGCGGAGCGACTAAACGACCTCGAGTACGCGTCGAACTGAGCGACGATGCCGGCTCGCGAGCAGCACAACCAGTAGAAATCATCACGACCGAAGGACCGGTTCGACCCTATCGATCGGGGTGAGCCGTCTCCGGCGACCCGACGACGCCGCGCTCGATTAACGCCGCGACTTCCTCCTCGGTGTATCCCATCCGTTCGAGCGTCTCGTACGTGTCTTCGCCGACGCGAGGAACGCCCCGCGTGATCCCCGTCGTGTCGTCGCCATACTTCACGGGATGGTCGGTCACGGACAGTTCCTCGTCACCCGCCCGTATCTCGGAGCGCAGCTCTCGGTGTTTCACGTGCTCGTCGTCCCAGACCTCCTTCGTATCGTAGATCGGACCGCTCGGAACGCCGTAATCAGCCATCACGTCGAACCACTCGTCTGTCGACCGTGCGGTTAGTTCGTCTTCCAGAATCGACTCGAGTTCGTCCCGGTTCGTGCGCCGCTGTTCGGTCGTCCGGAAGCGGTCGTCCGTCGCGAGTTCGGGGCGGTCGATCGCGGCGCATAGCTTCTCCCAGTGGTGGTCCTGCACGACGACGATCGCGAGATGCGAGTCCGCCGTCTCGAAGACGCCGTAAGGGACGAACTCGTCCAGTTTGTTTCCCATCCGCGGATACGGTTCGTCCGTCGCGAAGGTATAGCCGGCTCTAACGGTCAGCCAAGAAAGCATACAGTCCAGCATCGAAACGTCGATGTACTGTCCCTCGCCGGTCCGTTCGCGCCGGAAGAGCGCGCCGAGAACGCCCTGGACCGCGTACATGGAACCGGCGATATCGGCGATCGGGACGCCCGACCGATACGGTTTCGAGTCCGGCGGTCCCGTGATACTCATGTTCCCCGACATCGCCTGTGCGATGATGTCGAGGGCGGGGTACTCGGCGTAGGGACCGTCCTGTCCGAAGCCGCTGATCGAGCAGTAGACGATTTCGGGATTCCGCTCGGCGACTGTCTCGTAGTCGATTCCGAACCGCTCCATCGCCCCCGGCCGGAAGTTTTCGACGACCACGTCCGCTTCCTCGGCCAACTCGAGGAAGAGCGCCGCGCCCTCGTCGCTCTTGAGGTTCAGGGAGACGGATCGCTTGTTCCGATTGACGGATGCGAAGTAGGAGCTGAAATCGCCGACGTAGGGCGGATTGTGACGGCCCACGTCTCCTCCCGTCGGTCGTTCGATCTTCACAACGTCGGCACCCATGTCAGCGAGCGTCATCGACGCGAACGACCCCGAGACGACTTGCGTCACGTCTAAGACGGTGATAGTATCGAGCATGCGTTTCGTATCCTCCAGTAGTCAGGCCGCCTGAACGTGGAACAGGGACGGTAATAAACGTTTGTGCGAATCGATGGGTTCGAACGACATCATCCGGCTTCCGCCCAGGGAACGGCGACTCTGTAGCCGATACCAGCACGCTCGTTCCGTATCGTCGCTCCGGCGACCAGTCACGTTTCACACTGTGAATTATATATCGAATCGGTCAACTGGAAGTAAATCCTAAATAGTCGGCGACGGAAGTCCGAGACGATATGGGGACGAACGATGCGGACCGAACCGGTGATCAAGACGGCAGGAACACGATCAAAGCGGTCGATACGTCGCTTTCGATCGTCGAGGCACTCAAACGAGAACGGACGGCGAAAGTCAGCGAACTGGCCCAATTGACCGGGCATTCGAAAGCGAACGTGTACAAGCACCTCAACACGCTCAAAGCGCAGGGATTCGTCGAGCGAGACGACGACGAGTTCCGGCTTGGACTCGGCTATCTCGATCTCGGCGGGCTGGTACGGGAGCAACTCGAGGGCCAGCACATCATCAAGCCGAAGATCGCCGAAATCGCCGACAAAACGGAGGAGGTCGCCCAATACATGGTCGAGTCGAACGGGAAATCGGTCATCGTTTTCAAGGAAGTCGGCCATCAGGGCGTGTCGCTCCGAACGAGGGTCGGCGCACAGCTCCCGATCCATCAGGTCGCGTCGGGAAAGGCCATGCTCGCGTTCATGCCCGACACTCGCGTCGACGAAATCGTACAGCGCCACGGGCTTCCAGCGGCGACGGAAAACACGATCACCGATACAGAGGCGCTCAAGGACGAACTAGCAGAAATCCGAGAACGCGGATACGCGACGAATCGGTCGGAGAGTACGAAGAAGCTATTCGCCGTTTCCGTCCCGGTGATGTCCGTCTCGGAGAACGTCATTGGAGCGTGTACCGTTTCCGGACCGACTCATCGTATGAACGATACCGGAAAAACGTCACAAGTGGTCGAGACACTGCGAAGTGTGACCAACGAAATCGAACTGAACCTCGCTCATTCTTAAATTTCTCGCCATTCTTCGGTGCTGGCTCTCTGTTACTATTATGAATTCCACGCGATTCGGCTATCGACGCTATCCATTACATCCATATGTGAGTAAATCACAGCGTTCGGTAGCCGCCGTTTGCCGCCGGAAACTCGAGCGACAACCGACGGACCCGGAGAAAACGGGACAGCAACTGCCGTTGACTCGAAACCGCGCTCGAGCGGGGAAACGAACGTAGCAGTACAACACGAGAGACAGTTGTGTTGTACCATCGTTCTCTATTAGTATCAGACTCTTCTCGGATGGAACGTCTCCGCTGAGTTTGCCGGATCGGTGGAGACGGGCCATATCGGCTCCTGTGCAGTTGTGAATGGAAAGACGATCCGAGACGTGGGGCCAAGACGACGGCTGACAGCCGAGGCATCTCGTCGTTCAGTCCAATCGCTCGTCGGAGGACGGGAAGAGGTACGACCCCGCGAGGTCGTCGGGCGTCCCCGTCCGACCCATCGGAATCTCGGGGTCGATCTCCCGGGCGTTGAGATCTGGGAGATCCGCATCGTTGAGGATGAATCCGTCGCCGAGCTCTCGGTCGAAATCAGGATTCCCGTCGCCGAACGTGGTTTCGATGATCCCCGGTGCAACGGCGTTGACCCGAATGTCGTAGCGGGCGAGTTCGAGCGCTGCGACGCGGGTAAGCATCATGACTGCGCCCTTCGAGGCGTCGTACATCGAGTGACCGACCTGTGCGTACTCGGAGCTGATCGAGGCCGTGTTCACGATCGATCCCGGTTCCTCTCGCTCGAGCATGTCTCGAGCCGCCGCCCGACAGCCAGCGAAGACGCCGCGGACGTTGATCGCGAACACCTGATCGAACGCGTCGTCATCGGTCTCGATGAGCGACGCTTCGCGATAGATGCCGGCGTTGTTGACCATCACGCCGACGCCACCGAACTCCCGTGCGGCTTCGACGACTGCGCCGACGTCGGTCGGGTCGGAAACGTCGGTTTCAATGAACTCCGCTCGGCCGTCGTTGTCTTCGATGAGTTCGTGTGTCGGTGCCGACTCGTCGTCCTCTTCGGGCTGCTCGCGGATGTCAACGACGATCACCGCGCCCGCCTCGCCGAATCGGCGAGCGACTTCGCGGCCGATACCGGACGTTCCACCGGTCATGATCACGGTCTCGTCGGAGAAGTCGTACGTAATTTCTCCCGGACTCTCACTGTCGGTACCAGTCAGTTAATCATTATCGGACACTCGTTCGATGGGTGCTACCAGACAGCACGATAGATCTAGTACCGGCGGGCAAAGATCGAGCAATAAAATAATATATTTGGTATATAGTTCGTACTGTTTGAAATCGTATTATTATCAATCTAGTATCGTTCGAGAGTACCGTCTCGAGATCAATGTTGGTCGTGACGGAAGAAGCGACTGATTCGTAGTATTGAATGAATGAGAAACGAACGATAGCGGCATCGTTCCCAGTATGCGATTTCTAAGGACTTTACTCGGGAAGAGCTATAGTTACATTTCAATAACTCCAGCACAGCCAATTATTTGATTTATATACGCCATAACCATACGGTTGCAGATAGATAACTGAGCAATATACCGATGGACCGATTGTAACGCGATCGAATACCAGCCAGTCTTGAGTTGCCGGTCGACTTCGGAGAAGCAATGACGAAATGATTACGGGTCCATTTAGTTCACCACTATCTCGGATAGCGGAACAATATCTAAATCCGATAGGTAAATCGAACGGACCAAAGTCGGAATACTGTGATTAGGTGAAATACTGCACTGCTCCGGAACCGCGACTCGACTACGAAGTAGCGGCCGACTGACCCGGCAGCGGTGTTCATCGAGATAACACGGGGTGCAGAAGGCGCGATGCGTCTCTTCATCCGATACCAGTCCCCGCAACTCCGCATCAAAGCGGCTCGAGCGTGACCCAGCCCAGTACGGGCAGGTCGCTCACTCAGAGTCGGCGAGTAACTCGCCGACGTAGCTGTCTTCCCACTCGCGACGGGCCTCGAGTTCGCGTCGCCCGCGGGCCGTGACCGTGTAGTAATTCGTTCGCTGGTCGAGTTCGCCTTTCTCGACGAGCCCTTTATCGACGAGGGTGTCGAGGTTGGGGTAGAGTCGTCCGTGGTGGATCTCCTTTTCGTAGTACTCCTCGAGTTCCTCCTTGATCGCGAGTCCGTGCGGTTCGTCCTGTCCGGCGATCGTGTACAGCAAGTCTCGCTGGAAGCCAGTGAGATCGTACATATCGGAAGTTCTGTCTATCGACGGATAAGGATTCCGAGAATAAGTGAACGGAAGATATCATGGGCTAAACTAGTATACGGCTCGAATACGACTGGTTGAATGCGTCTCAGAAGAGCGAGTCACGCAGTCGCCGACTGTTATATCGAAACCGCTCGAGAGTCGTCCGACGTCCCAACGGCGGGGGACGGATGCGGTCGTCTATCCAGCACCGATCCGCTCCGAGACGGGGCCTCGCCTTCTTGAGGGAGACTATCGGAAGCTGATCGTCGAATTGTCACTCACCTCGATCACAAGCCTGTCAGATACTGATGAGTGAGTTCGAAACCGACTTCGTTCGGAGACCGAATCCGGCGTCATTGAGCGAGCGGCATGCTTTTAGGAGACGGTACGGACGAAGTACTGTGGGACGCTACCAGCCGAGAAAACACGACTCGTTCATCAAATGCGATACGCGTCGCTGCGGGGCAAACAACGCGCCTGAAGGGTCCACAGAGTACGATCCCGACTGTTGGCGTTGTGGGGAATCCTTGGGTGGAAAACCCGAACCGGGTGACGAGGTGACCGTCGATATCGTCGACGAGAAAGCCGACGGCACGCTCGTCTGCAAGACAGAAAGCGGGTTCGTCCTCTTCCTCGAGGCGGATATCGCGGCGATCGAGGCGACGGTCCGTGTGACGACCGTCGACGAGACGCACGGAGAAGCGGACCTCGTCGAAACGGGGTCGTAGCTGGCACGATATTCGTGACGGGCAGGCGAGACAGTCGATCGCGCTTGCCACTCGAGAGCCAAGCAGCGACACGGGATGGGAGGAGACAAGACGTGCCGTCGAAGCGATCAGTCGAGAATTCGAGTCGACGGACAATCGGCGACCGCGAGCAGTGACCGATGTTCAGTTTAGCCAGTGTTCTCGAGACTGCCTTCGCCCGCGGATACCGAACTTTCGAAGCGGGGTCGCCACTCCGCGGGTTTTTCTCCTCGATCGCTGGGGTGCAACCAGCCGGTGCAATTATTGCCAAGAACGAAGCCACCCGTAGTGTATGGCACATAGTCACAACATGGCTGACTACGAGGACGTTCGCGAGGCGTTCTCGTGGGACGAGATCTACGACGCGGCGGACTGGGACGCCCCCTCGTCGTTGAATATCGCACACGAGGTCTGCGATCGCCACGCCGAGAACAAGGAGAAGGTCGCATTGTATCAGGTCGATACCGACGGGGAGCTGACGACGATGACCTTCTGGGAACTCGCCGATCGAACCGATCGGTTCGCGAACGTCCTCGAGGGGCTCGGCATCGAACGAGGCGACCGCGTGTTCTCGTACATGCCGCGAATCCCCGAACACTACGTCGCGCTTATCGGGACGCTCAAGCGAGGGGCCGTCTTCGGCGGGATCAACGAACGGTTCGGCCCCGATGGGATCGCCTATCGGCTAGATGACTGCGACGCGAAGGCGATCGTCACCACGGCGGCGAACCGCGAGACGGTTGCGGACGCGCTCGAGGACGTTCCATCCGTCGAACACGTCATCGTCGTCAGCGATGACGGAACAGGCATCCGGCGCGGCGACGCGAGCTACCGGAGCGAGATGGCGAGCGCGAGTCGCGAGTACGAGCCAGCCGACACGAGCGGCGAGGACGACGCGTTACTGTACTACACCAGCGGGACGACCGGACTGGCGAAAGGCGTTTTGCACAAACATCGGTGGGTCGCCGGCGTCGCCGCCACGCAGAAGTATGCGGTCGACCTACAGGAGGGCGATTGCTACTGGTCGACGGCGGATCTCGGCTGGCTGACCGGGCCGATCAACACGCTGGGCGCGTGGTTCTGGGGAACCGCACTGTTCACGTACGAGGGCGAGTTCGAGACCGACGCGTGGGCCGAACTCCTCGATACCTACCCCATCACGGTCCTGTTCTCGGTTCCGACGGCCTACCGCATGCTTCGCGAACACGAGGACGTCCTGGAGGGAGTCTCGCTGGACCTACGCCACGCGCTGTCGATCGGCGAACCGCTCTCGGCGGGCGTCGTCGAGTGGGGCGAAGAGACCCTCGACGTCACGATCCACGACACCTACGGCCAGACCGAGACGGGGAACATGATCATCAACAACTACCCGGCGATGGAGGTCCGGCCGGGATCGATGGGCAAACCGCTGCCCGGGATCGAGGCCGCCGTCGTCGACCCCGAAACCGGAGAGGTGCTCGAGCCCGGCGAAACAGGCGAAATCGCCCAGCGCGGGGACTACCCCTGTTTCTTCGCGGAGTACTGGGAGAAGCCCGACAAGACCGCGGACTGCTTCGTCGATGGACCGGACGGGGGTGAGCAGAGCGAAGCGATGCGATCCTCGTCAGACGGGACATCTGACGGTGAGTGGTACCTCTCGGGCGACCTCGCACACAGGGACGAGGACGGGTACTTCTGGTTCGAGGGGCGCGCCGACGACGTCATCCTTTCGTCGGGGTACCGGATCGGCCCCTTCGAGGTCGAGAGTTCGCTGGGCGAACACGAGGCCGTCGCCGAGGCGGCCGTCGTGCCGAAGCCCCATCGAGAGCGGGGCAACATCGTGAAGGCCTACGTCGTTCCCAGCGAGGGGGCGACGGGCTCCGAAGAGCTCGCAGAGAAGATCAAAACCCACGTTCGAGAAGAACTGTCGGCACACGAGTACCCCCGCGAAATCGAGTTCCGGGAGGATCTCCCGAAGACAGTCACCGGGAAGATCCGCCGGACAGAGCTCCGAGACGAAACGGCAGACGACACCGAGACGGCGTGAGACGCACCGATCGGGGCGACGGACGAGAGGAACAGAAAGACAGCCGTCGCGATCGTGGTCGTGTTTAGTTCGTCTCACTTTGCCAGATGGCGACGGCTTGGGGATAGGTTTCTGCGGTTGACGGTTCGACGTAACTGAAATGGTTTGAGAACGGGAATAGTCGGTCTTTTATCACTCTAAACATATTTTGGCGACGTTCCGATCACCGATTTTTTCGTATCGAAATCAGAGCCCGTATCGACGGAGTGCGAGCTTGAAATGCTGTGCGCCATCAACGAGAGACACAGAATATTTGATATTGTGTTTCTCGGTCACCCCTCATAGAAATAGCGCTATCGATAGGTTTGATCATCTAAAGCAGCCATATGTTGAGTTCTATTTCATTACAGCTTCCATGTCTGGCAAATAATACGGTGATGACCGTCTCCGAATTACAGGTCCATTGAGCGAAACGCAATTGGGATTCGCGTCAGTTGCTAGCTGTAGATCGGCTTTCTGTCCCAATCGGACACAGACTTCCGTGATTTCTCGACAGCATACATCATACTATCTAACTAAATCCTAAGATGATGATTCGGCAAAGTAGAGTCGAATACCGAACTCCATCAGCTGACGTAGTGTCCGTTCTCGGTCCACAGAATACGACCTAAGCCAGTTTTGATAGAGATACCAGAAAACCGTCCCACCTCATGGTTCACATATAATTACCCATAGCCCAGTCGAGAGGGAACTGCGACGGCTGGATAGTGACTAGTGAACGACGGTCCGTTCGTCACGATCGACCGCTGCCGACCTTAGCCCGTGTTTTTCATGCCGGCCGCGATTCCCTTGACAGTCAATCGAAGCGTTCGTTCTTCGAGATCCGTTCGGTGATTCTGATCGAGCAGGTGTACCTGCAGCATGTTCAGGGGATCGACGTACGGATTCCGCCGCTCCAGATTCTCGCCGAGCCAGTCGCGGGTGTGCAGGCGGTCGCGCTGGCCGATCTCGGTGATCAGGTCGGCGGCCCGCTCGTACTCCTCGGAGACGCGCGGGAAGAACCGCTCGCGAAGCACCGGCTCGGCCATCTCCGCGTACCGCTCGGCGATCTCGAGTTCAGTCCGTGAGAGTGAGAGCGCGGCGTTGTCGAGCGTGGTTCGGAAGAACGGCCACTCGTCGTACATCTCCTGCAATGTCTCCATCGATCCGCCGTCATCTCGCGGCTCATCGCCGCTCGACTGTTCCGAGGAGCGTGGCTCCTCGCCCTCGAGATAGGCCTCTATACCGGTCGCAATGGCGTACCAGCCCGGAAGGATACACCGCGACTGGGTCCACGAGAACACCCACGGGATCGCCCGCAGGTCTTCGACCGTGCGCTCACCCGAGCGGGAGGCCGGCCGCGACCCCAGATCGAGATCCTCGATGACCCTAATCGGCGTCGCCTGCTCGAAGTACTGGACGAATCCCTCGCTCTCGAGGAGATCGCGGTACTCCTGACGGGCAGCGTCGGCCATGGTCTCCATGGCCTCGACCCACTCCTCGCGGACCTCTTCTTCGGGTTGGTCGATCGCCTGCTTGCGGGCCCGCAGTTGGGCGTTGAGCATCTGCTCGATGTTGCGCTCGGCGATGCGGGGGTTGGCGTACTTTTCGGCGATCGCTTCGCCCTGTTCGGTGAACTTGACTTGGCCAGTCACCGTCGAATTCGGCAGCGCGAGCAGCGCCTCGTTCATCGGGCCGCCACCGCGCGAGATCGAGCCGCCGCGGCCGTGGAACAGCCGCATCGTCACGTCGTGATCATCACAGATCTCGCCGAGGCGGCGCTGGTTCTTGTACAGCGACCAGTTTGCCGCTAAAAAGCCGTTCTCCTTGTTCGAGTCCGAGTACCCAAGCATGATCTCCTGGGTCTGCCCGCGGACCTCGAGCACCTGTGCATAGGCCTCGTTCTCAAATAGGGTGCCCATGATCCGCCGGGCACCCGAAAGGGCGTATTCGGTCTCGAGCAGCGGAACGATATCGATTCCGGCATGTTCTGGCAGGGATACCACTCCGGCCTGATCGGCCAAGAACAGCACCTCGAGGACGTGACTGGGTTCCTCGGTCATCGAGATACAGTAGGTGTCGATGGCGTGACTACCGTACTCGGTCTGCCAGTCGGCGAGGCTGTCGAACAGCCGGAGGACTCGCTCGGAATCGTCCGAAAGGTCCTCGGTGTCACCGAGGTCGATCACGGATTCCTCCTGGAGGACGGCATCAGTTAGGAACTCGACGCGCTCGTCCTCCGAGAGCCCGTGATAGTCGATCCCCTCGGCCTCGAGGGCTTCAGCGATGGCGTCGGTGTGTTTCGCTTGGTGCTCGCGCAGGTCGAGACTCGCGAGCGAGAAGCCGAAGGTGGCGACCTGCCGGCGGATCGGATCGACATGGGCGTCGACGACGCTCTCGGCACCGTTGTTCCGCAGGCTCATCGCGATTACCTCGAGATCCTCGAGGAGGTCGTCGACGTCGTCGTAGCCGCCCGGGCGCACGTCGCCGACGCGGCGCAGGCGCTCGCGCATGAGCTTGAGCTTCTGTCGGTAGGGCTCGTCCGGATACCGCTCTTCGGCCGTGCGGGCGACGCCGGGCAGCAACTCGTGGTCGCGCTCGAGGGAGGCCTGGAAGGCGGAGCCGGCATCGATCCGGCTCCCGTCCTGGCTCAAGACACCGGAGAGTCGCTTGAACTCCGCCTGATAGCGCTCGGCGATCAGCGAGCGTTGGCGCTCGAGCGTGTTGGCGGTCACGTCGGGGGTGACGTAGGGGTTGCCGTCGCGGTCGCTGCCCGCCCACGACCGGAATTCGAAGAGTTTCGGAATCTCGAGATTGCCGGGGACTTCGGCGTCGATCGCCTCGTCGAGTTCGTCGTAGATCTCGCCGACGGCATCGAACAGCGTGTTCTCGAGATACCACTGCACATTGCGGGCCTCGTCTTCGGGTTCGGGCTGGCGATTGCGCACCTGTGGGGTCTGCCAGAGGCTCGTTATCTCGGCATCGATCTCCTGCCAGACCTGACGCGTCTCTTTGTCCGTCAACAGTTGCTCGTCTAAGCGCTCGAGCGAGGTCGAAATCTCGCGGAGTTTGGATTTGACGGTCTTGCGGCGGGCCTCGGTCGGATGGGCGGTAAACGTCGGCTCGATCAGCACGTCGTCCAGTACCTGCTGGACAGTCTCGACATCGGCCTCGCCGAGTTCCTCGGCTGCGGTCTCGAAGCTATCCTCGAGGGTACCCGCTTGCGATTTCGTCCGGATCGTTCGGATCCGCTCCTGTTCTTCCGCCAGATTGATCAACTCGAAGTAGGTCGTAAACGCCCGGGCGACGATCTGCTGATTGTGGGGCGATAACCGCTCGATTTCCGTGATCAAGGGCTCGCGGGAGTTGCGTTCACCGGAGCGATACTCGATCGCGGTCTGTCGGCCCGACTCGACCGCCTCGAACGCCTTGCTCGAGGTTTGCTCTTCGAGGACGGTTCCCAGGAGCGCGCCGAGTTCCCGGACGTCTTGACTAATCTCTCTCGTCTGACGATCCATATGCGGAGAATGTTAGTTTGACGGTAAAAGTCCTCTGTAGATGGATCTCAGCTTCATCGGTGAGACCAATAGACGACCGCTCTCGTCGATTATCCTCGCTTCTGCGAGGTTCATAGTATCACCTAGACTTCATTCGAGACTCAAATTGTTTCCGTTGCATCAGGGTACACTACGATTGGCTCAATTTGTTTCCGTTCCAATAGAAGAAGCGGATCCGAACAGATGACAGTTACAGGCCCACGTTCGGATCCGGTATCGAAACACAACTTAAACCCCCGTAATATTACGGGTTAATTGTCATTGGTTCTGAATGCGGATGGTATTCGTATGAGTAGCAGACCCAAGGAGCCAGCCACCGACCAAACGACCTATCATCTCCGCCACGAGTGGAAGGGAACGGAATTAATCAGCGATCAGATCGTAGAAGAGATCGCAGAACACGAAAACGCGGATCCCGAAGAGCTGCCATCACTGAGCAAAAGAATCAGTCCGACGGCGCTCAATACGGCATTCGAAGCACCCGACGACGATGCAACTATGGCGGGATGCATCACGTTCTCCTACTATGGCTACACCGTGCTCGTTCAGAGTACCGGCCAAGTACTGATCAAGAAGAGCTAATCAGGAGACTGTGGCGGGGAGTACCTCACGACCATCGGTGGTGACCCCGAATGGCTCCTTGTGGGCTGGGTGACCAACACGTATAGACGCCACATCACCCCTCCTAGCTGACACCACGAGTTTTCACTCGGACGGTCCGTGATTCCTCCGTGGGTTCCGTCCGACCCAGACGAGTTGTTCTCCGTCGGGAATCGTTCGATTATCCGCTCGAGAACACGGGGTCAAACTGTACTCCCCGATGTACACCAGGCGCTGTGTGCCGCTCACGACGTCTCAGTCGGCCACGCCCCCGAAGTGATACACGGGAAGCCGTCCGAGGTGCGCCACGACGGCGCTGGACTGTACGCTGGCCTCCCAGACCCGTTCGAGGTAGGGCGATACCACTCGCTTGCCGTCGAACAAGAGTCGTTGCCGTCCTGTCTCCTCGAGACGGCCTGGACGGACGACGACGGCGAGATCCTGATGGGCGTCCGGCATGCAGACAGACCGCACGTCGGCGTCCAGTGTCACCCCGAGAGTATCCTCACCGACGCAGGGAAGCAGATCATCGAAAACTTCTGTTCGGTGGCCGTCCGATAACCGGTCTTTGCTACGGTATCTCGTTCGACGCGACGGTCACGGTCGCGGACGAATCGCGACCACCACCAGTATTTCACAGTGATATCACTGTTATTCTACCGCCTCCCCTAGAACAACCGTCCATCTACCGTCGACAGAAAGAGGACGAGACAGGCCGGTCTTCTGGGGCGTTCGATCAACGAGTTCCGTCGCGTGCTGACGGTTGTCGACGGACACTGATCAGCGCGATCCGTGTTCCGAAACACGGTGTTACGGACGACTGGAGAGTTGAGAATCGATCGACGGCAAGACTTCTCCAAGGCACCGATAGTAGCCACTGAAACGATTCACACACCGATCGAAACGCTGTCTGGCGATCAAGTGTGCAGTGGCTTTCGGTGGCTACGAGAAGAGAGGCTATTTCGTCGCTACGACTGTGGATGAGGGGGTCTATAGTAGCTCTTGAACGATTGACACACCGATCACAACGCTCTCCTGCGATCGGGTGTGCAGTGACTTTCAAGAGCTACTATAGTTATCGAGACCCGTGTTAGCCCGTGGCTGAGGACAGAGCTACGGGATCCGGGACAGTCCGCGGTCGGAACGACCGTTGGACGGATCCATGTTCCTCATCCTGTGTAGGGCACCCGGGTGAGGTGCCGTGACAAGTGTTACTGTATCACTTAAAATAGCTTCACGTGGATAGTTACGGGATTTTATACGATCTTGCCAGCAACGGTGGACACACCACCCCGATTTTCCCACAAACAAGGATAGAGAATCCGGTCGTCCCCGCTACCCGTAAAGTAATTACTTCTACCGGATGACCCTGCAACCGCTGACGCTGCGGGTAACAGCTCAGTGCCTCCCGCCAGCTGTGGGTACGGTCACTGCAGAGTGACACTCGAAGGTAAACCAATGACAGAAATCATCGATGGAAACGAGATTGCGGATCGAATCAAGGCAGAATTGAACGTGTGCGTCGACACACTCGGCGATCACGGCGTCACACCCGGTCTCGCGACGGTGTTGATGAGCGACGACGGCGCGAGCGAGACGTACGTGAACATGAAACAGCGGGCATGCGAGGAAATCGGGATCGAAGGGCGTCACCACGAACTCGACGCCGAGGCGTCGTCGGACACGCTAGAGGGTCGGATAGAGGCGTTGAACGAAAACCCGGACGTACACGGCATTCTCGTCCAGATGCCGGTCCCCGACCACGTCGACGAGCAAACCGTTCTCGAGCGGATCGATCCGATGAAAGACGTCGACGGGTTCCATCCGGAGAACGTCGGCAAACTCGTCACGGGCGAGCCCCGACTCAAACCGTGTACGCCACACGGGATCCAACGACTGCTCGCCGAAACGGGCGTGGAGACGGCGGGAAAAGACGTCGCGGTCGTCGGCAGGTCCAACATCGTCGGGAAACCGATGACGAACCTCCTCGTCCAGAAGAGAGATCTCGGTAACGCAACGGTGACGACCTGTCACTCCCGAACGGATGCGCTCGCAGAAAAAACGAAAAACGCGGACATCGTTATCGCCGCCGCCGGCGTCCCGGAACTGATCGACGGATCGATGCTCTCGGAAGACACCGTTGTCATCGATGTGGGCGTCAATCGCGTCGACGTCTCCGAACGACGTTTGGAGGACGGTCAGACACCGTCTGACCAGTCGGACACCGACAAGGGGTACGAACTCGTCGGCGACGTCGAATTCGAGAGTGCAAAACAGAAAGCCAGCGCGATCACACCGGTCCCTGGCGGCGTCGGCCCGCTGACGATCGCGATGTTGCTCTACAACACCGTCAAGGCGGCCAGCCTGCAGGAGAACGTCGACGTTGATCTTCCCTGACCAGCAGTGGCTCGCGCTTCCCGAAAGTAACACATAGGCTTCATTTTGTGGACCTTTTGTAAATTTTCTAGCTAGTAGTGGAGTGGCCTGCCGCTTTGCCGTACCTCAGTGTCTGCGACCGGTTTTGACTTAAATGACCGTTGCACTTATAAGAGAATCCACCGGATTGGGATGTGTCATATGAGCACAGACAGCGTTCCGTCACGAGCAGATACTGTCGTCATCGGTGCGGGTGCCGTCGGGTGTAGCATCGCATACCACTTGACCGAACTCGGGGCGGAAGACGTCGTCGCCCTCGATCAAGGACCGCTTCCGGTGACCGGTGGCTCCTCGACGCACGCTCCGGGGATCATGTTCCAGACGTCACCGTCGAAAATCCAGACGAAGACGGCTCATTACACGAGCCGGCTCCTGAAAGACGCCGGCGTGTACACGGAAGTCGGCGGGATCGAAGTTGCGCGCTCGGAAGAGCGCATGGACTTCCTCGAGCGTCGTGTCGAGTGGGCCAAGTCCTACGGGCTCCCCGATCCGCAACTCCTCGAGCCCGAAGAAGTCACGGAGCAGTTGCCGCTCGTCGACGAGGACGAGATCCTCGGGGGATACTATTCGCCGACGGACGGTCAAGTGGCCGGCACTGACGCGCTCCAGTGGTATATCAACGAGTCGGCGGCCGACTTCTACGGAAACACCGAAGTGACGGACATCGAGACGACTGACGGCGAAGTGACGGCTGTCGAAACGGACCGAGGGCGCATCGAGTGCGATCGCTGTGTCCTCGCGACGAACAACTGGGCGTACCAGACCGGACAGATGGTCGATCTCGACCTCCCGATTGCGCCCGTCGAACACCAGTACGTCGTCACCGAATCGTTGGCGGAACTCGAGGGGAACGCCTCGTCGCTCGGTGACGCGACGGCCGGTCTCGAGGTGCCTGGCGACCGAACCATCACCGAGTCCATGTCCCAGCCGCCGGACCGGCCTGTCGGCCGCGATCAGGATCATTCGCTGTACTTCCGCACGCACGGAGACGGCTACGGGCTCGGGTCCTACAACCACGAATCCCTGGTCGTCGACCCCGAGGAGATGGGGAAAAACACCGACGAGAGTCAGGCGTCGGTTCACAGTTTCACCGAGAAACACTGGACGAAAGCGACCCATCCGAACCGGGACAAATCACCGCAGCAGGCGTTCGACGAACTCCTCCCCGCCACGCAGGACAAAGAGTTCCAGGTTACCGAGAACGGGATCTTCGTCTACACGCCCGACGGGATGCCCGTCATCGGCGAGACACCCGAAATCGACGGCCTCTGGACCGGCTTAGCGATCTGGTGGACCCACTCGGGCGGGTACGGTCGGATTCTCGCGGAGTGGATGGAAAACGGCGTCCCCCGTCTTCCGTCCGGGCCAGTCGACACCAGCGCCATCCACGTCGCCCGATTCGCGCCCCACGCGGGGAACAAGGAGTTCCTCATGGACCGCGGTGGGAAGCGCTACGAGCAGGTGTACAGCATCGTCGAACCTCGCTGGCAACCGGACGAACACCGAGGGCTGCGGGAGAGCCCCTTCTATCCACAGCAGGCGGAACTCGGTGCCGAGTTCTTCCAGAGCGGCGGCTGGGAATCCCCACAGTGGTACGAGTACAACGAGGACCTCGTCGAGGAGTACGAAGACCAGATCCCCGAACAAGACGAGTGGCAGGGGATCAACCGGTCGCCGATCGAGGGCGCAGAGCACCTCCATACCCGCGAGAACGTCTCGATGTACGATATGACGACGTTCAGTTCGATCATGGTGGAGGGCGACGACGCCGGCGAATTCCTCCAACAGGTCTGTAGTAACGACATGGAAATCAGCGTCGGCCGAGTTCGCTACACCACGTTGCTGAACGAGGGCGGCAACGTGATCGCGGACCTAACCGTGGCTCGCCTCGATGACGACGAATACATGGTGACCACGGGCGGCGGCAACTCGCCGGGCATCCACGGCTCCTGGCTTCAGGAGCACGCCCCGGAGACCGTCTCCGTCACCATCGAGGAGTCCGCGAAGTGCACGGTCGGGCTATGGGGGCCGAAGTCCCGGATGCTGCTCCAGCGAGTCACTGACGCTGACGTCTCCAACGACGACTTTCCGTACTTCAGCTGTAAGCGCATGTACGTCGGCGACGTGCCGGTCATTGCACTCCGGGTGTCGTACGTGGGCGAACTCGGCTGGGAACTGTGGGCCCCGTCGGAATACGGTCGGAAGCTCTGGGACACCCTGTGGGAGGCCGGCCAGGATCTCGATGTCAGGCCGATCGGCGACGGCGCGCTCGAGTCGATGCGGCTCGAGAAAGGGTTCCGCCTGTGGGGGACTGACATCGACACGGACGTCAATCCGCTCGAGGCCGGCCTTCCATTCGCCGTCGATCTGGAGACCGAGTTCATCGGAAAGGAGGCGCTCGCCGAGGCCAAAGAGGCGGGCATCGACACCGAAGTCGCCTGTCTGACGCTGGACGATTCGACCGACGCGATGCTCGGCGGTCGCCCGGTGCTCGCGGACGGTGAGGTTCTCGGATACGTACAAGCCGGCGACTTCGGCTACTCGGTCCAGGAGTCGATCGCCTATACGTACCTGCCCAGCGAGTACGCCGAGGCCGGTACCGCGGTCCAGATCCAGTGTGAGGGCGAAACGTACGACGCGACGGTCCGCGACGAACCGCTGTTCGACCCCGGACGCGATAAGATCATCCGGTGATCGAACGACTTCGATAGAATCTACACCATGAGCGAATCACGCGAACGGCAGGTACGATACGAGGACATTCAGGAGGCACACGACCGGTTGGACGACGACACGGTCGTTAAGCGCACGCCGGTCGAACAGAGCACGTCGCTCGGCGAGATGGTTGGCGGCGAGGTGTACCTGAAGATGGAACACCTCCAGTGGACCGGCTCGTTCAAGACGAGAGGTGCCTACAACAAGATATCGCAGTCTGTCGAGGAGGGGGTCGATGAGTTCGTCGCTGCCAGCGCCGGAAACCACGCACAGGGCGTCGCGCTGGCGGCGACGGAGTGTGGCGCGGAGTCGACCATCGTCATGCCGAAGACCGCCCCGCAGGCGAAGATCGACGCGACCCGCGGCTACGGTGGGACCGTCGAACTCGTCGGCCAAGACTTCCAGGACGCGATGTCGTACGCCCAGTCCGAAGCCGAAGGCGGCGACGCGGAGTTCGTCCACGCCTACGACGATCCACACATCGTCGCTGGCCAAGGGACACTCGGGATCGAGATGGACGAGGACTGCCCGGACCTGGACACCGTCGTCGTCCCGATCGGCGGCGGCGGACTCATCAGCGGGATCTCGACTGCCTTCGCTCACCGGTCGCCCGACACGCGGATCGTCGGCGTACAGGCGGAGGGCGCGTCGACGGTCCACGAGAGCCTAGACAAGGGCATGCCGGTCACGCTCGACGAAGTCGACACGATCGCTGACGGGATCGCGACCGGTGGCATCTCCGACTTGACGCTCGATCTCATCGACGCGCACGTCGACGAGATCGTGACCGTCTCCGACACGGAGATCGCAAACGCGATCTTGCTACTGCTCGAGCGCGCCAAGCAGGTCGTCGAAGGCGCTGCGGCGGCGTCCGTCGCAGCAGTGCTGAGCCCCGAACTCGACGTTCGGGGCGAAACTGTCATGCCGCTGCTCTGTGGCGGAAACCTCGACATGACAATGCTTCAAACGGTCCTCATCCACGCACTCACCGACCGAAAGCAGATCCTTCGGCTGCGCGTGCGGATCAACGACGCCCCGGGCAAGATGGAAGAGATTTCCGGGATCATCGCAAACCACGGCGCGAACATTCACGATGTCCGCCATGACCGGGCAGTGGAGAATCTCAGCGTTGGTGATTCCTATCTCGTCTTCCGGATCGAGACGAGCGGTGCCGAACACGCCGAGTCGATCATCGGGGCGATCGAATCGGAAGGATACACCGTCGAAGACATCAACCAGACGTAAAAATAAAATTATACGTAGTGGAAGCATCGTTCCGAAACGGAACGGATTTGTTACAAATTATTGTTATAATATGTTCAGTGCCAGTCACTACCAGGGGTTTATACGCCACTACGAGATGTTAGGAGATGGGAGAGACCCCAATGCTATCACGAGACAAGGGTACCGCGCAAGCGGGAAGACCACGAATCGAGACGACACGAGAGAACACCGTCGTGAGATCGGACGGATTCGTATCGGCACGGACGGCACGTACTCGAGGCAAACATTGGTGACTGCATATGGGCGACTCTAAGCCAAACGGTCGGTTCGCTCGGTTCACGGACGAACTCGACGGTCCCGTGTTTCTCGTCGGGTTCCTCACAGCGTTGGTAGCAGTCGTCGCGTTCGCGCTGATACCGGACACAGCCGCCGAAGCCGTCAACAATGTGAACTCGTTCCTGTGGCAAAACGTCGGCTGGGTGTACATCCTCGCGATGTTCTTCATCGTGGTGTTCGCGTTGTTTCTGGTGTTCGGTCCGTGGGGGAACATCAAACTCGGCAAGCCCGACGAGGAGCCACAGTACAGCTTCCTGTCGTACTTTTCGATGTTGTACTCAGCCGGAATCGCGGCAGGAATCGTCTTCTGGGGGCCGGCAGAGGCGATCTTCCACTACGACACGGTCCCGCCGTTCGTCGGTGGCGAGTCACAGACGGCCGACGCAGCGGTCGGTGCTGTCCAGTACACGTTCTTCCACTGGGGGCTCTCCGCGTGGGCCGCGTACGCCATCATGTCGCTTCCCATAGCGTTCTACACGTACCGGCACGACGCGCCCATGCGTATCTCGACGGTACTCGCCCCGTTCTTGGGCGTCGACAACCTAGACAGCGTCTGGGCGAAACTGGTCGATATCCTCGCGGTGTTCGCCACCCTCGGCGGTATCGCGACGACGCTCGGGTTCGTCGGGAGCCAATTCCTGACCGGCATCGAGTACACCACCGGGGTATCGGTCGGTGACGCCGGGACGGTACTGGCGATCACCGCCCTGACTATCGCGTTTACGCTGTCCGTAACGCTGGGTATCGAGAAGGGGATCCGTCGGGTCTCCCAGTTCAATATGGGGCTGTTCATGCTCGTCATGCTGCTGGCGTTCATACTGGGGCCGTCAGTGTACATCATGACGGTCACGACGGAAGCGCTCGGGCAGTATATCAACCAGTTCGTCGCGATGAGTTTCTTCCTGAACGCGGGCAACGGCGCGAGCTGGGTCGGGAGCTGGACCGTCTTCTACTGGGCATGGTGGTTCTCCTGGACGCCGTTCGTCGGCCTGTTTATCGCCCGCGTTTCGCGCGGTCGAACGATCCGGCAGGTCGTCGCCACCGGCGTCCTGGCGTCGACGGGGATAACGATTCCCTGGTTCGGAATTATGGGTAGTACCGCGATCAAACTCCAATCGACCAACGCGGCGGATATCCTCGGCGTTATCTCCGAGTACGGCGTCGCCGGCTCCGGCTATCCGCTGTTCGAGGCGCTTCCCGTCGGTGGCGTCCTGAACCTCCTGTTCTTGCTGTTGATCACGACGTTCTTCGTCACGTCGGCGGACTCCTCGACGCTGGCACTGGGGATGCTCACGACCGGGGGCGAACTCGAGCCGTCAACGATCAACCGCGTGATCTGGGGCGGACTGGTCGGCGCGCTGGCGTCCCTGCTAATGGTCGTGGGCGGTGTCAACGCGCTCCAGGCGGCGTCGATTATCACCGGCGGGCCATTCGCCATCATTACCCTCCTCGCGGTCGCGGCGATCATCTACATCTGCCGTGATATACGCCCCATCTTCTTCGACACCCGTCGCCCGGATACCATGTCGGAGTCGTCCACGAACTTCGACGCTCCAGACGATATGTCGGCCGAAGGGGCGGACGACGATTGATCGCTGTTCGACGGCGCTCGGATCCAACTGGTCGAAACGGACAGCACTGAGACACTACCTGACGACGAGAGCGATCGCATCGAGCGGACCGATCGGCTGCGAGGCTCGACCGTTCGCAGTACGGGGAGTCAGTACAGCAGCCGTCGCCCTGGCTGTCCGTCTACTGGTTCCCAGAGTGACCTGTCCTCGCTGACGGTCATGTCACCGCGCTTCTTTGCATCGTAGAGACGCGCTATCTCGGCCTCCAGAGTGGCAGACAGCGTCGCGCAGGTCGGAGAGAGAAAGAGAGAGTAATCCGCCGCTCGAGGTGGCGGCGTTGGACCCACAAGTACACGGTATACCGTCGAGCGTACTCTGCAATCACGGAGTCGGCGACCTATTCCGGGCCGTCTCACACACGGGTCCGCCAGCGTGACTGCTCAAGCGTTCCCGAAAAAGAGTCGTGCGTACTCGATCGCTCGAGGCGGGTCCCTGTCGGCTATCCGTAGATCGGGAACTCCTGGCAGAGGTGTTCGACCGTCGAAGCGGCCCGGTCGTGAATCTCCTCATCCTCGGGATTGTCGAGGACATCCACGATGAGGTCGGCGACGGTCTTCATTTCCTTTTCGCCGAAGCCTCGGGTCGTGAGCGCCGGCGTCCCGACGCGGATTCCGCTGGTAACCATCGGCGATCGCGTTTCACCGGGCACAGTGTTCTTGTTGACGATGATGCCGACATCGGATAGGAGTTCTTCAGCCTCCTTGCCCGTAATGTCGGGGTGGGAGTCACGGAGGTCGACGAGCATGAGGTGCTTGTCCGTGCCATCACTCACCAGCGAGAGTCCGCTGTCGGTGAACTCGTCGGCGAGGATATTCGCGTTCACGACGGTCTGCATGGCGTAGGACTGGAACTCATCGGTGGTCGCTTCCGCAAAGCCTGCAGCCTTGCCGGCCACGTTGTGCATCAGCGGCCCTCCCTGCGCGCCGGGGAACACTGCCGAGTCGATATCGTCCGCGAACTCCTCGTCGCACATGATGATGCCGCCGCGGCCGGCACGGATCGTCTTGTGTGTGCTCCCGGTGACGAAATCCGCATGGTCGACCGGCGAGTCGTGGACGCCGGCAGCGACGAGCCCCGTCACGTGAGCGATATCCGCGAGGTGGTACGCGTCGACCGCGTCCGCGACATCGCCGATCCGTTCGTACTCGAATTCGCGGGGATACGCCGAGGAGCCACTCACGATGATGTCCGGGTCGAACTCGCTCGCCTGTCTCTCCAGGTCGTCGTAATCGATGTAGCCCGTCTCGGGGTCGACCTCGTACTGTTCGACGTCGTAGAGCTGTCCCGAGAAGTTGACGTTGTGGCCGTGAGAGAGGTGGCCGCCGTGTGAGAGCGACAGCGACAGGATCTTGTCGCCCGGTTCGAGCACGGAGAAGTACACGCCCATGTTGGCCTGCGTACCGCTGTGGGGTTGTACGTTGGCGTGGTCGACCCCGAACAGGTCTTTTGCGCGTTCGATGGCGAGTTCTTCGACGGTATCGACGTGTTGGCAGCCGCCGTAGTATCTCCCGCCGGGGTATCCCTCGGCGTACTTGTTCGTGAGAACGCTCCCCTGTGCTTCGAGCACGGCTTTCGAGACGTGATTCTCGGAGGCGATCATCCCGAGGGTCGATTCCTGCCGTTCACGCTCGAGGTCGATCGCTTCGGCCGTATCCGGATCTATCTGCTCGAGTGACTGTTTGAACGCCATAGCTAGATGTCGATTATAGACGGTAAGTATCTTGCGTGCAGCGGGCTTGCAACCTCAAAGAGTAATATATGCGAGACAATGTGGTGAGAAGCCGTCACAGTACCTGGCTTTAAGAGACAGGAACGGCTATCGTGTGGCTATGAAGCGTGCAATCAGTACCGACGATGCTCCGGCAGCCGTAGGCGCGTACAGTCAGGCAACGACCAACGGTGAACTGCTGTTCACCGCCGGCCAGCTCCCGCTCACGACGGACGGCGAACTCCTCGACGACGCGCCGGTCGATGAACAGACTCGGCAATGTCTCGAAAACGTCAACGCGATTCTCCAGTCCGAAGGGGGCTCGATGGACGACGTCCTCAAGACGACCGTGTTCCTCGACGATATCGATGACTTCGACGAGTTCAACCAAGCGTACAGCGAGTTCTTCGACGAGGAGCCGCCCGCCAGAAGCGCCGTCGAGGTCGGCCGCGTTCCCAAGGGGGCAGCGGTCGAGATCGAAGCGCTCGCCGTACTCGAGTAGTCGCAGTCGACGACGAGGGACCGAGCGCCCGTAGCGTGTAACGGGAGTTCGCCGCAATCACACGGTCAGGCTCCGGCTCGACTTCGCATACTGCGCGGTCACGCGGATGCCGCCAGCTGTTTTCCGACAACGAGGGGACAACCGGCGTATCGACGCTGGAACAGTCGGTCGGTGCTCGGGGTGACCGACACTCCTTTTTCAGCGGGCGGTGTATGATCGTCCATGTGTCAGTACTGTAGCTACCGGTACCACGACGGCTGGACGCAGTTATTACAATACGATACTGTGTACCAGAACACCATCAGTGCAGAGTCGGAGTCGACGTACGGCTTCCACGAATCGTGGGACGAACTTCGAGAGGAAGTCGGTTACGGCGCGCCCTGATGAGTCAATTCGGCTGAACGTCCCGTATCCGCGGTTCGCTGGATAGCGTTCGGTTTCCGCTCGTGTGACCCGAAAGAGACCGAACCGGGTAGTGACTCCGTGACGGCTCCGAGACAGGAAGTTTGCTCGAACAGAAACAGTCGGTGCTCGAGATGACTCCGACGCTCAGTCGTCGCTGGCCGAGGTGCTGGCACCGCTATCGGCTCCGGCGTCGGGTGCCCGCAGCACGTCCGGATCGGCGTCCGATCCGAGCGGTTCGAGACGGACGCTCGAGACCTTGTACTCGGGAATGCCGGTGTGCGGGTCGAAGCTCTCCTGAGTGAGCTTGTTGACCGCGCCGGCAGCGAAGTGCATCGGGATGAACAGCGTCCCCTCGCCGATGCGGTCGGTCACGGTCGCCTTGACGACGATGTTGCCACGGCGGGACTCGACCCGGACGTACTCGCCGTCTTCGACGCCGAGGTCGGCGGCCGTCGACGGGTTGATCTCGACGAAGCTCTCGCCGACGTGGCTCATGAGCCCCTCGACGCGCCGGGTGATCTGGCCGGTGTGCCAGTGGTAGAGCACCCGCCCGGAGGTGAGCGTGAGCGGATACTCTTCGCTAGGTAACTCGCCGGGGTGGCCGCCGTCCGCGGGCACGAACCGCGCCTTGCCGTCGTCGAAGTTGAACTCCCCGTCCTCGTAATCGTAGAGGTACGGCGTTCCGGGGTGCGCTTCGTCCCAGCAGGGCCACTGGAGTCCGTGCTCGTCGCCCGATTCGATGCGGTCGTAGCTGACACCGCCGTAGATCGGGGTGAGGTCGCTGATCTCGTCCATGACCTCCCGCGGATGGTCGTAGTCCCAGTCCCACCCGAGCCGGTTGGCCAGATCCTGCGTGATCTCCCAGTCTTGGCGCGCCGTCCCGGGCGGTGTCGCAGTCGGGCGCACCCGCTGGATGCGGCGCTCGGTGTTCGTGAACGTGCCGTGTTTCTCCGGCGATGTCGCTGCGGGCAAGATTACGTCCGCGTGCGTCGCCGTCTCCGTCATGAAGATGTCCTGGACGACGAGGAACTCGAGTTTCTCGAGTGCTTCTTCGGCGTGCTGGATGTCGGGTTCGGACAGCGCGGGGTTTTCTCCGACGACGTACATGCCCCGCAGGTTCCCTTCGTGGGCCTCCGAGAGCATCTCCGGCACCTTGAGCCCCGGTTCCTCGGGCGGACGCGTGTCCCATGCGTTTTCGAACTTCTCGGCGACTTCGGGGTCCGCTGGGTCCTGATACCCTGGAAGGCTTCCGGGGAGCGTCCCCATGTCGCCACCGCCGCCCTGGACGTTGTTCTGGCCCCGGAAGGGTGAGAGTCCGGCACCGGGCTTGCCGAGCTGGCCGAGCGCGAGTGCGAGATCGGCCATCGCGAGGAGGTTCTGCGTGCCGTGGCTGGACTGGGTCATCCCCATCGCCCAGCCGAAGACGACGGTCTCGGCGTCGGCGAGCGTCTCGGCGGCGGACTTGAGCTCTTCGGGCGGGACACCCGCCATTTCTTCGACTTTCTCGGGCGTAAATGCCTGCACCTTCTCCCTGACTTTCTCGAATCCCTTCGTGTTGCGCTCGATGAACGCCTCGTCGTGGAGATCGTTCTCGACGATATATCGAATGAGCCCGTTGAGCCAGGCGACATCGTACCCGGGTTTGGTCCGCGTGTATTGGTCTGCGTGCTCGGCGATGCCGACTTCACGGGGGTCGAAGACGACCAGGTCGGCCCCGTCTCGGACGTTTTGCTTGATCCGGGTTGCCAAGACCGGATGCGACTCCGTCGTGTTCGACCCGGAGATGAGGTAGGCGTCGGCCTCACCGACGTCCTCGTTGATACGGTTGGTCATGGCACCGTACCCGAGGGTCTGTTGCAGCGCCGCCACTGTCGTCGAATGACAGAGCCGCGCACAGTTGTCGATGTTTTTCGTGCCGAGGACCTGTCGGGCGAACTTCTGGACGAGATAGGCCTCCTCGTTGCTCCCCTTCGACGACGCGAGACAGCCGACCGCGTCGACGCCGTGGTCGTCCTGGATCGCGCGCAGTTCGCTCGCGACGCGATCGAGCGCCTCGTCCCAGGACGCCGTCTCGAACTCGCCGTCGTCGTTGCGCACGAGCGGTTCCGTGAGCCGCTCGTCGCTGTTGGCGAACTCGTGGCCGAACTTCCCTTTCACGCAGGTCGAGAAATTGTTGGCGGGTGCCTGGGCGGGATCGTCGACGGGTTGGACACCGATCGCGTCGCCGTCCTTGCCCCACATCTCGAACCGACAGCCGACAGCACAGAACCCACACGTCGTCTCCTCCGTGTCGACCTTACCGAGTCGGTAGCCGCTCACGGCCGACGCGACATCGAACAGTCGTCCCTCGGGGAGCACCGTCGCGGCAACGTTCTCGGCGGTGTGTTCGCCGGCCAGCATGGCTTTCCGACCGTACTCCGTGGCGAGGTCCAGCGCACGGTGCCTGCTTTGTGCCATGAATCGGGCGACGCCGCTTCGATCGTCCGGGCTCACGCTGGGGCTGGCTCCGATCCGACCCTCTCCGCCGGGGTCGGGCGAGCGGTTCGGTGCCGTTGTGTCGTCGAGCGTTTCGGCCGCCTCGTGTTCCATAACCGTTCCAATGGAGTTACGCTGGGTGAATCCCGGAAGCGGAAGCGTCGCAGCGCCGCCGATGTCCTTCTCCGTCAGCGCGCCGGTCGGACAGACGGTCGCACAGTGACCACAGGAGACGCAGTCGGAGTCGGCCATCGTCTCGGCGTCGGACTGGAAGCCGATGCGGGTGTCCTCGCCGTGGCCCTCGATTCGAAGCACGCCTTCGACCTGCACGTCGTTACAGCCCTCGACGCACCGATTACAGAGGATGCACTTGTTCCGGTCGATCTGGATGAACGACGAACTGTCGTCGAGGGGTTCGTACTCGTCACGGTCGTCGAAGACCCCATAGCGCGGATGGTCGACGCCCTCGCTGATAGCGGTGTCCTGCAGTTCGCAGCGGCCGTTGCCGTTGCAGGTCGTACACCGGAGGTTGTGGTTCGAGAGGACTAGATCGAGGTTGACGCTCCGAGTTTCCTCGGCATCCGGCGTGTCCGTCTGCACGGAGAGCCCGTCTTCGGCCGGGAACGAACACGAGGGAACGAGCCCGTGCTCGTCGGTCTCGACCATACAGGTCCGGCACTCACTTCGCGGGCCGATCTCACCGCTGCAATCGCCATCCCGGTCGTAGTAGCAGAGTGCGGGGACATCGGCGTCGTCCTCGACACCATCCGCACCGGGGTCGACGCTGACCGTCTCGTCGCTGACGGCCTGCATCGCGTCGATAACGGTCGAATCCGGCGGGACGGTCACCGGTTCGCCGTTGATCGTCACCGTCGTCGACTCGTCGCCGTCGGTGCCGACGTCGGGGTCGTTCGCGGTGCCGGTCTCGAACGTAGCGGTGACCGGCGTATTCGGTTGCGAGTCTTCGATATCGGGAACGCCTGGAAGTGTGTGGTCAGTGCTCATAGGTTCTCAGTACAGGTGCCGCTGGGACAGCGACCGTCAGCGTGTGCGTGGAACTCGGATTCGAACTCGTCGAGCGCGGTCGTCACGGGACGGGGCGCGTGAGCGCCGATCTGGCAGTTGCTCGACCGTGCCATGACTCGAGCCAGTTCGCGGATCGCGTCGGCCTCGAGCGATCCCTGATAGACGTCTCGCAGGAGTTCGGTGAGCTGTTTCGTCCCTTCGCGGCCGGGCACGCAGCGGCCGCTGTTCTCGGTGGACGCGAATCGAGCGCGCTCGCCGACATCGGCGACCACGCACCGGTCGTCGTTCAGCAATTCGACGACGCCGTCGGTCCCGAGACCGGCCGCAGCGAGCGACTGTGCGGTCGGGGCGACATCGAGGTCCCGCGTGATACCGCCGAGGATCCCGCCGGCGCAGGCCATCTTGAACGACCCTATCAGTTCGACGGCGTCTCGTCCCACCGAAAGACTGCTGTCCGACGGGAGTTCGATGGTCGCCGGGTCAGCGACATCGCCGGCGACAGTGATCAGCCGAGTGCCCGGGTCGGCGGCGTTCGCGTCGAAGGCGTCCGGATCGCGGATCGCCTGCCGTACTTGTGCGAACGTCCGCGGCGTATGGATGACCGTCGGTCGTCCGTAGAGACCGTGCATGGCGGGTGACGGCGGCTGGAGGCGCGGTTCGATCCGGTCGGCACCTTCCATCGCCTCGAGCGCGGCCGTCGGGGCACCGGCCCGGTACTCGTCGGGGCCGGCGACCAGCTGCGGAACGATCGGCAGTTCGTCGGCAACTGCATCGATCGCTTCGCGGAGGTGTCGATGGAGATGGCTATCCGCTTCGTTCAGGTAGACGACGGCGTCGTCGGCACCCACGTACTCGGCGACGGCCGCGATCCCGTCGAGGACGGCGATCGGCGCGCCGCCGAGCAGCACCTCGTCCCCCCGCTGTTCGTCGCGTGTCTCGTTCGCATTGGCAACCACGACCGGGTCCCCGTCCGCGTCCCGAACGGTCTCCCACACGTCGGCGACGGGGTCATCGGCAGCGGCGTCGCCGCGCCCCCGACCGAGGAGTCCGGTATCGGTCACCGCCTCGGCGGCTCGAGCAGACGAGACGATCGGCCACTCGTTCGGCTCGAGCGGATCGGCCCAGCCACACCGGCCGAGCACCGATCGCTGGCCGATCGAGAGCGGTCCCGTGTTCGGGATCGGAAGCGATGTCGTCTCGGGCTCGTGTTCGACGACCGCATCAGCGTCAGCCGCTGGGATGGATCCGTCTTCCAGTGTGGCAACGAGGTCTCGAGCGGTCGACGGCTCCGGTTTGGCGAAGAACGCCGTTTGCCCCTCGTGCGTCGCCATCACGAGCGGTTCGCTCCCCGTTACACCGGTTGATCCCGTACGGACCACCGGTATCGACTCGGCTTCGTCTCGCATCGCCGTCACGACCTGTTCGTCGTCGTTCGCCGCTACGTCGGTCGCGACGCGGACGAGCGGTGAGCGACCAGCGGTACTTGTACCCCGTTTCATTGAGTAGACCGTTGCATCGCAGGGATAAAAACTCTCATAACCGAACTACTGTAATTATTTTTATATTATGTGGAAACGAAACCCACGACTGAAGCGATGGCGGCGACAGACGCTGGCTTTCGGGGTTGGATAGCCGCCACGAGCGCTATTCCGGAGACGATACCGAGGAAGGGCCGAACTTCGGAGGACACAGCGGTTCAGGCCGGCATGCTGGTGTGCGTACTCGCCGATCGTTTCGACACCTCTCTCACGGCGATCGCCGACCCCGCAGTCGAGCGCGCCGAGCAACTGGAGCTTCGGTGAGCGCTTGATAGCCGGGATCGCGTGGCTGAACCGTCTCGGGTAACGCGGCCACACGCTGTTCCGTGGTGCAGACGACAAATATAAGAAGCACAATACTATTTGCTTTCGCAGTTCTGCGTTTGGGTATGTCGGAATCAGAAATCTATTTTACTAACACATCTTTACCATACTGCAGGATAAATTATAATGCCGGACAATACTACTTGTTCGACTACTGGCCCGGGTCTGGATCCCAGCGGTATCGAATCACTAGCAGCGGATACCGCGCTCGAGATTCTGTCGACCGAGCGCCGTCGGTGCGTGCTTCGGTGCCTGCGATCGGTCGATAACCCGATGGCGTTAGCGGACCTGGCAGACGAAGTCGCCGCGTTGGAGAACGGTACTGGGACAGCCGAGGTCTCCAAAGCGGACGCGAAAGACGCCTACGCGTCGCTCTATCACGCAGATATTCCGAAACTGGCAGATGCGGATCTCGTCGAGTACGATCAGGACCAGAAGACAGTCGCGCTCACACAGACCGCTGCGGAGCTACGTCCGCTTCTGGACGTTGCCGACGACTGGCCGCTGTAGTTACGAACCGACTAGCTTCGTCCGGACTGGTGCCAGACGAGTGCCGGAACGGTTCGGCTGCAACTGCTGGCCGAGACGGCCCCGCGTCCTGACGAGCAGTGGCCGTTGCGACGATCAGTTCGGTTCCATGGGGTGCTCGGCCAGCGGCGTCTCGTCGTCGACGGCCTCGTCCAACCCGAGCCGGTCGATCGTTTCGCGAGCCGGTCGGCCGTCGGCTCCCCACCCGCGCTCCGCGTAGTAGGCGTCGAGCATCGCGTCGAAGCGATCCTCGGCTACCGACTGCCCGTCGTTCGGCCCCGACTCGAGGGGAGTTCGGAGCGCGGGCGGGAGTTCGTCGTCCGCTCGAGAGACGCCCTCGCGAACGTTGAACAACCGGGTGAGCGTCCAGATGCGCTCCCCGATCGTCCGTAAGTCTCCGTCGGTGTCTAACCCCACGGCGTCTAGCCACTCGGCACCGAGATCCTCAAAGACATCGCCGACGAAGTCGTCGACGATCAGGCTCCAGAGGATCGATCGCTGGTCCTGTTCAGTCGCGACGGCGCGGGCGGCCCGCTCGGGACTCCAGTCCTCGAAGATCTCCCGCTCGATCGGGATCGCTCGCCGGTGGCAAGCGCCGCGATCGCTCGTAGCATAAGCCAGCGCCATGCTTTCGGCACCACGGGGATCGTACGCCGGCAGTTCCATCGCCTTGACCGTCGGCACGAGGTCGTCGCCACCGAACCGCTCAGCCGCCGCGTCGACTCCCTCCGCCAGTACGTCGCCGAGCGTCGTCTCTCGGGCTGCGATACCGCGGAGAAGTGATCGTGCATCGTCGGGATTGCCGAACGCAACCGAGCGATCGATCAGGTTCGCCTCGCTGGCGCGGACGGCCCACGCGACGGTGTTTCCGGCGCTGATCAGATCGATACCGAGGCGGTCACACGTCGCCCCGAGTTCCGCCACGGCGTCGAAGTCGTCGATGCCCAGGCCCGCGCCGAGCGTCATCGCCGTGGCACCGCGGGGGACGCTCTCGCCCGCGTCGGTCTCGACTCGGTATCCGCCGGGGTCGTCGTCCGGGTACTCCCGCTCGCGCGCCAGTTCGCGGACGGCGGCGATGCCGATGTCGTCTGCGCCCTCGAACTGCCCGTCTTGCCAACCCCGCGTCGGGAGCACGCCGGTCTCGTTGGCGAAATCGACCGTTTCGGCGGTACCGCTCGCTTGCAGCCACTTGCCGGTGTCCGATTCGCGATAGCGTTCCGCATACCGCTCGCGCAGTTCCTCGAGGCCCGACGGGGGGTCGCCTCGGGCGACGACAGCCTTGAGCCGCTTGGCACCCATCACGGCACCCGCGCCGCCCCGACCGGCGTGGTGGTCGCCACCGTCGGACGAAATGGTCGCGTAGGCAACCTGGTTTTCCCCGGCAGGACCGACACAGGCGACTGCAGCATCGGAAAAATGCTCGTCAGTGGCGACGGTATCCGAACCCCAGGTCTCGGCTGGCTCGATAGCCACGTCTCCGTCCGCCACGACGAGTCGGACTGGCTGTGACGCCTGCCCGGTGACGAGGATGCCACTGGCGTCGCGTAACGCACCCGCGAGCACTGCCGGGAACGTCCCGCCAGCGTACGAGTCGAGGAAGCCCCCGGTCAGCGGGGACTTCGTAATCGCCGCGTAGCGACTCTCTCCCGGCAGGAGTCCCGAGACCGGTCCGAGCATGAACAGCAGGACGTTGTTCGGCCCGAGCGGATCGGTATCGGCGTCCAGTTCCTCGTAGAGGTACCGCGCTCCGAGACCCTTGCCGCCGACGTAGCGTCGTCGCCACTCATCCGGAACGGAAACGCGGTCCACCGACTCCGTCGAGAGATCCACGCGGAGGAGTCGATCGGGCGCGCGAAGGTGCATGGAGTGGACGTATCCCCTTGCAGTGTAAAAAAGTATCTCGTCACCGAACGGACAGCACCGCGCGGACCCCACTCGCCGATAGCCGTTTACCGCGTCAGTGCACTTGATGAGACGGTTACCGACCGTTTCGAGGAGGCCACAGACACGTCGCGTCGCAGATTGGGCTCCTGCCGTCACTGTGAACTCGAGGCCAACTGCCCGCCGGACTACGTTTCCCCGATCGAGGTACGATTATACGAGCAGGTTTCGCTGCCGGTGATCACTCCCCTCGCACGACAGAGCGTCTCCCTCATCGAGAAGAAAAGAAAAGGCAGACGCGAGATCACATTGTGTCGCCAAATGCGCTCGTTTTAATCGAGGAGCGGTTCCTCGCGAACGGTGGCGTCGTACCGGTCGCCCTCGTACTTGATCTCGAGTTCGGTCCCGGGCTCTGCGTACTCCGGGGGGAGGTACGTGTAGACGACGCAGGCACCGACCGTGTACCCGTACTCGGCGCTGTGGACGTAGCCGATCCGTTCGTCACCGTCGAAGATCGGACGGTGAGGGAGGATCGTCGCCGCTTCGTCATCGAGGGTCAGGCACGCGACCTTGTGGTCGATGTTGTTCCCCTCGGCCGCTTCGACGACCGCTTCCTTCCCGATGAAGTCGGTCTCCAGGTCGGTGGCCCACCCGAGGTCCGCTTCGTAGGGGTTGTGCTCGGTGTGGAGGTCCTCGCCCCACAGCCGGAAGCCCTTCTCAATGCGCAGCGCGTTCAGCGCACCGTTGCCATACGGGCGAATGTCGTGCTCTTCGCCGGCCTCCATGAGATGCTCCCAGAGTTGCTCGCCGTACTCGGCAGGCGTGTACAGCTCCCAGCCGAGTTCGCCGGCGTAGGACACGCGGAGTGCGGTGACAGGCACGTTCTTGACGAAGAACTGCTGACTTGTGAAGAACGGGAACGCCTCATCGGAGAGGTCCGCGTCCGTCACCTCCGAGAGCACCTTCCGCGCGTTCGGACCGGTACAGACCATCGCCGCCAGGCTCGAGGTAACGTCGTTGACGACCACGTCCTCGGGGGACTGCTCGCGGACCCACGCGACGTGGTTGTTTCCGACCTCGCGACCGGTCGTCAGAATGAGGTAGCGGTCGTCGTCGACGCGCGTGACGGTGATGTCCGCACGGATGCCGCCCTCCTCGTTACACATCAAGGTGTACCGGACGTCGCCGACGTCGAGGCTCATGTCGTTCGTACAGAGGCGCTGAACGAAGTCTCCGGCATCGCTCCCGATGACCTCCATCTTGTTGAACGACGTCATGTCGTGGAGGCCGACCTTGTTACGGACGTGGAGCGCCTCCGCGCCCTCGATGGGCGACCAGTACTTGCCTTCCCAGCCCTCACGGTCGGGGATCTGGTCGCCGTATTCGGCGAGCAGGTCGGCGTTGGACTCGAACCACTGCGGTTCCTCCCACCCGGCTTCGGCCCACAGCTCGGCATCGAGTTCCTTGTGGCTGTGGTACATGGGCGTGCGGCGGATGTCGCGCTGATGATCCGTCCAGACCCACTTCGGGTGCATGATGTTGTAGACGATGCGGTACTCCTCGCCGCCGATGTCCCGTGCGAAGTCCCAGCTGCCTTCGTGGTCGTCGAACCGATTGACGTCGCAGTGCCGGAGGTCGATCGGGCCGTCGGAGAGACGGGGGACGCCGTTTTCCATCCACTCCGCGAGCGCCTTGCCAGCGCCGCCGGCGTGAGTGACCCAAATGGCGGCCGCGGACCAGAGACCGTCGTACTCCTGGACGGGACCCATCACCGGCAGACCGTTGGGGGACTCCGCGAACATGCCGTTGTACTTGTGTTCGAGTTCCTTCCCCTCCGTGGCCGGCAGCAGTTCGTCGCTGGCCTGGCGGGGGGCCTTGTCCGGCCGGTCCGGGTGGGTCGCGTTGTTCATGTGGTACTCGGTGAACTCGTGGACCGAGCCCTGTTCGCCGCCGTCCTCGTTGCCGCCGAGCTCCCGCGGGTCCGGAACGACGGGTTCGTGGTTGTACGACCCGATTCCGTACGAGTCCCCGTGGGTCCGGAAGTACATCGCGTTGTCCTGATCGCGGAGGATCGGCCGATCGGGGCTCGCGAGCAGGCGGTCGGTCTTCTCGCCGGAGACGTCCTTGTAACCCTCGTACAGCGGGTGATCGCTGACATCGATCTGGTTGTCGGCAAGCTCCTCGAGCGACTCGGTCATCGTGTATTGGTGCTCGACCGGCGTCACCGGGAGGTGAACGTCGAGCTTCTCGCCGAGTTGACGCGCCCAGATGTTCGTCGCGATGACGACTTCGTTACACTCGATAGTCCCGTTTTCGGTGGCGACCGAGGTGACCGACCCGTTCTCCGTTTCGATGTCTTCGGTGCGGGTATGTGGCACGAACGTCGCTCCCCGGTCCATGGCTTCTCTGGCGAGGGCAGCGCAGGCGACGACGCCGGACACTTGGCCGTCAGTCGGGGAGTGGTACCCACCCTGGATCACGTCGCTGTCGACGAGCGGCAGCTTTTCTTCTACTTCCTCGGGCGAAAGAATCTCCGGGTTCGGGAGCCCCCAGGATTCCGCCCACTCGACGCGGCGCTGGAGGTAGTCCATGCGCTCGTCGGTCCGCGCAACCTCGATGCCGCCGACTTCCTTGTAGGCCTGCACCCCGTTGTCGTCCTCGAGGTCCGAGTACAGGTTACGGCTGTATTTGGCGAACTTCGAGAGGATCTTCGACTCCGAGGTCTGAAACATGATCCCCGGCGCGTGGCTGGAAGAGCCACCAGTGGTCGGCATCGGTCCCTGATCGACGACGACGACATCGTCCCGGCCGAGTTCAGTAAGCTGGTACGCCAGGTTACACCCGACGATACCGGCACCGACGATAACGGTGTCTGCTTGGTCCGGCAAGCTGTCATCTGCGTTCATAAGTGTACACTTCGTGGTGCCAGTCGAGTACAAATATAAGTATCGCTCACCCGAATCTTCACCAGATAGTAGCAGAAGGATTATACTTAGAGTTTTGCGAGATGGTGTGCATAACACTGATATCACTGTTATTCTACGCCACCATCGCCAAGCGACGGCGCTCGGTTCCGTGCATGGACACGCCACCGGTCAGCAGAGGCATCGAGACGGTCGGAGAGAAGCACAAAACATTATTTTACTGTTATTTCTTGCGAGAGGAACGCTACGTCGGGGGTGACAGCTTCTAGTTGCAGCTACTCGTCGCAATCAAGCCAATCCTGAAATAGCCATACATAGAAGCCCCATGGAGACATAATTCTCCCCTAATTTTCCGAAATTATATCATCTGTCGAAGAAATAACGACAACTTATTTCATGGTATCTCCGCACCTTCCGCTTGCATGGTCGAATCCATTCCGCTGGAGACAGCGACAGAGTTGATCGAAGCGGCAGAAGCGAAAGCGGACGAGATCGACAACCCGATGGTGATCACGATCGCGAACAGCGAGGGGAACCTCATCGCTCAGCACCGCATGGACGGCGGCTGGCTGGCCTCCGTAAGCATCTCGCGTAACAAGGCATACACGTCGTCTGCCCTGGAAATGCCGACACACGAACTGGCAGAGCCCTCCGAGCCGGGCAACTCGCTGTACGGCCTCCAGACGACCGACGACGATCAGATCGTCATCTTCGGTGGCGGCTATCCGCTCGAGCGAGACGGTGAAGTCGTCGGCTCGATTGGTGTCTCCGGCGGCGCCGTGAGCCAAGACCGCGAGGTCGCCGAAGCTGGCGTCGAACGGTGGAACGAACTCATCGACGAAGAAGCGATCACGGCAGACGACTGATCGGCGAGAGCCCGGTGATACACAGTCCGTGAGCGACTGATCCAGACGTCTCTCAGTCGCTCGGTTGTGTCTTCGCTAGCGTGTAGTTCTCACACGGTTACCGAGCACTCTCTCGGAATACGCCAGCCATTCTTCCTGTCGAAGTGTACTGTCCCATTGAAACACTGATAGCAGCGGTATCCGGACCGGATCGCCCGTGTGCAGCCGTGTTACCGATGGGGCGGACGGTCTGTCTCGTGCTCGGCGACGGTCTCGAGCAATTCCACGAGCGCGTCGGTCGCGGCATCGAGAAGGTCCGCACCCAGGTCGGCGCTTGCCTCGCGCGGATCGCCGACGACGCCGTTCTCGGTAAACTCGGCTGAGTCGAACGCGAGATTGGTCCGTCCCTGCCACTCACCCCATCGATCGCTGGCTTCCGCTGCCGCGTCCTCGAGGCGATCCTCGTGTACGCAGTCAGGGTTCGCGTGCTGGAGCAATGCCGTCTCCAGCGGCCCGCCGTGTCCCATGCGGGAAGCGTGGTCTCCGACCTCATCGAACCAGGTGAACGGGACCGCGTACGCATCGTCGTGGCGTGTGATCGTTCCCGCGACTTCTCGGAGCGCAGCGATGTTTCCACCGTGACCGTTCACCAGCACGACGCGATCGAAACCGTGTGACGCCAGGCTCCTGACGATGTCACGGACGTACGACCTGAACGTCGATTCGGAAGTCCAGAGCGTTCCGGAAAACTGTCTGTGTTCCTCAGCGATGCCGACTGGGACTGCCGGCGATACAATGACCGGGTCGTCGAGCCGTTCGGCGGCGGACTCAGCGACCGCTTCGGCGTTGCGCGTGTCGGTACCCAACGCGGCGTGAGGGCCGTGCTGTTCCGTGCTACCGATCGGGACCATCGCTAGATCCGTCGCAACGGTATCGATGTCGGTCCACGTCGTGCGCTCGAGGTGCATGTACTGGCTGCTGTTCGCGGAAGCGTATAAAAACCCACCCTCCCCGACACTTACAAGCCGTGACACCCGGCAGATGGAGTATGAACCGCAACCGCGTTACGCATACGGCGACCGAGCGCCGTCTCGTTCGATTGCCATCCGGCTCCGACGTCTCTGTTACCGTCCACCGATACGAGGGTGGCCCCGGTCCAACGGTGTACGTCCAAGCCGCCCAGCACGGAATCGAACTGAACGGAACTGCCGCGCTACGACGACTCCACGATCACCTGCTGTCTACCGAAATCGCAGGGACAGTGCTCGTAGTGCCCATCGCGAATCCGCGTGCGTTCGACCACCGATCGTACGTCACCCCGCAGGCACTCGACGCGGTCAACTCGAATATGAATCGCGTCTGGCCTGGTAACGAGGAGGGAACGCTGCAGGAACGCGCAGCCAGACGACTGTGGTGTCTGTTCGAAGATGCCGACGCTGTCATCGATCTCCACACCGGGGCCGCAGACATGCTGGAACACGTCCGCTTCCACGACGACTCGAAAGCGCTCGCAGCGGCGTTCGATACCGAACACCTTCTCGTGGACACCCTCGAGGAGGACGCTGCCGATCGTTATTTCAGCGGAAAGCTACGGACAGCCGCCGCACGAGCAGGTATTCCAGCGATCACGCCGGAACTGTCGAACAGCAGGCAGGTAGACCACAGCGCGGTGCAGCGAGGAGTGGCGGGGATCCGGAACGTCCTTCGCGAAATGAACGTTTTAGACGGCGAGCCGGACACTCCGTCCACTCGGACCGTGTTTCGGAGTGCCGGTGACTGCATCAGGGCCGAAGAGTCCGGGTTCTTCGAACCCAACCCCGACATCGAAGTCGGCGACCGGGTGTCACCGGAGACGGCGCTGGGGGCGGTCTATAATCCATCGACCTTCGAGGAACTACAAACGGTGACGGCGCGTGAACGCGGAATCGTCTACTCACTCACGAGAGAATCCGTCGTCGCAGCCGGTGAGAAACTCGCCGATATCGCGGAAGTCGTCTAAGCAGTGCGATGCAAGACGATCGTCAGCGTCAACGAACCACCTGTAAGACCTGCAACGACCGCAACCGTACTCCGGTACGGGAAGCACGTGCCCGATACGGAGTAGAGGAGTATCGTCGCTTGAGTATCTCTCCCCATGTAAACTCCCCCCACATAAAGGGATTCGTTATTCCCCATTGATGCTTATATAGCCGAAGAATGGGATGTGATACCATGGGCGTCAGTACCTCATTCAAAGAACTCTCCCACGTGGTCAATCGATACGAATCGGATGGCGGGAGGGTCCGACGTATCGAAGCGGAGATGCCCACCCAGGAATCCGAGTCCGGGCTAACGGCCACACTCGACGTTCCGCTCTCCCTGTGTTCGGGGGAGAAATCAGGAACGGAGACATCGCCGCAGACAGCAACGATCACAGACGACGGCGGGGTGCAAATAGAGTTCTCCGGGTCGATGCTACCGGAGATAGACGAGTACGTTCCCGAGGGTGTATCAACTACCAAGAAAGACGCTCGCGTGACCGACGACGGCACCGTGGTGGCGACGCTCACGCTCACTTTCGAGGTAGAGGAGGAACACCAGCGTTCCGAAGCAGCAGCCTCCCAAGACCGCAACTCTCAATCCCGTCCACCGGCAGACACTACCGAGAGCGACGAAGCGATCGACGACGACCAAGAACCCGTCGACGCGAGTACTGCGACGGTGGCTCGCGGAGAAGCGGTTGACGGCTCAGACGGTATCGATGAACACGAGGACGCCCAGGCAACGACTGTGGAGTCGGCGAGCGGCCAGGACGAGGTAGCGGAGAAACTCGACGCCGCACGATCGGCGGACCTCCCACCGTATGAGGACGACGACTACCTCCAATGTCTGTACGATTCCTTCGACACGTTCGCAGAGATGGCCGAACACATCGAGATGGATGTCGCCTCGGAGACCGTTCGTCGGTACATGACCGAGGCCGGTATCCACCAACCGATGTCGTACGCGACAGCCGACGAAACCGAGGCGGCCGACGAGACCGGGACGGACGACTGCACGGCAGACGGTAGCGTAGCGGCGGCGGACTCCGATGACACAGTCGACGAGACAGACGAGTCGGCAGCCGAGACGGAGTGTCCCGAGGACTCACAGTCGACATCCGAATCGACAGCGGAACAGGATCTCGCACCGGACGAAGATGACCCGATCGAGAACGTCTCCAATACACAGCTCGCCGCCGACGGGCTCGGTCTCCCGGACGGCCTCACGATCGAAGAGGTGGTGAGTGCCATAGAGTCGTCGATGACGCTGTACGACGTCCAACGACAACTGGACCTCAACCGGGACCGCACACAGAAGTTGCTCAAACAGCTAGATCTGATCGATCTCGCCATGCATCGACTCTCGCACGACCCGGATCGGGAAATCACCCGCGAAGAGATCGCCAGCCGGATTCACAGCAGTGCCATCAGCGGCTGATATCGCGATTCTTTGGACACGCCCATCGCCGCAGTGTGTCCAGCAGCGAGACGGGGTTTTCGCTGAGGAGGACCACGCTCGACGAGCCACATCTGTTCTGAAATGCTTCCCCGGATGACTGCCGCTCGTCTTGTGCAGCTCCGTACTACAGGAATCGGACAGACACTGCACATTCGGACCCCGTCGACTGATTACCAACCGAGATCAACAGTACGCTTCCGGCTCTCTGTGGATCATGTCCCTCCATTCGTCCCCACCCGAGTTCTCCCTGGTTTATATTGAGGTTCAATATCACAGGTGAACTGTTTTTAATAGGTATGTCAATTGCTGTCTTGTATGACACAGTGGGACGAATCACAAACGCAGGCAGTGAGTTCAGATATCACGGAGAAGTCAAACGCATTACCGGCGAAGTATTTTACTGAACCGGAGTACCTCGAGGTAGAGAACGAGAAGGTGTTCGGCGAGTACTGGGTATACGCCGGCCACGCCAACTGCATCAAGGAATCAGGCCAGTACTTCACCCGGACGATCGGCGGTCGGCAACTGATCGTCGTCCGCGGTCACGATGGGGATATCAAGGCGTTCGACAACGTCTGTGCCCACCGCGGCTCGAAGATGGTCGACGACACGCCGATGACCGATCCCGGTGATGCAAAGCGAATCAAATGTCCATACCATCTCTGGACGTACGACCTCGAGGGGGAACTCAAAAGCACGCCCAAGAGCTTCGACGAAGCCGGTCTGAACCCCGACCTCGAGGACGAGGAAGTCCAAGAGTTCGACGCCGAAGCGAACGCCCTGAACGACGTCCACGTCGACACCATCGGCCCACTGATCTTCGTGAACCTGAGCGAGGATCCGATGCCGTTGGCTGAACAGGCCGGCGTCATGAAAGACCGTCTCGAGGCACTCCCGCTCGGAGAGTACGAACACGCGACCCGAATCGTCTCGGAGGTCGAGTGTAACTGGAAGGTGTTCGCGAGCAACTACTCGGAGTGTGACCACTGCCAGGCCAACCACCAAGACTGGATCAAGGGCATTTCGCTCAACGAGTCAGAGCTCGAGGTAAACGATTACCACTGGGTGCTTCACTACACCCACGCCGAAGACGTCGAGGACGAGATGCGGATCCACGACGAACACGAAGCACAGTTCCACTACCTCTGGCCGAACTTCACGGTCAACATGTACGGCACCGCCGACGGCTACGGCACCTACATCATCGATCCGATCGATACCGATCGGTTCCAGTTGATCGCGGACTACTACTTCCGCGACAGTGAACTCTCCGACGAAGAGCGGGAGTTCGTCCGCACCAGCCGCCAGCTCCAGGAGGAGGACTTCGAGCTGGTCGAACGCCAGTGGGAAGGGCTCAAGACCGGCGCGCTCGCACAGGCCCAACTCGGCCCCAACGAACACACCGTCCACAAGTTCCACCAGCTCGCNCGCCAGTGGGAAGGGCTCAAGACCGGCGCGCTCGCACAGGCCCAACTCGGCCCCAACGAACACACCGTCCACAAGTTCCACCAGCTCGCACAGGAGGCATACGACTCGTGATCACACCGACGACCGACCAGCGCTCACCAGCACTCGAACCAGAATCAGCTATTCGATACCTATGAGCACGCAAGACCAAGCACCGTACGTTGCGGCCTGTCCGGAGTGTGATGTCGATCTACGAACCGAGACGCCGAACGAGATCGTCGAGTTCTACCGGCGTCACTATCGCGTGACGGGACACGACGTGGAGTTCGAACGGGCACAGATAGATGCGGCCGAGGACGTCACGAGCGACGATCTCAAGGACGTCATCTGGGAGCTACAAGAGCAGTACGAGAACGGCGTCCCGATCGGCGTCGTCGCGGCAGTAATGTCCGACCACGGGTCCTCGATCGGTGAGACGTTAGACGAGATCCACGATGTGCGGATGACCGGCGGCCTGTACGAACCCCAGGACGATTACCTCGGTGCGTTCTGATCGACTGCTTTCGTTCGTCCCCCGGACACCGGCTCGCGTTCGATTTGAAACGCTAGATGTCTCGGCTCTTCGTCGCCGCTCGTCGCGACAGTTACTCCTCTCGGTCGGTCGTGTCCGTCTCGGGCCACTTCTCGTCGGGATCGACCGATTCCACCGCGCGAACGAGCTCGTCTTCGGTGTAGTCGCGGTCCTCGAGTCGCATACTCCGGATCCGCCACTGGCGGCTCAGTTCCGGTTCGCCCTCGGGGCCGACTCGCCCGCCGTGTGTCCTGAAGAACGCGCCGCCGCGGCCGAGCCGCTTTCCCTCGTAGGTGTGTTGGTCGAAGACAGCGTCGTACGTTCCGCCGGGCTCGAGTTCGTCGCCGGGATGGTCGTAGCGAGGCTCGCGGCCCTCCTCGCGTGCGGCAGCGCGTTCTTCGGAGAGTTCGCCGAAGTAATCGTCGGCGTGTGCGGCCTCCCGAGACGACGGTGCTCGAGCGGCCGCCAATGCCGCGTGGACCGCACAGAGCCGTCCGCGCCAGGAGTCCGGCGACCACCGTTCGTTGGCCAGTTCCTCGTACCGAGCCACCGTGAGCGCGACCTCGTGCCCGGCGCGCAAGTCCTCGACGACGTAGAGATTGATTCGGTCCCAGAAGTTCCAGGCGTATCCCGAGCGGACCAGTTCCCACGCGGCCCACGCCGCGATCTCCTCGTCGGATCGCCGAACCGCCTTCTGGAGGAGACTCGAGACGACGTAGCGGTTCGCCCCGGATTTGGTTTCGTTCTCCTCGAGTTCGTCGCCGAAGTCGTCGCGCTCGGGTCCGGAGTCGGAATCGTCGTCCGTCGCATCCGTCTCGTCGGTCCGGAGCTCGCCCTCGGTGCCGAACGTGGCTTGTTTTCTGTCGTCCATACTCGGTTCTCTCGTCCGTCGACCGAAATAGTTGACTGCTCCAACCGACGGCCGGGCACCGACTCACGCCGGCCGACCGTCCCCGACGATCGGGATCAGCATCGCGCTGATCGCGAACTGACTGAGCCCGCGGCCGGATCGAGCGAATCGGGTGCGCTCGTCAAACCCATCGTATTGGGAAGACAATCACTTGAGTTTACGAACGCCGCGAAGCAGTGAGTGGTCTCCATGACGCCTCGTTTCCACGCGAACACGGGCGCAGCAGCCGATTCGCGTTCGCGGAACCGAACTGATTTCGAACACGGTAGCGATTCGAACCGTTTTGTCGGTATATTCACTACCGTATGATATGCTCCGAGATCATGCCGACGCGGCTATGTGGTCCTCCGATTACGAAATCGGATTTCTCGTCGATCGCAGCTGGTGACATGCCGGGCCGGTTGACCGGGAAGTACCGCCAGAGCGCTGTACGGAAGAGAACTCGCGGTTCGGACCTCAGTTTCTACTCGTCGTGTTGACTCAAGCCTCGAGGATCGGGTCGAACAGTCAACTGGCGACAGTGTGCTCTTCTCCCGGTCTCAGTTTTCAATTCGGTGACCGGCCGCTATTCGGCTCTCTCCGTCCGACTACGGTGCACGGTCTACCTCGACAATCCAATTACATACATATTTTTGTAATCCCATGCGTTATGACTGCTGTCTCACTGGCGAACGCGACTACAGACGGGGCTACTCCGCTTCATCAATATAATAGGTAATATCTACCGCTGATACCCCACATAACAGACTGAACTGTACCGTCGAAAAGGTGCCTCTGAGGGAGTGATAGTCTCGGTCGCCTTCAACCAGACGTCTCTAGCATAGTTTTCTGTTCGCCTCGTTCGCTCGTAGTCGGTGTGCTCGTCATGACGGCGTCGGCCGGAGATTTTCCGTTCCATCAACGAAAAGTGCGATTTCAAAGATGTTGTGTTTCACAATCCCATCTCGCGAAGGGTTCACGTGCGACAGTAACCTCTAGACAGACAGACGTTCCTCTGTACCGCTGAGTTCGAGTGGATTGAGGGCCAACGGGACCAGAAGACCCCGATCGTCGATCCGCTCCGAGCACCAACACGTGCCAGTGATCGTACATCGGCGTGGATCGTTCGCCCGGTTCGACTCATCTATTTGCAGTTTGGGCGGTGCATCCCGGGCCCGCTGCCACCCCGGCATGTGATACTCGTAGCGGTGCGAAATGACAGGGCGGCTGCATCGGAGAGGCGCTGTACTTGACAATATGAGACACGTGCCATCGGCGGATTCGCGGTCACGGTAGCTAGTCATGACGCCGAAACCAGGCTGTTTCTACTCTTCGATAAGTGTGGACGACAGTAGATTTCTCATTCCTCGGCGCAGACGGCCGCTCATCGCTGTCGAAGAGACGCCGACTTCGTCGGCAACGTCCTCGAGCGACATTTCACGCGGTTCGCTGAAGTATCCCTTTTCGTACGCGATCTCGAGAGCTTTCTGTTGCTCTTCTGTCAAGCCGAACGAGCTCTCGGAGCCGCCCTTCCGTTTTTCGTAGAGTTCAAGCAAACTGAAACTGATGTCGTTCTCCCTCGCACGTTCCCACACCGTGTGAAGCGCGTTTCGGCTCGGTAGCTGTGCCTGAATGAGCCATCCTTTATCTTTCGTCTCTGCTTGCAGGAGGAACCCGTTCACTTGGGTTACAGCCGGGCTGATAAGTTTGGCTTCATCTGTATGCTGTATATTGTATATGTTTGTGCCGTCATTCGTATCTATCCGTTCGTAATCGCTCACAGTATGGTCTGCGTCGAGTGCGGCTTCTAGCTCGTCGATATCGTCGTACTCGATCACGAACGGGAACGTACCGGAGTTCGGATCAGTCGTCGCTTGGTGGATCACCCGAATATTTACGCCATCGAGTTCGTGCAGCGTCGGAACGAGTGCTATATTTTCGTGTTCGATGTATGATTTTGCTGTTATTGGCATTGTAGTATCCGGTTTCTGCTCGAAGAGGTATGAACGGAATCGCTGGTCGAATACCGTATCGAACTGCCTGTTTGTTGCTGTCCAAAGACTATTGCTCTCATTATTGAAGGGATGCTCACAATCAAACTACGTCCTGTGTCGGTAACAACGCTCTGAGAACATAAATTACTATGATATGACGGGCCCGCTTCCGGAAGCGCGGCGGAGCAGTTCAGTATACCGGTATCGTTATTTAGGGTTGAACCCAAGGGAAGAGCATGCGACGATCCGTTTTTTGTACCGTGAGTAAATCCATCTGGACCCGGTATGCCAACGCGAGTTCGACAGATAGCTGATGTCTGCTGACGATAGTCGGACGTGCAAGATAGACCGCGTGTGCGAGAAGTGGGGGCTCGACGGCGCCGACACGATGCTACGGGAACGGCGACAGCATGCCGATGCGAGCCTTCGAGACCTCGAGCGGGACTTCAACCAGCGAGTTCTCGAGGCCGCGATGCGAACTGCCAGAATGGAAATAGTCGAGGGTGAAGTCGAAAATATATATCACCTTCTCACTGCTGACGACGTGAGTTCGGGTTCGAGAGTCGAAGTAACGGACCGACTCAGACGATCGGGGGTAGATCCGGAAGCAGTCAGGGCGGACTTTGTGAGCTATCAGACGATCCGGACGCATCTACAAGACTGTCTCGGAGTGGACACGTCTCACGATCCGAGTGTGACTATCCCCGACGCAAAAAATACGGTATTCAAACTATTATCTCGGACGGAGGTCATCACCGAACGGACGATCGACCGGCTTCGCTCTGCGGATCATGTACGCATCAGCGACGTGGACGTGACGTTGAGCCTCCGAATCGCCTGCACGAGGTGTGGAGAGGAGTATACGTTCTCTCGGCTTCTGGAACGGGGCCGTTGCAACTGTGCTGCTGATTCCGAGGAATGACTGTTTGCATAAGATTGAAGATTATGGAGTTTTAGTATTCGGGTAGTGAAGTGTCGCATACTATCGAATTCTGAACTACCATGTCATATAATAATACGACACCGACCGATCATACTGCCGTAGAACTCGGTGATCTTCGTATCCGCGTTCGGAACATCGGGGGGATATCAGAGGGCGAAGCGACGCTCTCACCCGGCGTCACGCTGCTCTCGGGAGAGAACGCGTCGAACAAATCGTCCTTTTTACGCGCACTTTCTGCTGTTCTCGGAGGGAACGGTCCGAAATTGAAGAGCGATGCCGACGAGGGGTACATCGAACTCGAGACCGACCACGACGACTACGACGTCACTGTAACGACGAAGGACGGTAAATCGGTTGTCTCCGACGCTAACCGCGTATCCGATCGGAAGCAACTCTGTGAACTGTTCGTCTCGCTCGATGAGACGAACCCCGTTCGACGAGCGATCGTCAACGATGACGATTTGTATGACCTATTGATGAGACCGATCGATACCGAGGAGATCGAATCGGAGATCGATCGGCTGCAGACCAGAAAAAACGAGATCGATAGCCGCCTCGAAGAAGTAGACCGGATGGAAGATCGTCTTCCGACGCTCCAGACGGAAGCCGAGAGCGTGCAAGCAAAGATACGGACCGTCGAGGACTCGCTGGAGACAAAACGCGAGGTTATCGAGCAAAGAGATGGGAGCGGCGGGACAGACGAGGGACAAGAGATACTCGAGGAACTCAAACAGAAACGCACGGAGCGGGAGACGATCCGAGACCGAATCAGGACACAAAAAGCGGCGTTGGCATCGCTTCGTGACGATCTCGATGAAAAATCGGAGAAATTGGCTGAGCTGCAATGTACCGACGAGACGCAGGACCTCGACGAGATCGAAACCGAGATCGAGCAGTTCCACCACCAAAAGCAGCAGTTGACGACGACGATCAACGCGCTGAGTCCGATCGTAGAGATGAACGGACAACTGCTGGACGATGAGACCGATATCCCGGATCAGATGACGTCCGACGATATTATCAGCGAACTCGATCCGACGACCCGGACGATCACGTGCTGGACGTGCGGGAACACCGTCGAACGGTCGGAGATCGCAGAGCAGGTCCGGGTCGTCAAGGAGATTCTCGACGAAAAACGGACCCAACAGCGTATGATCACTGATCGGATCGAGTCGCTCAAACACCGGAAACAACAACTCGAAGAGCAACGCGAGAAGCGCACCCGGCTCACAGACAGCAAACAGTCGATCGACAAAGAGATCACGCACCGAGAGCAGCAACTCGAGGAGCTCGAGGATGATCGGGCGTCGCTCCAGAGCGAGATCGAAGAGCTGCAAACGAAGGCCGAAGCAATCGATGAGGAAAACGATGAACTCGTCGAACTACACGGCGAGGTGAGCGATCTCGAGTACAAACGCGGCCAGCTCGAGAACGAACTCGCCGACATCGAGACGGAGATCGAACGGATCGAGTCAGCACGCGCCGACCGTGACGATCTCGAGGCCGAGCGCGAGTCCATATCCAAGCAGCTTCAGGAACAGCGCGATCGGATCGAAACGATCGAGCGCGATCTCGTGTCTGCGTTCAACAAATCGATGCAGCAGGTGATCGACGAGTTAGCGTACGAAAACATCGAGCGCGTGTGGATCGAACGGCTCACCGATACGACGGGGCGATCGACTTCGCGGACCGATTTCGAACTACACGTCGTGCGGTCGACTGCCGATGGGGCTGCCTACGAGGATACGATCGACACGCTGAGCAAAAGCGAACGCGAAGTTATCGGTCTCGTCGTCGCGCTCGCTGGGTATATCGCACACGACGTGAGCTCGGAGCTCCCGATCGTCGTCATCGATGCCGTCGAGATGCTCGACGCGGACCGTATTTACGGCCTCCTGACGTATTTCGAACAGCACGCTGACTACGTCGTCGCAGCGGTTCTCCCCGAGGAAGCCGACGAACTCGACGCCAGGTTTCCGTCTATTCTTCCCACCTCGTCGTTCGATACAGTAACGTAAGTACGGGCGTCGTCTCGATCGATTTCCCGCCTCGGCACTCGTCTCGTCTTCCTACCGATCTGTGGTGGCCATTTCTCGAACCGTCCGGATCGCAGCGGCGTTCTCCGCGACGTCGTGGACGCGGACGATATCTGCACCTCGCTCGGCCGCCATCGTCGTCGTTGCGACCGTTGGCAGGAGTCGCTCGTCGAGACTGCAGTCAACGCGCTCGAACATGGACTTGTGGGAATGGCCGACCATGATCGGGCAACCGAGAGCGCGGAGTTCACCCAGCCTGTCGACTAACTCGAAGCACTCCGTGGCGGACTTGCCGAAGCCGAGTCCGGGATCGACGATGATCTGATCGCGATCGAGTCCCGCCCGTTCGGCGAGCAACACTCGTTGGCTGAGTTCACGGATGACGTCCTCGACGACATCATCGTACGTCGTCGATCGGTCCGGATCGACCGGGGCATCGACGCTGTGCATTACGACGACCGGCACGTCGTGGTCGGCAGCGACAAACCGCATGTCCGGATCCGCCAGCCCGGAGACGTCGTTGATGATGTCTGCACCCGCCTCCAGGGCGGCGTCTGCGACAGCCGCCCGTCTCGTATCAATAGAGACCGGCACGTCCGTCCCGGAGATGCGTTCGATAACCGGGATCACGCGCTCGATTTCCTCTTCGACCGTAATCGGATCGGCTCCGGGCCGAGTACTCTCGCCACCGACATCGACGATGTCCACGCCCGAGGAACTCATTTCACGGAATCGTTGGACGGCGTCTTCCACCTGATCGTACTGGCCACCGTCGTAGAAACTGTCCGGAGTGACGTTCAGGATACCCATGACTGCCGTGTCAGCATCCCAGGGATACCGGTCGGCCTCCTCGCCATCGCTGATGACCTCTCCGAACCGTTCCGAAACGTACGAAAGTCCCAGCTCACTGTTCTCGATCGCGTCGGCCAGACGTTCGTACTGGGCGACGGTTCCGGAGAGGACGACGGAGACATGTCTCCCAGGAGACGCGATCTCCGAGACGACACACGTCCCACCGATAGATTGCATCGTCTGCTGTAGATACGCCGCCTGCTTCTCTCGCAATCGGGTTTTGAACGTATGGGTGACAGTGTCTTTAGCGACGTGGTTAGTGAACCCATCCTGAACGGAGGCTTCGGAGAGAATCGATCGCGCAGCGTCGAGTGTCTCGACTTGTTTCGGGATCTGGAGCTGCGTCCACCGATCGCGGGCTTCGGCAACGACGTACAGCGAACCAGTGACGAGCACGCAGTCGTCGCCGTCTGCCGACTCGAGCGCCCGTTCGACCGCCGTCTGTACCGTCTCGTCCTGCTGGATCCGGGTTGCAGACGTCTCGAACGCGCCCGTCAGCGTGTCGAAGGACGCGGCCCGGCTCACAGCCGGCTGACAAAGGTGAAGCACGTCCGATTCAGGCAATGCTGCTGCCATTCTCGAGTGGTCCTTCTCTTTCATCGCGCCGAAGACGAGGTGGAGTCCATCGAACTCGTACCGGTCGACGAGATCGCTGAGCGTCTCGCATGCGGCCGGGTTGTGAGCACCGTCGAGGATCACCAGCGGGTCGGTCGACATCACTTCGAACCGGCCGGGCCAGTGGGCACTGCGGAGTCCGCGCTCGATCGCCCCGGTCTCGACGTTGGCTACTTGGCGGGCGAGAGTCGCCGCTATTCCGGCGTTCGTCGCCTGGTGCTGGCCGAGCAACGGACTGTTCGTCGAGACCGTCCACTCCGGACCACGTATCGAGACGGTCGTTTCGACCTGCGAGGTCATTTCGCCCTCTCGAGCGATGATGTCGGCCTCGGCTTCGCCCACAGTAACGACCGCCGTTTCGGTTCGGATCGCCTCGAGCGCGTCGCCAACGGCACTCGTTACGAGCCGTTTTCCGTCCGGTGAGACTTGGGCTTTGTCTCGGGCGATCTCTTCGACCGTTTCGCCGAGGACATCGGTGTGCTCGAGGCTCACGTTCGTGACGGCACTGGCCACCGGCTCCACGACGCTCGTCGCATCGTGCCGACCGCCGATACCGACTTCGAGGATCGCGACGTCGACGTCTTGGCTGGCAAAATACTGGAGTGCGAGGACGGTAAGCACCTCGAAGTACGTCGGGGAGTCACCGTCGCCGCGCAGTCGAGAGAGAGACGGTTTGATTTCCTCGGTGAACGATCGGACGAAGTCCTTCGAGACTTTTTGTCCGTTGGTCCGGATCCGCTCGCGGAAGTCGTTCAGGTCCGGCGACGTGTACAGACCGACATCGAGGTCGGCCTCCCGCAGTACCCGTTCGAGCATCACCGCCGTGCTCCCTTTCCCGTTCGATCCCGCTATCTGGACGCAGTCGACCCCCTCGTGTGGGTTTCCGAGAGCGGATAGCATCCTCGCGGTCGTCTCCGTCCCGAGTTTTGGGCGGGAGCGGTCCAGACTTTCCAGATAGTTGACTGCCTCGTGGTACTCCATGTCAAATACGGGTTCGGTATCGGTATTAATGTATTGCCACACCGTTATTTCGGCCGGCTACGTCGACGATTTAGTGCCTCTACCGCGAAAATAGTCCTCGAGTCACGGTCGGCTCTACGCAGCATCCACAGAATGTAATTTATTTTTAATATTAGGGTTGGGATCATCGTTGTTCCGTCACCGATCCGAAGTCGCTTTTCGAACCGTCTCTGTTGGCCGTCCGACTCCGTCTTCTGAAAGAGTACATCGGTGAATCGGGTCTCGCAGTACGCGCACCGTGTTGTTTATCAGAGTGTGTGGCAAGACCACACTATGGCCACCGATTCGACGACCAATTTAGCGGCCACAGAGCCGTACGTGACGGAGTTCGAGGCGACCGTTCGTTCCGTTGACGGTCGTGCGGTCCGCTTGGACCGGACGTACTTCTACCCGGAGGGTGGCGGGCAACCGGCCGACGGCGGAACGCTGGACGGGATTGACGTCATCGACGTGCAGAAACGAGACGGGGAACTCATCCATACTCTCGCGACCGAGCCTGGCTTCGAGGCAGACGAGGCTGTCACGGGTCGCATCGACGAAGCGTTCCGAACCTACTGTATGCGAGCGCACACGGCGAGTCACGTGGTGTACGGTGCGGGACGGAAACTGTTCGAGGATCCCGGATACGGCGGGTTCGGTATCGGGTCGGAGAACGTTCGCCTAGACTTCGAAACTGACCGCGATCCGGACGACGTGAACGCGATCACGTTCGAGCGACTGGTGAACGAGGTAGTCTGGGACTCTCGAGACGTCACGTGGAACGAAATGGACAGTGAACGCGCCCGTCAGCGCGAGGACGTGGTTTTCAATCTGACCGACAACAGCGAACAGTCCGAGACAGTTCGCGTGGTCGAGATCGATGACTGGGATATCGCGGCCTGCGGCGGGACGCACGTACAAAATACCAACGAGATCGGGCCAATAGCGGTTCTGGATGTCTCGAATCCGGGGGCTGACCTCATCCGCGTCGAGTACGCCGTCGGCCCCACAGCGATCCAAACGCGGATCGATGAGCGAAAGAACGCAAAGCGTGCGGCGGACGTACTGGATACGAGCGTCGAGGATCTCCCGGAACGCGCGACCAGTCTCGTACAGGAGACCGCGTCTCTCGAGGAAGAGATCGATCAGTTACACGAGCGTCTGTTGGAAGGACACCTAGAGACCCTAGCGGACGAAGCCGTCTCGAAGAACGGTGACGATTGGATAGTCGGCGAAGTCGAGGGGATGGGGCCGAACGACGTTTCCGAGCGAGTCAGAGACCTCGCTGGAGACGCGGGAGACGTGATCGCACTGACCGGCGTCAACGGTGATTCGTTCCTGGTCGTCGCGACGACCGGCGACCCTGACGCCAGCGAGGTCGTCGACGATGTCACAGCGGAGTTCGGCGGTGGCGGCGGTGGCGGTTCGACCTTTGCACAGGGCGGTGGGTTGGACGAAGAACCGGCGACCGTCGTCGAATATCTCAGGGAGCAGGCGTAATCGCTTCGCGTACCCCTGTCTGGAGCGACTGCGCGTCCGCCGTCTCAGTGTCCCGGACAGCGTACGCCTTCCTTCTCGAGCTGTCAGGATATTTCGATATAGTGCGACGCCGAAACACATCGTATCCCCGCCCTTTCAGGAGGAACAAAGTTAATTACCGGAGGACGGGAAGTAGTGTCCGAAATGCCTCTCAAAGACCGCGAGACGTCCGTTTCGGTGGCCGACAGATCACTGCGACGTAACTGGGAAGCGCCGCTCGACTCACACCGGACGAAGACGAGTGGAACGACCGACGACGGTAGCCGGAGGGAGCTGGTATGACTCGCGAGTGGACCGAGATAACGGTCGTCGGCGAAGACGATACCGGCCTCATCGCCGAGGTGACCTCCTTCCTTTTCGAGCGCAACGCCAACATTGTAGACCTCGACCAGGCCGTTCGGGACGGGACGTTCCGGATGACGATGGAGGTCGATACGACGGAAATGGTCACGACGCAACCGAAGTTCCAAGCGGACCTCGAGGACCTCTGTGATGGGTTCGGCGTCGACGTGCAGGTGCGGTTCCCATCCGACTGCGAGAACCAGTCCGTTGCCGTCCTCGTCACCAAGGAGAGCCACTGTCTCGAAACGTTGCTCGAGGCCTGGAATAGCGGCGAACTGGACGCTGACATCGAGGTCGTCATCGGGAACCATGACGATCTGCAGCCGCTCGCGGCCCAATACGACGTTCCCTTCCACGATATCGGAGACGAGAAGGGGACCCCAGACGAAGAAGAGCTTCTCGACAGGCTCTCGGAATACGACATCGATCTGATCGCGCTGGCTCGCTACATCCGTATCCTCTCGCCCGAAGTCGTCTTCCGCTACGAGAGTCGGATCATCAACGTCCATCCGAGTCTGCTTCCGGCGTTCCCCGGTGCCGCCGCGTACAGACAGGCGCTCGAAGAGGGAGCCCGTATCGCCGGTGTCACCGCCCACTACGTCACGACCGATCTCGACCAGGGACCGATCATCACCCAGCGGGCGTTCAACATCCCTGCGGATGCGACGGAGGCAGACCTCAAGCAGCGAGGCCAGCCGCTCGAAGCCGACGCCCTCCTCGAAGCGATACGGCTTCATCTCGACGACGAACTCGACGTCCAGTTCGGACGCACCGAGCTCGAAAATCCCGAGGAGGCCGACGCGCAACTCGGCGCGCCCGAGGAACTCGACCGACTGATCCCCGATCAGCCGGTCGACGGCTTCGATGCGGTGGCTGCCAGCGAACCGGATGAGACGGCAACGGCGGACGACTGACTCACGGTGTCTTTCAACGCCGACACCGAGGTCCGTCGAAGCGGCAATGAGAGTAGATTGCGGTCCCCTATTGGGCTACACGGACTGGGTCGTTTCTCCCGTTCTCCGCATCATATAAGATAGATAATCTGTTGAGGATGGCGCGGTCGAGTCTGTCGGGACGTGCCAGCGTTCCGAGCGCTATGCCGGCCCCAGACACAGAACGACGATACCGGCACCTGTCGCTCCGATATCGAAGGAGCTCACGAGCCACCACTCGTGCCGTCGACGGGAGATTCATTAGACGTCGAGACGAGATGACAGACGAAATGGTCACGTCTCCAGCCGAGATCCCGATCACCGTTATCAGCGGCCCGCTGGGTGCGGGCAAAACGACGCTGGTCAATCGACTGCTGAACAACCCCAACGGGAGTCGAATCGCCGTCATCGTCAACGATATGGGCGAGATCAACGTCGACGCGGAGTTGATCGCCGACGAGACGGAGGACGGTGTCGTCGACCTCTCGAACGGCTGTATCTGCTGTCGACTCCAGGACGACCTCGTCGCGCAGGCGACGCGATTAGCCGAGGAGCGCTCGTTCGACTACCTCGTCATCGAGGCGTCAGGAATCAGTGAACCGATTCCCATCGCCCGGACGCTCACGACGGGGACGGAAGCGGACAGCCTTCCGGACCGGTTCCGACTCGATACGACAGTCTCGGTCGTCGACGCCTATGGCTTCTGGAAAGCGTTCGATTCGGACGAATCCCTCCCGGATGCTGCCCCGGATCCGGAGCGGCCGCTGACCGAGGTGTTAGTCGACCAGATCGAATTCTGCGACGTCTTGCTGTTGAATAAGTGTGATATGGTGCCCGAGGAGACGCTGGACGCTATCGAGGCCGCCATCGGCGAACTCCAGCCGCGTGCGACGCTGCATCGAACGACGTACAGCGATGTCGACTCGAGTGCCGTTCTCGACACGGGATCGTTCGACTTCGACGCGGCACGGCGACAGCAAGGCTGGAAGCAAGCCTTGGCCGGAGACACAGCGAACGAGCATCCGGATCACGACCACGGTGACGATGCCGTTTCGGCGGCCGAGGCACACGGCGTCGAGTCGTTCGTCTATCGTCGAGAGCGTCCCTTCCACCCCGAACGGTTCGACGCGTGGCTCGACGACTGGGACGGCGAGATCATCCGTGCGAAAGGATTCGCGTGGGTAGTGAGTCGCCCGGAGACGGTTCTCGGGGTGAGTCAGGCCGGTCCGTCCGTCCAGGCTGGGCCGATCGGCGAATGGGGAGACGACGAGCCGGCGACACGGTTAGTGTTCATCGGTAGCGACATCGACGAGGCGGCCGTGACAAACGAACTCGACGACTGTCTGGCGACAGCTGACGAACAGACCGACGAGTACGCTACCGATCCCTTCCCCCGCGAATCTGCTTGATTTCCGCTCGAGACCGATCCGTTTGGTGGTCGGTTCAACACCAAGAGATCCACACAGTCGACGTTTAGAATCCGGTGATTCCTGATACGCGGGACGGCGTTCGATCAGTTCACACACCGTTTCAGTGGCTCTGTAGGGAACAGTATTCCACAGCGTGCTGTGTCAGCAGAGCACGAGAAGGCGTAGTAATGCTAAAAAACGGAGGCGTCCAATCGTGCGAGGGTTATGGTTCCAGTAGAACCTTCGTGACACCTTCCTCGCGGTTATCGAATTTCTCGTACATCTCCGGTGCCTCCTCCAGGTCGACGCGGTGTGAGACGGCCCAGCTGGGATCGGCACGCCCTTCGATGATCATGTCGCGGAGTTCGCGATTGTACTCCTTGACGTTGCACTGACCGGTACCGAGCGCCTGTCCCTTCTCGAAGAGGAGCCCGAAGTCGATGCCGAGACGGCCCTGTGCGGCCATGTCGTCCGGTGCGCCGGGATCATCGGGGACGTACAATCCCGGAATCCCGAGTTCACCGGTCGGTCGGACCGTCCGGATGAGATTGTTAATGACGACAGCCGGGTTCTCGCGAGCGGGGTCGTACGCACCGTCGCCTTCCTTGTCCGGGTCGATCGCCTGGTATCCGACGGCGTCGACGCCCTTGTCCACGCCGCCGCCGTGGATGTCCTTGATCTGTTCGACCGGGTCACCCTCCTCGAAGTTGATCGGCGTCGCGTCACAGTGTTCCTCAGCCAGTTCGAGGCGGCTGGGAACGCGGTCGACGACGTAAATCTCTGCGGCACCCTTGAGCTTGGCGCTGTAGGCCGCCATCAGGCCCACCGGGCCAGCGCCGTAGATCGCGACGGAGTCACCGGACTCGAGGTTGGCGAGTTCCGTACCGTGCCAGCCGGTCGGGAAGATGTCCGCGAGCAGTGCAAAGGAGTCCTCGTGTTCGTCACCCTCGGGCAGCTTGAGCGCGTTGAAGTCCGCGTACGGAATGCGGAGTTGCTCGGCCTGACCGCCCTGATACGGCCCCATCGCGACGTAGCCGTACGCGCCGCCGGCGAAGCCGGGATTGACGTTCGTACAGAAGCCGGTGTAGCCGTTCTCGCAGTTCTCACAGAAGCCACAGGCGACGTTGAACGGCGCGACGACGCGGTCGCCCTCCTCGAGGGAGGTCACCGCATCGCCGACCTCGGTCACGATTCCCATATTCTCGTGTCCGAATACGATCCCTGGCTCTGCGGCCGTCCGCCCCTCGTACATGTGGAGGTCGGACCCGCAGATGCACGTCGTCGTGATGTCGATTACGACATCGTTCGGGTGCTCGATTTGCGGCTCCTCGACTTCTTCGACCGATACCTCGCGTTCGCCTTTGTAGACAACGGCATCCATTGACATTGATCGAAATCTCCACTCTCACCTGCGAGCGGGCGACATTTATATTCAATGTATATGGGAGTGGTTAGAATACAACATGTGAGATCTACAACCGCTAGTGGGAGAGGGACGGTCTATTTTCCCATGAGTTTCGGGTACGCTTCTCGAATAACTGACACAAGGAGTCAGGGCGTCGCTATTCGAGTCCCGGATGCGGTGTATTGAACAGGAGGGTAGTCAGTGCCGACAGCAGCGACGTGCTGTTGACGACTGGTTGCGCGACGACGACAGCGGACAGGGTCGTCCCAACAATACTAGAAGTTCTGTTTGAGCCACGGAATCAACTGTGGCCTCGTGTGCTCTCTGTCGAACGCTCTGGTCGCCGGTGTGTACAGCAACCTCTTTTGCCGGGATCCTTCCTCGTTCGCTTCGCTCACTCGGGCGAACCCCGGCAAAATCCGTTGATGCCAAAAAGCCGCCGTCGCGGGGTTTCACCCCGCTCCGGCGGTGAATCGCTCGCGTTACTCACGGATGCTCGTTTATTGCATACCGTTCAATAAGCCGCTGGACTAATTGCTCCGTCTCCTCGCAACGGGTCCGGTGTCGAAAGCAAATTGGACAGAGTCGACGTTGGTCCCGGCCGACTACACCACAACCCCGACCGCCGTGCTCCACTTGCGGGTAGCTCTAGTGCTCTCCGTTCCGCCCGAAAAACAGTCCGTCAGCTTAGTTGTTGTACGCTTCCTGTGCGAGCTGGTGGAACTTGTGGACGGTGTGTTCGTTGGGGCCGAGTTGGGCCTGTGCGAGCGCGCCGGTCTTGAGCCCTTCCCANTCCTGTGCGAGCTGGTGGAACTTGTGGACGGTGTGTTCGTTGGGGCCGAGTTGGGCCTGTGCGAGCGCGCCGGTCTTGAGCCCTTCCCACTGGCGCTCGACCAGTTCGAAGTCCTCTTCCTGCAGTTGCCGGCTCGTCCGGACGAACTCCCGCTCTTCGTCGGAGAGCTCACTGTCGCGGAAGTAGTAGTCCGCGATGAGTCGGAAGCGGTTGGTGTCGATTGGTTCGATGATGTAGGTGCCGTAACCGTCGGCGGTGCCGTACATGTTGACCGTGAAGTTCGGCCAGAGGTAGTGGAACTGCGCCTCGTGTTCGTCGTGGATCCGCATCTCGTCCTCGACGTCTTCGGCGTGCGTGTAGTGAAGCACCCAATGGTAGTCGTTTACCTCGAGTTCGGACTCGTTGAGCGAGATGCCCTTGATCCAGTCCTGGTGGTTGGCCTGACAGTGGTCACACTCCGAGTAGTTGCTCGCGAACACCTTCCAGTTACATTCGACTTCCGAACTGATCCGAGTGGCGAGTTCGTACTCCTCGAGCGGGAGTGCCTCGAGCCGGTCTTTCATGACGCCGGCCTGTTCGGCCAGCGGCATCGGATCCTCGCTCAGGTTCACGAAGATCAGTGGGCCGATACTGTCGACGTGAACTGACTCCGGTTCGTCGAGAGCGTCCGGATCGACCTGTTTGGGATCGGTCATCGATGCGTCTTCGAGGAGCGCCGCGCCGTCGCGAGCCGAGAAGTTCTCGACGGCGCGGATCTCACCGTCGCCGTCTCGAGCGATGATCAGATCACGGCCGCCGATGGTCCGCGTGAAGAACTGGCCGGGCTCGCTGATGCTGTTCACGTGGCCGGCGTAGATCCAGTACTGACCGAACACCTTCTCTTTCTCCATCTCGAAGACGTCGTCTTCGGTGAAGTATCGAGCCGGCAACGCGTTTGATTTGTCCGTGATGTCCGAACTGACAGGCTTCGTCTTGGCGTCGTTCCACTGCGTCATACAGTACCACAATTGAGCGAATTAGTAAAAAGGGTTGGCCAGTTATATAGAATCCCATTATATGGCCGGTCGTGGCATCGGTGAACGATATCGATGTCGGACTGAAATACGCTATAGACGATCGGTACCGATTCGTATTTCACAGACGGTTCATTTCTGCCGGGTTTCGAACCAACCTGTCTGTCGATGGGGAGACGTTCATACCCCTTCTATCGGGTCGACCGCCACGGCTATCGAAGGCACGTGATCAACTCCGAAAAACGAGAAGGGATATCGAACCAGCCGATCAAAACCGATCGCAATTCGTGTAGATATCAAATGGGTGTGTACATAATCTATATGATATAGAGCCAGGCGTAGCTTAGCGGGGGACGGAATATATCGGAAACGAAGAGGTGATACCGGCGACCGATTCCCACCGGTATCGGTCGTCTCTCACGGTCCACTTTGAGATACCGATATCTTTCCGTGCACGGCGATATGTACTTCTCACCCGGTATTTCGGACCGTTATCTCGAGCGGATCGTGATCCGGAACGCTTTAGCTATCGTATTCTCCATCAGTGGACTGTCGATATCGCCCTACTATACCGTGCCACCGCGCTCGTGCTTCGCTGTAAAATCGCCGGGTAGTAACAGTCTAAATAGATGTTTGTTAGTATATGTGAGTGGGGAAAGAACCATATGGTTATGAAAATACCGCTCGTGGGTACAGCGGGTAAAATAGTAGGGTAGTATATTCTATGCGATTCTACAGATCCGACCCACTCTCAAGAGCACAGTCTGACCGCCGCAGATCGAGAGATTACATCAATATGTGTGTAAACAGAGTGTGCCACATCGTATAGAACGGATAGTCGAGAAGAACCTCTCGAGAGTTCTCGGGGGGAAACGGTTGGTACGAAGCGGTCCGGAAAACGCTCATCTCGATCCGGATACTCGATTCGATGCTCCGAATCGGTGCTAGTGGCGTTCTCCCCGGACCGATCTCCCCACTCATACGGTGCGAGCGATCGCTGGCCGCGTTTCGAATGCATGAATGATTAAGATTACTATATTTTGTGGATCGGCGAGGTGGTGTGGTAGCGATTCTCATTCGTCCGATAACTGCTTCCGAGGACCCGATCGGGATCGGTATTTCGATTTGAGAAACGCTTAATTGGTGTGCCATGTATTAGCAACACATATGATGGACCAACCGAAGGATCCGACACTGAAAACGACTGCTCGCTCGCTGGCGTTGATCGATCGAGTACGGGAACACGGTGGCGCGAACCTCCCGCTGCTCGCCGAGGATTTGTCGCTCGCTAAGAGCACGGTATACAAGCACCTGAGTACCCTCTACGAATGCGGCTATTTGGTGAAAGAAGGCGACGAGTACCACATCGGTCCGAAATTCCTCGGCTTAGGCGAACACGCCCGGAGCCGAAAGAGGGGATACCAGGTCGCGGATGACGCCGTGAGAGAACTGACGGACGCGACCGACGAAGAGATCGATTTCGTAATCGAGGACCACGGCCGCGTCGTCACGATCTCGGAATCGTACCACAAGTGGGTGAAGTACCCCGACGACAGCAACTCGAGCCGCTACCGTGCTCGAATGGGGACGTATTACCACATGCACGCGACCGCTTCCGGGAAGGCGATTCTCGCTGAATTAGGCCGGGACCGGACCGAAGCGATCCTCGATCGGTGGGGACTACCGGCGAACACGGATAACACGATCACCGATCGTCGAACCCTCTTCGAGGAACTCGAGCGCGTCGACGATCGGGGATATTCGATCGACAACGAGGAATTCACCGAGGGACTGCGCAGCGTCGGAATGGCGGTCGATCAACCGGACGGCCCTCCCATCGGTGCGATGAGCGTCTCGGGGCCGAGCTATCGCATTACCGATGAGGTAATCGAGCAGAATATCGTGCCGGCGCTCGAGCGGACTGTCAAATCGTTCGAACAGCGGGTGGCAAACGACCGTAGTGACGGGACGTAGCGGACCGAACGGGGCGTGTCGGAGTTCTCTGCCGGATCGAACGCGATTCCGTCCGAGACGATCGACTCGCGATTCGATGGTCGACGCTACTCGAGGTCCGTTTCCACATTCGAAACGCGACGGTCAGGGTACTGTTCGGTCAGCGAATGCGAATTGTCCGGGCGTTTAGCGGGGACGTTAGAAGCGAGATCGTCTCCCTCGAGCAGCTGGTAGATTGAGTGATTCGATTGGCCGATTACGTCGCGAACAGGGCTCTACCGGGCACTCAGACGCAAGTACGGCGTTCGTGAAACTGGGGCCGGAATCGACCTGACACCAAGATTTATATACTGAAATATGGAAACTGTGGCTGGAATGGGAGAGAAAGACTACCATGCGGATAGAGCGATGTCAACAGACGCCACGTCTATGGGATCACCCGGCATTCACGGTACGAAACGCGAGGGTGAGCGCCGATGAGCCTCGGCGACTACACGCTTACCTTCCCGATCTGGGTCGAATTCGGGAACGGATCCAGCGAGAATATCGGATCGATCGTCGAGTCACAGAGTTGGGAGAAGGCACTGATCGTCACGGATCAGGGGATCCTCGACGCCGGCTTAGTCGACGGGATCGAAACGTCGCTCGCTGCCGAAGGCATCGAGTACGCGACCTACGACGGCGTCGAGCCCAATCCGACAGTCGGAATGGTCAACGAAGCAACCGAACTGTTGGAGAAAGAGGGCTGTGACTTCATCGTGTCCGTCGGCGGCGGAAGTTCGATCGACGTCGGAAAGGGAGCGTCGCTGATGGCCACCAATCCGGGAGAGATCGCCGATTACGAAGTGACGTCGGCCGAGGAGGTACTGGAGGAACCGATCGAGAACCACCCCCTCCCGCTGGTGACGGTACCGACGACCGCCGGAACCGGCAGCGAGGTCGATTACTGGGCCGTGATCACCGACGAGGAACGCGAGTTCAAGATGGCCCTCGGCCAATCGCCGCAGTACCCGGGCGGACCGTACCTGGGTGCCGAAATTTCGCTTGTCGATCCCGCCTTGACGGAGACGCTCCCGCCGAGACAGACCGCCGCAACCGGCTTCGACGCCTTCTCCCACGCGCTCGAGAATCACGTGTCCTCCGCCCGCCCGCCCCTCGTCGAACCGCTGACCAAACACGTGATGGGACTCGTCTCGGAGCACCTCCCCGCCGCCTACGAGGACGGTGAGATGGCGGCACGCGAGCAGATGATGTTCGGCTCTCACGTGGCGGGGATCTGTGAGAACTTCGCCGGATTCGGCGCGATCCACTCCCTGGCCGAAACGACCGGCGGAATGTATCCCGAAATTCCACACGGAGAGGCCATCGCCGCGTACACGCCTGCAGTGATGCGATACAACATCGAAGCCGTTCCCGGACGATACGCCGAAGTCGCCGAAGCGATGGGCGTGGACGTGTCCGGGGTATCCGACGAGGAGGCCGCGAGGGAAGCGGTGGATGCCGA
>NZ_AOID01000063.1 GCF_000337195.1 Natrinema versiforme JCM 10478 | reverse complement strand
AGATGTGTATAAGAGACAGCGACAATCCTCGAGCTGCGGACGCCGACGACCTCTTGGAAGTCGCCCGGGACGCGTACTGATCGTCGCGGATCGCGAAACGCAACCGATCGAGAGAGTTGGCCCCGGTCACCCGTCGACGCAGCCGAGCACATCCGTTTCCGATACCGCGAGAGGGAGCCCGTGTTCTCCCGCTTCTGGCGGACAGTGAACGCGCGGACCCGGAGTCTCGAACGGAGCGACGACCCGACCGGTGGCGCGTCGATTTCGACGAAAGAGACGATCGATTCCGGACAGGCTCGCGCCGGCTCCCGCATCCTCACGGACGTAGCTCGTCGCCGGTAGCATCAGGTGAGACGGAACGGGAGTACGAGACCGAGAGGAACGAATTTTCGACTCGTAGTCTAGCCTCGATAGGGCCATGCTAAACTATATGAAGGATGGTAACAAATCACCTCCTGTAAATGGTATCAGAGACTGTTAGCGGCCAGTTACGGGAGAATCACGCGGAAGTGAGAGATCGAGTCGAGGATATCGGCGCGTTCGAGTCGTGGATAGACGGGTCTCGATACGAGACGGACGAGGTCGTCGAGACCGTCGATCCCGTCGTCGATGAACCGATCACCACGATTCCGCGCTGCGGACCGACGGACGTCGATACGGCGGTCGACGCCGCGTGGCGCGCGTTCGACGAGGAGTGGTCGGAGACGACCCCTGCCGAGCGATCCCGGCGCATGTTCGAGTGGATCGACGTGCTCCGAGATCACGTCGACGAACTGGCGTTCCTAGAGTGCGTAGACACCGGAAAGCCGATGTCGCAAGCTCGAGGCGAAGTCGAAGGAGCGATCGGAACGCTGGAATACTATGCGTCGATCTGTCAGGGCCAGAGTCAGGACGGGAGACAGGTATCGACGTCCGAGGATCTGCACCTCTACACCCGGAAAGAGCCCTACGGCGTGGTCGGACAGATCACGCCGTGGAACTTCCCGATCTGGGCGGCCGCGTGGAAGCTCGGGCCCGCACTCGGGACGGGGAACGCGACCGTTCTCAAGCCGTCGGCCGAGGCCCCGCTGACGACGATCCGTATCGCCGAACTCTCCGAGGGCATCTTCCCGGACGGCGTGCTCAACGTCGTCACCGGGACCGGCTCGGAGGTCGGCGGCGCACTGACCGAGCACGATGGCGTCCGCAAACTCTCGTTTACCGGCAGCGTCGGCGTCGGACAGCGAGTGATGAAGGCGGCCGCCGAACACGTCGCCCCGGTTACGTTGGAGCTCGGCGGGAAGTCGCCGTTTATCGTGTTTCCCGACGCGGACCTCGAGAAGGCCGTTTCCGCTGTCGCTGACGGCATCTTTTACAGCACGGGAGAGATCTGTGACGCGTTCTCTCGAGCGCTCGTTCACGAAAGCGTTCACGAGGAGTTCGTCGACCGGTTCGTCGAGAAGGCCGAGTCCTACACGCTCGGCGACCCGCTCGACGAGGAGACGACGATGGGGCCGCTCACGACCGAATCTCAGTACGAGACGGTCACGGAATACATCGCCGCCGGTGAGAGCGACGGTGCGACCCTGCTCACGGGCGGCGGTCCGCCGGACGATTCCGGTCTCCGGGACGGCTGGTTCGTCGAGCCGACTGTGTTCGACGACGTAGAGAACGATATGCGCATCGCTCGAGAGGAGATCTTCGGGCCCGTACAGACGATCAACACGTTCTCCAGCTACGATGAAGCGATCGAACTCGCGAACGACACCGAATTCGGACTCGCAGCGGGCATCGCGACCGAGCGGACGTCCGTCGTCCACAACGCGGCGGCGGACATCGAAGCGGGGCTCGTGTACGTCAACGAGTACGGTCCGATCCTGCCACAGGCTCCCTACGGCGGCTTCAAGGAGTCGGGTATCGGAAAAGATCTGGGAACGGAGGTGCTCGACCACTACCAGCAGACGAAATCGGTCTACGTCAATCTCGATGAACCAGAACTCTGACGGGGGCGCAAAAAGACGGTGTCGGCGTGACTGACGAGATGATGATATCACAACATAGTCGAGAAGACCGCCTTCGTCACCGCTGACCGAAGCGACGGAGACACGCAAGAGAGATACCGAAGCGGCAGCCGGAGTACGACACCGCATCCGCCGGCGCTCGGTTCGCGCTCGAGATTGCGTTCGAGGATTCTCGTTTTGATGTCCCCGGCCGGATTGTTCGACTGAACCGTCGGTATGGTCGAAACGTATAAGTGTCTCTCGGTTGGGATTGCAGATGCACTGGTAATACACAACATGAGTCACGCATCGGACTGGGGATCGATTACGGAAACGTGTAGTTCCAACACCGAAACATAATGAAATTCTGGCACATATTCGGTCTGGAAAGCGCAGACGCCGGTGAGAAACTCCTGTTTTTCATCACGGGAGGGGCGTTGCTGGCGTTGGCAGCGGTCGGTATTCGAAGCCCACAGGTCCTGAACGATACGTTTAACGAGGCCTTCGGATGGGTGCTGACGTACTTCGGTTGGTGGTTTATGTTACTCGGAATGGTATTGCTCGTCTTCTCGACGTACATGGTCTTCTCACGATACGGCCACATTCGGATCGGCGGGCAGGACGCCGAGCCGGAGTTCGATTTGTTCTCGTGGCTCGCCATGGTGTTCACGGTCGGCTACAGCGGGTCGATCATCATTTGGGGGGTCGGCGAACCCATCTCGATCGTGAACAGTCCGCCACCGGAGCCGCTTCCGGTCGGGGGGGCCCCGATCGAATCGCTTGCGCTCGCGTTCATGTTCATCCACGAGGTGTTCCCGGGACTCGCAATGTGGTATCCCCCCTTCGCGTTGGCGTTCGGACTGATCATCTACACGCGCGGTACGGACTCGTACAAGTTCAGTTCGATGCTGAAGGTCTTCCTCGACGACGATCGGTACAAGCTTCTCTACTGGACCGTCGACTTGGCGGCGTTGATCGCCATTATCGGCGGCGTCGCGGCGGCTATCGGATTCTCCGCGCAAGTGTTCGCCGCCCTGTTGGATACGGTGTTTGGCGTTCCCCCGACGCTGTTCACGTACGGGCTGTTCGGCGTTCTCGGACTGGTCTTCCTTGGGGACGTCTGGTTGGGACTGCGAAGCGGAATTCGTAACGCCGCTCGAATCACCGTCATCCTCATGTTGATCACGTTCGCGTTGCTCCTCGTGGTCGGACCGACGCTCTTTACACTTAACCTCGGACTCGACGCCGGCGGCGTCTGGCTGAATAACATGTTCCGCCTCTCGCTGTACTCCGCCCCGACGGCCGCGGGCAATTGGCCCCAACAATGGACGAGTTTCTGGTGGGCGTGGTGGGCCGCTTGGGGGCTGTTCGTCGGCAGTTTCGTCGCCCGCGTGTCGAAAGGCCGAACCATCCGCGAGACGTTCGTTTGCCTGGTCATTATTCCCGGCGTGTTGCTCTGGGTACAGCACTCTATCGTCGGCGGCTGGGTGCTCGCACCGGGATACATCGGGCCGGTCAGCGACGCGTTTGCCAGCGGCGGTATCCCCGCCTCGATCGCGACTGCAGTCACTCTCACGCCGCTCGCACCCCTGCTGGGCGTGTTGCTCATATTGGTGATCGCCGGCTACGTCGTGACGTCCTTGGACTCGGCCGTGTACATCCTCTCCTCGATAACGCTCGGCACGGAGGAGCCGAACGCTCGAAACCGCGCGTGGTGGGGCGTCCTGCTCTCTTTCCTCGGCGTGATGACGCTCGAGCTCCCGGTGTTCGATGCGATGCAAGCATTCCCCACGGTGCTCGCGCTCCCGTTCACGCTCTTCCTCCTCGCGATCGCCTACGCGAGTTACGTCACCGCTCGCGAATACTATCGGGGAGAGGCTACGTTAACGAACGAGGGGACGTTAATCACGTCCACGAACACCGATTCTTCGCTCCAACAGGGACAGGACGACGATGACTAGCATGTCGGTTCAGTTCGACGGAGAAGGCGAAAGCGACTCACGCCCTCGAGACCGCTGACCGACACCGGCCGGACGGAGTCGCTCGATATTCTATCCCGCTTCCGATCCGAACGCTCGGACGGGAGCAAACGTAGTATTCGCGGTGCTCCCACACCGACAATGCGCGATCCAACGACGCAACCCCTCTCGAGTGGACCGACTTCGACAGCGAGAGACACTCGGCGATCCCTAACACCGGGACCAGGCACGACGACTTCGGCGACGAACTCGATGAGAACGAGACCAAATCCGAGTTCACATTAGTCACATAATGGATAGATGCCGGCAGAGGTGATAAATCATACAATAGCGGCCATATGTTTTATCAATTGGAACATTCGTTTGGCAGCGTCCCGATTTTTCGGTTATTTCTCACGGAAAATCCGAGTTGCGGTCGTAGTCATTGAAAACAGCGTATATAGAGCATTCTGTTCGGCTTCAGATCGACTGCAGCAGACAGCCAATACTGTTGCTCACGTTCGAATCACAGTTTCGTCAAATGCCACAGGATTCGGATTTGTGTAGTCGCTGACTGTTGGTCGTCTTTCTGTACCCAGTCGTGAACGATCTTTCGCAATCACTCAACACTAAACCTCTCGGTTTCTCGAATTATATTTGGAAACGATAACTCAGTAAGACAGGTCGAGAACTACGCTCAGTAACCGTCGCGGTGCCAGTTCCTGCTACACGACACACAGACCAACCTATTCGTTACAGCCGTTAAAGTGCCGAATAATCTACGATCAGCAAAAGTCCTGAAGAAGAAATCAGAGCACAACTACTGCTACAGGGACGGTGTTAGTCCTCCGATTCGAAGCCCCACGCCTCGAGTCGGTCAACGACTTCGTCGACGTTGTGCATCGCCGCCTCGTAGGCCGCTTCCCGAACGTCGGTCTTCGAAACGTCGGTCCCGAGTTCGTCGCTGACCGCATCGACAAACTCGTCCTCGGCGTCGACGACGTAATCTCGGAGATAGAACTGGACCATCTCGCGGTCCTGCTTGACCGTATCCCGAACGTAAACCCAGGGAACGCCGCCATCGTCAGCGCCGTTTTGGGGTGGCTCGTCGATGATCTCCGCACTCGAGTCAGCGGTGCTCTCATCGTCCCGATCCGTGTCCGTCTCGGACTCGACTCGAGAGTCAGCGTCTTCGGTGACCGGCTGCTCTGGCTCGGGGTCGGATTCAGACTCGTCGGTGGCGGGCGTCTCTTCGGTCGTCTCCGATTCCGCGTCAGCACTCTCCGCTTCCTCTTGGACCTCCGCAAACGGATCGCTCCCGGATCCCTTCTTCATCGGTCGTCAACCTCCTCGATCTCCGTCGCCAGCTGATCGATCTTCTCGAGTGTCTCCATCTCGTGGTCGCGTTGCCGGTCGCGGTGTTCCTCGACGTAGTGTCGCGGCGTACACTGTTGGTCCCAGCAGCCTTCGAAAAGCGACGAGCGCTCGCGGATCGCGACCGGGGCGGGATACCCGCGATCGCGGATCTCCGTGAGGTACCGCTCCTGGGCGGACGTCCGACCGACGCCGTTGGGAACGGCCGCGAGGACGCCGATCTCGGCTTCGAGTCGATCCTCGAGACCGTCGACGAGCTCTTCTAGTCCGAGGACGCTTTGCATTCCCTTGCCGGTGGGCTCGACGGGAATCACTAAGCTCCGCGTCGCCGACACGGCGTTGTAGAGGTGGGGGCCCGCAGTCGCCGGCGGATCGACGACGATCACGTCGTACTCCTGTGGGATACTGGACGCGAGGAGCACCTGTCGAAGCCGGTCGTAGGGATCGAAGTCATCGCCCTCGCCGAGATCGTCGGCCATCTGCTGTGCGCGATTGAGGAGGTCCTCGAGGTTCTCGAGCATGTTGTGACTCGGGAGGAGATCGAAGCCGGACTCGGTTTCGTAAATGAGATCCTCGAGGGGGCCCTTCGGTCGGTCGATCAGGTGCCGAACGATGTTGTCCGCCTGACTGTCGTCGCGAGGAGCGTCGACGTCGAGGAGGTAGGTGAGCGAGCCGTTTTGCTGATCCATATCGATCGCGAGCACGTCGAGCCCGTGATTGGCGTGGGCCTCGAGCAGCGCCGCACCGATCGTCGACTTCCCGACGCCGCCGGCCTCCGAGTAGGTCGTATATGTGAGCATACGAGTTAGTTAGTCTTCTCGAATATAATACTTCGCCATACGTACTCGATAGTCCGTTTGGTTAGGCCAGTCAGTTAGCCTAACTAAAAAGTCGCTTTAACAAGTGTTCTCCTCCAGCCGAACCGGAGCGAGCGGGAGAAACAATACCAGAGTGAATCGATCGGCCGACGCAGAGAACTGCTCCGAGTGGCGATTTCGAGACAGCTACTTGAGAAGCAAGGAAAACTAGTTGGCCTATTTAGCTAGCCTATTTGGTTGGTCCATTCAGTTAGACCAAATAGGACAACTAACGAAGCAGCCTATGGAGATGTCCTTCACTCAGCTTTGAACCCGAGAACCTATTCGAACCGCCTATTCAGCAAGCCTAATCGGAAAGTAGACGATCTAGAAAAGATCATTAGATGGCCTAACCAGTAAGACTAACGTTATGGTCTAACCGACACAGCCGCCTAAACTTGCCAATAGGCCATCCGAACGAGGAAACCGCGTTGGACGAACTGGATCGGTACATTCTCGATAGCGGATTGCTGGCCAGTCCTATTCGAGAACATAGCTAGTTAGCCTAATGAAATAGACTAATCATCATCGCCCAGCAGTGGTGTACAGTTGACCGGAAGTTGCATCGAACATACCGACCCGAACGAGTGGAACCAGCTGACTGAGTGATCGGAAGATGTGGATGGTTGCTGGTGCTCGAGATCTGGATCGGCCCATTCGATTAGTCGTGGACCCGATCGGAACAAAGCGGCCACTCGTTCGGACGACTCGACTGCTCGAGATCTTGGAGACTGTGCACTCAGAAAGTTGGTTGATAGCTCAGGTCGCAGCCAGTTTGGAGAGAATCCGACCCTCTAAGATAGTCCTATTAGTTAGACTAATCAGTTAGCCCATCTAGATAGGATATCGGAATAGCCACGCAGGAGGATATATTTTTCGGCGGTGAATCGAATCCTCACTCACGGTGATCGAACGCGATCCAGTTCGAGGACCAGTACCCGTTCAGTGAACCGCCTCGAGGATCAGCACCCGCTCAGTAGAAGAGACTAAACAGACCGAACTGGATCGGAAGCAAGAGCACGATCGTCGCGACCGAACACGCGACCGTCGTGACGATCAGTTCCCGGGTCTCGAGATCGCCCTCGTTCAGAATGACGATGAGAACCGCCGATTGATAGGGAAAGAAGTACGAACTCAGCGCCAGCACCTCGGCCAACAACACGGGCGTGAACGGAAGTCCCGCTGCATCGATGTAGGGAATCAGAATCGGAGTGAGGACACTCGCGACCGCCAACCCCTCCATCAGGAAGGTGAGTGCGAACGTGATGAAAAAGACGGAGGCGAGTATCACTGCGAGCGAGCCGTCCGTCGGGATCAACTCGAGCAAGTACGTCGCCGAGCGATCGGTGAATCCGGTCTCGGTCAGTCCGTCACCGATGGCGAACACCGCGGCGATAAAGAACAGAATCGAGAAGTCGACATCGCGACCGGCAGTGTCGAAGTCGGCGACGCCGACGGTCGGCAGGAACGCGAGGATGACGACGACGACCGCACCGATCACCGGATGGAACCCGTGGACGAAATCCGTCGCCCAGATCGACGCGCCGACGAGCAGGAACGCCAGCATCCGTCGTTGGGTGCCACCGTCCGCCGGCCCATCCTCGGGGAGCGTGAAACTCGAGTCGGCCGACGGTCGAAAGAAGGCATAGACGATCCCGATGACCAGTAACACGCGAGCGAGGCCCATGACGGGGTACATGTGGAGCCACCACTCGGACCACGAGATGGTGTGTCCGGCGATCGACTGACTAAATCCCGAGATGATGATATTCGGCAGGTCCGCGGTCAGAATCCCCGCGGAGCCGTAAAACGTCGCGAACAACGGGCCGAGATAGAGGCCGACTCGAGCCGCTCGGGAGTCGAAAAGCGAGCCGAGTTCCCGGAGGATCGGTGCGAGCGCGAGAATGCGGACGAGCGCCGAGGGGACGAGAAAGGCCAGCGCGTGGGCACCGATCGAGAGCGCGAACAGCAGTCGGCGGTAGGTTCGGACCGAATCGGCCTCGGTCGGGTCGCCGATGCTTCTGGTCGCGATCCACCGTCCGACTCCGCTCGCGAGGCCGCTCTGGCGTGTCGCTTCGCCCATCAGTAATCCGAATCCGATGAGCCACGTCGCCGGTTTCTGGAAGCCGATGAGCGCTAAGTCCGTCGAGAAGGTCACGGCGATCAGTCCGAGACCGATCAGTCCCGTGTGCGAGGGCGGAACCGGCGTCAGAACCCAGAGAACGATACAGAAGAGCGTGATGGCGAGCATCGTCGCCGCCGTCCCCGAAGCGAGCAGCCACGTTGCGACGGCGACGGCGATAGCGAGGGGAAACGCGAATATCGGTGATCGAACCGCCTCGATCGCTTCCGATCGCGTCATTAACCGATGCTCGGCAACACAACGATAAAATTGTCGTGATTCGTGAACGTGCCGACAGAACCAATTAGAACGGTTTATTGGGGAGTGCGTGTGCGAGCAACTCGATCGGCGTCGGTGGCGACTCGCCGTCGAGCGAGGTCCCAGCGAGCGAACTGTCGGCGGGAACCGGTTCGATTCGACTGTCGCCGAGTTGGGTCCGACAGGACGTTCCCGGTGCGGCGACGACCTCGGCACCGCTGTCCTCGATCTGATCGACGAGGATGTCGCCGATGGACTGACTCAGCGAGTAGTGTTCGGCCTCGTAGCCGAACGTGCCGGCCATGCCACAACAGCCCGAGTCGAGCGGATCGACGGCGTAGCCGGCCCGCCGGAGCACGCCGACGGCGTGGTGGTCTTTCTTCTCCGCCTTCTGGTGACAGTGGCCGTGGTAGACGACAGAGTCGGCGGGTGCCGCCCACTCGACGGCCTCGTCGAGCCGGAACGTGTCCAGATACTCACAGAGGCCGTAGGCGTTCGCGGCGAACCGCTCGACAGCCGTCCCCGACCGCAAGTCGAGGGCGTCGGACTGGAACATCACGGCGTCGGACGGTTCCGCCACGACGATATCCCAGCCCTCGCGGATCCGCGGCTCGAGTGCAGCCACGTTCGTTGCGACGGCATCGCGGGCGGCGTCGACAAACCCTTTCGAGAGCGCCGGCCGGCCGCTGTCGGTCCGGTCGGCCACGTCGACGTGAACGTTCGCGGCCTCCAAGACGCGCACCGCCGCCTTGCCGACCTCGGGATGGCTGTAGTTCGTGTAGGTATCGGCGAAGAGGACGGCTTTGCGCTCGGCCTCGGCTTCGGGAATGCGTGAGCCGCCGCGCTTCGTGAACCACTCCTGGAGCGTCTCGCGGCTGAATTCGGGCAGCGACCGCTCGCTCGCGATGCCGACCGTCTTCTCGGCGAGGAAGTCCGATCCGGGGAGCGATTGGGCGAGGTTCGAGACCGGCGCTAACGCGCTGCCGACGGCGGCCAGGGTATCGAAGTTGGCGAAGAGCCTGTCCCGAAGACTCGCGCCGTGTTCCTGATGGCGCTCGTGCATGACCTCGGTCTTGAGCTTCGCCATGTCGACGCCGCTCGGACAGTCTCGCTTGCAGCCCTTACAGCCGATACAGAGGTCCAGTACCTCCTCGGCGAACTCGTCGTCGGTGGGATCGTCCGGCAGGTCGCCGCTCATCGACTGTCGGAGGAGGTTCGCACGGCCGCGAGTCGCCGTGATCTCCTCGTCGGCAGCGCGGTAGGTCGGACACATTACGCCGCCGGTAGTCTCCTGTTCGCCGCGACAGCCGCCACAGCCGTGACAGAGTTCGACCATCCCCTGCATGCCGTTGTCGTTGTCCCAGTTCAACGACGGCTCGAGCCCGGCATCGTACTCGTAGTCGGCGTCGTACCGGAGGTGCTCGCTCATGTCGTGGTCGCCGCAGACGTTGCCCGGATTGAGCAGCCAGTCGGGGTCAAACGCGGTCTTCAGATCGCGAAAGGCCTGCCAGAGGTCGTCGCCGTAGAGTTTGTGGTTCCACTGGGTGCGGGCCCGGCCGTCGCCGTGCTCGCCGGAAACGCTGCCGCCGAACTCGACGACCATGTCCGTCACTTCGTCGGCGATGGCGACCATGTCTTCGCGGTCCCGGTCGGCCTTCGTATCGACCAGCGGACGGACGTGAAGGACGCCCGGCCCGGCGTGCGCGTAGAACGCCGCGTCGTCGTCGCGGCCCTTCTCGGCCAGCAGCGACCGGAATCGCTCGACGAACTCGGGGAGGTGTTCGGGCGGGATCGCACAGTCTTCGATGAAGCTGATGTGCTTCTCGTCGGACGTCCGCGAGAGCAAGATCGGCAAGCCGGCCTTCCGGAGCGTCCAGAAAGTCTCGCGTTCGGCCTCGTCATGTGCCTCGAGCCCGGCGAACGCGATCGTCTCGTCGATCGCCGATCGATCCTCGGCCGGCGTCCCCTCGGTCTCGGTCCCCGGAACCCGGTCCGCGAGGAGGCCGGCGGTCTGCTCGCGGCCGTGGTCGTCGTCCTCGGCATAGAATTCGACCAGCAGCCCCGCCTCGGCCTCGTCGGGGACGAGCGACGCCGCCGCCTCGAATTCGGTCGTCTCTCGAGCCAACCCGAGGAGCACGTTATCGATGAGCTCGACCGCGGCCGGCCCGTGCTCGAGCACGTGCTGGACATCGGTCACGGCATCGAGTACGCTCTCGTAGAATAACAGAGAGACCGACTTGGTCTCCGGGACGGGCTCGAGGGACACCTCGGCTTCGGTGACGACAGCGAGGGTTCCTTCGCTGCCCGCGAGCAGGCGCGCGAGGTTAATGGTCCCAGTCTCGGCCTCTTCGATGAGGACATCGAAATTGTAGCCCGAAACGTTGCGCTTCAGGTCGGGGAATCGGTCCCGGACCTCATCACCTTCCTCGTCGATGATTCGGACGACTTCGGCGTGGATCCGCTCGAGGAGCGAGCCGTCAGGATCGGCGGAGTCACGGAGCTCAGCGACGGTGATCTCGCCGAGCGTGGCGACTGACCCGTCGGCGAGGACGGCCTCGCATTGCTCGATATAGGCGTCTGTCTTGCCGTAGACCAGCGAGTGTGCGCCCGTCGAGTTGTTCCCGATCGCACCGCCGATTGCGCTGCGGTCCCCGGCCGCCGGATCGGGCGCGAACTTCAGGCCGTGGGGGGCGAGCGCGTCGTTGAGTTCGCCGAGGACTGTCCCTGCCTCAACGTGGGCTCGGTGTTGATCGGGGTCGATCGAGACGACGTCATCCATGTGGCGCGTGAAATCGAGGACGACGGCCTCGTTGACCGCCTGGCCCGCGAGGCTCGTCCCACCGCCGCGCGGAAGGACTGGGATCTCGCGGTCCGCACAGTACGAGACGGTCGCGGCGACATCGGCAGTCGTCTTCGGGTAGACGACGCCGATCGGCGTCAGTTCGTACGCGCTCGCGTCGGTCGCGTACAGTTGCCGCGTGTAGGTGTCGAACCGGACGTCACCCTCGACACGGTCGCGGATCTCGTCGACCAGTGCGGGTCGATCTACGTCCGCCGAGACGAAATCGTACGTGGCCCGCCGATCGTCGATTTCGGCCTCGGTCTCGCCCCCTGCGTCGAATACGGTGTTAGATCTCGCAGTCATTCAGCTAACCCTTCGAATGAGTCGTCATACAGTTCACGACGATAAAGCGTTCGACAATGCGCCACGCCGTGATGTCGACATCGTTCAAAGGAGGAGTTTCTGACAGTATAAATATCACTGGTGGTGGATTTCGTCGACTGTCAGATTCGCGTTCCCAAACGGGTTCCAAAATTTGAGAGACGTGGCACAGTCTAGTTTAGTACCTCCGGTAAAGCCACTCTAGTAAGTGACTTATCTAGTCGCTATTATTGTAGTAGTGTGCGAGCTTCTAAATTAGTCCGCTGATACTTGCCCAATTTCTCCACAAGTTATGGGAATATTTAACCCAAATTTTGAGGGTGTTAAATCACTTTTCGATCAGATATCTCTTGATATAGTTGATTTGGCCTCTCAATCATACCAGGAGAGTACAGTTAGATATCCGTAGCCATTGATCAAAAACACCGTGCCGTCGAGACCGTGTTTCTCGATCAAACGACACAGGAACGCAACGTCTGGGTCGGGGTCTTGCCGTCCGAACACTATGACATCGAGAATTGGCCATGTTTCTAGCTTTATTGTATAGTAGTACCAATATTATCCACTACTAAAGATATAATCTATCTTATTGATAGTGGCCCGCGACGGAGACACCGTCCACAGAACACTTTGCGTTCTGCTGTCGAGACAAATTTTCGATTCACCAACCATTGGAGCGCAAAGCGATCCAAGAGGCGCACAAGAGCGAAACCCTCCTAGGCGTCGACGGGTCCAACGCGCTGTCAGCTAGCCGATGTACCTGTCGTTTGCGGCCGTCTGTCAATACAGCCACACGGATCGATCATTCCGAAAAGTGCTGTCACTCAGATTCGTTACAAGCAGCAATAATGACCTGTGGATCGTCAATCAATCTGTTCTCCATGTAGTTCCCTTTGCCCTTCCCCGCCCATTTACGCTCTTGATTAATTATCGACAGGAACTCGAGTTCAGACAGAATATCGCGAACACGGCGCAGTTTGAGATGGTCAGAGCCATCACGGTCGCAGAGGGTCTTATAGAGATCAAACACTTCGTTGGTCGTGATTGGGACATCATTGCCACCGTTCTGTTGAGACAAGAAGGCCATTGCTTCAAGCACCAGTTTCGCATGGCTCGGACTCTTCGAGATCAGTTCAGCGAGACGGCTGGTTTCCTCACGTTCATGGGCCTGTTCAACGCATTCCTCAGCGACGGCATCGTGATCATTTTCCTCGGCAATCTCTCCAGCAAATCTGAAAATGTCGATCGCCTTTCGTGCGTCACCATGCTCGCGAGCAGCGAGCGCAGCTACTCGAGGAATAACGGCTTCATCGAGGACACCTTCATGAAAGGCATCAGATCGCGAATGTAGTATCTCTCGGATCTGATTCGCATCATATGGTGAGAAAACATATTCGCGTTCACAGAGACTCGACTTGATTCGTTCGTCAAGGGACTCCTTGTACCGAACCTTATTCGAAATTCCGATCACGCCAATTGTGCTTTCGGTGAGTTTCCCCGACTCAACCGCTCGAGAGAGTTGCATAAGAATATCGTCGTCCTCGATCTTGTCGACTTCATCGAGGATTATCAGGGCAACATCGTACCGGTCGTCAACAATTCGCCAGAGGCGGCGATAATATTCCGACGTGCTAAGACCGGAGTGAGGGATTGATACGTCAGTTTTCGTCGGCTCGTTCAGTTGGTAACCGATAGACTGGACGGCCTGCGTTTCCGTTGATTCCTGCAAACAATCGATATAGGCGACACCGATCGAGATATCATTGCTTGCGGCCTGATTCACAGCCTGATTCGTGATGAACTTCGAACAGAGGGATTTTCCAGTCCCCGTTTTTCCGTAGACGAGCACATTGTTCGGCGTATTCCCACGCGTCGCAGGCTTAATCGCGTTCGCCAAATTTGTGAGTTCGTCTTCGCGACCGATGATTCGATCACCGTCCGGAAGATGAGAAACTTGCAACAACTTTTTGAGACGCTATTGGTCGCGAATTACATCCCGGAGTGCCGCTGTATTGGGATCAACGTCACCCCGAGATTCCGCTGTATAAATCATCGATACTCCGGAATGCCGCTGTATACGAGTCCAACGCTGAGTTCCCAGTGGTACTGATCAAAACAGGATCGAGAAATGAGAAGATGCACTGCGTTTCCGCTGTATAGATTCGGATATCGGGAAGAGATACGCTCACTCGAAGAATGGTGAGTGCGGAGTGCCGCTGTATTCGGAGACACACACCCCTCGTTGCCGCTGTAACAATTTGATGGCCGGCGCAAGTTGAAATAGTCCGGTGACCGCAGGACCCAATGAAAGACAGCGTGACAGCAGAAATGAGACCGAGAACGTTGCGGTACAGTTCGTCTCGAGCAGGAATCTCCGTTCAATACACTTAGTGGTCGTTCCGAAGCAATAGTACTTAGTTGTAATGATAACTCGACACTCCGTCCCCACAAACGGACAGCTAGATCAGCCGTATAAGTACATCTCAGAATTTTAGTCGGTAGAAGGGATTTCAAGCAGCTATACAGCGGCAACGAGGGGTGTGTCTGCTACGACGAGATAGGCTCCAGTTCAATATAATCAGTCAGCGTTACGTCCGGTATCTATCTCGAGTCATCATGCTGTTCTCATCGGCTGTCTCTTGCTTGTGGCAGTCCAACACGGCGTCTGGAAGATTGATTCAACGAGTGAGGACTCCGTCAGCGATCCGTTCGATGTGATCGACATCCATCTCCCCCTCTCGAATGAGTCCGCTCCATGGTCTCGCCTCGAGAGTCACAACAGAGACTCGAGGGGCGCTACGAGAGCAATGAGGTGACTGCATTTCAGCAGCGATACCAAATAGGGCCGACTCGGTTTCGGACGATAGTCGAACCGTTTCTCTGGTGGCTGTCGCAACGTTTGCGGTCATTTCTAACCGATTATTTCACATAGATGGGAACAATTGATCGCAACCGCACACTTTTATCGGTCGGCCAGAGACACTCGAGACGATAATGGACGAAGACGCGCTCGAGTATCACCGGACCGCCCCGCCGGGGAAGATAGAGATATCGACGACGAAACCGACGAACACGCAACGGGACCTCTCACTGGCGTATTCGCCGGGTGTCGCCGCACCGTGTCGGGAGATCGACGCGGACGCGGGCGAGGCCTACCAGTACACGACGAAGGGGAACCTCGTCGGCGTCGTCTCGAACGGGTCGGCCGTACTCGGCCTCGGCGATATCGGCGCACAGGCCTCGAAACCGGTCATGGAAGGGAAAGGCGTCCTCTTCAAGCGGTTCGCTGACATCGATGTCTTCGATATCGAACTCGATCTCGACGATCCGGACGCGTTCGTCAACTCGGTCGCCGCGATGGAACCGACCTTCGGCGGGATCAATCTGGAAGACATCGCGGCACCGGACTGTTTCACTATCGAGGAGCAACTCCGCGAGCGGCTGTCGATTCCGGTGTTCCACGATGACCAACATGGCACCGCGATTATCTCGGGCGCAGCCCTGCTCAACGCCGTCGAAATCTCCGGGAAGAATCTCGAAGAGCTCGAGGTGACCTTCGCCGGTGCAGGCGCGGCAGCGCTCGCGACGGCCCGATTCTACGTCTCTCTGGGCGTCAAACGCGAGAACATCACGATGTGCGATATCGACGGTGTCTTGACGACCCAACGGGCGGAATCCGGCGACCTCAACGAGTACAACCGGGAGTTCGCTCGAGACCTCCCCGAGGGGGACCTCGCGGACGCGATGGAGGGTGCGGACGTGTTCGTCGGCCTCTCCGCCGGCGACATCGTCAGTCAGGAGATGGTCCGCTCGATGGCCGCGGACCCGATCATCTTCGCGATGGCGAATCCGGACCCCGAAATCGACTACGAGTCGGCCAAAGCGGCCCGCGACGATACGGTTATCATGGCCACCGGTCGCTCGGACTACCCGAATCAGGTCAACAACGTCCTCGGCTTCCCGTTTATCTTCCGGGGTGCACTCGATGTCCGCGCCACCGAGATCAACGAAGAGATGAAGGTCGCGGCGGCGTCGGCGCTGGCCGATCTGGCCAAACAGGACGTTCCCGATTCGGTGGTCAAAGCCTACGGCGACCAACCGCTGCAGTTCGGTCCTGACTACATCATTCCGAAGCCACTCGACGCCCGCGTCCTCTTCGAAGTCGCCCCCGCGGTCGCACAGGCCGCGATCGATTCGGGCGCGGCCCGCGTCGACATCGATATCGACGAGTACGTCGAGCGACTCGAGGCCCGCCTCGGGAAATCCCGCGAGATGATGCGCGTCGTCCTCAACAAGGCCAAGTCGGATCCAAAGCGGATCGCGCTGGCCGAGGGGACCGACGAGACGATCGTCCGAGCGGCGTCTCAGATCGTCGAGCGCGGGATCGCCGAACCGGTCCTGATCGGCGACGAGGACGACATTCGCAGTACGATCGCGAACCTCGGCCTCGAGTTCGAACCGGACGTGGTCGACCCCGAGAGCGGCGATTACGAGGGGTACGCCGACCACCTCTACGAGCGCCGGAAGCGCAACGGCGTCACCCGCCGCGAGGCCGCGTCGATGATCCGCGACGACACCAACTACTTCGGCAGCGTGATGGTCGATCGCGGCGACGCCGACGCGTTGCTCACCGGACTAACGAACCACTACCCGTCCGCGCTGCGGCCGCCGCTGCAGGTGGTCGGCACGGCGGATGACGCCGACTACGCAGCGGGCGTCTACATGCTCACGTTCAAGAACCGCGTGATCTTCGTCGCCGACGCGACGGTCAATCAGGCCCCCGACGAGGACGTCCTCGAGGAGGTCACCCGACACACCGCCGAACTCGCCCGCCGGTTCGACGTCGAACCACGTGCCGCGTTGCTCTCCTATTCGGACTTCGGCAGCGTCGACAACGAAGGGACCCGAAAGCCCCGAGAAGCGGCCCGTCGTCTCCGCGACGATCCCGCTGTCGACTTCCCCGTCGACGGCGAGATGCAGGCCGACACGGCCGTCGTCGAAGAGATGCTGACCGGTACCTACGACTTTACCGACCTCGAGAAGCCGGCGAACGTGCTGGTCTTCCCGAACCTCGAGGCGGGCAACATCGGCTATAAGCTGCTCCAGCGGCTGGGCGGGGCGGACGCGATCGGCCCGATGCTCGTCGGGATGGACGAGCCGGTCCACGTCCTCCAGCGGGGCGACGAGGTCAAAGACATCGTGAACCTCGCGGCCGTCGCGACCGTCGACGCACAGGACGACGAGTCCTGACCGGCCGGTCCGGAATTCCGGCGGTATTCTCCGGTCGCCCTCAAGCAGAACGGCGTTCTCCGCAGCGACAGCGGGATCAATTCCGACGGAGTGCCAACGGCTCCATGACCAGCCGTGAACCGCTCGGAGTCAAGCCTCGAGACACTCGGCCTGCTTTGTCTGTAGAACCATACCATTTCCCGTTCGGTACACCCCGATCTCTTCCGACAGGCCGACGTTGTCGGGGGTGATCGCGCCGTTTTGACGATGCACTCGCACCAGGCCTCGAGGGACTCCGTTGTCCGCTCTCGCTATCGGTCGTCGCCGGTGCGGCGATAGACGTTCGTTATCAGGCTTGTGCCCCCGAGGTTGAGAGAAGCATCGCTTCGAGAACAGTGTTCGCTATAGCTCCCAGAGAGCCATACATCGTTGTCCGGGTCGGCCAGTTCGATGGCTTCTCGAACTCCGTGTGTCGCCACGGAGCTCGCGGCTCGCCAAGCGGTAGTCGGAACCGTAGCCGCCGAAGGTCGACTGGTCCTTGAAAACGGAGAGATCGGTGTACTCCGACCCCATGCACCCGTTCCGGGACGCTTGAACGACCGTTTCTCGCCGTCGTAGTTGTTCGCGTCGGCGGTTCGTGCCGGCTACGCCTTCGAGGTCCCGTTGAGTCCAGAATTTCGGTTATGAGGCCGGTGAACAGTTCAGTCCGCTTCGGAGAGCCGTCATCGGTCGCCCCCTCAACCGGCGCGTTCTCGAGGTGGAACCACCGGGCACGAAGGAGAATAAATACTATGCTCTTTTTCCGTTCCTGTCTCGGCCCGGGGCCAGCGACGAATCACGAGCCGCGGAAACTTGCGACAGAGTGTCCGTCACTGCCGTTCTCTCCAGCACACCGGTTTCTCGCAGGAAGGCGACGGTGAATCCCTCGACCGATTCGGTCCTACGAGAACTTGGTGTTAAGTTCGATAACGTTCGCCGCTCGCTGGACGCTCTCAGCGAGTTCACCGTGGAAGTCGTCGTCCGCTATTCGACTGGCTGGTCCAGTGACACTGACAGCGCCGACGACCGACGTCCCGTTCCGGACGGGTGCGGCCACGCAGCGAAGTCCTTCGATGTTCTCCTCGTCATCGATTGCGTACCCCCGTTCAGCGGTCGCCTCGAGTTCCTCGTAGAGACCCGCCCGATCCGTGATCGTTTTCGGGCCCCGTTGTTCGAACGCCGCCTTGCTGACGATTTCCTCCTGTCTGTCGGAGGGGAGAAACGCGAGGAGAGCCTTTCCGAGCGAGGTCGAGTACATCGGCTGCTTCCCGCCAGCGCGCGAGGCCGTTTCGACGGCCTGATTCCCCCTCGCCTTGTAGAGATACGACACGTGCCCGTGTTCTTCGATCCCGAACTGCGCGATCTCCCCCGTTTCGTTCGCCAGTTCGTCGACCGCGTCAACGATCACGTCGTAGTTGGCGATCTGATCGCGGACATCATTGGCCATGTCGAGTACCTGGAGACTCAACCGGTAGCCGTCCTCCTCCCGTACGATGATCTCCTCGCTCTCGAGCGTCTGGAGGTGGCTATGGATCGTGCTCTTCGAGTGGCCGAGTTCGTCGGCGAGTTCGGTCACGCTGGGCCGGTCGTTCTTCCGAACGGCGTCGAGAACGGTAAAGGCAATCTCGACTGATTGAATCCGACGTCCGGTGCGTTCGTTAGGGGCGTTTGCCATACAGAGGGGTAGTGTGTTTCAGCCTCATAAGCTTGTTCCCCAGAGGCGAACTCTACCAGGGTTGGTCTTCTATGTTTCGTATGGTGACATTATTCGTTTAGAAATTATATGTCTCAACAATTTATGAGTCAGCTGGGCATATCGCTCTCTATTAGTTACTCACCAGTCGCGGCTGCCCTCTGGAAAATCTTCCGAACAGTATGGTTGATTCCTCGAGACCGGATTTGGTGTTCCCCATGCGAAAATATTCCTGAGAACCCAGATATCATTGTCTTAGGGCGTAATAGACGGAACCGGAAATTTTGCGTACTGTATATCGATCGAAATACCCCCTTCATTTACAACCATATGTATGTGATGTATGCTGGCCTTTTGCTCACATACACATAGTTGTAAAGTTCGCCAGAGGGGAACTGAAGTTGTTCCGAAACGAGTTGGAAGTGGCCATCGGTGAGTAGAGAGATCCACTCCAGATAGTCACCGAGACAGTGAATGAGGACAGAGAGTATTATCATTACATCTGCATTGTCACTATCAACAACCGGATGATGTATTCGTCGCTTCTCGCCTCTGTGGGCACTACGGGTTTGTTCTCTCGTCATCAAGCCCGTTACTGAACGTTCTCTGATTCGTATACGGCTTTAGTCAACGACAGGAGGATTCGTACCGGTCGCGTCAACGAACGAAATGGAGACGTCTCAATCTACTCGGCCTCGGCTGTCGGCGTTGTCCGAGTTGTTTCCGAACAGACCGTATCGATGACACCACGGAGGTATCCGACAGTAAATCCACGTCCTCGGTGACGCCAGTCGTCGTCACCCTCCATCTTCGGGACGTGGTCGGGAATGACCGGTCCCTCGAAACCGATTTCGTGGAGCGTTCGCACCACGTCAGCGGTATCGAAGTTGCCTTTATCGACGAACGTCTCGTGGAACTTCGGCATCGTGCCGACGACGTCACGGAAGTGGATAAAGGTAATCTGGTCGCGCTCGCCGAATCGGCGGATGACATCGGTAACGTCCTCACCCATCTGTGAGAAACAGCCCAGACAGAGCTTCAATCCGTGATTATCGCTCGGGACTAGCTCCATCCCCTTCTCGAAGTTCTCCACGTTGCGGAACAGACGCGGAATCCCACCGAGCGACTCGAGACTCGGCGGATCAACCGGGTGAAGCGCTAGGTCGACACCTGCCTCCTCGGCTACCGGAAGAACGGTTTCGAGGAAGTACTGGTAGTTCTCCCAGAACTCCGCTTCGGTGTACGGACGATCAATACCAGGCGCCAACTCGTCCGGCTCGTCGAGTTCATCATAATCGAAAGCAGTAGATTCAGCGCCGCCTCGGTCTTCGACAGGAGACGTGCGCATCGGAACGACGCTGCGGGGATTCCACTGATATCCCAATATGGGGATGCCGGCCTCTCCGAGATTTCGAATCAGGGTCGTGATCTGATCGAGCGCTTCGTCCGCACCCTCACGGTCGAACATGATGTCTCCGTACATCGAGTACGGGAGCGATTGGATACCCGTAAAGGAAAGTCCCGCATCCTCGACCCGTTCTCGAGCGGCCGTGAGTTCCGAAACGGACGGAATCTGATTTGGACCGACTGCGATCGTGTCGGTTCCATCGCGGTCGTTGAACTCGTCGGGTTCCTCCTCTGTATCGGCATGATCAACGAAAATATCCGTTGCGCCCAGTTGACGAATGTACCGTAGCCGAGGTTCCGAAAGGGACCGTGTTCGAACGCCAACACGGACGTCAGCGTTACTATCCTGACTCATACTCTGTACTCATTTCGAGGCGACTAAACTGTTACGAAGGCGATAGCGACCGCGACTCGGATGGGTGTGATAATCGACATCGACTCCGGATCCCGTGTATCGATTATGAGAAACATGAGGAAGCATGGATCATCGAACGCGGACGAATATGGGTACCAGAAAGCTAGGTATACCCGCTTGCTATGGGACAGCAACACGGGACTAGCAGTTTCGATGAGCTACGACAGGTGGCGCAACGTTCCCTCGGAGCGGTCCGAAGCGGTGGCCGACTTGCAGTCTGGTACTCACCGTACTGGATTGCGCCATGTGTTGGGTCACTGCACAGTGGGATAAACGCTGCTATCTCCTATTCGAGTGGAACCCATCACGATCGGACTGTCCGTCAAAGAGATCTATATCGACAGCTACTAGATATCAGCTCGTGACGGTTGGCCGATCTCGCTCCGTTAGCTCGACATCGTCGTTACCGTTACCGGCCCATCGAACTGGAGAATGACCGATTGGGCCACATCCCCGAAAACCGCTTTTCCGGCCGGGGAACGTTCCTTTCCGCTAATGAAGATGTGTTCACAATTTTCTTCCTCGGCCACCCGGATGATGTCGTCAGGGATCGTCCCGACGAGGCCCATTGCTCTGTAGGAGATATCGCCACCGAACGCATCGCTCGCGATATCTTTCGCTTCGGTCTCTGCAATCTCCTCCATCTCGTCGATACTCTCGATCTTTCGCCCCGAGTTTGCCTGTCGTTGAAGATTATTCTGTAGCTTCTTTTCATCAACAATTCTACATAATATGATCTCGGCTTCCACTCCAGTGGCGTGTCGCGTTGCTGTACGTAGCAGTTGTTGATCCGGTTCATCCGCTGTCTGAACGACAAGCACGGTATCCATACTCTCTGTATTTCCGTGAGGACATATAAAACCCAGCCTGCGATGACACTGATCAGATTATTAAATCGGCAGGTTCCGATCACTCTCAGCGAGGGTGAACGCGCGAAAACGGGGAAATCGGGCTAGAAGAAATAGTTGTTCGGGACGTAGACCGAGACTTCCGGTACGAGGGCCACAATCAAGATGACAATTAGCAACGGAATGTAGAACAAGACCATCGCGCGCATGACGGTCTCGAGCGAGGCATCGGTCACCTTCTCTAGGACGAAGAGGACGGACCCTAGTGGCGGCGTCACGACGCCCGTCATGAGCGAGAGGATCATGACGATCCCGAAGTGGATCGGATCGATTCCGAGCGTCTCGATGATTGGCATGAGGATCGGAACCATGATCATAATCGTTGCAGTGATACTCATGAACGTCCCGATGAGCATGAACAGTGGGACGAAGATCAGAATTGCCACTGTCGGATCCGTGGTAAAGCCTGTAATTGCGTCAGCTAACAGAATCGGTATCCGGAGCTGCAGCGCGACGAGACCGTAGAGCATAGCAAGAGAGATGATGAACAGAATAGAGAACGTCTCGACCATTCCGTCTCGGAACTCCTCGAGCAGTACCCCTCCAGTGAGAGAGCCCTGATAGAAGCCAAGCCCGATCGCGTAGACGACTGCAACCGCGCCGGCCTCCGTCGCGGTGAACATCCCCGAGAGAATACCGCCGACGATGAATACGGGGATAATCAACGCGGGGAGAGCGTTGACGAACTCGTGACCGATCGTCCGGAGTCCGACGGCCTCGCCTTTCCCATATCCCTTCCATCGGACGACGAGATACGTGAATACGGAGAGGACTCCCGCGAGTAGCAGTCCAGGGACAATTCCGGCGAGGAACAAAGCCCCGATAGACTCTTCGGCTAACACGCCGTATAGAATGATCGGCACACTCGGCGGAATGATCGGTCCAATGATCGACGACGCGCCAGTGACACCGATTGCCGTCTTTTTATCGTATCCCTGATCGCGCATCGCATTGTACTCAACCCGGCCGAGCCCCGCAGCGTCAGCGACCGCCAGTCCGGACATCCCGGAGAAGATGACGCTTGCGCCGATATTAACCTGGGCAATCCCACCTCTAATTCGGCCGAATATCGCGTTTGCGAAGTCGAAAACCTCCGAAGTCATGTCCGTCCTGTTCATCAACCGGCCTAACATGAGATAGAACGGAACTGCGAGTAACGTAAACGAGTTCAGGCCGTGCATCAACTGGTTCGACATCAAGCCATAGTTGAGAGCGGGGCCGAACGGGGAGAGCATGATGAGGACACATGCTGATCCGATCGCGACCGCGACGGGCATGCCAAGCGCGTAGAGGAACAACAATCCGCCGAGGAAGATGAGTCCGATCAGTAATAGCTCCATCCTATTCTCCCTCCTTGTTCGCGCGGTTTTCCTTGTTCATGAGTTGTTGACTGAAGTTGGTTGTCGTTAGTAGAGAGCGAAGGTTGATCAGTTCGTAGAACACCATCATCCCGATGAATACCGTTATTGATCCGTAGACCCATCCCTGTTGCACCGCTCCGACGGCCATCATCGGTGTATCCCAGTTCTGGAGTGACGCACGTAATCCGGCATACCCCAACATGATCAGAAAGACGACCGTCAAGACCTGTGCAAGGATATCGACGATCGATCCGATCAGCGGAGCTCGCTTTTCGAGCTGAGTGGAAACGATTGTCATCTTGATGTGTTCCCCGTTTCTGGAGGCAACTGCAGCCCCACCGTATGTCCCGACGATGAGCAGATACCGTGCGAGCGGTTCCGTCCACCATGCACCCCCGCTGATTGGGAGATCGAATACACGGACGGTTATCTGAAATATTGTCAGAAGCAACATTAATATAAATATGAATGTTGCTACATTTAGCACGATCCAATCGTACCATGTATCTCTTTTTAATCCTAGCGACTGATCGATATCCATGCTGAATAATAATGGTTGCGATAGTATAATAGCACCGGTTCAGTGTGGCTGTACCACTCCGATAGTATGCCGCTCGGATGTTACGCCATGTCGCGCCACTTCTCCCACGAACCAGCGTACGTCTCTTCGAATAGCTGTTCGACAGCAGGGGCTGCTGCCTCGTAGAACGCGTCCGTATCAACGTCTTCGATGATTTCCATGCCGTTTTCTTCGGCCTCCGTGATCAGTTCCTCTTCCGAGTCTCGGGCCCACTGCGTTGCTTCTTCGGCGACTTCATTGACGATCTCGTCGATCATATCCTGCTGCGACTCGTCCAGTCCCTCATAGAAACTGGTACTCAGGTACATCTGCCCGCTCTGTGGGAGATGACTAGTGAGGCTGTAGTAGTCCTGCACTTCCCAAAGGCTGAGCGAGGCGATCTGGGCTGGCGGGCCTTCGGACGCTTCAACAACTCCCTGCTGAAGACCCGAATAGAGTTCGTCGAGCGAGACGGGCGATGGACTCGCGCCAACAGCTTCCCATGCTTTTACCCACGAATCGTGACTCGGAAGCCGTAGGTCCATCCCGTCAACGTCCTCAGGGGCACGAACTGGTTCATTGGACGTGTAATGTCGCATCCCTCTGTAGACCCGAGGACCAGCGACCTGAATCCCTGCTTCTTCAAGGGCCGGGTACACTTCTTCCTGGAACTCGTCCGACTCCATGATATTCTGCTGGTGTTCGAAACTCTCGAGGACGTACGGCGAGTTGAAGAAGTAGTACTCGGGTGCGTGCATGTCGTACGCGTCTGACCCACCAGTGTACATGTCAACTGCACCCTGATTCATCAGGTCGAACGTCTCGGTCTCCGATCCGTACGAACCACCGTAGGAGAACTCGACGCTGATGTCGCCATCCGATTCCTCTTCGATGCGCTCTTTGAATTGTTGACCGGCGTAGACCAGAGACGTTCCCTCCTCCATTACGCTGGCCATGGTGATGGTCGTTCCACCGCTGTCACCACCCATACACCCAGCGAGAGACGCGAGTCCGGATGCGCCAATTCCCATCTTAACGGCTTGACGGCGCGTCACATTGCCTAGTCGACTCTCTTCCCTAGCAGTCTGTTTGCCAGACATACTCAAGCCATTGCAATGGAGGGGTATAAATCTAATCATTATTAAGAGGCATCCGATCTTTCCCACCTGTCTAGTCGGTGAACACACGTCTTCGATTGGAGTTACAACAACGACGCTGTCTTCGCGACCACGACAGCGACAGAGGTCTCAAGGACATCAGCATTCGCGTATATAATGGTTCAACGTGTGCACGCGATATACTGAGGTCTACTCGTCCGCAATCAGTCAGCAACTCAAACGCGAACGTCTCGATTGATGCGTCCAATCTCCTCGAACTGATCGCGGTTTCGCAGTACTGAAACGGGGCCGTGCGACGCTTCACGGGGAACGTGACATCAGCATCCTGCCCCTCTCGCGACTGCCCATTGAAGAAATCCACCAGACGGCCCATCCTGTTACGTGTATTCTGATAGGCCGGACGATTGAGAGTAACCAAGGTGTAGGAGACGAGGACGGTTTGAGGGCGTTGCGGATATCTCGAACGCTGGCGTCGGGTCACGACCGCACAGGTTGCACGGGAATGCCAGCCCCATCCCTCGAGTTTCGCTTCGCAGGGCGGTTTCGAGAGTGCGGGATTGACTCCCTCGTCCTCGAGGACGGATATTCCGAGTTGGACGGATCAGCAGTGCTGACTCGGTTTGATGTGCTTGTGCCTGCCGCGGACACCGGTTGTAGCCTCGGTTCTACTACGCATACCCTTCTCAGTTCAGAGAGACAATTTCAACCTCCTTGCACTCCATCAGCGACCATCAGCACGATCACGAGTAGTGCATATTCGATGCTGCAAGCCAGATATGAGTTGACGGAGTGGATAACCTGCTGCATGAGGTCGTCGCTGGCGGGATCATGCTAGCCAAGCCAGTTGTTCTCACAGGAGCACTGTGACAATGCTACTTGCTGCCGTCTCGGTCGATAATCAATCAGCGAGCCGTTCCGTCGACAACCTTCTCGGAAGGAAATCGACGATCTGACGATGCGAGTTCTCAATCTCCAACGACGAAGGGACCGGTACCGCATTGGTTTCTTCTTCTGTATTACTTAGACGTATTCGTCATGGTGGATCTATGTCAGCAAGATCGCTGTCACCGATGCTGGTAGTATTGCCGAGAAACGAAGGTTCGTAAAGAGAACGACGAAACGACCAATTCGAATGTCGACAGTGCATCGCAACTACGTCGATGGAGAGTGGGTTGAATCACGTTCTGGAGAGACCTTCGAAGTACTGAATCCTGCAAAGACGACCGAGGTCGTCGGGAAGTTCCAGTCTTCGACGGCCGCTGACGCCGAGGAAGCAGTCGAAGCCGCAGTCGCCACCGAGGACGAATGGGCGTCGACGCCCGGTCCGGCGCGAGGAGCTATCCTCAAGGAAACGGCACAGATCCTCGAGGACCAGAAAGAGGTGGTGACCGAGACACTGACACGGGAGGAGGGGAAGACGCTCAGTGAAGCCGGCGGCGAGGTCCAGCGCGCGATCGACATCTTCTATTACTACGCACAGAAGGCCAGCGACCTCGGCGGTACCGTCAAGTCGCCCAGCGGCGAGAACAAGAACCTCTACACGAAGAAAGAGCCGCTCGGAACCGTCGGGCTGATCACGCCGTGGAACTACCCCATCGCGATCCCGGCCTGGAAGCTCGCTCCCGCACTGGCGGCCGGCAACACGGCCGTCCTCAAGCCCGCTTCGGCCGCCCCGACCGTTTCCCTGAAGCTGCTCGAGGCGCTCGACGAAGCGGGACTGCCCGACGGCGTCGCGAACTACGTCACCGGCTCCGGCAGCGAGGTCGGCGGCGTGCTGACCGACCACGAGGACATCGACGGCGTCTCCTTTACCGGGAGTACGCAGGTCGGAACTGCCGTCGCACAGGCCGCCGCGGACGACCTCAAACGCGTCCAGTGTGAGATGGGCGGGAAGAACCCGACGGTCGTCATGCCCAGCGCCGATGTCGACGAGGCGGTCGACATCGTCGGCGTCGGTGCGTTCGGGACGACCGGTCAGTCCTGTACCGCGGCCTCCCGCGCCATCGTCCACGAGGACGTCTACGACGAGTTCGTCGACGCTATCGCCGACTACGCCGAGACCATCGAGGTCGGCCCGGGTACGGATGATCCGGACATGGGTCCCCACGTGACCGAAAGCGAACTCGAGGGGAGCCTCGAGTACATCGACATCGCCGAAAGCGAGGGTGCGAACCTGGTCGCCGGCGGCGACGCGCTCACCGAGGGCGAGTACGCCGACGGCTACTACGTCGAGCCGACCGTCTTTGCCGACGTGGAAAACGACATGCGAATCGCCCAAGAAGAGGTCTTCGGACCGGTACTGGCAGTATTGAAGGTCAGCAGCTTCGAGGAGGGGCTTGCGGTCGCCAACGATATCGACTACGGGCTCTCGGCGAGTATCGTCACGCAGGATCTCTCCGAGGCCAACCAGTTCGCAGAGAACATCGAGTCGGGCGTCGCGAAGGTCAACGAGAAGACGACCGGGCTCGAACTGCACGTCCCCTTCGGCGGCTACAAGAACTCCTCGACGGACACCTACCGTGAACAGGGCGACGCGGGGCTGGACTTCTTCACGTCGACGAAGACGGTCTACATGAACTACTGACTCGTCTCTCTCATAGCGTGCGGTTCAATTTCGATTTTTCTCCGAAGACCTGAAGACCTCGTTCATCGCTGGCTCTGTATCATAACGTAAACCAGGCAATCGACAGTGTTGCCGGTCAAACAACGCCGGGATGCACTGATTTCGAGATTTACCTGCCGCACAGAATTCGTTTTAGACGATGGGTTTATATCGTACCAAATACATCCAGTTACTATGTCATCGTCAGCCGAGCAGGTACGGAGTCACCTCCGTGGCGTTGCTGTCGGTCTGTTGACGCCATTCGACGACGAACTCGAGATCGAACACGAAAAGATCGCGGAGAACGCTCGAGACCTATACGACGAGGGGATTCGGACGTTTCTAGCGACCGCGAACATCAGCGAGTATCACTCCCTCTCCCAGAGCGAGCGCGTCGACGTGGCCGAGACGAGCGTCGACGCGCTCCCGGACGACGCCTGCGTGCTCGCCGGCGTCGGCGGAAGTACGGCGGACGCACAGGAGTTGATTCGCGCCTACGATCGCATCGGCGTCGATGCGATGATGATCATGCCGCCCGACCACACCTATCTCCATGAACAGGGGCTACTGGAGTATTATCGAAGCCTCGCCTCGGTTACGGAGACACCGCTCGTTCCCTACGTCCGCGGATTCGATCCGTCAATCGACTACCTCGCCAGTCTCACCCGCGTGGAAGGCGTCGTCGGAATCAAGTACGCGCTCAAGGACCCGGTCAAGCTCGGTGCGGGCGTGGCTGCGGGTGCCGACGACGTCGTCTGGGTCGACGGGCTGGCAGAACCGTTCGCCGTCTCCTTCTGGGCCGAAGGCGCAGAAGGGTTTTCGGCGGGCGTGAGTAACTTCCGCCCCGAAATCGGGCTCGAGCTGTTCGATGCGCTCTCCGACGGCGACTGGGAACGCGCCCGCGAACTGCGGAACATCTGCCTTCCCTATCAGGACTTCCGAGACGAAACAGGCCAGGAAAACGAGATTCAGGGCGCGATCAGCGTCTCGGCGGTCAAAAAGGGACTCGAGCTCGCCGGATTGAACGGCGGCAACGTCCGGGAACCGATCCGGCCGCTCGCGCCCGAAGAAGAGCGAAAAGCCGAGGAACTCTACAGCCAACTCGAGGACGACATCGAATCGCTCATCGAATAGCACGGAGACACGGTCCGAACAGCAGTACGGCTAGTGATCTAGCTGCACTGGAAGAGTTGCAATCGTGCGGATAACGGGTCGGTTGCGCGGATAGCACTTCCGCGAGAACGTTTTTCGAAGGGGGTTCTGGTCCGATCGAGTACGGGGCAGTGTCCCGAAATCACGAACTCGGACAGAACACGTGATCAGCGGCCACTGGGCTGGTCCACCGAATGAGTTTGTCTGTGGGGAACAGAATCGGAGACACCGAGTACGGAAGCGACTCGAGTCGACGGAGTACGTTGTCTGAAAACACGGCTCTCAGAGGAACAGCGACGGAGAACGGGCGATACCGCGCAATGAACGCCTACCGAGATAGTACTCAGTGGCGGAACCGACTAGCGAGTTCGCCAACGGTACCGCCGATCGAACGATCGAAGACGATAGCGAACTGTAGTCAGTTCCCCTGTCGGGAATATTCCGTTAGAGTGGCCATTGGCGGCAGAAGATGGCGGTACTGGTGTGCATCTATTTTGACCGGTATAATACAGGTACTATCTGCCTGGAAATCTACTCTCGAGTGATCGAATTCGCGAATGTAGATTACAACCATATGCCTGTAAACGTTCGCATAGCGAGAATCGAGGAGTGGGCCCGCATTAGAAAACAAGCACCAGGTGAATGCTACTGATTGACTGGGGAAAGCCGTTGGACAAGTATTCCAGTATCTCTCGGCAGTCGCTGACAGCCGGTTCGAGATATCGCTGACGGCCGGTGGCGGCACCAACTGATTTCCAATCAGACGATGAGATTGTCTCGAGGCGGTCGATGTCGGAATCGACCGATGCGGTATTTGACTCGGAAAGTTGTTTCTTCTCGTTCCCGATAGGCAAACGCGTTAGTTCCAAGAGTTCGTCGCTCGTCGGTGAACTCCGTGACAAACTGGATGGCAGCAGTCGGAAATGCGGCGAAACCAGTCAGAACCAGTCAATACGATTAGCGGCGTCTATCGGAGTCGGTCGTGAAAATCCAAGCGGTGAAACGAGAGTGACCGGTGGTATTTATTGGTTTGTGTCGCGTTGGTCGAACCCAAGAGCGATGCCTACAACAAATGGCGGTTCGACGGCCCAACCCGGCAGTGAACAGTTGTACGACGCCCTCGTCGACGCCGGGGTCGACCTCCTCGTCGGGCTCCCCGGAACGCAGACGCTCCCGTTAGATCGTACCGTCGAGCAGCGGAGCGACATCAGATACGTGATGGCCCGCCACGAGACTGCGATCCCGCACATCGCGTGGGGACACTACGAGACCAGCGGCACTGTCGCCGCGACGCTTACCGTCCCCGGCCCCGGCGACACGAACGCGATGCACGGGCTGAAGAACGCGCTCGACGACCGCGTCCCGCTGATCCACGTCGCCGCCGACGCCGATCCGGCCGACCGCGGGAAGGGGCCGATCCACGAAATCGAACCCGAGACGTACGACACCGTCGTCAAGGAGAACATCTCGATCGAGCGGCCGGTCGAATTCCAGCAGGCGATCCAATCGGGGATCGAAACCGCGCTCACGCCTCCGCGCGGACCGGTCCGCCTCGGCGTTCCGAAGTCCCTCCTCGAGGCGGAGTTCCGCTCGCCAGCCGTAACGATCGATCCACAGACGAGTCGCTTCGACGGCGACGCCGAGTACGAAGACGCAAAGCAACTGCTCGCCGACGCGGAGCGACCGGTCGTCTACCTCGGCGTCGGTGCCCGCCGATCGGGAGATCCGGACTCGATTCGGGCCCTCGTCGAGACGCTGAACGCGCCGGTCGTCGCGTCCTACAAAGGAAAAGGGGTCTTCCCCGAGGACGATCCGCGCTGGCTCGGTGTCACGGGCAGTCACCTCCCGTCGGGGGCGACGAAGACCCTCGAGACCGCGGACGTCGTGCTCGCGCTCGGGACCCGGTTCGACGGCGTGACGACCGCCGACTGGTCGCTGCCGATGGGCGAGAAACTCGTCCACGTGACCCTCGAGACGAGTCGCATCGATATCGCCTACGACGCCGATATCGCGATCGTCGCGGACGTCGCCAGCGCGGTCGATCGGCTCCGGGCGGGACTCCGTTCCGCGTCGCGTCCCGACACCGCATGGGACGGGGCGTCCATCGGCGACCGCGTTCGTGCGGAGTACGATGATCAACTCCATGCCCGCGGTTTGCTCGAGGACGAGACGCCGATCGCGACGGCCGGCGCGCTCCGGACGCTTCGCGATGTCTTGCCGCGGGAGACCGTTGTGACGACCGATATCGGCGGCTTCCGGCTCTGGGCAAAGCAGACCTTCGAGACGTACGAACCCCAGACGTACGTTACTGCCGGATCGTGGGCGGGAATGGGCGTCGGACTGCCGGCTGCGATCGGCGCGAAACTCGCCGCGCCGGATCGGCCGGTCGTCGCGTTGACCGGCGACGGCGGGGCGATGATGTGCTTGCAGGAACTGCACACGGCGGCGGCGTACGACCTAGACGTGGTCACGATCCTCTTCAACAATCAGGACTACGGAATCATCAGTAAGTCGCCAGAAATCGATCAGTATGCGGAAGGACACCGGTTCGACTGGTCGTCTCCCGAGTTCGCCGCCATCGCGGAAGGCTTTGGCTGTCGGGGCGAGACGGTACGAACGCTCGCGGAACTCGAGAGCGCAGTCGATGCTGCACTGGCACGAGCCGACGGGCCGGAGCTGATCGACGTTCGCGTCGATCCGGACGAGCCGACGGCCGCCACCGTTGCCGAGTACGACTCGAGTGTGGAGTTTTGAGCTGCGAGGACTAATAGCCCGGTTTTCTTTCAGTCGCCACTTTCGTCCGATTGCTAAATTGGGGTGGGAACACCGTCCGAGGCGACCAAGAATGGTAATAGTCTATCCAGGTAGGCTAACTAGTTAGCCTAACTCGTAAAACCAGCACGATGGCTCGAATTTGAGGACTACGAATGCGAGTGGCGGCAATTGATGAGCAGTTCAGAAGGGCTACGAATATCGATTCTGTCGACACCACACCACCATGTCCGTTGTTATACTGATAGTTCGGTCGAGAACTGCGGACATGGTGGTGTGTGGTTGGACTGGGAGAACGGAACTCGAGAGAGGCCGGACCAAAGCACGGACACCACAATGTCCGCTGTTCCGTGTGGAAGACTGGGCGATCTCAGGGCTGTAGAGAGGAGAAACTCGGCGGGAAGGAGCGGCGGTATCCGCGATCCCGAAGAGATGGAACCGAACCGAGAGCAGCGGACAGCATGGTGTGGAAGAACGCAGTCGGCACCGATGGTATCGGAATACGCAGTTCGAGAAGACCAGTCAATCGGGTAGTATAGGGAGAAAACAATGGTGAGAGACGAGAGTTGCGGTCACACTGCTAACTCGAGTACGAGAGTCGACACACCCACCCCACCGTGTCCGCTGTTCTGCCGAACGAACGGGGGGTGCCTGATCTGGGAGCGTATATTTCAGATATTTACTAATCTGAAATATCAACTACAGTTGCCATTTGGACTAGCTCTCAGTGGATTGTATTAAAACTTCTGTAGTCTAGATAGCCATCTGAGACCATCCCCACCCTCGGAGCACAATTACTGCGGACATAGTGGGGTGGGTGTGTCCCGCGGTTTGATATAAGTGCAAAGAACTGCGGACACTCCGGACAGTGTGGTTTTATAAACCATGCCGAGAGACACACTGCCAGAGACAGTCCGAATGAGCCTGTTCGAACGAGACACCGAAATCTACAGAAATCGCGACGCGCTGCGGGAGGATTATCAACCGGCACAACTCGTCGGTCGTGACGAAGAAATCCAGATGTATCAGGCCGCGCTCCAGCCCGTGATCAACGGCGAACAGCCGAACAACGTCTTTCTCTACGGCAAGACCGGCGTCGGAAAGACCGCTGCAACCAGATATCTGCTTTCCCACCTCGAGGAAGACGCCAGCGAGTACGACGATATTGATCTCCGGCTCACGTTCCTCAACTGCGACGGCCTCACGTCCTCGTACCAAATCGCGACGCGTCTGGTCAACGAACTCCGGGACGAAACGAATCAGATCAGTACGACTGGCTACCCGCGAGCGACGGTCTACGAGATGCTCTGGGACGATCTCGACGATCTCGGCGGGACCAATCTCATCGTCCTGGACGAAGTCGACCACGTCGAAGACGACTCGATCCTCTATCAGCTTCCGCGAGCGCGTGCGAACAACAACCTCTCCGACGCGAAAATCGGGATTATCGGTATCTCGAACGATTTCTCGTTTCGCGACGACCTCTCCCCGAAGGTAAAGAGTTCGCTCTGTGAACAGGAGATCCATTTCCCCGCGTACGACGCGAGCGATCTACAGAAAATCCTCGAGCAGCGGGCGGCGGTCGCGTTTCACGACGACGTCCTCGACGATGCAGTGATTCCGCTGTGTGCCGCCTACGGGGCGAAAGACGCCGGCGATGCCCGCCAGTCGATCGACCTCCTGATGAAAGCCGGCGATCTCGCTCGAGAAGAAGCCGAGACGACCACCGTCGCCGAAACCCACGTCGAGGCGGGTCGTCACGACCTGGAACGCGGTCGGATCGAGGAGGGCATCAGCGGGCTTACCCAGCACGGTCATCTCGTGTTGTACTCCCTGCTCACGCTGCATCTCCAGGACGAGACCCCGGTCCGCTCACGAGACGTCCGGCCCCGGTACACCAACTTCGCACAGCGAGCCGGGCGGGACCCGCTTGTTCCGCGCCGGATGCGCGATCATCTGGCGGAACTGGCCATGCTCGGACTCGTCTCGGTCACCGAACGAAACGAGGGTCGGCGTGGGGGAACGTATCGCGAGTATACCCTCGATATGGACATCGAACTCATCCTTTCGGCACTCGACGAGGTCCTCGACGACGTCGGTATTCACGACTCCATTCAGGAGCATCTCCTCGACGAGGACGTGACCGACGAGAACACGTCACTCGCTCAATTTCAGTAATTCGGCTCCGTTGGGACCCTTAGCGCAGTGTGGCGGTGTCCTTGATCTCGTCGTACGTCTCCGTTGCCCACTGCAGGAGCTCCGATTGCGACGGCGCTGCGAGCACTGAATGGGTACGCATTCGTTCGTCGAACGCCCCGATAAGGACCGTCTCGTCGACGATACCGAGCGCGTACTCCGGCACCGCACTCGATTCGTAGAGCGTTACGTTTTCGGACGCGTCAATCGCGGCGAGCGTCTCGTCGTAGTCAGGACTCGCGGATTCGTACCCGGTTGGCGGTGCGACGACATCGAGCGTCAGGTCCTCGGTGATGCACTCGTGAAGCGTCTCGATGTAGAGCGGGTTGATGGTCGGTACGAATCCGCTGACACGGGTCGCGTCTACCACACTCCGGCGAACGTGGTAGAGTGGCTCAAACGGAGTATCCGTCGTCGATACGGTTATGTCACACGACGTCAGTGCATCCGAGCTAATGGGGAGCTCAGCCGGGAACCGCTCGAAGAAGGGGCCGAGTGATGCCCCGAGTTCGACTGCCGAGAGCGCGTCTCTGACCGCTTCGAACGCGATTTCGCCCGCGACGGTGATCTCGTATCGATTCTCCGTGACGACGTGGGAGATGTACCCCTGCTTCTCGAGGGCGGTGAGATTTCGTCGGAGCGTCGACCGAGGCAGGTCGAGCTCCTCGCCGAGCGCGTCCGGCGACGCTGCTCTCTCCGAGAGCGACCGCAGTAGTCGGTACCGATTCGGCGACGCGATCAGGAACTCGAGTCGCTCCAGGGTGGCCTCGCCAGGACTATCCATAACTCAGATGAAATCGGTGTGACACTTCGGCGTTTCGATACGCCGCGTTCACCCCGTGAACGGCGCTCACCCCTCGAGCGTCTCCCACGGAATAGCGTTATCCACCTGACGAAATATTCTCCGTTCACAATGAGCTACGACGCGGTACTGTTCGACTGTGACGGTGTCATCGTGGAACTGCCCGACAAGGTGGCCATGACGGAGGCGATGCGCCGCGTGCAGCAACGGCTCGGACTGTCCGCCCCGCCCGAACAGGTGGTCGAGGACTTCTTCCGGGGCAACCTCTCATCCATCACTGAGCGCTGCCGGTCGGCCGGAATCGAGCGCGAGACCTTCTGTACCGAGGCCGCTCGCGAGGGAGTCCGGGCACAAGTAGCCGAAATCCGGTCGGGGCTCCGCTCAACGTATGACGATGTCGTCGCCGTTCAGAACCTGAACTACCCGATGGGCGTCGTCAGCGATAACCACCCGCACGTGCTCTCGTTTCTCCTGCGACGGTTCGACCTGAGCAACTGTTTCGAGACGGTGCAGGGCTGTCGGTTTACGCCGTCGGACCTCAAGCGCCGGAAGCCCAACCCCCACAACGTCGAGGCCGCAATGGAGACGCTCGGTTCCGAGAGCGCGTTGTATGTCGGGGACCGGAAGATCGACGTCAAAGCGGCCGACAATGCCGGCATCGACTCCGCACTGCTACGACGCGAACGCCGGGTCGAGAACGGGGCCGACATTGCGCCGACGTACGAGGTATCCTCGCTCTGGCAACTCCACGATCTACTCTAAACGCAGATGGAATTCAGTGCACATCATGAGGACCGGTTACACAGGTCAAAACCGCTGTTCCCACACCAGCATGTCCGGAGTAAAACCGGATTTGGGTTGGTTCTAACCGTTATTTTGCCAGGTCTACTGGAAATCACTACCAGTAGCGAACCGACATCGTTTCTCTGCTCGCCTCCTTTCGACTTCCGATTTTGTCTGTCTGACTACAAGTCGATAGACGCTTCTGAAATAACTCACCACAGTACGGATACTAGCTGTGTGACTGTGGATGCGTTCGGGAATAACACCACTTCGTCCGCCGTTCTTCTTTCATTTTTCTCGTAACAATTCCGGGCTGTGGCTGGAGTACGAAACACTTCGATAGAGGTGTGTCTGGTTTCTCAGTTATTGAAAAGTCGGGAAGCCACGGAAGATTCCACGAATCGTTGGTGGCTGAGGTGTAATCACAAAACTGAGGACAAAATCAGAATGCAGATTTCGTGGTATATGGGCCATCTAAACGCAGATCACACATCGATAACGGTGTGTGGCGGAGGTCCGGGAATCGCGATTGCTCTCGCCGAGTTAGTCGAAATCAACGACAAACACGGAAAAACACATCGATAACGGGGTCCGTCGCGTCGGAACGTCAGGTTTCGTTTCGAACCTGCGCGTTAACGACGCTCGAGACTTCGTTTTCCGAGACCATCTCGAGACGCGAGTCCTCGCGCAGCGTTTCGAGGATCGTTTCGGGGCGTTCACCGAACTGGAACTCGAGGAACATCCCCGAACTCGGGCCGTGGCTCCGCCGTTCGAAGTCGACGAGCGAGTACGTCGTCATCTCTTTCATCTTGTTGACGTAGGTCTCTTGGTGATACTGCTCGGCGTCGATCGCGTCCGTGAGAAATTGGTACACGCGGTAGCCGGTCGTGCTGCGAGCGGATTCGTTGTCGGCCTCCGACGCGACGGCCGCCGTCGCGTAGAGACAGAGCTTCTTCTGCGTGCTGATACCGCGGACGACCTCGAGGACTCGGTTCTTCTCGACTTTGTCCTGTGCTTCGCGAACGTGTTCCTCGCGAACGCGTTCGTCGCCCTCTCGTTCCGCGAGCTCACCGGCGACTCGGACGAGATCGATTGCCTTCCGAGCGTCACCGTGGGTCTGCGCCGCGAAGGCCGCCGCCAGCGGGATAACGTCCTCGTCGAGAACATCATCATAGAAGGCGTCTCGCCGGCGACGGAGGATCGACTGGAGCTGGTTCGCGTTGTAGTCATCGAAGTGGACGTCTTCGGGGGTAAAGGAACTCAGGGCGCGGCTCCCCACGGACTCCATCATTTTCGTGTCGTTCGAAATCGCGACGACGGAGACGTGAGCAGTGAGGTCGTTGTTCGCGCCGGCTCGAGAGAGCTGGTAGAGCAGTCGGGAGAACGCGGGCTCCTGTTTGTCCCGTCGGCCGACGAGCATATCGAGTTCGTCGAGGACGAACACCGCGGAATCGAAGTTTTCGTTGACGATGCGATAGAGTTCGTCCCACTTCTCTTTGGTCGCGACGCCGTGTTTCGGGACCTGTACCTCGACGGCCGCTTCGTCCGCCGCGCGACTCGCGAGTTCGTAGACGGCGACGCCGAGGGTATCGAGATCTTGGCAGTTGACCTCGATCGTCCCGAACCGAATGTCTCGCGTCTCACAGATTTTGCTGATATTCTTGCAGACGGCTTTCGTGATCAGCGATTTTCCGGTTCCGGACGGACCGTAGAGAAAGAGGTTGGGCGGTCGGTTGTCTCCCAGAGCGACGCGGAGCATCTTGGTTACTTCTTGTAACTGTTCGTCCCGACCGACGATCCGGTCCTCGGAGACGATGTGATTCGGGTCGAGAAGCGATCGATCGCGAATGAGTCCCTCCTGTTGGTCGAACTCGAGGAGCATGTCCTCGATCGACTGCGACTCGCCCGCTGTTGCCGAATCGGTCGATGAGGAGGTCGGCTCGGGGATCGGAGAATCAGACGAGGAGTCAGCCTGCTCCGTCGTGTCATCCTTCGATGTCCCCGCCTCGTCTCGAGGGTCCTCGAAGTCATCCATGCGGTGACCCATACGGGGAAGATAGAAAAGTGTTACCCACCTCTATCGATGTGTATTTGTTCGATTGAGCGGACCGAATGCACTATTCCGACTCGGCGGAGGGAGAATACCGTCGAGGAGGTGTTGACGGCCGACGATGTGTTCGAGAGTCGGATCACCGGGACAGACACCCCTCTATCGATGTGTTTCCTCTCACTCGAGTGAGAGCGTCTCGGGACGTGTGAATCGGCGTTCGATCGAAACGAGACGGATTCAGCACAGAGAAGTACTGAAAAGGAGATCTATAGCTGTACTACCGCTCCACGTATGCCGGCGGATACGACGACCTCAAACCAACGAACCCCGTCCGGGTCGAAACACATCGAACACATCGATAGAGGGGTGTGTGAGTGTGTCGTCTAGAAAGCTAGAAGAAGAAAGAAGAAACCAGTCCGTGTGATCCTTGTAACTGGCCCCTCGATAGATTTCCTCCCGTAATCCCTCGAGTTCTCACTCTTCTCGCGTTTTCCCGATCAGCAATACCCCCTCCTGTTTGACGGGACAAACACATCGATAGAGGGGTGTCTGTGTTGTGGGCTACTCGCGCTGTCCGACGTTCGAACTGTCGAAGATCGATCATTCCTCGAGCGTGCAGGGATGCCGAGACACATCGATAGAGGGGTGTCCGCTCGGGAACGGGGACATCGAACGCGAGTGATGCGCACCGAATCCGTCCCTGCTCCCTTCCTCGAGGTGCGAGTGATCAACTCTCACGTACACTTCGATAGAGGGGTGCCCGGATCGGCGATCTACGCCTTCTCGAATCGCGTCGAACCGATGTCGGGGACAGTGAGACGACGAGTCACGTCTGGCGATCCGCATTCGGCGGAACCGAACCGATCCGCTCGTTGGAGCCGTCACACTCCCTCCCGTGCCGTCCGGACATCCAGTGGATTTTATTGTTCGCCGGGGTCCACTCTCCCGATACGCGCCGACGACTATGGACGATTCACCACAGCCGTCATCCGTCGACCGGCTCGAGGCCGCCCTCGACAGCGCCGCCTTCGAGGAGGCTGTCACGCACCTCGAGCGAGTCGAAACCCACGATATGGAGACGCGGAAAGCGGCGCTTCAAACGGTAACGAAGATCGCCGAAACACAGCCGAGCACGCTCGAGCCGATCCTCGAGACGGTAACGTCGTTTCTGACCGACGAGGAACGATCGGTCCGTCTGACGACCGCGAAACTGTTCGTCGAAATCGCGGCAGCCGATCCGGACGGCGTCTCGTCGGTCGTTCCCTCGCTCGCGGCCCGGTTGGCTGACGACGACGAGTTCTATTTCGTGCGCGCTCGATCGGCGGAGGCGCTGGGCTACGTCGCGTTGGAGCACCCGGAGACGGCCGCCACGCCCGAGGTGCTGGCCGACCTGCGAATCGGTTTGTCGTTCGATGAGCCCGAGGTCAGAGAGAAGCTCGCGAAAGCGCTCGAGTTCGTGGCGCTGGGCGATCAAAATCGGCTCCGCCACCACGTCGGAACCCTGACCGAGTCGCTCGACGATCCCAACGAACTCGTCCGCTATCACCTCTGTACCGCGCTCGTCGTGATCGGCTGTACGCACCCCGATGCGCTATCCGAGAGCGTCGGTACACTGCGTGATCGACTGGACGACGAGAACCCTTACGTGCGCGGACGGGCAGTTGAGGCGCTCGGTGTGCTAGAGCGAGCGGATGCGGACGTGTCGATTCCGGACGTGACCGCGGCCGTCGACGACGATCCCGAGCAGTTCCTCACCGCTCGAGTTCGCTTTGCGACCGGTCGGGACGACCCCGCAGATAACGTTCCTGAGACGGTCGGATCGATTCCGGCCATCCGCGACCGAACCGATGAGCTCGTCGCGGAAATAACCGCGCCGGACGGCGACGAGTGTCCGAACTGCGGACTCGTGCTCCCCGAAGCGAGCGTTCCGATGTGTCCGCGATGTGGCGTTCCGTACTGAGCCAGCGACACGTCGGTGTGGTGACTCGTCCTGACCACCAGTGGGATTAGGTGGGCCTAAATCGGAACGGTTTTGTATTTTAGGTGGCCCTAAACCAGTATGCGAGGCGAAACCGGGGCGATCGAATCTATCGGAAACCGTGAATGTCGGTCGGATAGTGACGCTGTCATCGATGGCGTGTCGCGGACACGGCGCGGGGGCCTACTCGGAAACGAGACCAAGCGATCTACCGGACCGGTCAGCGGGACGAGAGACCGCGATTGGATCGAACCTATCGGCGTGGTCCGTCATGAGTAAGCGAAAGTCGACCGTCGGGCCGGATCCGACGGCTCCGTCGTCGGCAAAGGAGTCACGATTCGGGTGGCTCTTCGATCCGAATCTCATCACGGTTGTCCTCGGCAGCCTCGCGATCGTGTTCGCCGGCGGGCTCATCCAGGTGAGTTACGGGGCGTATTCGATGACGTTCGCTCAGGCGTGGGCCGCGGTGTTCAATCCCAACGTCGTGTTCAATCCGCAGGCATGGGACGCGTTCCTCCTAGGAGAAACGATGCCGGAGATGAGCACCGAGAGCCTCATCGTCTGGAACATTCGTCTCCCCCGGGTGTTCGTCGCGGCCCTCGTCGGGATGAACCTCGGCGTCTCGGGGGCGATTTTCCAGGCGGTGACGCGGAACGAACTCGCGAGCCCGTTCATTCTCGGCGTCTCCTCCGGCGCAGGGTTGATGATTTTGCTGACGCTCGTCGTATTCGGGAGTCTGACCGCTTTCCTCCCGCTGATCGCCGCCCTCGGGGGTGCCGGCGCCTTTCTCATCGTCTACGTCATCGCGTGGAAGAACGGAACGTCACCGGTTCGACTGGTACTCGCCGGCGTCATCGTCGGCACGGTCTTCGGCTCGCTGCAGACGGCGCTGTTTTTCTTCGCGGACGACATCGGCGTCGTCCAGTCGGCGATCGCGTGGACGACCGGGTCACTTACCGGGACCGACTGGGAGCAGGTCCGTCTCGTGCTTCCGTGGTCGTTCGTGGTCGTGTTGCTCTCCGTCGCCGGCTCGAGGCAGATGAACGTCATGCTGTTGGGCGAGCAGACGGCGAAGTCGCTGGGCATGTCGATCGAGAAGGTTCGTTTTGCACTCTCTGGGGTCGCGGTCCTCGCGGCGGCGGCGAGCATCGCCGTCGCGGGTATCGTCGGCTTCGTCGGGCTCATCGTCCCGCACATGGTGCGAAACCTCGTCGGGAGCGACTCGAAGAAGCTGATCATCGGCTGTCTCTTCGTCGGGCCGGCGTTGATGGTCGGTGCCGACGTAGGGGCGCGACTCGCGTTGAGCCCCACACAGATCCCCGTCGGCATCGTTACCGGCCTCCTCGGTGGGCCGTACTTCCTCTATCTCATGCGAAAACAGGAGAATATGGGTGAGATCTGAATGGGTGCCCCTGTCACGGACCCGGATCGGTCGACCGAACCGGAAGACACAGCCGTCACCGACGCGGCAGCGAGTACGCTCTCCGGTTCGGAACTCGTGTTGCAGTACTCGAGTTCGGACGACCCGATAATCGGCGGCGAATCCATCGCGGCCGAACCGGGTGCGGTCACCGCGCTCGTCGGCCCGAACGGATCGGGGAAGAGCACGCTGTTGAAGGGACTTGCCAACCAGCTCGCGCCCGAGGGCGGGTCGGTACTGCTCGGTGGCGACGACGTCCAGTCGATGGGGACGAAGGCCCTCGCCCGGAAGCTCGGCCTGCTCTCCCAAGAGAGCACGTCGCCGAGCAGTATCACCGTGGAGGATCTCGTCTATCACGGCCGCTATCCCTACCGTGGCTTTTTCGAGTCGATCTCCGACGCGGATCGCGAGGCGGTCGAGCGTGCGATCTCCCTTGCGGGCTGTGGGCACCTCCGCGGGCGCGAGGTCGGCAGCCTCAGCGGTGGCCAGAAACAACTCGCGTGGATCGCGATGGTGCTGGCCCAGGAAACCGACGTGCTCTTGCTCGACGAACCGACGACGTTCCTCGATCTCCACCATCAGCTCACGGTCATCGAGATCATCAAACGGCTGCGCGAGGAAAGCGACATTACGGTCGTCGTCGTGCTCCACGACATCGAACAGGCGGCGCGGCTCGCCGATCACATGATCGTCCTCGAGGACGGCGAAATACGGGCTCGAGGGGCACCTTCGGAGGTTGTTACCGAATCGCTGCTCGAGGCGGTGTTCCGGATCGACGCCGATGTCGAACTGACCGAGCGCGGACCGCGGATCGATCCGCTCCGCGCCCGCAACGACGGTAATGAACCGGATCGCGATGACGCGGAGAGCCGGCGACACGATGGCACGGAGGCTACAGAATGACCGAGCAGAAGGGGCTCGAGACGGAACTCGATGCCTCGCGCTCGCTCGAGGAACTGACCACCGAGCGGACGACGGTGGCCATCGCCCACCGACTCTCGACGATCAAGGATGCGGACACGATCCTCGTCCTCGAGGACGGGCGGATCGTCGAGCACGGCACTCACGACGACTTGCTCGCAGCGGACGAGCTGTACGCGACGCTCTGGGGCGTCCAAGCCGGTGAAATTGATGCCGCCCCCGAATCGTTTCTCGAGGCCACCGCTCAAGAGGTAGTCGGCGACCGCTCTTGATTTAGGCCCGCCTAATAATCGGAGCGTTTATTATGTTTTAGGCAAGCCTAAAAGACGATGGGAGACAAAATGAGAGGCAACGGCCCGACACGGCGGGATTTCGTGACGTGCAGCGGCACGGCCGTCGGAAGCGGACTGCTGGCGGGGTGTTCGGAGTTCGTAGGCCAGACCGACTCGGGATCGACGGCGGAAGCAGGCGGGGGCTCCTACTCGGTGACGATATCACCGGTTGGAACCATCGAATTTGAGGCGGTCCCCGATCGGATCCTCACCTATAGTATAAATTACGTCGACATGGCGGTGGCTTTCGGCCACGGTGAAGCGATCAAGGCGATGCCGACGGAGCGCTTTTATACTGGCTATTACGACCAGTTACCCGATATCGGGTTTGACCCCTCTACACGGATGACGAGCAGTTACGACAACAAGGAACTTATCTACGATGTCGATCCCGACCTCATCTTGCTCGATCCGACGTGGTACTCCGTTTACGGCGAGTACTACGACTTCGATGAGAACGATGTTGAGGAAATCGAACGGAACGTGGCTTCCTACTTCGGAAATCGGTTCTCGCGGGCGCACAACGAGCGAGTCGATCAAAGCGTCGAGAATTACGAATTCTACACCGCCTGGGAGTTATACAACAAGGTCGCACAGGTATTCCGCGAGACCGAGAGGTATCAGGCGTTAAAACGCGTTCGTGACGATCTCGTCTCACTCGTCGAATCCAACCTCCCGCCTGCGGACGAACGCCCGACGGTGGCACTGGTTGCGATGAACGACTGGGGTGTGTTCTCGCCGTATAAGATAGACAACGAGGGATACGGCGTCTCACACTACCGGCCGCTCGGCGTGCGGGACGTATTCGCCGAGAGCGATCGGACGTACGAATCGGACGCAGGAACCTACGACCTCGAATTGATGCTCGAAATCGATCCGGACGTTCTCATTCACAACTTCGGCACGGGCGGCTTTGACGAACGATATCAGTCGATGCTCGAACTTGAAGACGATCCGGTTGGCTCGAAGTTGAGCGCGGTACAGAACGATCGGCTGTACGGTGGCGGCGATTCGATGCAGGGCCCGATTTATAATCTGTTCCAGATAGAGATGGCTGCGAAGCAAATCTACCCCGAGCAGTTTGGCGAGTTCCCAACCTACAACGACGATGGGACGTACGACATCCCGGAATCGGAGCAGTTGTTCTCGCGAACGCGCGTCGCGGACATCATCAATGGAGACTTCGATGCATGAATGGCGATGGCGACGGCACGACCGATGGACCGACGCGTAGGGAGACGCTGAAATACGGCGGCGCACTTGCGGCTGGGACCGCCCTCGCGGGCTGTTCGGAGTTGGCCGGGCAGGACGACGGCACTGCAGGGACTGACAGCCAAGGTTCGTACGAAGCCTGTATCGAGCCCGTCGACTGTCTCTCCCTCGAGGAGGTTCCGGAGACGTGGATGGCGCTTACGGGTCCGTGGGCGGATATGGCCGTTGCACTCGGCCAACGCGATGGGTTTCGGCCCGCCGGATGGTATCCAGAGTCGTACTTCTATGACCGCGTCGGCGTGTCGATGCCGACGGACGTTCCGAACCCGCTGGCCGGGGGCGGTTGGGACAAGGAGTTGTTCTACGAACTCGATCCGGATATCATCCTCTGTGACCCGAACTATCTCCACGGAACCGGCTTCGACGACTCGTGGGACGAGTCCGACACCGAGGAGATCGGAGAGACCGTCGCTCCCTTCTTCGGGAACAATATCGTTCGCCGACGCGAGTTTCACGACTACGAACTGTACTCGCTGTACGAGGCGTTCGACCGGTTGGCCGACGTCTTCGACGAGCGCGAGCGGTACGAGGCGTTCGCCGACGTCCACGACGACCTCTGGGCTGAGATCGACTCGGAATTATCGGCCGACCGCGATCGTCCCGAAATCGGACTCATCAACTTCGGATCCGACCTCGAAAGCGGCGATTTCGCGGCGATGACGACTGATTCCGAAGGCCTCGAGATGAAGCAGTATCGCGACCTCGGCATCGACTCAGCGTTCAGCGAGGAACACACCGACGGAATGCTCGACTACGAGGCGCTGGCGGATATCGACCCCGAAATCATCGTCGTCCACGGCGGCGTTCGCCTCACGGACGAAACCGGCGAGTTCTCCGCGAGCGCGTTTCACGACCAGTTCGTCGCGCCGCTTTCGGACCATCCCGTCGGCCGTCAACTCACTGCTGTCCAGAACGACGCCGTCTATCCGGGCCCGTACTTCCAACAGGGGCCGATCGTGAGCCTGTTCCAGACCGAACTCGTCGCACGCCTGCTCTACCCCGAAACGTTCGGCGCGTTCGACCCTGAGCGGTTCCCGGACGTTCCCGAGGACGAACAGCTGTTCGATCGCCAGCGCGTTGCAGAAATCATCGACGGTGAGATCTAAATGAATCCCGAGAATACAAACACGACAGCGGCACCGACACGCAGAGACACGATCAAGTACGGCGCGGCGCTTGCGACCGGGACCGCCCTCGCGGGCTGTTCGGACCTGGTCGGACAGGAGGGTTCCCAAGGGACCCAGACGACTGAGGACGGCTCGTACTCGGTATCGATGGAACCGATGGGGACGGTCTCGTTCGACGAGGTCCCCGAGCGATGGATCGCATACGACGGCGGCTACACCGATATGGCCGTCGCACTGGGCCAGGCCGATGGGTTGGCCGGCGTCGGTGGCGCGGACCGGTACTACACTTACGTCTACGACGAACTTCCCGGCGTCTCGGTCGATCAAGCCGTCCTTGAGCAGTATCCGGAGGTCAGGACCAAAGAGGAGTTCTACGAACTCGAGAGCGACGTCCACCTGTATGACCCCCAGATGCTCATCAACTGGTTCGACTGGGGTGAGGAAGACGTCGACGAGATCGCGACGACCGTCGCGCCGTTCGTCGGGAACCTGATCTTTCGGCGCTCCGACGGGTGGCACGACTACCGCTACTACACGCTATACGAAGCGTTCGAGAAGGTTGCCGAAGTGTTCCAACAGCAGGCACGCTACGAGGCCTTCAGCGACCTTCACGACGAGTTCATCGCGTCGATCCAAGAGCGACTCCCGCCGAGCGACGACCGACCGGACGTCTTCCTCACGTTCGAGGGGACCGACGAGCCGGAGACGTTCTCGCCGTATCGACTCGACGACGCTGGGACGAGCAAGAAACAGTGGCGCGATCTCGGCGTTCACGACGCACTGACGGGGACCGATATCGACAATCTCAGCACCACGAACCGCGGTGAACTCGACTACGAGAACTTACTTGAGGTCGATCCCGAGGTAATTCTCGTCCGCGGGCACGAACGAAAGTCCGCCGCGGAGTTCCGGGACGTCGTTCTCGACTACATGCAGAGCCATCCCGTCGGGAGCGAGCTTTCCGCCGTCCAGAACGGGCGCGTCTACCGCGGCGGCTACCTCAATCAGGGGCCGATTCACAACCTCTTCCTGACCGAGCGAGCGGCGAAGCAACTGTTCCCCGACGAGTTCGGGGAGGTGACCGGCGACGACCAACTCTTCGACCGACAGGCGGTCGCAGACATCATCACCGGAGAGTTCGAACGATGAGTGACAATACCGACAGCACGACCAGAGACCCGACGCGCAGAGACGCGTTGAAATACGGCAGTTCACTCGCGGCCGGCGTTGCCCTCGCGGGCTGTTCGGAGCTGGCCGGGCAGAGCGACGGAGTCGAGACGGACGGAAGCGAGTCGTACACGGTGTCGATGCCACCGATGGGCGAGGTCACCTTCGACGCCGTGCCCGAGACGTGGATGGCGTACTTCAGCACCTATGCTGACATGGCTATCGCGCTCGGCCAACTCGACGGTCTGCAGGGACTCATTTACACGGAGAACTGGCCGAGCGCGTTCTACGACGCGCTTCCGGGCGTCGATGTCTCGTTCGACGACGTTCCGCAGCTCATGAGTGAGGGCGGAATTGATAAGGAAACGTTCTACGACCTCCAGAGCGACGTCCACCTGTTCGATCCGAACTTCATCAGCGTCCTTGATGACAGCTGGGAATCGGCGGATTTCGATGAAGTCTCCACCGGCATCGGCCCAATCGTCGGCAACTCGATTCGTCGTCGCGGCGACGATTGGCACGACTATCCGTACTACTCGCTGTACGAGGCCTTCGACGTAATCGCCGATGTCTTCCAACAGCGAGAGCGATACGAGGCGCTCAACGAGATTCACGAACGCCTCCTCTCGAAGATTCAGTCCGAACTACCGCCGAACGAGGAACGACCGACCGTCGGACTGCTATCGATCAACTCGAACTTCGAGAAGGGTGCGTTCTATGCCTATCCGGTTCACGACGGGAACGGACACAAGCAGTACCGGGACCTCGAGATGCGAGGCGCGTTCGACGACGAGATCGATGGGAGCTACGCGGAGTGGGACTACGAACGGCTCCTCGAGATCGATCCGGACGCGCTGCTGTTCCAGTACGGGTTTTCTCACGTCTCGACCGAACAGTTCGAGCAGCGAATGGATGCCATGCGCGAAGACCCAGTCGGTAAACGGCTTACCGCTGTCCAGAACGATCGGCTCTATCGCGGTGGAACCTCCTATCAGGGACCGATTATCAACCTGTTCCAGACCGAAGCTGCCGCAAAGCAGTTCTACCCCGAGACGTTCGGAGAGTGGAACGGTCTCGAAACGCTGTCGAACGGCGATGAGCGCCTCTTCGACTACGATCGCGTTGCGGACATCATCAACGGAGAATTCGAACGATGACGGATGACGACGCGGTTCGACATGAGGCGGTGACGCGACGAGACACCCTGAAGTACGGCGGAACGGTCGTCGGCGGCGGGCTGCTGGCGGGCTGTTCGGAACTCGCCGGCCAGAGCGAACCGGGTTCGTCCGGCGAGTCGGACGGGTCCTACTCGGTGACGATGTCACCCGCCGGCGAGATCACGCTCGAGCAGCCGCCGGAGAACGTCCTCACAGTCCTCCCGCATCACGCGGATATGGCGCTTGCAGCCGGCCACGGCGATGCCGTCTCGTCGATGCTGTACAACCCCGAGTACAACGACACGATCTGGAATAAATTCCTCGAGCGCCTCGACGGTGTCTCCGCGGAGTGGGCCGACCTCCCCGGTACGTGGGATCCGGACAAGGAGTTCCTCTACGAACTCGAGAGTGACCTCCACTTGGCTGATCCAGCCTACATGACGACGATGGGTGCCTGGAGTACCGACGACATCGAGGAGATCGGCGAGACCGTCGCCCCGTGGTTCGGGAACACGTTCAGTAACGCGAACAAGGAGCCGCCGGCCGAGTGGGCCGACGGCTACGAGTACTACACGCTCTGGGAAATCTTCGCGAAGGTTGCACAGGTCTTCCAAGCGGAGGCGCGGTACCAGGCGCTCGCCGACGTTCACGCTGAGATGCTCGCGACCATCGAAGCGGACCTCCCGTCCGAAGACGAGCGACCGAGCGCGGCGATGATCATTCTCAACCAGTCCGAGGACAGCATGTACGTCTACGCGCTGAACGGTCCCGGTTTCCTGACGGCCCACACCCGTCCCCTCGGTGCGACGGACGTCTTCGCCGACGTGGCGACCGAGTCGACGGTCGACTTCGAGGCGCTCATCGAGGCCGACCCCGATGTCATCCTCTGTCTCGCGGGGATGTCCGAATTCAGGCACGTGTCGAAGACGCGAGAGCGACTCGCGGACGATCCGACGACGGCGTCGGTGTCGGCCGTCGAAAACGGCCGGATCTACACGCAGGGCGGGCGGAATCAGGGACCGATCATGAACCTGTTCCAGACCGAGATGGCCGCGAAGCAACTCTATCCCGATATCTTCGGCGAGTGGCCGACCTATACTGAGGGGCCATACCCCGAAATTCCGGCCGACGAGCAGTTGTTCGACCGCGATCAGGTTGCAGACATTATCAACGGTGACTTCGACGCATGAACGGTACTAACGACAGCACGACCGACGGACCAACGCGCAGAGAGACGCTGAAATACGCCGGCACGATCGCAGTTGGAACCGCCCTCGCGGGCTGTTCGGAACTCGTCGGACAGAGCGAGAACGAGGACGCGGGATCCGGCGACGGCACCTATTCGGTGACGATGGCACCGATGGGCGAGGTATCGTTCGACTCGCCGCCCGAGAGCATCTTCACGCGGCTGACCCACCACGCCGGGATGGCCTTCGCTCTCGGTCGCGGGAACGACGTCAACGCGATGCACGCACCCGAATACTATGACAAACTGTGGAATCAGTTCACGCCGCGACTGCCCGGCGTTACGCTCGACTGGACCGGGTTGTACTCCTCGTGGGAGCCGAGCAAGGAGAAGCTCTACGACCTCGACAGCGACGTTCACCTCGCCGATCCGGCGAGCGTCAACGCCCTCGATAGCTGGAACCCGGCGGATGTCGAGGAGATCGGAGAGACCGTGTCCCCGTGGTTCGGAAACACGTTCAGCGACAGACACGAACAGCCGCCATCAAACTGGGCCGATCGCTACGAGTACTACGGCCTCTGGGAGCTGTTCGAGAAGGTCGCGGCCGTCTTCCAGGAGGAAGAGCGGTACGAGGCGCTCGCGGAGATCCACACGTCCCTGTTGGACACGATCGAGACGAACCTGCCTCCGAAACAGGAGCGCCCGACCGTTGTCATGGCGGGGATGAGCGACATCGAGAGCATGTACGCCTACACGCTGGACACGCCCGGATTCCTGACGGCCCATGTGCGCCCGCTCGACCCGATCGGCGCGCTGGGCGATGACACCTCTTCGGGCGACGTGATCGACATGGAAGTGCTGCTCGAGGCGGATCCGGACGTGCTCTTCTCGCTTGGCGGGATGCACCCCGAAACGGATCTGGCCGGGATTCGATCATCGCTGCGGAACCACTCCGCCAGCAGCAGGCTCTCGGCGGTCCAAAACGACCGCGTCTACCCGCAGGGGGCCCGCTATCAGGGACCGATCCTGAACCTGTTCCAATTGGAGATGACCGCGAAACAACTCTATCCCGATGTCTTCGGCGAGTGGCCGACCTACACCGAGGGGCCGTATCCGGAGATTCCGGAAGGCGAGCAGTTATTCGATCGGCAGGCCGTCGCAGACGTAATCGACGGTGATTTCGAATGAGTGATCATACTGATAGCACGCTCGAGCGATCGACCCGAAGAGACGCACTGAGATACGGTGGCGCGCTCGCGGCCGTCGTCTCCCTTTCGGGCTGTTCGGACCTCGTCGGCCAGAGCGACCCGACCGAGACGTCGGAGACCGGCTCGTACTCGGTCTCGATGGAACCGACGGGGGAGGTGACCTTCGAGTCCGTCCCGGAAACGTGGGTTCCGTACGGTGGGGATTACGCCGATATGGGCGTTGCGCTGGGGCAGGTAGACGGGATGACCGGAATCGGGCAGGCCGGCGAGTACTATACCGACATCTACGACGAGTTACCGGGCGTGAGCGTCGATCGAGACCGGATCGCGACGAACGACCTAGTCGAGGCGGAGATGGACAAAGAACTGTTCTACGAAATGGACAACGACATCCACGTCATCGACCCTGGCATGCTCCGTAACTGGTTCGATTGGACCCAGTCGGACATCGATGAAATCAGTGAACACGTCGGTCCGTTCGTCGGCAACATGATCTTTCGGCGGTCCGATAGCTGGCACGACTACCGGTTCTATACGCTGTATCAAGCGTTCGAGAAGATGGCGGAACTGTTCCAAGAACGGGAGCGGTTCGAGGCTCTCACGCAGTTCCACGACGAGTTTATCGCCGATATTCGGTCGCGAATGCCGGCCGTAGGGGATCGTCCGAACGCCCTCTTGACCTACGAGGGAACGAACGAACCCGAGACGTTCTCGCCGTACCGACTCACCGACGAGGGGACGAGCAAAAAGCAGTGGAACGACCTCGGCGTCGAAGACGCGCTCGCGGGGACCGACATCGAGAACCTCAGCACCGAGAACCGTAGCGAACTCGACTACGAGACCCTCCTCGAAGTCGATCCCGACGTTCTCCTCGTTCGGGGACACGAACAAAAATCCGCAGCCGAGTTCCGCGATACGGTACTCGAGTACATGCGAGATCATCCCCTCGGGAGCGAACTGACGTCGGTCCGGAACGGCCGAGTGTATCGTGGCGGCTATCTCCGTCAGGGCCCGATTCACAACCTCTTCCTGACCGAGCGCGGGGCGAAACAACTCTATCCGGAAACGTTCGGTGACGTAACCAGTGATCACGACCTATTCGACCGGCAGGAGGTCGCGGAGATCATCACGGGTGATCGGTGAATGCGCGCTCGAGAGTGGGCGATCGCCGGTGCCTTTCGCGATCCGGTGGATTACGATATCCCCGACCTGCCGTCGTGGCGCGTCCGCCACAGCGAGTGCGGCGGGCTGTCCTTCGCCGACGGGGACGACGAACCGTTCATCGCCGCTGACCACCCAGTGACAGTGAGACGCTAACGATAACCTATGACTGACAATACCGATAGCACGACCGATGAACCGACACGCAGAGACACGCTGACGTACGGTGGCGCTGTGATCGGCGGCGGATTGCTCGCCGGCTGTGTGGCTAGCCCGGAGGACGAAACGAGCGAAACGGACGGATCGTACTCGGTCACGATGGAGCCCGTCGGCACCGTCGAGTTCGACGAGGTCCCCGAAACGTGGTTCCCGTACACGGGCGATTACGCGGACATGGGCGTCGCGCTCGGCCAGGGTGACGGACTTTCGGCCATCGGCATCCGCGCCCGGTTCGCCTCACACCTGTACGATGAACTCCCCGGCGTCTCCGTCGACGGAAGCGAACTCACCGAGCTCTATCAGGACGGCACCGGCAAAGAGATCTTTTACGAACTCGATGCCGACGTTCACCTCATCGATCCGAACTTCATGGAGAATCGTCTCCAGTGGGATCGGGCCGATGTCGACGAGATCCGAGACGCCGTCGCGCCGTTCGTGGGGAACACGATCTTCTCGCGTGTCTACGACTGGCACGACTACGCCGACTACACGCTGTACGAATCCTTCGAGAAGATCGCCCAGGTGTTCCAAGCCCAGGATCGCTACGAGGCGTTCGCGGCGTATCACGACGAGGTGCTCGCGGACATCCGAGCGCGCCTTCCGAGCGAACCCCCGACCATTGCGGTTCTCTATCCGGATGGAGTCCCGCCGGAATCGTTCTACCCGTACCTGATCGGCTCCGGGACACAGTCCAAACACTGGAACGATCTGAACGTTGGGGATAGTCTCGCCGAGAACGGCGTCGTGGATACGCAAGCCGGCGGGGGGACCATCGACTACGAAACGCTGTTGGAGATCGATCCGGACGCCCTCGCGATCAGGTTGCAAGGCGAGATTACACAGGAGTATTTCGATGCCGAAATCATCTCCCATCTCGAGGACCACAGCGTCGCGAGCGAGCTTCAGGCGGTTCAAAACGACCGCGTCATCTACGGTGGCCTGACCTACCAAGGGCCGATTATCCACCTGTTCCAGCTCGAGCGGGCGGCTCGTGGCCTGTATCCCGACGAGTTCGGAGGCGAACAGTTATTCGATCGCCAGCGCGTTGCGGACATCGTCACCGGGGAATTTCAGCAATGAGTGCTAGCGACACGACCGACACGGACGCAGCGTTCGATCACGACGTCGTCATCGTCGGCGGCGGCCCCGCGGGCTGTGCCGCGGGCGTCTTCACCGGCCGGTACGGGCTAGATACGGTCATTTTCGATCGCGGACGGTCCTCGATCCAGCGGTGTGCCGTCCTCGAGAATTACCTCGGCTTCCCTGCCGGGATCGACATCGAGACGCTGTACGGGCTGATCCACGACCACGCGGAGGAGGCCGGCTGTGAAATCGTTCCGGACTTCGTCGAGTCGCTCGAGCGTGCCGACGGCGGCGACGGGTTCGTCGTCGGCGTTCAGGAGGGTGAGCCGGTCACCGCTCGTCGCGTGATCGCGGCCACGCGCTACGACGGCGAGTACATGCGCGGGCTCGACGACGAGACGGTGATGTTCGAGACGCACGAACACGACGGCGAGGAACACGAACACTTCGACAAGGGGTACGCCGAGGGCGACGGAACGACACCGGTCGAGGATCTGTTCATCGCATCGCCGTACGGAGCTACCGGCTACCAGGCGAGTATGGCCGCCGGGCGCGGGACGCGGGTCGCGATCACCGTCGTCGAGGCAGTTCGGCGGGAACGGGGCTATCCCGAACCCGTCGCGAATTACTACGACTGGATGCGCCCGGAGGCGGAACTCGACGAGGAGTGGAGCGACCGGGACCGATGGCGGGAGTATTTTGACGACCGACTGCCCGACGACCACGACCTCGAGGACGAGGGACGCCGCGAGCTCCGCGAACGGGAGATCGATCGCCGACTCGCGACGTACCTTTCCGACGACGAGATCGACGCTCGCGTCGAGCGCGGCCACAAGCGGCTCCTCGAACACGTCGACGATGACCTGATCCTCGAGGCGGCGCGCGAAATCGAGGCCGAGGAGTGAGTTGCGAGTGACCAATGGCGCTCCCTGTAGACACACCCCCAGCTCCCGACCGTGTGCCGCGTCTGACCGTCGTGGCGGTGAGTGAGAACGAGCAGGAATCGCTCGAGCGTCTCGCAAAATGGCGGGCGTTTCCGAGCACCGCATCGGTCCTGCTGACGGGGATTCGTTCGGGTGGTCCCGTCACCACGGCTCGAGACCGGGTATCGATTCAGTCATAAATGACCGGTGCTCCCCAATACCTGCTCGTTCTATACCTCGCCGAACGGCGCGACTCGCCGCCGGTGTCCCCCGGCCACGTCGCCGATGTGGTCGATCGCTCGCCCGCGGCGACGACGGAGATGCTCCAGCGACTCGAGTCAAGAGGGCTGGTGACGTACGAACCCTACGAGGGAGCGACGCTTACCGCCGCGGGACGGGATGCCGCCGAAGAACTCTACGAAGCCTACACCACCCTCTCGACGTTCTTTCACGAGGTACTCGAGCTCGACGCGTACGAGCGCGAGGCGATGGAACTGGCGGGAACGATCAGCCCGGTCGTCGTCGAGCGACTCGAGTCGGCCCTGCTCGCCGAGTGAGACGCGTTCGGGACGGCTGTCGCGATCGAATCGAGACGAGGCGTTGCTCTCTGATCCTCCGCCGACGCGTCGACTGAGACGAACCGCGAGCTTTTTATTTTAGGTCTACCTAAATAGCGCTAATGGCTACCGGGACCAAGTCGTCTGCACCGTCCGACCTTGAACCGGCTGCGAACCATGGACCCGAGATAGCAGTCTGTGAAAGCAGCCCGACGAAATCCGTCTTCATCGAATCCGGGAACACCGACGGATGGATTTCGAGCGACCTCGTCGTCGATGTGAGCCGGTAGTCTCTCGAGTACCGATCCAGTCTCGGCCTCTCGTCGGCTTGCTCAGCCGTCGGCCTGTTTGAACCGACTGGAAAGCGATTCGATTCGGAACCGTTGAACGACCCGTCGTTAGTTCGTCGCGGACTCGAGGACGAGGGTGTCGTCTTCGAGGTAGTGTTCGATGTGGTGGGTGTGTTCTTCGATGGTCTCGAGTTGCTCGCGGAGGATCTCTCCCGTCGCGTAGTCGCCGAGTTGCTCCGCGAGTTCGATGTGCTGGCGGTAGCTCTCGATGATATCGCCCATCATCTCGAGGTCGTTGGCGAGCGAGGTTCGGATGTCGTAGACATCCTCGTCTTCGGGCTCGACCGTCGCGGTCTCTGCGAGCGTCGTCATGCTCGCGTTCGGGACGCCGCCGAGCGCTTGGAGTCGCTCGGCCAGTTCGTCGGCCGCGTCTTCGACGTCCTCGTAGACCTCTTGGAGGAAGACGTGGACATCGAGGAACTCCGCGCCTTCGACGTTCCAGTGGTGCTTGTGCAGCTGGTGGTAGAGGACGTAGGCGTCCGCGAGGTCGGTATTGAGCGCGTCGATGATCTGTTCGGCCTTTGCGGGCTCGAGTCGCAGCGCGTTCTCTTCGACGGTATCCGCTTCCTGTCGGATGCTCTTTTGCGTGTTCATCACGTTTCACTATTGTACCCTCACCCTCTTATAACTTTTCAAGTATCAAACAATTTTTCGCACCGCCTAAATCAGCGGTCGTTCCGAACCGTTGTGTCTCCCTTTTCATCCAGACTGGACTACAACTGAGAACGGACGGAAACGACCGATCGGGTGCTTGCTGTTTGATCTACGGCTATAAAAAGTCAGAATAATAGTAACTATATAGTCCTATAATGTTGTGTGTATTGAACAACATCTGGGCCATCGATGATTCTCGGTAGCGTAGCCGGCGAGATATCGAAACGCAAATCAAATCATACTCCACCGTACCTATTTTTTAAATAGGACCCGTTCTGAATACGGGTTTCCCCTCGGTAGAATCCGATGGAGAACTACCCAATCGAGCAGTATTGGCGGGCTATTCGGTTACCGAATCGAAACCCGATCAAATCGCGAGATCAAATTGCGACGTATGTACTTGTGGGGTAGATACAATACATCTGCGGGAAGAACATGATATGTGTCTGAATAGGTATGACGGGGCCGTGGTCCAAAGCAATATGCGCAGCATGGGATTACACCCGTGTTCCTGTAATATACTACCGCCAGTAGTGATCCATCACGGGGATGGGATCGAAGCGAACGCGGCGGCTAACCCACTCTGTGGGTAGGCGAACGACCCGAGCTGCCGTGTTGGCCACGGTTGCGGCGGATATTCAGTAACCGCCTTTCTAACTCGCTTTTTCGAAGCCGACCGAGAAGCCCCGCTAGCAGCGGCTCTACTCGCGACGCGTTGGGAAGATGGACCGACTGGGTCGCTACGAAAATGAAATCGACCGAGGTCGCCGTTTTACGGCGATACCGCTACTGGATCGATCACTCCCACTCATCCACTCGGGGACCTCACAGCGCAGCCGGCGATCGATGCCGTCGATCCGTTCGAAGTAGACTATCACTGTTCGAAGGTAGTTCACGATCATAGTATTGTAATGGTAGGGTGCTTTTGCCGCGCGGTCGAGTATCGATCACTGCTAGTCCGACCCGACCGTTTGAGAGACGCAAATCAGTTCCCGGTCGAGCTTCGACGTTCCGTTCTCGAGATGGGTGTGTTGCCGTCTTGCCGACGTGAATCAGTCCGGTCGGAGAGCGCGTGCAGACGACTCGCCGGGTCACCCGACCGAAATCATCGTAATGCCGACGATGGCCAAGCCGGTCGCGACGAGCCGGGCCTGGAGGTGTGACTCCTCGAGGAAAATCGCCCCCAAAATCACGGCGACGATCGCTTGCCCGTTGACGACGGGAGAGACGATACTCGCCGGCAGTCGCTGGAAGGCGAGCAAGACGATGTGGTTCCCCGACGTGATGATCAGCGCCGTGACGAGGAAGAAGGGCAGATCGCGCCACCAGTCGTTCGGCCAGCGAGATCGGGTCGCCAGTGGTCCCATCAACGCGATGATCCCGATGAACATCAATGGAACGTACGTCGTCGGGGCGATCGCTAGCTCTTGCATCAGCACGCGCTTGCCGACGTCGACGACCGCAAACGTCGCCGCCGATAGCAGCGCCAATTGGGCCGGTCGCGACCGAGCGGCTTGTTTGAGCGGGGCGAAGAACGTCGTTCCCTGCCAGTTGGCGACGTAGATCGCAACGGTTGCGACGACCACGCCCCCGATCTGGAGCGCGGAGAGATGCTGTCTGAGTAGCCCCACTTCGAGGGGCAGGACGAACACCGGGATTATTTTACTGATCGGCGAGACGTACGACACCTCGCCGATCCGAATCGCGCGGAACAGGAGTCCCATCGCGAGCGCCGTCAACGCGGTCACTGCGAAAATCGATCCGAGGGCATTGACCCGATTCGACGCCGGAAGGAAGGGCGCATCGCTGGCGATAACCACCGGAAGATAGAGGACCACCGAGAGCGCGTACGTAACCGACAGGAAAACCGGCGACGAGTAGTCGGCGAACCACCGCTTCATCGCGAACAACGACGTTCCGTACAGCAGCGCACCGAGGCCGGCGAATCCGATTCCGATGTTCACACTCCTGTCCACCCAGGCTGAATGCAAGAAGACTTCGTTTTCGGTCCGCGGGCGCTCGACGACTGCACTACGCCGAACCCAGTCGCCCCTGTATCGACATTCTGTAACCGGAAGCAGAAATCGGGGTATTCCGTCTGAACAGTATCGATAACTTATCATTCAGCTGCGGGAGATTTTAAGCCCTAGCTCCTATTCTGTGGATATGGGACTGTATAACAGAAGAATCAGTTAAGATGTCCACGTCTCGGCGCGTTACTCGAGAACCTCCTCGAAGAGCAAACGTCTCGCAGAGTGTTCGAGACCGTCGAATCATTTCGGCGGGCCGCCATCGAGTACCGCTCGGGCGAACTCGAGTCCCAGGACCCGCTCATCACCGAACTCGAGACCCTCTCGCCCAGACGCAACGAATCGTCGCCAGTGCGTTCACGAGTATGAACCGGTAGTTAGCCGTCTCGTAGCGTTGAAATGATATGAAGATAAGGTATGCGTCTTTCTGTTCTCTATTAGATATTTCCTAATATCCGGACCGGCTCTATTTTCATCCCGAAACGGGTGCCCGAATCACCGATTCCCTAACCAGAGATCGCCACTCTATCGACGACACAGATTGCCTTCGAGATTTTCTACTCCTCATCATCTTACGTATGAATCCTCCAAACGACGACGTTGTTTGCGTGTGTGACCGCAATGCAGTTGTGCGTTTTCTGATCGATAGTTCCGATAGTCGATACTACTAGATCCGAACTACTATCTCCTCGAGTACACTATATTTGGTGTCACACCGGAAACAAGGACTCGAGTACGCTCGCCTCTGCCCACGAACGGTGTTCGATGAGCGTTCGATACCAAATACTCGAGTCCTCGAACTGTATTCAAAAGCGAGAGATCAGTGATCCGATCCCGTTCGGCGTAGTCTTGCTGAATAAGGACCATCGGCATCGATCCGGGATCTGAGTGTCTGGACTCTCTTCGGTTGCAGGAGCAGCTGATGGTGGCGGTCGTATTCGCAAACGGACACGGCGAGAACGGCGAGACGCTGTCTCACCTCGCTCGAGAACTGACCGATCTGGAATCGATCGACGTGTACGTGTTCCGCTGGGAGTGGATCACGCTGTTGATTCCAGTGACTGTCCGACCAACACAACATAATTGGTGCCGTGATACGCAGGGACGATTCCAAGTTACTCGGAATCGGGGAGAAGTTGATAGTCTCATCGCCGAACATATTCACCGTCGCGCTCACCGCGTGACACGGCCGATCCAACCATCATCCCACCTGGCATTGTCCACATCTCGCCCGGCGACGGTTGCTACCCCTGACCTGCCGGGCGCTTTTGTAATTCTGACGAACCCGCTTCGTTCCCTTCTCGAGCCCCGAGCGCTCCCGTATTGCCACAACTATCGGACGCACGAACAGGGGGATTCTCTGTCCACTCGAGGTCGGAACACACGAGATTCCCCTCACAGCAGTGAAACCGTGTCGGGTCTACCGTCTCCGATAGCGGACTCGGAATGGACAGTCCGATTGTCAGTCTTCGGTTCGTTTCAGTTCGACCGTGATCGAGTCAATTACTGTCTCTCCTCGGATGATATCGATCCGATACGTCCGTTTTTCACCGGGGTCCCAGGGCGGCGGGAGATCGTTCTTGTGTGTCGGCTCGTGTCCCGTCAAGCCAGCCGTTGACACGAATTCGCTCGAACCGTTCGTCTGCCCGTACGTTTTGAGCGTATAGTTCCCGTTATACGCTGAACAGGCGCAATACCACGGCATTCACGCCGTGGATACGCGCCGTCACTTGCGAGAGGTTCCACGTTCGACAGCACTCTGAGTTTCAGAATACCGGTGTTTAAGTTAAGGCAACCATATCTACGGGTAGGAATCAGTCTGAACGGAGCGGATTCTGAACCGTCCTTCGGAGGCGGCCTGTCCGCCCACGAAACGAGGCAGTATCCGAAAGGATAGTCGGTGAACGCCACATCCTCGAAGGGTGTGCCGACGTGCCGACTGCTCAAAGCACGCGACACGATACCCCCGACTCTGCTGACGCCTGCTGGCGTCCCCATGGCAAAAACAACACATGGACGCCGTACACGGTAGAGGATAGGGGTAACGGCCACTTGGCATGGCCAGCAGTCCACCAGTCCGATACCATGGGACTACCCGTGCCCGAAAGGTCTGGTAGTCCGGTGACTGGATTGCGAACCTGAAACTCCACTGCTCGGGATTCCTCCGCGTTTACGCGGAGGGGGATGTCAAACTGCTGTTGCGGTTGTATTCTAGTTCGTGCTGTGCCCCATCGAGTTCGTTGATATCGGTGACAGAGAGGTTCTGAATGATTGTCCAGTTTGTCGGTTCATCGACCGACACTGAATAGTCGCTGGTCGTCACGCAACCGGCCAATAGTGTCGCACTCGCGACGACACCAAACCAGTAGCAGTCGTACGTTCGACGGACGCGAACCACGGTTTCCTTCCATTACGGTGTTGTTGAGTCCCACTCAGTCATTCGTTCAGTAGATGTACTGTCTGATATATTGAGACGTAACGCTGTCTTCCGTTTAGTCTCGTTCCTCGCTCAAAGAGAGATTGTATCTGCGTCTCCCTACTAAGGGGATACGGAGTCCGATTGGGTGGCTCTCGTACCCCCACGATCTAGTCGGGTTTCTCCTCCGAGATCGTCAGTCACTGGTTCGGGACCTTGCGGTTTGTCCGCTATCGAAATACAGCCCATTCCATCGTTCGTGACCGATAACGCGTCGCTCGAGGCAAAGCGAAACCCGGACGGTTTCGAACGGGGTTATCAGTTCTCGATATCGACCGTTTCAGACGAATTCAGTTCGCCGGTCATCGTGACCGTCGGCGACTCCTGTCGAATATCGTCCCAATCGGTGATATCCGTGACCGTTCCGTTCGCTACATCGATGTCGACCGTATATTGTAGCTCGTGGCGATCGCTGGCGTTGGGCTGTCGGATACGCACGTTCGCGCGGTCTTGGACGTAGCTGGGGTCGCGCTCGACGGTTATTGACCCGTCTCCGCCGTCGTCAGTGGTGCCGATGATGACCGTCCCGTTGTTCGTCTCGTTGAGCCCACCGGCGACATCGTACGATTCCTGACTGAAGGCATCCACGCTCAGCTTCCGGATCGGTTCGACCGAGAGCTCGTACGTGTCCATCTCGCCGAGTTCGGTTTTCACCGTTTCGTTCGTCATCGCAATCGTCCGCGCCCGTTCGCGTTCACTGTCGGTCAGCGGTCGCTCTTCGGTTGTTTGGACCGTGAACTCGCCGGTATCGGTCTCTTCGATCGTTATCTCGCTCACATTGGAGAGATCGTCCACTACGGTTTCCGATTCGTCACCCGTCGCGAACGTGACGTTGTCCTCGGCGACGACGAATTCGGCCGACGTTCCCGTAGTTGCGAGCGGTTCGGCCACGCCCAAGGCAGTCCCCACTCCGGCTAATCCGACGCCGATCACGGCCAACCCGACGAGAACCAGCAGGCGCGAGCGAACGACTTCGTTCATACTCTCGTCTTTGGGTGAAAGCCCTCATCAACGCTGGGATACACGCGTTCGAAACCAGTTGGAAACGTGTTTCATACCCGTTTCACGGCTGCTCGAGTCCATATAAATCGGTAGACATAAAGTTCCGGTATCGAATCGTTCCGCCATGGATTTCCGGTCCCTCCAACAGACACATTTGCTGGCGGCTGTCGTCTTTCTCGCTGCTGTCCTCGTTTTGGCCGTCCAGTTGATTACTCCCTCCCCAGTGATGGTCTCATCCGGTGAAAACGGCGCACAGGCGACGAGCGTCGGCGAATATTTCACCTACCGCGAGGTGGCCGTCGTCGTAGTCGCGGCCTTCGTCTGCGGGGCCAGTGGTACGTACCTCGTCGTTCACGATCAGACACACGTACTCGCCTCACCGGATCGAACGCCGACGGGAGCACGGACACAGCCGCGTCTCGAGACGAACGGTGGCACAACGCTATCGGAGCGACCACAGAGTCCAGGCGAGCAACCGGTCCCGGACGAAAAACGGTGGGAAGAGACGCTCGAGAAACTCTCGAACAATCAAGAAACCATCTACGCGGCGCTGGTTGAAGCTGGCGGGGAACTGGCACAGCAGGACCTCGTCGAGGAAACCGACCTTTCAAAGGCGACCGTCAGCCGTACCCTCGACAAACTCGAGTACCGGGAACTCGTGGAGCGACAGCGGAACGGCATGGGGAATACGATCCGTCTGCAGTGATTGATTCTCCTTTCTAAATCGATTACAACGGCTCTGCTGAAACCCCAGCTAAGCGGAACTGACAGCCTGTTCCCTTCGTTACTGACGCCGTGTCCAGCCATCCAACTACACTGTCTCTTACCGCCTTCTCACAATATAACAACATACTTTACATTTCGGATAGACCTCCCCGTGTATGCCCTCCAGACGAGACGTTCTTGCAGGCATCGTAGCGGGAGCTACCGGAGTGTCGGGCTGTTTGGCATCCGATACCGTGAGCGGCTACGTCCAACTCAAAAGTATTGAGGGCTGGCGGCTGGACGGCAGCAACGAGACCGTACTGGATATCGCATATAGCGATCGCGAAGAAAGCGTGGCCGGCCACGTTTACGAGCCCTGGACCGAGTACGTCGATGACCCCGATCGACCGACAGTCTCGGAGACGTTTCACGACGAATTACGTCAGACGTACGACCAGCTCTGGTACGTAATCGGCGTCTGTAGTGACCAATGGGACACCGGTGATTCCACGGGATGTCGTAACGACTTCACAGATCGTAATAATTTTAATCAGGCACAAGTCTACGACCGTGTGGAAGCCTCATACTCGAAAGAAGACGAATACATCGAGATTCATGATGTCACCGGTACTCAAACACCAGCAGAGACACAATAAAGCAGCCTAACCGAGACGGATTTCACAAAAGATGGTCCTTAGGGCGCGGAGAAACAGCAGTTCTCGATGTGTGAACAGATGAAGTGAAAGGAGAGGGACGATGAAGTATATCAAAAAATTTTGTTGATTTGAATAGAGTATCCATCGGTATGGTCCCGACAGGCTTCCGACTGTTCCAGTTGATCTTCTCTGTAATCGCCCTCTTTATCGCAGTCTTCGCGCTTGCGATGGCTGTGTTTCCTCGTCGGCTGACCCGATGGCAGATGCATGGCCCCGACAGTACTACACAAATCGAACCGAGTCGGATGCGTCTTCTCATGATGCGTCTCATGGGCATCTTTGTCGCGGTTGTTGCTCTCTTCATGGCGTTTGGGAGCCATGTAATACTCCCCTGAGATAGTACTGATCGCCGCTGGATGGCGTTGCGATCGGTATGTTTTGCTTTCCAGCGGTTACTCTCACTCAACAGCCTCGTCTGCTCGCAAAACGGCTTTCAAACTGGTTTTGAACGCCTTTCATACGCCTTTCAATCAAGGACTATGAGGTCTTTCAGACGATGTGTGAGCGAGGCGAATCGGACGACACGGCCGTGGTCCCCGCTGACCGACACGCGGATATCGGCTCTCCCGTCTCGGTTCGCCACCAAATTCAAATCGAACCCATGCGAACTACCGTACTCACGCTCGCAATCGTGGCAGTGCTTGCCCTTAGTGCAAGCGGTGTCGCCGCCGCGAGTATGGACTCCCCGAATGCCGACACGGCGTCGGCAGCCGAACTGCCAGCTAACTACACCGTTGATGTCGTCACCCCCGACGCGGTGAGCGATGCCGAGGTCGACCGCGCCATCGCGACTGCGTGGGCGAACGACGCCGTCCGGAGCGCCCTCGATGACGGCGACGAAGTCAGCTTCGAGGTTTCAGCCTCGGAGTCCGAGGACGATATCGTCCACGTCGAGGTGTCGCCCCAAGACCCGACAAAAGGCTCTCTCGTCGTCGCCGATGTCGATATCGACCAGGGGACGGTCACGTCCGTTGACGAAGCGGTGACGATCGACGCCTCGGACATGAACACGACCTCGATCGATGACACTGACTACGACATCGTGTCGGCCGACGGCCACGAGTCCGATTTGGACCACGATGATGCGAACGGTGACGAGAACGCAACCCAACACACCGGCGAACAGGTGACCGAACTCTCGCTCAGCGAGAGTTCGATGGAGTCCGTCGAAGAGGGAACGTTCTCTATCGAAATCAGTACCGGCGACGAAACGTCCTCGAATGCAGCCATCGAAGAGGTCTTTCCGATCGGGCCTGCGGATGAGACTGGACGGTAACGACTGAAATCGACCGCCGCTACCAACCAGCCGTCACCGTTCTTTCCCCGTCTTTGAGTCGTGCGTCGTCGCGTCGCCAGCGAGACGCCAACGCGACCGACCAAAACCCCGATCTCGGCGTCTCCTCTTTCCTTTCGTTGCCTTCGCTAACGGCTTGGCTGGCGTATACAACGGCGTGCTCTCGATGAAACTCCTTGACCCCTTGGATTATCGCTCCCCGTCGACACCGCTCTCCGCGTTAAACCGTGTGAAAAACTCCGTCACGAACTCCCAGCGGGACGCTCCAAGTCGGCGTCCGGGTTCCGTGTACAGGGCCTCGAGTCGCTCTTTGGCCCACTCTCGGAGGAGCGAAATATCGGGTCCGTCCGCGGGCTCCATGCCGAGTCGCGACGGATCGTCGATGACGGCGTATGGCCCGCCCACGCGACCCGACCGCTCTCCGACGATACAGGCCAGCCGAACGAGGCCGCGCGCTCCGATCGCGTCTAATTTGTCCGCGTCGAAGAGTAGCTTCGCCTCGAGCGTCTCCGGCTCCGGGGAGGTGGCTCGAATGCTGTGCGATCGCAGGCAGTGTTCGATCGCCTCGATCTTGTCGGCCGGGACTGATTCGGCCGCAAGCAGTTCCGTCGCTTCAGTTGCGGCCCACTGCCCGTGGTTTTCGATCTCTCCGGTTCGTTCCCGCGGCCGGCCGATGTCATGTAACCAGGCCGCTGCCGACAGCACGTCCCGAGCCACGTCTTCCTCGCACTCGTCCGCTAACCGAATCGCCAGATCACGGACCCGCTTGGCGTGGAATCGATCGTGTGCCGGGAGGGCATCTTCGTAGTACGGGACGGACAACTCTCGAGCGAGGGTATCGAACGCGAGCGTCATCGGAGGGTGTATCGAATCATTTCTCGGACAATATAATAGCTATGACTGTCTGGAACGTTGTCCTTCCGCTACACATAGCGCGGTGGCCGGCCGCTATCTCAACCGCCGGTCGCGGGCGGGCGACGGCGACTACCGCGGTCGGCGAGCCAGCCACCCACTCGTGCACCAGCGATACCGACGAGCGCGGCGAGTCCGAACGCGAGTATGCCGACGACAGCCGCGAACCCGAGCAAGAGGGCGAGTCCGAGCGCGACGAACCACGCGGGACCGCCCAAGCCGCTCGAGGCGGCGAGGAGGTCGACGAGGAGCAAGACTGCCGGCAGTCCGCCGATGAGGCCGGCACGGACGCCGACACCGCTATTCGATCCGGCCGCGCGCTCGGCCAGGAAGCCGGCGAGAAGGGCGCCGAAGAACACTGGTGCGAGCGACAGTTCCGACCCCGTCTGCAAGTAACTGGCGGCGGTAAACGGGATCGAAACGAGACCCCCGAGGAGGGCGTACTGCCACGTCTCGTTCGACTCGTTCGAAAGCACTCCGACCATAGTCACGTGTTCAATAGTTGTCTGTTTGAGCTACCCACGACTGAAGTCGTGGGATTCAGCGTGGACTCCCGTTCTGGCCGATTCCTCGGCAGGAGAATAGCCTCCATTCACGTTCAACATCCCGCTGTTCAAGCGCACGCCCAAGGNGCGCCTCCGCCAGACCCAGTTTGGTTCCGACGGAGATACCGTAAGCCGATGTTCTTCGCGGCGTTGTAATCTGCGTGATTCTCGTACCCGCACTTCAGACACTCGAACTCCTCGCCGTTGCGGTTGTCGGGGTGCGTGAACCCGCAGTGCGAGCAACGGCGTGACGTGTTCTCGGGGTTAACCTGCTCAACTGTGATGCCGTGTTCCTCGGCTTTGTACTCGACATACTCGTACAGGCGGTCAAACGCCCACTTGTGCCCCCACGACGCGCCAGTCCGTTCACGAATGTCAGTCAAGTCCTCGAACGCGATGACCGTACACTCGTTTTCACGAGCGTCAGCGACGAGTCCGTTGGCGATTCGGTGTAACATCAGCGTGAACTGACCTTTCTCTTTCCGACCGACTGACTGGATGTTCTCGTGCGCCCAGCGCGTTCCACATTGTTGGAGTGAGCCACGACGTTTCTCGTACTCACGCTGCCAGTGGTCGAACTCATCACCCGTCCAGAACGTGCCCGTCGATGTGACGGCGAGGGTGTTCACGCCGAGGTCAACCCCGAGAACCGTTCCGTTCTCAGGTGTTGCCTGTTTCGACGTGTCGGACTCCACTTCCTTCTTGCAGTGGATGTGAAGTACCCAGTCGCCGTCTCGATAGTGTAGTTCCNGTTCCGTTCTCAGGTGTTGCCTGTTTCGACGTGTCGGACTCCACTTCCTTCTTGCAGTGGATGTGAAGTACCCAGTCGCCGTCTCGATAGTGTAGTTCCGCACCCGTCGTCTCGTACTCGTCTGAAAACAGGTACGCCGAGTGCGGCGTGTCACGATCCTCGTCGGGCAGTACGTACTCGACTTCGATGCGACCGTCTGTAGTGGCGAGAGATACGTAGTTGTCGTGGAATGTGGCGGTTCGGTGGTCGTAGACGACGTGTGGGCTGGTGACCGTCGGCTTCGAAGCTTTCTTGCCGTTTTTCCAGCGTGCGACGACGCTTTTGCAGGCTTCAGCGGCCTTGTTCCGAGCGGCTTGCACCAATCCACCGTTGAACCCGTCCGTTTTCTCGCGTACGTCGTCGTAGGTTTCGTCGTCCAGCGTGGTTTTGCTGGTGGTGACGTAGTCACCTTTGAAAGCGTGGTCTACGACGTACTGTGCCGACCAGCGGAACGTGTCTACGGTGTCTTCGAGGAGTGCGGCGGCGTCGCTGTCTACGTCGAGTGCAACGGGGACGGTACGCCGCACCTCCATATCTTATATGTAGCACTAGTATTTCTTAAACGCTGGGGAGTCGGCCTGCCACCGTCGCGTGGTTTGGTTCAGCAGTGACGGATTCATCCCACGGCTAAAGCCGTGGGTTTTCTCCTGTATTTTGTATAATATTTGTGTATTTATACTTTGATAGCCGATCGTCGACGGACCGAGCCGCTCGAGTACGCTACGGGTAATACCGCTCACGGTGGATCTCTTCGGGCTCCTCGCCGTCCGTCAGCGTCACGACCACCTCGTCGTCCTCCGCGTCGACGCCGACGGTGAGATGCGTCGCAGTGTCCGCGGGTTCGATCGACGCTTCGTCGCCCTGGACCGTCGATTCGACCACGATCCGGTCACCGGTCTGCTCGCCCGTGAACTCGACTCGAGCGGTCGCGTCGAACAGTTCGGTATCGGGTCGTTCGTCGAACGAAATCTCGTCGACGGCTCGATCGGCCACCGGGTACTGCTCGCGGTGGACGGGTCGCGTCTCGCCATCGACCGTGGCAGTGACGACGACTTCGTCGCCGTCGGGATCGAGCGAGAGATCGAAGTAGTCGATCACCGCCGGCGTACTCGACGACCTGGACGAATAGGCGGTCTCCGCCTTGGCGGTGACGCTGTCGGCTACTGGCGAGTCGACCAACTGAACGCGAGCGCGGTCGGCCTCGGCGTCGAATTCGATGTCCTCGACGACGCGCGCGTCGAACGACGACGGCTCCTTCGGTCTGTCGTCGGTTTCGATTCCCTGTGCGAGGATCGACCACTCGCCGTCTGCCGTGACGGTTACGGCGTTGAACGCGGTCGTCTCACCGCTCTCGTCGATCACCGAGACGTCGACGACTGCCGTCCGCTCGCCTTCGAGCGCGTCGGCGACCGCGTCACGTTCGATGCTCGAGGCCTGTAAGACCGGAGCCGAGAGGACGGCGTTGGGTGTCACGTCTCGGTCGGTGGTCTCGGTCTCGATCTCGGACACGGGATCGTCTTTCAGCAGCCACGCCTCGGCGGTCTCGGCCTCGAGGGTGTCCGGATGGAACGGATGGATTGGGTGGAAGTACGCACCGACCTCGGCCGGATCGCTCGCCTCGGCGCTGGTCTCGACGTATTGTCGGAGCAGCGTTTCGGGCGTTCCGGAGACGTCGTCGGACGAGGGCTGTGTCTCGCTGTCGGGCTCCGACTCGTCATTCGGCGCGTCGTCCGCGTCCGCGTCGGGATCGTCGTCGTTTGTCGCAGCATTGCTGAGACAGCCGCCGAGGGAGGCGCTGGCCGCGATAGCGAGTCCGCTGAGGTACCGTCGTCTCGTCGTGGGGGGAACCATTCCGATTCGGGATTGCAACTGTTCGATGATTAACCCGAACGCACAGTCTCTGCGACAGAAACACCCGCAAGAAATTGCCACTGCCGGCGACCGGAAGAGACCACCTATCGCCGGCGGTCGGTGAGGAAATCGACGCAGTACGCGAACAGACGCGACAGAGAGGTACAGAAGGCCGAAACCACGAGCGCCACGGCCACCGTGGTGATGAATACGACGACCAGTCGGAGCGGAAGACCATCGACAAGCGTCTCCGCAGCGATCGCTCCCGACAGTCCCGCGACCCCACCGACGACTGCTCGCCGCCACGGCGACTCGACGCGGATGGCCGCGTACAGTCGGCGGTACCGTTCGATCGCGGACTGGATCATACTCGAGACGGACAATCGGACACGAGTGGTCCTCTCACTGTCCGAAGTCCGAGAGGCTCTTCCCGACGCGGAAGCCGATCGGTTCATCGACTTCCTCGGAGCCGAGCGCGACGGCGAGCATCTCCTCCTCGGGATCGTCGATCGTCACCGTCTCGTTCGCCCCCGATTCCCCGTCGATTTCGGCGTCGTCCAGTTCGACGGTCACCTCGTAGTCTCCCGCCCCGTCCCACACGTCGTCGTATACCGCGACCGACTGTTCGTCGTCTCCGTTACTTTCGTTGTCCTCGGAGTCCGATGCAGCGATATCGAACGTCTCGTCGAGCGCGGTGTCGCCGTCGGGATCGATGACGACGATGGACCCGCTGACTCGCCGGTCGGTTTCGTTGAACACGTTGACCTGTTCGAGCAGTTGGTCCCCGATGAAATCCATCACGGCCGTACAGCCGGCCGTCGCCGCCAGCGCCGCTGTGCCGCCCGCTGCGAGAAACATTCGTCTCGAGGTCGAACCGCCGTCGTGGGAGGTCTGAGCAGTCATGATCGACGTGCCTGAATGGTCGACCGGAGCGGTAGTAAACGTGGACGGCGGTTCTCTCGGCGAGAAACACCGCGACGGAGGTCAGCGTCCGGCGGTTTCAGAGAGATCAGTTCCCCTCGATCGCGTCGATGACCATCGCGGCGGCCACGACCGGTTCCCGTGGGACGGTGCTGGCGTCGTCGATCCGGACGTCGTACCGGTCTTTCATCGACAGCTGACCCGAGATCGACCCCACGTGACCGCCGTCGGCGTCCGTGATCTCGTAGTGGTGGGGAATCAGGTTACCCAGCAGCCCCCGTCGAAACAATCCGACGAACTTCCGGGACGTGATCTCGGCTAGTTCGGCGTCGGTCTCGGCGTCGCGGATCGTCCAGGTTGCGCCCGTTATCTGCTCGAGGAGGGAGTACTCGTGATCGAGCACGACGATATCATCGCCGCTGCGGGCGTCCGTGAGGACGTACTGTCCTTCGTAGTCTCTGATCTGCTGGGCATTTATCGTAAATACCGTCTCGCCGTTCCCGTCGACGAACGGGAACTCTTCTTTGAGTTTGAACGTCTCCTGTTTCCCTTCGAGGACCGTGTTTCCGTGGTCGTCCAGCGCCTTGTACTGGTTTCGCACGAGGTTCTGTTCGACGGTGTAGTGGTCGTCCGACAGATCGAGCCCTTCGATGTCGTATTTCGACGTGCCCATGAACGCCGGTACGGCCGCGTCGACAAGAAAGAGATCGCGGCATCTCTCGTCGTGAAACGCCATCGTCTCCGTTGTTGGAATTGATATTATTCGATAGAGGGCGTCATAGACAGCACCGTCTAGTTAGCGCAGTTTGAGAAGTGAGCAGGTCGTAGCGTTTGTTTGGGACAATGCTCGCAGACCTGCTCAGCGAGAGCTACACGCCGGAATTTGATGAATGTTAGGAGCGTGAGCGGACGGCGACGCCCGTCAGGGCGTTCGCCGTCCGGCTCCACGCGACTGGTTGTTCGCTTCGAGAGACACAAGAAATTCTTCGCTCACTCGGCGTTGAACGGTCTCATCAAGAAATCTGGCACTGGGCACATCGGCTGGCTGATAGCGTGCCAAACCCGCCGACGTCCACGAGAGCGGAGCTCTCATGCGGCCCATCAGAACGCGAAGCGTTCTGAGGACGGCGAAGCCGTCGCGGGTCGCGGTTGATGAAACCGCTATCAGAATTAACGGCGATCGGTCTTGGATGTCCGCTGCAATAGAACTCGATACGAAACTCATTCTCGACGTCGCGCTCTTTGGACGGCGAGGCACTGATCCAGCTGCTGCGTTTCTGCATGGATTTACCGAGAAACACGATCTCTCCGAGGCTGAGTTTCTCGTCGATGGTGCTGGCTATCTGACTGTCCTCTCTCGATTAGGATTAAGCGGTCACCTCGACTACGTTGATCGAAACCACATCGAAAAGTGGTTTCACACCCTCAAAATGCGGATCGACCGCTTCCATAACTCGTGGGTCGGCAGTCGGGCGGGCGTCAGAGAGTGGCTTGAACAGTTCGTACACTATTATAACACACAGCGGCCACACCAGTCACTCAACGGACAGACGCCAGCGGAGGTGCTAAACTAGACGGTGACGTTCCATCATCCAGTAGTGTAGCTGGTAGGTACAGTCTAATACTCTATCAGGTGTATACAGTGTATCTCGGTGTTGTTTCTAGTTCCGTTGTTCTCTTCGTAGTATTAGAATAGTAGAATTCGACCCAGATATTACTTATTAGCAAACAGATGTTCCAGTAACGAGGATGTCGAGCTATTGTCCTAAAACGCTCGGTCTTAAATCGTGTCTCCACACCTAGTACTCGGTAGTCAGATAAGACGTTGTGAACTCCCAAGGGTGGAACTCCGGAGCAGTTCTTCGACCAGATACCGAGTTGTTTTAGTTGAGGTCCGCTCCCTTGAATCGTCGATATCCGAGGTAGACCGGGATAGTCGCCCATCCGATCAAAACGATGATACCGAATACGTTTGGAGCGTGCGGTCCAGGGACCGTCGTCCCGTACCAAAGGCCTTCGAGAAGGTTCGGAATATAGTAGCGGGCAGCGTTGAACGCTTCAGCAGGGCTGAGCCGATTGACGTAGAGGTACCACGTTGGTTCGTCAAGCGAGTGGAAGACGGCCGCCTGACTCGGTGTTTGTGTAGTCCCGGTAAAGACAAGCGCGAACAACCGGAGGATGAGGTTCTGCCAGAGCGGTTCGACGACTGCGTAAATACCCATTACGAGACCGATTGCACGGGTTTCGCTGGCGGCGAAGCTGGATACACCGACGGTAAGGCCAATCCATGCGAATGCAAAGAGGAGAAGCGCTATCGTCCCGCCGAATACGTTGAGGAAACCGATGGTTCCGAACCCAAAGGCAACGACGACAGCCATTACGGTGAGGGCGAATAACACGGTTGTCGCCAGAATCAGTGACCGACCGAGATAGGTCCCAAAGACAACACTCCGACGGGTTCCTGGCTGTCCGAGCAGAATGCGAATACTGCCGGAGGTGCGTTCGCCGACGATAGATTTGAACCCGATACCGATCGCCGCGAGCGGTAGCCAGAGTGTGAACTGAGCGACTGCAAGAATGAACGGTTGGGTATGCTGATCAGCAATCGGAGTGGATAGGAACGCCAGAATGTGCGATAGGCTGAGAATCGTCATAGCTCCAGCGATCACCCAGATCGACCGAGTTCGTAGTGAATCCTTGAAATCCTTCTGTGCGATCGTTGTTAGCGAACTCATTTCGAATCACCTCCGGTTGTAAGTCGGCTAAACAAATCAGCCAGTGACGCCTCCTCGATTTCGATGTTGGATACAGACACGCCGGAGGCCTCAACTTGCGTGATAACAGTGGATTTCAGCTGTGGATCACTCAACTGAACAGTGAGGGTCTCATCAGTGTATTCGACATCGGTGACACCATCAAGGTCGGTCAGGTTGAGCTCGATCGGCGTGCCGTCGATTGAAAGAGTCAGAACCGATTGTTTGTTGAATGCATCGCGCAGCCCGGAAATCGTGTCAACGGCGACGAGTTGGCCGTCATTGATAATCGCAACGCGATCACAGACTGCTTCGACCTGCTCGAGGATGTGAGTCGAAAAGAAAATCGTTGTACCGGATTCGGCTTCCGATCGGATTATCTCTCGCATGTCTTGGACGCCGTTCGGATCGATGCCTCCCGATGGCTCATCGAGAATGAGTACGTCGGGGTCACCAACCAGTGCCATCCCGAATGCCAGTCGCTGAGCCATCCCTTTCGAATAACTCCCCGCTGGTTGGTCGCCGGCATCAGCGAGCCCGACACGAGAGAGGAGTGTATCCGTGTCCTCGTCACTGCCGTGCAGATCTTTCGCTAGCTCGATGTGCTCTATCCCGGTAAGCGAGTCGTAAAGACTGTAATCGTCAGGGACGACACCGATGTTTTGTTTCACCTTCTGGGGGGATTGCTGTGGATCGCAATCTGCAAGGACAGCGTGACCGTCGGTCGGCCGGATAAAGTCCAGGAAAATGTCGATGGTCGTCGATTTCCCTGCACCGTTCGGACCGAGAAAGCCAAACACCTCTCCACGCTCTACGCGGAGAGTAAAATCATCAAGCGCGGTTTCCTCACTATACTGTTTCGTCAGGTTTGAAGTTTCGATGGCAGTCATCTAGAGGGCGTTTTCTTGTTAATTTCCAGTCATAAGTATATTTTGATCATTCTCACTCTAAAACGGCGATAGACAACAGAAACGCGGTCACAAACACATCTGTTCCGATCGTGTACGAGCCAATTTCCGGGAGCAGGTTCGAGGTGGACTATAAAGAAGAAGGTGGTATTAATCGATCTCGCGGTCAGTACAGGATAAGGAGGGACCAGCGGGCGGTTTCAGATAAGAATGAAGGATGAGGCGGTTCGTTTTCTGAGTGATCTATGCCCGAAATAGACCGTCTCAACGGTTATTTAGACGAGATCAACTTAGAGTTTGTTGAACGAGAAGCGACACCGCGATTGCTGATGAAGCTCAGTATTCAACTGCACCTCGCTGGACTCTCGCTTTCGAATACTGTCTCTGTTCTTTAGATATTCGGTGTCAAACGCTCGGTCTACTGTTCACAATTGGGTTCACAAGGCCGATCTACAGCCCGAACCTGGTCGGTGTCCGGATCACGTTGCGGTTGACGAGACCGTGATCCGACTGAACGATGAGCAGTATTGGCTGTACGCCGCAATCGATCCAGAGACAAACGAATTACTCCATACAAAGCTTGAACCGACAACAACAAGGGTTCTCGCTCATCCGTTCTTACGGAACTCTCCGAGAAACATGACGCCTCTGACGCCATGTTTCTCGTCGATGGATCGCACTCGTTACAAGATGCATGTCAGCGTCATGGCTTCGATTTCAGATACGAGAAACATGGAAATCGGAATGCTATTGAACGTGTCTTTAGAGAGATAAAACGACGAACGCTCTGTTTCTCAAACTGCTTCAGCAATGCCGAAGCAGAAACCACCGATGACTGGCACAGATCGTTCAGCTTCGCATGGAATCAGCTTATCTGAACACTACCCTCGGGCAAATTGTGCACGAAGTATCTGTGACTCTGCTTTCTGCAGATGTTCTGCGGCGGTACTCGGTGCACAGTTGAGTTCGGCGGCGATATCCTCCTGAGTGGCCCTCTTGGGAATATCATAGTAACCAAGTTCTAGTGCCGTTTTGACAGTGTCTCGCTGGCGCTCCGTGAGACGTGCCTTAACGGCAGCCCTTGTTCTGGCGCGGCCACCCACTGCTTCGATAGTCACATCAACTGAAACGGAAATATCCGTTCTGCAGCCTGGATTTCATCATCTGGACCGAAGATCGAGAACGCCACCGTCCCGTCGGTTTCATACTCTATGGGCGGGACGACGACAAGCCCACCAGAGGAAATGGTGCTAAACATCTCCTGAAGCGGATCGGTTGTAGAATCTCGAACGTACACGCAGCAAGACTGCTCATTGATACGTTCTATGTCGTAGCCGACGACCTCTGGTATCTCTTGTATCGCCGCCTCAAGCGCATCGGTGTCTCCCACAACGTAGTGGAGGATTCCCAAAGCGTCTCCGGTGTAGTTCCACTGTAGTGCCGTCGCCCGCTTAACGAACGGTGCCCTAGTCATCACGCCATACATGGGGTGAATGTCTCTCTTTCGCCCGTGAGCCGTGATACGAACCCGGACGTGTTTCATATAGTGAAGTCTGATGATTCGCACTTAAATTCGCCGAGCAATTCCGGCAGTATCCATTCTGCCCCGGAAACGAATCACCAATTGTGATTCGAATATCGGTGACCGGCGCAACAGGAACGCTAGGGACAGCCCTCCGATCACGACTCGCAGCGACAGGTCACAACGTCCGAGCGGCGAGCCGTGAACACCCCGAAGAGAGCGGCGAAGATATCGAATGGGTCGAACTCGATTTTATTGACGGCGGAGGTGTCAATTCAGCGCTTGCAGATATTGATGTCGTTATTCACGCTGCGACGGCCCCACGAAGAGACACGGAAGGAGTTGATGTCCGAGGGACGAAACCACTTCTAGAGACGGCTGAGGAAGTTGATGTGACGAACTTCATCTATTCCTCTATCGTTGTATTGACGATATTGCCTTCTCCTACTACGAACACAAACGCGCCGCTGAGGAGGCAATCGAAGCCAGTGGTGTACCGGCGACTATCATTCGTGCAACGCAGTTCCATTCGTTCATTGCGGAATTACTCGGCTATGTGGCAAAGCTTCCGGTATGGCCTCTGCCAACAAAGATGCAGATTCAGCCCATCGATGTCGGCGACTTTGCTGATGTCATTGTTGATCACGCTACGCTGGTAGCGAACGGTCGAATTGACCCAGTTGGTGGTCCCAAAGTCCACTCAGTGCGGGAACTCGCACAGTCCTACCGCGATGTGAGTAGCCTCCGATGTCCTATTATCAGATTCCCGCTACCGGGAGAAACCGCGGCGAGTCTTCGCGCCGGGTATGCAACCTGTCCCGAACACACTGTCGGAACAGTCACCTGGAAAGAGTGGCTCACGGAACGGTGTGAGAGCAGGGCAGGAGAAACGACTGCCAATACCCAGTCGTCCACGTAAATACTAATTGGGCGATAGACCTGATTCTCGCCGCAGTAATCAGTCTAATGAGAACGCACATCTGTGGGCTCACGCCGCAGTGCCGGTCTTCCGACCGGGAGAAAGCGGTGGTGATGAACGAACCCACTAGTATGTCCAGTCTCAGTATCGAGGAGTGTCGTCGTCCCGTACGAGATCCTCGAGACGTGTTTCCGAGTCGGAGACGCTGCCTCGAGACCTATTTGGGTACCGACCCACCGATCGAACATGGAGGTGACCAAGACGAGGATTGCGAGCATCGTCGCAGTGACGACCGCAGCCGGTTATGCGCTCTCTCGACGCCGCTCGAGCAACCTCTGACATCCATGGTGACGAATAGTTCCCCTGCTGATGACACCGGACGCCCTGAACGGGCGATCGCGGACAAATCAATGCCCGTCGCACTCCTGCTGGCACTCGTGCTGTCGCCGGCCGCGTACTACTACGTCGGCCGGACGAAGCTGGCAGTGATCAATCTCCTCACGCTCAACTACCTGTTGTTGGGCATCGTGATCGTCCCGATCCACGTGTACACGATCATTACCGGTGCCCGAAACGAACAAGGCGTCTAGCTCGAGGACGGCTCCGGAACGCGCTCGGCCGGCGATTCACGCGAATCGTCGGCCTCCTTGAGGGCGAACCGGAACCGTCCCGACTGCCACAGTCGTCACCGACCCCACCTGCTTTTTCGTGACGAATCACGGATCGAACTCGGCGTCGTAGAGACGGACGGTCACGACGCTTCCCGTCGGACCGTTCTCGCGGAACGACAGATCGCCGCCTAACTGGGTGACGGCCCAGTTGACGAACCACAGTCCGATTCCGCTACCGTGCTCGAGTTGGGTCTCCGTCCCGTCGTCTAGAACCGTCCGTTCTCGGTCCGGAATCCCCGGCCCGTCGTCCGCGACGACGAGTTCTGCGGCTCCGTCCGGATCTGCCCGAACGGTGACATCGACGTGGGGAGCGTCCGCGTGTTCGATCGCGTTGGCCACGAGCTCCGAAAGCACCTGCCGGACGACGGATCGGTGCGACGAGACGACCAGTTCGTCCGGGCAGGAAAGCGAGACCTCGCACGGTCGGTCCGACGTTCGGTACTCCTCGACGACCTCCCGTGCGACGGCTGCGAGGTCGACCGGGTCCGGCGACCCCGCGCTCGCGGTCATTACGTCCTCGGCCTCTCGAGCCTTGGTACTGAGTTCGACGAGGTCTGTCGCGCTGTCGCGGATGCCGTCCCGCACGTCCTGGTCGTCGATGCGGTCGGCGTACGCGAGGACGACGTCGAGCTCGTTCCGGACGTTGTGCCGGAGGACGCGGTTGAGTACCGAAAGCCGCTGTTCGCGGGTTCGGCGGTCGGTGACGTCCCGCAACAGGACGGTCCTCGCGACCGGGTCGGCCCCGCTGTCAGCGTCGGCTTCGGCATCGTCGACCGCCGAGACGCTGAACTGGAACCGCCGGCGTCCCTTCGTCGTCTGGAGAGTGACCGTCCCCGTCGAACCAGCCGAGAGGTCGCTCCCCTCGAGGCCGTCGACGATCGAGTGTATCGGCTCGCCGATCATCGACGCCGGGGCCCGGTCGAACAACTCCGCGGTCGTCGCGTTGGCGTCGAGGACGTGGTTCTCCCAGTCGATGACGATGACCGCCTCTCGGAGCGCCTCGACGACGCGCGTTCGGGCGACGTAATCGGCCTTCGGGAAGCCGGTCATCACCGGATAGCGCCGCACCGCGACCGCGAACAGCCCGCCGGAGACGAGGAGGCCCACGGTCACGCCGTCCGCGACGGGCTCGCTACTCCCCATCCCGCCCGCGAGATACGGTGCAGCGCCCGCCGCGATCACGATCGCGATCTGTGTCCTCGAGATGCGGGCGTGGTTCCACCCGTGTCCGAGCAGGAGATACGTTCCGTACGTGAACAGCCCCAGCAGCAACAGGATCTCCGTCCCGATGAACGACGCGAGCAGCCGCTCGATGACGGCCGTCGGCGGTCTCACAGCGATGACGACGGCGCTCAGGACGATCGGTATCGCGATGCCCGCGAACATGGCGACGCGCCACCGAGTCAGTCCCGTTCCCCGACCGGTGTAACTGAGCGCATACACGACCCAGACGCCCGGAAGGACGATCCCGACGCCGAACTGGCCGAGGTCGATAATCGCCGAGAGCAACGGGACTGCCGACGTGCCGGGCAGTTCCGAAAGCACCGAGAGCACCCCCATGATCGTCAGGAGGCCCAATATGGCGATGACCGGTGGGGCGCTGGGCCGGTCTCGTGACCGGACGGCGAGCCGCGTCGTCCAGCCCAGTATCGCCACCGCTACCGCGTCGAGGGCGACGGCCGCGACCGTCTCAGCGAGCGACATCGGTCTCTCGCTCGTGTTTTGACAGCCGACTGTAATGAACGCAGTGATCTCGAGTTCTGCAACGGATCCGCGACTGGTGGTCAGTACAGTTTCGGATCCGGTTACAGATCTCCGGATTCGAACCGCCGGTAGCCGACGGCAAGCGACGCCGCGATCCAGCCCACGAGTATCGCCAGTGCGGCCCACCAGTCGACGAACGCCGGCGCGCTGTCTCCGACGTACCGACTTGCCCGGTCGATGTCGAACCGCGCGTCGAGGAGGCGGGCGTACGCTTCGCTGGGTTGGGCTAACTGAACCAACAGCGCCCAGTCGGGCATCCCCATCCCGGGGTCGAACCGGTGGAGGAACGCCACGGCGAATGCGGTGAGGTCGCGCCAGAGAACCACCAGCAACAGGTATCCGACGACTGCACCGTAGGTGAGCCGGCGGTCGTTCGCGGTCGCGGCCGAGAGCGCGACGGCGGCCGCGACGAACGACGCGCCATAGAGGGCGGTCGCGAACAGGAACCACGGATACGCGATCGCGCCCTCGGTCCCGTATCGCAGCGCCGCATAGAGCCCGGCGATCGACAGCCCGAGGAGCGTCGGTACCAGCAACACTACCACCCGACCCAGCGCCGTCCCGATGAGCAGCTCCGTGCGGGACTGTGGGAGCGCCATCGAAAGCAGGAGGCTCCCGTCCGCACGATCGTCGGAGATCGACCGATAGCCCGCCAATATGCCGAGTATCGGAAGGATGCCGCCGACGAGTCCGGCCGAGCCGGCGACGAATCCCGCAAACGTCCCGTCACCGACGTAGGTGTACGCGGCGGCGTAACCGACGAACAGGACCGACAGGAGACCGAACAGCAGCCAGAGCGTGCGGGACCGACTGGCGTCGTTGACGTCCTTGTACGCAACGTCGCGCCAGCTCACGACAGATCACTGCCGGCAAAGCGGCTGTAGGTTAGCGCCAGCGGGCTGATCAACCAGAGAAGGAACACGACGAGCGCGGCCCACTCGCTGAGATACCACGGGCCGTCGACGGCAGCGCTCGGATCGAGGAAGCCGACTGTCACCCGCTGGAAGACGGCCCCGGGCTCGAGATCGAAGACGAACCGGACGGGGCCGGGAAGCGTGCCGTCGACGAGGCCGGCCCGGTTCAGGCCCAACCGAAGGCCGCTGGCGATGCCGTCCCAGACCAACACGAACAGCACGAACAGTCCGAACGCGATCACGAACGCGCGCTGTTTGGTCGCGGTCGAGATCGATGCGGCGATCCCGAGGTTGGTCCAGATCGCCCCGAAGGCGAGGGTCGTCGCGACGAAGCCACAGAACGGCGCGGCGACGAACCGACCGAACGGGTAGACGACGAGTCCCGCACCGACGACCATCGCAGCGAGGAGAACACCGCTCAACAGCCCGACGCGGCCGAGCGCCTTCCCGAGGACGAGATCATCCCGTCCGTGGGGCAGCGACAGTGAGAGCAACAACGCGCCAGACTCCCGCTCGCTCGCGACGGCATCGTAGCCCAACAGGATGCCGGCCAAGGGGACGACGGTCGCGAGCCAGCCGTCGACGAATCCGGTGAAGCGAGCGGTCGTGATCGGTTCGGTTCCGAACGCCGGATAGAGGTACGCAGCCGCGAGAACCGTCACGGCCGGCAGCCCGAGTAGCAGGCGGGTCGATCGCGGCTCGGCAGTCAGCGCGCCGTCCATCCGGGCGATAACTCGCCAACTCATTCTCGACCGCCCCCGGTGTACGCGACGAACATATCCTCGAGCGAGGCCTCCTCGGTCCGGAAGTTTACCACGTCCGCGCCGAGGCGCTGAAGTTCGACCACGACGTTCATCTTCGCGTCGTTCGTACAGGTCATCTCGAGCGTCGTCCCGTCCCGGACCGTCGCCGTCTCGACGCCGTCGACGGCGCGGACGGTTTCGACCGTCTCCTCGTCCAGTCCGTCGACGTCGATCAGGAGCTTGGTGCCGCCGCCGATCGACTGTCGGAGCCCGTCGATCGTGTCGACGGCGACCAGGTCGCCGTCCTGGAGGATGGCGACGCGGTCGCAGATCGCCTCGACCTGCTCGAGGATGTGGCTGGAGAAGAAGATCGCGGCACCGCGGTCGCGCTCTTCGCGGAGGATCGACCGGATCTCGGCGGCACCGTTCGGGTCCAGTCCAGTCGTCGGCTCGTCGAGGATCAGCAGGTCGGGGTCACCGACGAGGGACATCCCCAACACGAGGCGCTGTTTCATCCCCTTGGAGTAGTCGCTGGCCGGGCGGTCGGCGGCTTCCCGAACGCCGACGCGGTCGAGGATCTCGATCGGATCGTCGTCGGCGTCCTTGGATCGACGGGCGTACTCGACGTGTTGGCGGCCAGTGAGCCGGTCGAACACCGAGTATCCTTCGGGGAGCACGCCGATGCGATCGCGCGCCGCGACGCCCTCGGTCTGACAGTCGTGACCGAACAGTTCGACCGACCCGTCGGTCGGCCGCACGAAGTCCAACAGGACGTTGATGAACGTCGACTTGCCGGCACCGTTCGGGCCGAGGAACCCGAAGATCTCCCCTTCCTCGACGGAGAGCGAGATCCGATCCAACGCCGTCACCGTCGCGTACCGCTTCGACAGTCCGTCGGCAGCGATCGCCGTCATAGCCGCGGCTTCGAACACCGTGGGGAAAACGACCGCCGCCGCGTGTCACGCTGAGAAACACCGTCCGCTGCACACCAGCGTAGCAGTCGCTAACACCGATCCGGTTTCTTCAGCGCAACGCATGACAGGTATTATGTGTCACGGGGTTAAAACGATTCTCGTATGCCCTCCAGCAAAGCAGTTGGTGCCGCACCGTTGATCACGGGGATTTTGCTCGCGTTCGAATCGGCAGGTGCGATCGTCCAAAGCGGAGCGTCGGTCTGGCCAGTGACCGGTTTCGTTGGTGGCTGTGCTGCCATCGCCATCGGTCTCGGAACACTGCTCGAGTGGGAGACGCTCGAGCGAGAACCGACAGGGAGTAACCGATCTCTGGCGGTGCTTGGGCTCGCGGCCGTCGCGTTCTTCGTCGGTGCAGGAATCGCCGTCGCGTAGACCGAGTAAACCAGACCGGCACGTACGTTTTGGAGCCGAGGTCCTCCGGTACAGTAATTGTGATCGAGCGCCTCCTCAACTTGAGGCTGTTAACAATCTCAGATAATAAAGGGAGAGACGTTTCTCAGTAGCGGTGGAGAGCACACACTGATGGAATTCCCCGAGATCGATTCGGCTGTTTTCTTTGGAACGATCACGATGGTAACATGGGGAATCTGGGTAGTCTTGGGCAACGCTGCGTCGGAGTCCATCGACCCGCGGACGGCCGCCGCGATCTCCTATCTCGTTGCGGGACCCCTTGCACTCGGATTCATCCTCGTTTCAGACGCCTCGCTCGTGATTACCGCGAAGGGAGGACTGCTCGCTGGCACGGCCGGATTATTTACCGGAATCGGCCTGATTTCGATGTATATCGGCCTCTCCGGCGGGTCAACAACAACCGTCTCTACGCTCGGTGCGATGTACTTCGTCATCGCGGCCATCATCGGTATGGTCGTCCTCGGAGACGAAGTTACGATCGCACGGCTTGCCGGGATCGCCTTCGCAGCTATCGGTGTCGTCTTGATCACCTACTAGAGCTGCCCTCCGCAATCGGTGGGCCGTCGGACAGATGCTCGACCAAGCCGAATTTCGCTCCGGCCTCAGCACGCGTTCTCGATAGCGGTTGCATCGATTCCAATCTGCAGGATTTTCATCCTTCCAATTCCGGGCATGCAGCGCTGCCACCCGCTCGTGAATTCGAACCGTGACGAAGCGTGATGGGCGCTGCAGGATTTGATCAGTTGCCTATACTGACCGGATTTTCGTGGCTTTCTGGATGCCAAACCGTATTACCAACGACTGCTGTCAGCGAGACCCGATGACCGAGAATTACAGACCGTCGCCTACAGCCGGTTCGGCTGCGATCGGCGCGGCGTCGTGTCGGACAGCCGAAACACGTTTCATATCGAGTTTCGCTATTACTAGAGTGTGCGTCTATGCGTACAGAGCCAAATGATGAGCGTATGACCTCGACAGCAGTACGCCGGACGGCGGTTCGGGCGGTAGGCGTGACTCCTCGGAGAGATGGCCTCGAGCGCGTCGCTCTCGAGGCCGGGAGCCGGTGATCGTCGTGACGGATCACCGGGACGACGCTCGGGCAGTCGGGTCCGACACTGTCGCGATCGACGCCGTTCCGGAGCCGGTCGCCGGCTACGAAACCGCAGACGGTATTCCGCGGATCGCGGCGACGAACGACGCGTTCGATGCGACGTTCGACGCGGTATCAAGCGGCACCAGCATCCGCGAGTGGCTGCTTCGGTGCCGCGCGGTCGACGAGGCGACGGTCGCGGACGCCTGCTCTCGGCTCGCCGACGGGGATGCGATCGATGTCGAAATCGGTATCCACTTAGCCACCGGGACCGACGCCCACCGACGACCGGTGCGGCTTCGCAGCGTCGACGGCTCGAGCGCCGGTGACACCGCCGCCGGAGCGGATGGCGGCGAGACGGTCGATGGCTACGTCTTCGTGACCGAACTGGTGCCGGCGAGCGCTGATACCGTCGAACTCGACCGCGTCGCGAGCGTCATCACTCACGATCTCCGGAACCCGCTCGACGTCGCGAAGGCCCACCTCCGGGCGGCCGAGGAGACCGGCGACGCGGACCACTTCGAGCAGGTCGCGGCCGCCCACGATCGGATGGAACGGATCATTCGGGACGCGCTCGCGCTGGCCCGCGGCGAGCACGCGCTCGAGGTGACTGATGGCGTCGCGATCGACGCCGTGGCGTCTGACGCGTGGGCGACCGTCGATACGGGGGCGGCGTCGCTTTCCGTCGCCGAGGACCTGCCGCGGGTCGACGCCGATCCCGATCGGCTGCAACGGCTGCTCGAGAACCTGTTCCGGAACTCCGTCGAGCACGGCTCGACGAGCACTGACTCGCATCCTCGTCAGGGCGTGACCGACCCGGTCCGAGTCCGTGTCGAACGCGCTGGCGGCGGGTTCGCCGTCGCCGACGACGGCTCCGGAATCCCGGCCGACGAGCGCGAACGAGTGTTCGAGCCCGGCTATTCGTCGACCGAGGCAGGGGACGGAACCGGGCTCGGGTTGACGATCGTCGAACGGATCGCCCGCGCACACGACTGGACTGTCTCGGTCTCGGAGGGATCACGCGGCGGCGCAAAGTTCGAGTTCCGACCGATCCACGAACGATGACTGAACGGCACGACGCCGATATGGGGGGCAACGGCGGCGGTTCAGACGCGATGGACGAGCGACTACGACAGGCTCCGATCGGGATCATCGAAACGACGAGCGACGGGGTGGTCGTCGACGCGAACGACGCCGCAGCGACGCTGTTAGAAACTGATCCGGCCGCGCTCTGCGGGGCAGCGATCGAGGAGAAGTTCCCGAAATCGGCCGCTGGGACGCTGCGGGAGGCCTTCGACGGCACGTCGCCAACCCCCGCGTCGTTCGAAGAGTACTACCCGCCGATCGACCGATGGCTCGCGGTCGACATCCGTGTCGACGAGGGGGCGCTCGTATACGTCCGGAACCACACGCCGCGCAAGGAACTCGAGCAGACCGCCGACCGGTTGGACCGACAACTCGAGCGGGTCCAGCGGATCAACTCGCTGGTCGCGACCGTGTTACAACAGGTCATCGGCGCGTCGGATCGCTCTGATGTCGCTCGAACGGTCTGCGAGCGACTGGGCGGGACCGACCTCTACCGGTTCGCGTGGGTCGGCGACCGGGCGTTTTCCGAGGAGCGCCTTCGGGTGCTCGCCGCGGCGGGCGACGCGGCCGACCTTCGCGAGCGGATCGACGAGAGTCTGGACGGCGAGCGACCCCTTCCCGGGCAAGCAGCCGTCGCATCGGGCGAGACCCGACACGTCGAGGCGATCGCCGAGGATGATGCCGTCCCCCGCGGTGTCCGTCGAGCGGCGTTTGGCCACGGGCTTCGGTCGTGTCTCGCGGTCCCGCTTGCCTACCAGGGGACTGTGTACGGCGTCGTAACGGTGTACTCCGGACAGGAAGACGGGTTCAGCGAACAGGAACGGGTCGGCCTCGAGACGCTGGGAAGCGTCGCGGGGTTTGCGATCAAGGCCGGCCACCAGGAGGACCTGTTGGTCGCCGACACCGGTACCGAGGTGACAATCGAGGTTCGCGACGAGACGGTCCCGTTCGTCGGCGCTGCGACCGCGGCCGATCGAACCCTGTCGTTGGACGGTGCGATCCCTCGTGGCGATGGTGCCGTCGTCTGCTATCTCACCGCCGACGGGCCGCTCGAGGGGGTCGCTGAGTCGCTTTCCGACCGTGAAGATGTCGTCGACGCGCGACGGATACGGTCGGAGACGGACCCGCTCCTCCAAGCGACCGTCGTCGACGACACGCCCGTAACCGCACTCGCGGCGTGGGGTGCGACGATCAAAGGCGGCGAGTACGGGGCCGGATCGGCCCGACTCGTCGCCGAACTTCCGTCCGACGGGGACGTTCGGCGGCTGATCGAAGCCGTCGACGCCGTCGTCGCGGAGACCCGACTCGTCGCCAAGGAACAGACCGCTCGAACGCCAGCGTCGGCCGAGGCGTTTCAGGATACCCTCGAGGAGCAACTGACCGACAGACAGCGGACGGTGCTGCGGACCGCTCACCTGTCGGACTACTTTACGTCGCCGCGCGGGAGCACCTCGGCGGAGGTGGCGGAGACGCTCGATATCGCCGGGTCGACGATGCTCTATCACCTTCGGCGGGCGGAGCAGACACTCGTCGAGGCCTTTTTCGATGCCGACTCGAGGGCGGGAGTCTCCGATCCGGACGCGGGCGCGACCGACGACCGGTAGGTCGGCGTCAGTATCGCCCGCGGTCGATACCGGAGAACTCGGCCAGTAACTCCTCGCTTTCCGGGAGCAGCCCCAGCACTCGCTCCTCGATGGCATTGCGGCGCGCCTCGAGGTCGGCGAGCCGATCGTCGGTTTCGATCTCGGCGGCGGGCAGTTCGGCGTCGACGACCGCCCGCGTCGACTCCAGACGGAAGTACTCGCCGAGGAGTTCGTACGCGAGGACCTGACACTGTTGGTCGACGGCCGCGCGGAGATCCTCACGCTCGACCGGCTTCGAGAGGTAGTCGTCGAACGGCATGTCGACGATATCCAGTCCGGGATCGATCGCCGTCACCATCACGACTCGCGTTTTGAGATCGCGTTCCCGAAGGCGATCGAGTACCTCGTCCCCCGAGAGATCGGGCATATGCCGATCGAGCAGGACGACATCGGGAACCGGTCCGTCGTCGACGACCGTGAGCGCTTCCTCGCCGCCGTATGCGACGGTCACGTCGGCGACGTCCTCGAGGCGGAGCGCGTACGCGTCGGCCACTTTCTTCTCGTCGTCGACCATCAGAATCCGGGGTTCCGATACGCGCATCACGTTTCCCATCCTACCGGTCGGTAGACTGTCACCGTACTAATATCCCGGCACGAGCGGGACGCGGTGACCACGCGCCGACGCACAGTCGTCTGTCCCCGAACCGAACGGTGAGCACGACACCGCATACCGAGTCGGTTGGACGCCTGCCAATAGCTAGAGTGGCTCCGTGACATCGTTGGGACTAGTAGCGTCATCGTACAGGGACCGTCCCGTCCAACCAACAACCACCGATGTCGAGATCACAGCCGTCTCACAGTGGGGTACGATCGAACGGGCGACGTGGAGCCCCGTTCGAGAACGACGAATCGACGATCGATGCCGAGGCAGTGCTCGAACTCCTGAGCGACGACCACGCCCGGTGTGTCTTAGACGAACTCGGCGAGGCCCCGCGTTCGGCGAGCGAGTTAGTCGAACGCCTGGACAGTTCCCGCGCCACCGTCTACCGGCGTCTGGACAGTCTCGAGTCCGCTGGGCTCGTCCGGAGTTCGATCAGCGTGCAGGCAAACGGTCACCACCGGCAGCGATACCGTATCGCGGTCGATCGAGTGCGCCTCGGCTTCGACAGCGACGGGATCACGCTCGAGGAGAGCGCTCGAGGTGACCGCGGATGCGATGTCGTCTCACCGGTGCACCGCTAAGGGGGTGTGTCGGCTGGGTGTGTAATTCGGAACGAGAGACGACACGACCGTCCGAACTGTACGAACCCTTCTACGATTCCAATACCGAGTCGGCCTGCAGTCCGGTCGAACGCCTAGAAATCGCCCGAATAGCAAGGCGAGAACGACCATATCGACGACTTCCTCGCAGTGCGAGGGAGAAGCAGACGACCGCTATCCTCGCGGCGCTGGGCGACGAATCGACCCTCGCCCTTTCATTCTGTGACGCCGACTGCGATCTCTACTCCATCGTTGAATGAGACGGAGAGCGACACGTCGAGGGCCTCGAACTTCTCCCGGTGGTGCCCGTCGTCACAGATCGTCGTTTCCCGTCGTGCGAGACCGGCGTCGTGAAGATCGTTGAGGCGACGGTAGGCGGTCGGTCGTGATATCTCCGCGGCTTCGGCGACGGCACGGCCGCTTCGTGGGTGCTCCACGATGACTTCGTACACGCGGCGGGTGTACTCGTCCCCGAAGAGCTCGAGGAGTTCGGCCGTCGTGGGGCCATCGGTTTCCGGTCGATCGCTTCGGCGTTTCGACTGTGACGTTTCGAGGGGAGCCATACTACTCGAGACACGACCCGTCACACTGGATGGCGGTGCTAGCTATCCCGTCCGTCTCGGTCGCACGACTCTAGAAGTACAGAGCGACCAGCGGGACCTGTTAGGTCGGCAGGTTCGCAAACATGATGGCCAAGCTACCGAGAACGAAGGTTCCGGACGCGACGACCGCGTACCAGACGATGCCGAACGCGAGTGCGATCCGACCGCTTCGCCCCGCCGCCTCGGCCGTTCGATCGCCGTTTGCAGACGAGAAACGCAAGGCGGCGAATACACCGATTGAGGGGAGGAACACATTGACAGCGAGGACGCCGACGACGATACCCGCTGCGTCGCCGCCCGTGATCGGCCCGGTTCCAGCAACGAGTAGCGCGACGGCGAGATACGAGAGACACTGTCCCACGATCAGGCCGCTTCCGAGAAGCAGATAGTTCGCGACGAACCACCGGGTCGGCCACCGGAACAAGTCGCGGAGTCGTTTGACCGCTAAGAGCGGGGACCAGAACAGCAAAACGACAGCCGCAAAGCCAGCGATAATCCCTAGTTCGGCGAACGCCATACCCGGTCTTATGCCCCGCTACACATATCACCTCGTCTGTGTTTCTCGGTCAGAAATACGAATCGGTTGCTCACTCTCACAGCGGTAACAGCGCGGAAGCCCACGGCTTTAGCCGTGGGAGGAAGCGCGTAAGCTACACTACACGAACCACCGAACACAGCACAGCTGACTCTCCAACGTCATACAAAATCATTAATAAAGAGTAGGCATTACTGTGATACAGATGGCGTGGGAGGTAACTCGCACCGTACGCATCCGCCTCGACGTGCCCGACGACCGCAAGATCGACCTCCACGCCACCAACGACAAATTCCAGTACTGCGCCAACCGAACCAGTGACTGGGCATGGCGCTACCCTGACGAGGACTGCGTAACCAGCAAGAGTGAAGCCGAAGACGCTATTTACGACGACCTCCGCGAAGAAACCGACTACCTGCACGCGAATCTTGTGCAGAAGGCCATCAAACGCGCCACCGACGNCGAAGACGCTATTTACGACGACCTCCGCGAAGAAACCGACTACCTGCACGCGAATCTTGTGCAGAAGGCCATCAAACGCGCCACCGACGACATCGACAACTGCGTTGACAGGCTTGCTGACAGCAAGAACACCAGTAAGCCAGAGTACGACACGTTCAGCATCGTCTACGACAAGCGAGCCGCCACCTACTACCGCGACAAGGTGAGTCTCGCCACCGTCAACGGCAGANCAGAGTACGACACGTTCAGCATCGTCTACGACAAGCGAGCCGCCACCTACTACCGCGACAAGGTGAGTCTCGCCACCGTCAACGGCAGAGTCGAATGCGAATACGACCTGCCTGAGTATACTAAAGGAACGCCACACGGCGAGTACTTGCTGAACGACGACTATTCCTTCTCAACCAGCACTGTCCATTACGACAGCGAAGCCGATGAGTTCTACCTACACGCGGTGATGGAACGAGAACTCGATGTTGAACGTCCTGAGAAAGCCGAGCATTCGAAAGTGCTTGGCGTGGACTGCAACGTTGATGANCATATCGCCGTGACCTCAACAGGTGCATTCGTCGGAAATGCTGACTACCTCAACCACCAGCGCCGCGAGTTTGAAAAACGACGTGCCAGCCTCCAACAAACAGGTACGCGGAACGCCCACCTAACCGTCCAGCGTATTGGTGACAGGTTCAGTCGCTGGAGTAAAGACTACCTCCACCAGTGTTCAAAAGCCATCGTGGAGGCGGCTCGTCGCCACGAGTGTACGCACATTGCGTTCGAGAACTTGGAACAGANCCACCAGTGTTCAAAAGCCATCGTGGAGGCGGCTCGTCGCCACGAGTGTACGCACATTGCGTTCGAGAACTTGGAACAGATTCGAGAGCGGATTAGCGACGAGAAGAAATTCCAACAGTGGGCATTCAACGCACTGCAAACAATGGTTGAGTACAAGGCTAAAGCCTGCGGAATCGTCGTGGAGACTGTGAATCCGCAGTACACGAGCCAGCAATGCTCGAAGTGTGGGTGTACCCTTGAAGAAAACCGTAACGACCAGCACTTCGAGTGTCTGGACTGTGAGTACACGGCGAACGCAGACTATAACGCGGCGAAGAACGTGGCACGGAAACTCACACTCAAACTCCAGCGGGGGCAGAAGTCCCCTGTTGGAGGGGCGTTCTGTCAGTACGCCCTGAAGTCAGGGATGATGACCGTGAACGCTACTGAAGTGGCGTCCGATACTCCCGTGTCGGTAGAACGAGAGTCCACTGGCAAGCCCACCCCTGAAGNGAACGCTACTGAAGTGGCGTCCGATACTCCCGTGTCGGTAGAACGAGAGTCCACTGGCAAGCCCACCCCTGAAGGGGTGGGTAGCTGACGTGAGTGCAGTGCGGTCTCTCGTACCCGGATCGGAGTTTGACACCCGGGCCTGCGACTCGCGTGGGAGATGACCGACGACCTCGAATTCTACTTGACGACGTGCCAGGTCTGGATTTCCCGCTCACTCACTGCGTTCGCTCGCAGTGAGTGCAACACTGCTCCGCCTGTACTTACCGCCAATTCACGATTCCTATCCGGCCCTCTCTGAGTTCTCGGACACAGCGCATCCGATAACTATGTCTGCGAACTGAGGTTTACACTTCCGAAAGCACTTACCGATTGTATTACGATCTATATTCATGAATAGGCGGACACTTCTTGCTGTAGTTACCGCGAGTATAGCTACCATCTCTGGATGTATCGGTGGACGAAATAATGGTAGTGAAGGAAATTACGAGCCATGTAATGCGCGAGTCGTATCCTATTTACAACTTCCAGAAGGCGTCAAAGATGAGGTTGATATAGCATTTGAGGAAGGACAATACTCAACAAGAGGAGAATTATTGTGGGAAAAGATTGACGCTCCAGAGCTACAAGCGATTGAAAAAGATGACGATTATTTTTCTCCCATAGTAGATACAAACGGTGTTTTCCCACTCAAGGAAACGACTCTACAATTTGAGAAAACAACCCCGCAGTATGATGAGCCAGTGAATCTTTCGATCTATCAATCTGTAGCTGACACACTAACTATTTCTATCACAGTCGAATATGAGGGTAGGGTAGTAAATAAAGAACAGAACATTCGTATTCAGGAGAAAGTAAATCCGTATAGTACCGATTATGAGGATAAGAGTGTTCGTCCAAACATTCTAACTGGTCGTAAATATGGACGATATACGTTCGATATTGCTATCGAAGGAAGAGAGAATATTACAGAGATCTTTCAAATCGGCAGTAGTCATTATACTCATACTCCCACTATTCTCTATATACAAGAAGAGAATTCAAGCATTTCAGTGGCTGTAACACGACGAGTAGGTGGTGACCCTGCGCCCTGCCCCTGGTGAGTTGGTACTACCACTCATATCTCGGAACTATTTTCACAATCTCTACTGAACAGTATGTGTCTGACCTCTATTCAGCGGGCCAATCTCGACGACATCCGGAGAGGCCGAGACCTATTCTGATAACTGCATTTCAGTGGCTACTATAGCCATCCGATTATCGGTTCGTCGTCAGAACGGGACTCGAGGCACTGCGAAGCACCCGTTCGGTGATGCTCCCCAGAAAGTGTTCGTCGAGTCCGGTCCGGCCGTGGGTCCCCATGACGACGAGGTCGATCCCTTCTCTGTCGGCGTAGGTCGTAATCTGGTCCGGGACCGATCCCGTTTCCACGGCGGTCACGACGTCGTCGACGCCAAGATCGGTTACCGTCGATTCGGCGTCCGCGAGGAGGTCCACTGCGCGATCCTCGCGGTCGGTCCGATCGATGAGCGAGCCGAACAGTTGCTCCTCGAGAACCGTAAGAATGTGTACCGTCGCGTCGTTTCGGGTTGCCGTGTCCGCCCCTAACTCCAGTGCAATCCCCGCGTGGTCGCTTCCGTCGGACGGGACCAGGACGGATTCGTACGGGTACGTCGGGGTGTCGTCGGTCGCACGAACCGTCAGTACGGGCATCGGCGCTGCGTTGACGACGCGCTCCGCAACGCTTCCGATGACGTAGCCCTCGAGGCCGTCGCGTCCGTGGGTTCCCATCGCCACGAGATCGACATCTTTCCGTTCGGCGTAGTCGACGATCGCGTCGGCGGGCCCGCCTTGTACGACATCCGTGGTTGCGGGAACGTCGCGGTCCGCCGCCCGTTCGCGGGCGTCGGAAACGATTTCCTCGCCCTCGCGTACGAGGACGTCGACGACGTCGGTCCCGATCCGGGTCTGACTCGGCTCGTTCGTGTCCGCGACGTAGAGGAGGGTCACGGTCGCGTCGTGGTCGGCCGCGATCTCGAGTGCGTGGTCCAGCGCCACTGTCGCGGAATCGCTCCCGTCGACGGGAACGAGAATGCGGTCGTACATGACAGTCGGTGCCTACGTTCCGATCCGGTATACACCTTGACCTCTCGGAGACGGATTTGTTCGGAGCGGCGATCGTCGTCCAGTTCGGCTGAGACAGGGTGGCGAATCTCGTCGCTTCGGACGAGAGCGAGGACTGACGAACGCGACCGTGTCTCGAACTGCGACGCATCTCCTTTCTCGAGGTGATCTCGGATCGACGCCGAACGAGGAGCGCGGTCCGGGTTTCGGATCAGTGCTGGGATGCTTTGATCTCCGCGTAATACTCTTCTTTCGTCCAGTCGCCGTCGAGATACGCGGTCGCCCATTCGGGCTCGAGAAAGACCATGAAATCCGTGATCCCGTCCTCATCGAGAGCGGTCGGCATCGATTGTCGGTCGAACCCCTGATCGACGATGTCGGCGTACGCGTCGCCGAGAATCCGGATGTCTCCGTCGACGCCGGTGCTGTCGGTGTACTGGGGGACGAACATATCGTGTAGATGCCATTCGGCCACCGAGAGATCGCCGTCGATCGCGTCGACCATCTCCGTCGCGAGCGCGCTCGTTTCGTCGCTCACGTCGCTTCCGACATCGCCTCGCTGGTCGCCGTCGTCGGTTTCTTGGTTTTCGTCCCCACTTTCGCCTGTCTCGCCGAGACACCCTGCGATCGTTCCGACGCCGACGGCGACCCCGCCGGTCAGCACTGATCGTCGCGATACGCCATCGACCGCAGTAGATAGCTTTTCTTGCACGGTATGTTCTCCGTTCGATCGGCTCTCTCGGAGCTACGGACTCAAACAGTTAAAAACGTGCGTTCGATCACGTGTCATCGACGACCGATCGATTCGCGAAACGGGGTGCTCGAGGTCCGTTCGCCGACAGCGCAGTTCGTCAGTTGCGACAGGGGGATCTATGCTCTGGCGGCCGGTACCGACTAGTGCTGTGGTATCCGATCGACACCGACTCGAGGAGACGTTCTGGCGGCGACATTCCAATCCGAAGAGCGGCTGGAGTCGCACGGTAGTGCTCCCCGCACTACTCTACGCGATTTACCATCGGGAGTGGAAGATGGCGGCGGCGGTCGTGGCGTTCACCGTCCTCAATCCGCTGCTGTTCTCGCCGCCGGAAACCGACGAAGCGTGGATGACCCGCGTGGTCCTCGCCGAGCGATGGTGGAAGGACCGAGACCGCGGTGTCCTCGGAATCACGTATCCGAACGTTCTCAACACGGTCAACATCCCGGTCACTCTCTACGCGATTTTCGCAGCGTCTCGCCGGCAACCGCTTCGAACCGCACTCGCCGGAGCCGGGTCGATGCTGCTCAAATTCTGGTACGTCGGCGAACTCGTCCGCGAGTACGATGTCGAGACCGACCGCTAGTTGACGAGCCGCTCGCTGGTTGCTCCGCTGTACGCAGCGACCGCTGTCTAACGGGGACTGGCAGGGGGTTTCAATACCGACGCGGAAGTGGAAGCGACTACCGGACCCATGACGGAGGATCGTTCCGCCGCGGATATCTTTCGCCTGCTCGCCGACGAGACCCGGATCGATATTCTTCGCGCCGTCGCCGTCGCACAGTCCGAGCGGGAGCAGGTCGGCTCGGGGGCCGCTGAACTCGCGTTTTCCGAAATCTACGAGCGTGTTGCGGTGGAGAACACGTCGAAACTCTCGTATCACCTCGGTGAACTCGCGGGAACCTACCTGCGGAAACGCGACGACGGGTATTCGCTTTCCCATGCCGGAGAACGGATCGTCCGGTTCATTCTCTCGCGGAACTACGAGCGGCCGGCGTCGTTCGGTCCGGAACCGGTCGCCGGGACGTGTCTTTTTTGCGGGGCGGAAGCGCTCGAGGCGAGGCTGTCCCACCAGTTCTTCCGTATCGACTGTACGGCCTGTGACCAGCAGGTAACGGGGCAGCCGATAACGCCCGCACAGGTCGAGACGCGCGACGGTGACGAACTGATTCGGAGCGTGAAATTCCAGAGTACGGCAGATTTCAGGCAGATCCGACGGGGGATGTGTCCGGAAGCAACTGTTCTGTGGTTGCGTCATCTTCCGTCGGTTTCCTCTCCGACCTACTCGCTCACTTCGCTCGCTCCTTGAGATCGGAGGATCCACCTTGTATTATGCTGAAGCGGAATACGCACAGCATTGACGTTGAACTATTCCACTCGGGAATAAAACAATCGTGTATAATTTCGGTTGGAGGGCAAATATTTAACCGGTATACACCTAAACCACGCATAGATGGCTAACCCCGAATCATCGACGTCTGAGGCTCGTTTCTCTTCTCCCTCTCTCGCCTCGAACATCGATGGCCGCTTTTTCCAGACGCTGCTCGAAAACACGTCAGATGGCATACTGACGATCGATGAACACAGCGAAATCGTCTTCGCAAACCCCGCGATCGAAGACATTCTCGGCTATCGTCCCGACGAGTTGATCGGAAGTTCCAAACTGGAAGTCATCCCCGAACGGCTCCAACACGTCCACAAACGGCAACTCGAGCGATACATCGAAACCGGCGAGAAGAACATCGATTGGGGCGGTGTCGAACTCCCCGCGGTACACAAAGACGGGCACGAAGTCCCAGTCTCGATCAGCTTCCGCGAACACGAGTACGACGGTACTCGGTTGTTCACGGGCATCTTCCGGGACATCTCCGAGCGAAAGCAAAACGAGCAGGTCCTACGGGAACAGAACGAACGGCTTGAAGAGTTCGCGAGCGTCCTCTCGCACGATCTACAAAACTCGGTGAATATCGCGCAGGGATATACGGAACTCCTCGCGGAGGACATCGACCGGGACGAACTAGACGAGATCGCGGACGCCATTACTCGGATTCAGAACCTCCACGACGACATGCTCACGCTCACGCAAGAAGAAAAATCGCTGGGGACGATTGAATCAGTCGCCCTCGGGAAAGCCGTCGCAGAAGCGTGGCGATGGGTCGATACGGGCCACGCGACATTAGTGCTCGAAGACGAACCGATAACGGTGGAGGCGGATAAAAGCCGCCTCAGTTCGTTGCTGGAAAACCTGCTCAACAACGCCGTCGAACACGGGGGCGCTTCCGTGACCGTTCAGGTCGGACCCCTCGCGGACGGCGACGGGTTCTACGTCGAGGACAACGGGGCTGGCATACCAGACGAAGAGCGAAAGACCGTCTTCGAGCACGGGTATACGACCAGTTCCGACGGCACCGGGTTAGGACTCTCGATCATCAAGCGAATCGCTGACGGTCACGGATGGCAGGTACGACTTCGTGACAGCGAGAGCGGCGGTGCCCGCTTCGAGTTCCATATTTAGAATCCGCAGCCGTCTCGAAATCTGCACGGGTGATCCGTTCCACACCAGTACTGTATCGTTCGTCTCGATCGTATCTGGTCGCAGTTCGATGTCGTTCAGTTCGCCGAACTCTTGCTATTTGCGATTCGTGTACTGGATCGTCGCTTCGGTATCGAGGTGTGTAAAGGGAACCGGCCGTGTGTCCACGGCCGCTGGACGACCCGCTGTCTCCCGGCCATTCAATCCGTTTTCAGTTCAGTGACGGAGAGACGGGTGTTCCCGTTTTAGCGGATCGACACCGCGGCCGTCGCCGGGGAGCCGCCACGTTCATTCGGTGTATCTCTCGATCAGGCCGCGGAGCCGATCTGCTGGGAGCGCGCCAGTCTGTTGTTCGACCTGCTCCCCGTCCGCGAAGAGCGCGAGCGTCGGAACGCCTCTGACGCCGTACGATCCCGCGAGCTGCTGGTGGCTGTCGACGTCGACTTTCGCGACCACGGCCTCGGTCTCGTCGGCCAGTCCCTCGAGAACGGGCTCGAGCATCTGACAGGGGCCACACCAGTCGGCGTAGAAGTCGACGAGAACTACGTCGTGTTTCGCCGTGACCTCCTCGAGGTGGGCTTCGCCCTCGATGGGGAGTGGCTCGTTCATCGACTGGTCGGCACCGCCGCGTGTATCAGTCGTCATCACTCCCACGTACGGATCGAGGGCGCTTAAAGTTTGTGTGTATTGCACAATACAGTGGCCTTGAGAGCTGACGGGTACATACTGTGTTAGTTCAAAACTGAAACGAAGGCGGCGGTAATACTTGATAACAACGCGGAATACGGGGACCATCTTTTTCGAAATTCAGCTATTGTTGTGCGTTTAATTGGCAATTATGGCCAGACGGAGCCGACGGTGGCGACGCGGCCATGGCGACCACGTGCCAGCATCGTCCCGCAGCTAAATTGCGGAATCACGTATCGAATCGTGCATCGTACTCTCTTGTGCTTCGCCGTGATCGTTGCACTCGAGTCTGCTGCCGTCAGGCAGGTGGGGACGGTACTGCTGGCCGTGCCGGGGAACTCATGGTGTACGCGTTGGATCGATCGTGCCACCGGCGACGGAGTTCTCAGAGTGCAGGAAGTGACGGTGTTCTTATGGAACGCTGGGGCGAAGCCCCGCCGGAGTGAACTCCCTCGAAATCGGTCTCAGGCTGTTCGCCGGGATGGGGCTGATACTCGCGAACGCCTTCTTCGTCGCGATCGAGTTCGCCCTCACTCGCGTCAGACAGTACCCGGAATCGGCGTTTGACGAACCGGGGCTCCGGCGAGCGTGGGAGATGACCGACGACCTCGAGATCTATCTCACGAGTTGTCAAGTTGGGATCAGTGCGACGAGTATCGCCGTCGGCATCGTCGCCGAACCGGCCCTCGCGACGCTCGTTAGCCCGCTGTTCGAGAACACGACCGTCGCATCCGCGGGAGCCGGTGCCGTTCTCGCATTCGTCATTATCAACCTCCTCCATCTCACGCACGGCGAACAGACACCGACCTACCTCGGCGTCGAGCGAACGAAGTTCGTCGCGAAATACGGCGCGACACCGCTGTATTGGTTCGCACGGCTGCTCTCGCCCGTCATCTGGTTCGGCGACGCGGTCGCGAAGTGGACGCTTCGACGCTTCGGTATCGAGATGACCGGCGCGTGGCTCGAGACCGAAACTGAGATCATCGAGACCCGGGCCGAGCTCCGGAACCGGCTCGCGTCCGTCCTCGAACGGGGCAACCTCCCCGACGAACGGCGCGAGGAAATCATCAATGCACTGACCGTCGGCGAACGTCCCGTCGAGGACGCTATGACGGACATCGAAGACGTCGTCTTTCTCTCGCGGACGGCGTCGGTCGAGGAGAACCTCGAGCGGATCGGGTCGAGCCCTCACACGCGCTTCCCACTGATCGATGACGAACCCGAGGCGTTCGTCGGAATCGTCTACGTTCCGACGGTCGTCGACAGGATCGACGCCCTCCGGAACGGAACGGTAATGTTCGACGACCTCGCGACACCGCCGAACACGCTCGTCGCCGATATGCCCGTTAGTGACGCCATCGACGAATTTCAAGCGGCCCATCAGGAACTCGCGCTCGTCGAAGCCGACGGCGAGATCGTCGGCCTCCTCACGGCGACGGACGCCCTCGAGGAACTGGTCGGCGCGTTCGAGGATCCGCTCGATACGGTGGATTTCGTCCCGGATCGGCACCGATAAGCGCCGATCGAAACGGATCGGTTGCGTTTTCGTGGCCCGCTCGATCTCTCGGCGGCCGATCGGATCAGCTCTCGGCGGGGACTTCGGTGTTGGCCTCGGCGTGTTCGTACTTGTCCTCGAACTCCTGGATGAGTTGCCCCATCTTCGCGTACCAGTCGTTTAACATCCGCTGCATATCGTTGGCGATCTGGGTTGGATCCGTCGGGTAGTAGACGTGGTAGTAGCCGCCCTTTTCGTAGTTGATCTGCTCTTTCTGGATGAATCCGCTCTGGAGCAGTCGCTGGATCGAGCGGTACGCGGTCGAACGCTCGCGGTCGACTCGGTCGGCGACCTCGTCGATCGTCAGCGCTTCCTCGCTCTCGACCAGTACGCGGAAGCAGTCCTTGTCGAGTTGTTTGAGCCCGTGGATACACTCCAGCAGCCCCTCACACTCCATGTCCTGCTGTAGTTGCTCTGCCATCGAGTTTGCCATTTTACTACTGCGTGGTAGGGCCCGTACCGGCATAAGGGTTGTGTGAATATTGTGCAATCTCAATGAGCCGATACGGGACGGCAACGAGCGGTCCGCTGTGACGTTACTCTGCGGACGCCGCAGAGGACTTCGACCGCTTTCGGACCGCGGTGACGGTGCTGTAGATCACGGCCCCGCCGACCGTAAACGCCGAAAGCAGGATCAGGGCGAAACCGACCGTGTTGAACGCCTCGATCGCCAAGTAGTCGCCGGCCTGCTGGAACGCCACGGCGACCGATCCGCCCAGCAGCATCAGCCCGAAATAGATCTCGATGTCGTCTTCGTCGACGATGGTCGTCGCGGCGGACCCGATCCGGGCACCCAGCGCGCTCCCGGCGAGCAGCGGCGCGACGATCGAGAGGTCGACGCCGCCGTTGAGTCCGTAGGTGAACGCGCCAAACCCACCCGAGAAGACGATTTCGAACAGGTCGGTTCCGACCGCGACGGGAACTGGGACACCGATGAGATAGACCATCGCGGGCATCTTGATGAACCCGCCGCCGACGCCGAGAAAGCCCGATAGCAGGCCCGTCGCGAACGCGACGGCCAGAACCACCCATAGCGACACGTCGATCCCGCCTGCGACCGTCATCATGGGCGGCACGCGGTAGGACTGAATCGTCTTCGCGACATCCGGAATTGCGTCCGGATCGAACTCCTCGTCCGACCGCTCGTGGGGACCGTCGCTCGAGCCGTCTCCACCGTCGGTTTTGAGCGCGTTCCGGGTTACGAATAGCCCGACGACACCCAGCAGGATGACGTACGTGACACCGATCGCGCCGCTGGCGAGCCCCAGTGTTTCGAGGTGATAGACCAGTCGACTGCCGACTTCGATGCCGGTCGTCGTTCCGGCGATCATCAGCGCGCCGAGTTTGTAGTCGACCTGTCCGAGGTCGCGGTGTTTCAGCGTCGCGATGACGGCGGTTCCGAAGACGAACGCCATCCCGCTCCCGACGGCGACTCTGGCGGGATACCCCATCACGAGCAACGCGGGCGTGACGAGGAACGACCCGCCCATTCCGAAGAATCCGAACAGAATGCCGATCATAAAGCCAAAGCCCACGAACAGCACGAGCGTCGTGAGTGCGATTCCGAGGAGTTCCATCTATCTGTCTTCGATCGCTTGAATGAGTGTGGCTGCGACGACGGACTCGAGCGCGCCGTACCCGACGTAGAGGACGAACGCTTCGAGGAGGACGGTGCCGACGAGCGCGCTTGCCTGTACTGCTGACGAAGACCCAGCGAGGTCGATCATTGGGATCGACCACCGCGGTTCGGTTGTGTGCGTAACATGGTTTTCTGCTCGGTATCGTCTACCCGGAGGATGGCTATAATGCTTTTGGGAATACTATACAATATTACTGCAGTCTATCTCACGACTATCCAACGAGAATATTCGAATACGTTACGGAGATACTGACATCGGGTAGTCGACCGTCTCCGCTACTGGGGCGCGGATAGCGCGACTCGGCCAAAATACTACCGCATCTTATAGGTTGTCGCGACGAACGTCATCGCGAACCGACGAATCGGAACTCCATCGTGATTTCGGAGTTAATATTGATTCGCCCAAACAATATTATGGCGCTGCTTCCTACGCGTTGTATGAAAGCGATCTGTGCGACCGACCTCTCCGCCGCCAGCGAGGCGACGATCGAGAGCGAGACCTGCCTCGAGTGTCTCGGCCGAATCGGCGTCGAGGAACTCCACCTCGTGACCGTGATTCCGTCGAACGTTCACGGTGGAATGCCCGGAATCGACTTCGAAAAGCGACGCGAGCGGGCACTGGGACGCTACCGTCGCGTCATCGAAGACGCGGGCTTCGACGTGGAGGCACACGTCGTCCGCGGCACACCCCATCGTCGTCTCAACGGGGTCGCGGAGGCGATCGGCGCTAGCCTCACGGTCATCAGTTCGCGAGGAGAGAGCCCGCTCGAGAACCGCGTGATCGGCTCGACCGCACGCAATCTCGCGCGAACGACGGTCGTTCCACTGCTTGTCAATCGCGTCGAACGCGCGGCGGACGAGCCGGACGTCCTTCGCGAACACCTGTTCCGACGGATGCTGTACGCGACGGACTTCTCGGAGAACGCCGAGCGGGCGTTCGAGGCGTTCTCGTACCTCCGTCACGCGACGTGGGAGGCGACGCTCGTTCATGTCGAAACGCCGAAAGACCCGGGGCTTCCGGAGGCTGTCGACCCCGAAGCGCGACTGGCGGAGCTGGCGACCCAGCTCGAGGAGTGGGGAATCGAGACGCGAACCGAGGTCCGGCGGGGCGATCCCGCCGACGAGATCCTCGCTGCGGAGGTCGAGTACGATCCGACGACGGTCCTCGTCGGCTCGCGCGGTCACAGCCGGCTCCGCCGACTGTTGCTCGGCAGCGTCTCCGAAGACATCGTCGCGCGGGCACACGGGAACGTACTGCTCGTCCCGCCGGAGCGAACGGCCTGACACAGCGACGACCCGAATCGGTTCGACGCGCCGCGAGCGCTCGCGACGAGAGATGTCGCAATACGAGCGGAGACGGCCAGTGTCGATACCCGCGTGGCTACCAGGCTCGCGAGAGCGGGGACTGCGAACAGTCGTCTCGTTCCGTGATCTGGTCGTGGCCGAACCGCTGGGTTTGCGGCCTCGACCCTCGAGAGACGTTAGTCGGCACCCGCCGGGGCCGCGTCTGCCGCGGTGTGCTTGCTGCGCCAGACGCCCTGTAGGTACGCGCCGGCGAACATACCGGCAAGCGCCCACAAGATCGAAACGTTGCCGACGCCGAGGCTGGCGTAGGCAGCGCCAGGACAGATCCCCGAGAGCCCCCAGCCGACGCCGAAGATCCCGCCGCCGATCAGGACGTTCCGGTCGAACGGCTTCAGTCGGCGTTCGTACGGGTCGCCCGTCAGCGGCGCACTGTCACGGAGTCGGGGCATTACGGCGAACGCGATCCCGGAGACGATCGCCGCGCCGAACATGACGAACAGCAGTCCGAAGTCCTCGAACTGCAGGAAATTCAGCACGACTTCCGGACGCGCCATCTGGCTGAATCCGAGCCCGAACCCGAAGAGCAGGCCGCCGACGAGGACCAACGGCATGAACAGGGGATGTCGATTCCGACTCACGGCTCGTCACCTCGCCGTTCACCACCTCGAGACGTAATCGTCTCACACATTACGGACTCACCCCCACCGTTGCGACGAGCTGTGCGGTCACGATCGCGACCGTTAGAAACGTCACGACGCCGACGATCGAGGTCTTCGACGCCGAGCCGACGCCGCAGACGCCGTGGCCGGACGTACACCCCTTGCCGAGTCGGGTGCCGATCCCGACGAACACGCCGCCGACCAACAGCCGCCAGGCTTGCACGTCGGTCGACCAAAGCGTCAGGCCGCCGACCTCGTAGAGCTCGCCCGTCGTTCCGGGCTGGTAGAGCGAGGTCGTGATCACCCCGGATTGGACCGTCGCTGCGAACGCCAGTCCGCCCAAGACGATGCCGAGCGTGAACACGACGCGCCAGTCCCGGGACGAGACGTACTGCTGGAAGCGCGACTGCTCGGAGCCGTACGACAGCGTCGACTCGAGGAACGTACTCGCCCCGGCCGGGATCCCGGTCCCGACGTAGATCACGACCGTACCGAGACCCACGAGTACCCCGCCGACGGCGTAGCGGCCGATTCCTTCGGGGAACAGCGCGGCGACCAGTTCGAGCGTGACTAGGTCAGCTACCATTGGGCGTTAGTCACCGGCGAGCGATTCCTGGCTCGCGGCACAGTTGTTCGGACCGAGCTCGAGCGCGAACGCCTCCTCGTCGTCGACTTCTTGCTGGCCGAGGTTCGTCGGGATGATGGCCTCGTAGTTGGCCGGGCGGGGCGGCATGTCCGAGAGGAGCAACTCGACGAACTCGGCTTCGTCCATCGTCAGGACGTCCATTCTCTCGATGAGTTGGCCGATCGGTGCCGTGTACGTCCCGTCGTCGGCCGGCTCGGCTTCGTCGCTGACGTGTGCGCCACCGACGAGGGTGTCGGCGGGCAACGGCAGCACGCGCTCCTGTAGCGTCTCGTAGAGCTGACGCGCGGCCTCGGGTGCGCCGTCGTCGCCGTCCTCTAAGTCGGGGCGTGCCACGCTCTCGACGAAGAGACCGTCGCCGGTGGCGAGCAACGAATCGCCGATCAGATACGAGGTCATCCCGGAGGTGTGGCCGGGCGTGGAGACGGTCTCGATCGTCGCGTCGCCGACCTCGAACTCGTCGCCGTCCGCAGCCAGCGTCACCTCCTCGGCGTATGTGACGCCGCGGTCGACCGCCGCCTCGGGAATAACACCTTCGACACCGACGGCGTCGAGCGCGCGGACCCCTGAGATGTGGTCCGCGTGAACGTGCGTATCCATCGCGTACGTTAGCTCTGCGTCGAACTCATCGACATCCTCGAGGTACCGACTCGTGAACGCGCGCAGCGGATCGATCACGGCCGCCTCCGTCCCGTCGACAACGAGGTATCCGAGACAGCCACTCGAGGGGCGCTGGTACTGGTAGAGCGTTCCGGCACCGTCGTAGCGCTCGATTTCCACGCGCTCGTAGATGCGCGCCCAGCCGTTCATCCCGCCCTCGAGGTGATCGACGTCGTACCCCCGTTCCTGCAGTGTCGCGGCGACGAACTCGCTCGAGCCGCCTTTCGCACAGACCACCGTGATTTCGCGATCGTCGGGAATCCGTTCAAGAACGTCGGCGTCGATCTCCTCGTCCAAGAATTCGAAGTACGGGACGTTGATTGACTCGACTGTCTCGCCATCGATATGCCACTCGTCGTACGCCGATTCCATGCGGGTGTCGAGGAGCGTGACTGCCTCCCTTGCGTCGATGCGTTCTTTCAGCTCGCCCGGGCTGACCGATTCGACTTCGGCATCCGGCATCGGTAGATCCATGTCGTCCATGTTGTACGGGCTCCAGTATCGGTTACGGGCACTTAAGGATTTCTATGGTATCCCACAATACACACAATACAATTCGCTCAGTAAGCTGGTGTGGGTCGATTTTATCCCCTTATTTTGGATCTAAATGGCTCTATAGCCGGATACCCCTGTGTCGGCACCGAGAGAGATATTTGTGTATTGCACAATAACCGATGTCCTTATGACGCTACAATCAATATTGTGTGATAGCTCCAATACGGGGCACAAAACAATGAGTTCGGACTACCAGACCGCGGAGACCCTAGACGTGACAGGACAGTCGTGCCCAATTCCCGTCGTCAAGACCAAGCAGGCGATCGACGATCTCGAGGCCGGTGACGTGCTCGAGGTCGTCGCGACGGACTCGGGCAGCGTGAGCGACATTCAGGGGTGGGCCGACGGCACCGCCGGCGTCGAACTCCTCGAGCAGGTCGAGGGGGATGATCGCTACACCCACTACGTGACGAAGACGGAAGAATGAGTACGGACAATCCAACGACAGCGGCCGACGGGACCGACACGGAGCCCGACCCCGACTTCGACGCCGGCGAGTTGCAGGCATTGCGCGAGCGCGTCGCGGAACTCGAGGCGTCGCTCGCGGAAGCGGACGTGGACGACGACCAAAAGAAGATGACCATCGTTGCGACCAAGGGGAGCTTCGATATGGCCTATCCACCGCTGATCCTCGCGAGCACGGCGGCCGCCTTCGGCTGGGACGTCGTCGTCTTCCACACGTTCTGGGGACTCGACATCCTTCACGAGGAGAAATCGAGGGACCTGCAGCTGTCGGCGGTCGGCAACCCGAACATGCCGCTGCCGAACTCGATCGCCGCTCTCCCCGGAATGGACCGGATGGCGACGCGGATGATGGCAAAGAAAATCGACGAGAACGGCACCGCGACGATCGAGGAACTCATCGACCTCTCCCTCGAGCAGGGCGTCGATCTCCAGGCCTGTCAGATGACCGTCGATCTGCTGGGGTACGACGAGGACGACCTCTACGACGATGTCACCGTCGGCGTCGGCGCTGCGACCGCCCTGCAGCACATGGCCGAATCGGACGTTCAACTCCTCGTGTGAATCGCTCGTTCGGATTCTTCGTTACATCCTATCGATACGATCGAGCCACTCGCCAAGTGCAGTAAGAGCCGGAACCAAAGCGGACGCGTTCCCGATTCGGAGCTGTTCGACGACGAACGGGTTCGGCGGGTCGTCTCCTTCGCGATCGATCGAGAGACGATCACCGAGTCGCTGCTCAACTGCATCTGTAATCCCGCCGTGTCCCCGTCGATCACGGAGTGGGCGAATCCGGATCCCGACCGGACCCCGTACGATCCGGATCGGGCCCGGAGGCTGCTCTCGGACGCCGGCTGGACCGGCGGCGTTGGCGGCCCCCGAATCCGTGATGGCACGAATGTGGGGCGCAAACGTTCAGGTCTGTCGATACTTGCAGCCGTCGATGTGACGAGCGAACACGATGCCGTCGTCAAGACCGGCTATGACCTGGAATCCTAGCGCGCCGACGCCGCGGCGAACGTCGCGAACGAAGTCGTCGTCGAAACGCTCGAGAACGCCGATATCATCTCGAGATCGGCGGTCGGACGCATCGGTGATCCGGTCCCGTCGATTCTGGATGTCGCGTCCGATATCGACGCCGAATACACCGTGATCGGCGGCAGAAAGCGATCGCTGACTGGAAAGGCGCTGTTCGGGAGCACGACCCAATCGCTCCTGCCCGAGGTCGACCGTCCGGTCGTGACGGTCATGTCGGGCGGCGGAGAATAGGATCGGTCGGCTAACTTGAGGCGGCGACTCCCGAACCGTCAGCAACCGACGGATCCAGTTTGTCGATTCGGACGCGTTTGATTCGCGTATCGTCGACGCGTTCGACGGTCAGTTCGACGCCGTCGTACGCGAACGTCTCGCCGGGCTCGACGAGTCGGCCGGCGCGGTTGAACACGAAGCCGGCGATCGTCTCGAACTCTTCGCCTTCCGGGAACTCGATCTCGAGGGCGTCGTTGACGGCTTCGATGTTTACCTCGCCGTTGACCCTGACAGTCCGTTCGTTGACGACTTCGACGGGTTCGTCCTCTTGGGTGTCGAGTATCTCGCCGACGACCGCCTCGACGATGTCTTCGGTCGTGACGATCCCTTCGGTCGTCCCGAACTCGTCGATCACGACGACCTGTTCGACCCGCTCGGTGCGCATCTCGCGGAACAGTTCGTCGACGTGTTTGCTCTCCGGCACGTGTAGCGTCTCCTCGATGCGGGCCTCGATCGAGGCGTCTTCGGCCGCCACGCCGTCCCAGTCGTCGCGGACGAGGTCGCCGAGTTCGACGACGCCGACGATCGTGTCGAGGTCGCCCTCGTAGACCGGCAGGCGGGTGTGACGGTTCTCGACGCACTTCGCGACGGCCTCGGTGAGCGTCGCCGTGCGGGGGACGGCGGTCACGTCCAGCCGCGGCGTCATCACCTCCTTGGCGATGGTGTCGTTGAACCGGAACACCCGTTGGAGCATCTCGCGTTCGTCGGCTTCGATGATCCCCTCGTTCTCGCCGGTCCGTATCAACTCCCGGATCTCCTCGCGGCTCACGTACGACGACTCGACGGCGGTCCCGCCGCCGCTCAGGCGGTTGACCAAGCGGGTCAACGTATCGAACAGAACGACCAGCGGATACAGCACGTACTTCGAGACCTGCAGCGGCCGAGCGACCGAGAGGGCCCACGACTCCGTGTTCTCGATCGCGTAGGACTTCGGCGCGCTCTCGCCGAAGAGGAGAACAACGGCGGTCACGCCGAACGTCGCCGCCGCCATCGCCTGTCCCTGCCCGACGTACATCGCGAACAGTCCGGTCGCGATCGACGACATCGCGATGTTGACGAGGTTGTTCCCGACGAGGATCGTCACCAGCAGCCGGTGGGGATCGCTCTTCAGCAACTGGACGGTCTCGGCACCCGGCCGTCCCTCCTCGACGAGCGCCTCGATCCGGTGGTGGGCGAGCGAGAACATCGCGATCTCCGCCGAGGAGAAAAACGCCGACAACACGAGCAACACCAGCAGCGTCCCGACGCCGATGCCGGCCACGAGGTTCGTCGACGGATCGACGCCGACGGCTTCCGAGACGAGCGCCGCACTATCGATGTCGACGAGGCCCCGTCTCACCGCGGTCTCGAGGCCGGACATGCCGATCAGTCACCCACCGAATCGGTGTTTGCCGACCCCGAGAACTCGGGTTCGTCTACCGCCGACGCCCCCGACGGCTCGGGTCCGTCCTCGCTCTCCGGGAAGTAACACGCCGCTCGGTGGTCCTCGTCGCCGGTTTCGTCGATGGCCGGTTCGGCCTCCCAACAGGACTCCTCGGCCTTCGGACAGCGCGGGGCGAACGCACAGCCCGAGGGGAGATCGACCGGATCCGGCGGCTCGCCCTCGAGCAGGACCCGCGTCCGATCGGCCGTCGGATCCTTCTCCGGCGCGGCAGAGAGCAGCGACGACGTGTAGGGATGCTCGGGCCGGGCCGCGATGCGGTCGACCTCGCCCTCCTCGATGATGCGGCCGAGGTACATGATGGCCAGTCGATCGGACACCTGCGTCAGGCTCGCGAGGTCGTGGGAGATGTAGACGATCCCGATGTCCTCCGCGTCGGCCAACCCGCGCAACAGGTTCAGCAGGTTGACCTTCAGCGAGACGTCGAGCATCGACGCCGGCTCGTCGCAGATCAGGAAATCCGGATCGAGCACCAGCGCTTTGGCGACTGCGACGCGCTGGCGCTGCCCGCCGGAGAGCTCGTGGGGATAGCTATCGAGGAACTTCTCGGCGGGGGTCAGTCCGACCTTTTCGAGCGTCTCGACGATCGCTTGCTCTTTCTCGTCGGTCCGGTAGTCGTGGATCGTCAGCGGCTCCCCGACGAGCTTTCGCACGGTCTGACGGGGGTTCAGCGAGTCGAAGGGGTCCTGAAAGATGATCTGGACTTTCCGCCGGAACTCTTGGAGGTTGCCGTCCTGATAGTACTCGTAGGGCTCGCCATCGAACGTGAACTCGCCCCCGGTCGGATCCTCGAGCAGGGCCATCGTCTCGCCCAGCGTCGACTTCCCGCAGCCGGACTCGCCGGCGACGCCAAGCACCTCGGAGCGACGGACCGACAGCGAGACGCCGTCGACGGCTTTCACGTAGTCGGGGTCCTCGCCGCGGACCTTGTCCAGTAGCGGCTGGCTCTGCTCGTAGTGTTTCTCGAGGCCGTCCGTCTCGAGGATGACCTCGCCGCGGTCGGAGCCCTCGTCGACGTCATCGGGAATGTTCCACGTCGCCGGATCGTCGGCGTCTCGCCGCAGTTGGGCCGCCTCCTTGACCCGGTGACAGGCCGAGCGGTGGTTGCGGTTGGGCAGATCGACGAGGTCGGGATGGGACTCCCCGCACTCTTCGGTGGCGAACGGACAGCGATCCTCGAAGACACAAGCCGTCGGCTCCCCGTTCAGGTTCGGTGGGGAGCCGGGGATAGTGACGGGGTCCTCGTTTTCCTCGATCTCCGGGAAGGAGTTTTTCAGTCCCATCGTGTAGGGGTTGGTCGGATTGACGAGCACGTTGTCGACGCTGCCCTGCTCCATGACCTTCCCGCCGTAGAGGATCGAGAGGTCGTCGCAGGTTTCGGCGATGACGCCGATCTCATGGGTGATCAGCAACAGCGAGCTGTCCATCCGCTCTTGGATCTCGAGGATCTTGTCGATGATCTTGTCTTGGACGATGACGTCCAGCCCGGTCGTCGGCTCGTCGGCGATGATGAGATCCGGCTCGAGGGCTAGGGCCATCGCGATGGTGACTCGCTGGCGCATCCCGCCGGAGAACTCGTGGGGGTAGTCGTCGATCCGATCGGGATCCAGCCCGACGATCTCGAACAGTTCGCGGACGCGGTCGCGGGCCTTCGTATCGCTGACGTTGCGGTGGGTATGGATCGCCTGTGAGATCTGGTCGCCGGTCGACATCACGGGATCGAGCGAGTCCATCGCGCTCTGGGGGATGTAGGCGATATCCTCCCAGAGGATATCCCGTCGTTCGGCCGCCGAGAGCGAGGTGAGATCGGTTCCGTTGAACTCGATCGTCCCACTCTCGACGGTGCCGTTGCCGGGCAGCAGTCCTAGTAGCGCCTCCGCGACGGTGGACTTCCCGGAGCCGGACTCCCCGGCGAGGCCGTAGTTGACGCCCTCGTCGATGCTAAAGGAGACGTCGTTGACGGCGTGGACTGGTTCGTCGTCGGTTGCGTACGTGACTTTCAGGTTTTCGACGTTGAGTAGCGTCATTGGTCGGTCTGGATTTCGGGGTTGATGACTTCCTCGTAGGCGCGGCCGATGAGGAACACCGAGGTCGTTATCGCGGCGATACCGATCGCGGGCGGGAGCACCCACCACCATGCGACGCGCATGTTGCCCGACGCGAACACCTGCCGGAGCATCCGACCCCAACTGGTCATCGTCGGATCGCCGAAGCCGAGGAAGGCGAGACTCGCCTGCGCGGCGATCGCCCACGCGACACCGTAGGCGGTGTAGAGGAATCCGATCGGCAACACGTTCGGCGCGACGTGGTACAGCATCGTTCGCAGGTTACTCGCACCGCTGGCTCGAGCGGACCTGACGAACGTCCGCTCGCGGACCGACAGCACCTCGGAGCGGACGACCCGCGCCGGCATCTTCCAGAGGAACGCGGCGATGATCGCCGTGATCAGCCAGATGTTCGGCGTCATGAACGTCAGCAGCAACAGTGCCATCGGCATGAACGGCAGGGAGAACGTCAGGTCGGTCAGTCGCATCAGGAGTTCGTCGACCCAGCCGCCGTAGTAGCCGCTGACGACACCGACGGTGAAGCCGAGCGCGCCCGTGCCCAGCCCGCCGAACAGGCCGACGATGAGCGTCGGCCGTGCACCGGCGAGGAACTGGCTCAGCACGTCCTTGCCGTAGGCCGTCGTCCCGAAGAACGCGTCAGCGCTCGGAGCGGCGAGTCGGAGTACGGAACCGCCGTCGCCGCGAACGGTGTGCTCGATCGGATCGTGGGGCGCGAGGAACGGGCCGAATAGTCCGAGGAACACGAACGCCGCGACGACGAGCATGCCGCCGAAGGCCATCGGATCTTGTCGCAGGAACGCGAACTGGTCGCGAACCGTCGTCCACAGCGCGTCAACGCGCTTGTACAGCTCCGCCTTGGGTTTCGTTTCGGTACTCATGCTGAGCCACCTCCGCTAGTCGAGACCGTCGGATCGAAGTACGCGTAGAGGACATCGGCGGCGAGGTTTGCGATGATGACCGCCAGCGCCATGATGAAGACCGCTGCTTGTACCAGCGGGTAGTCCTGCTGCTGGATGGCCAGGACGAGTTCGCGACCGATACCGGGCCAGCTGAAGACCACCTCGAGCAGGATCAGTCCTTGGAAGATCATGCCCAGTCGGAGCGTGAAGTAGGTCAGGATGGGTAGCATCGAATTGCGACCCGCGCGGGCCAGTTGCTCCATCTCCGAGAGGCCCTTCGCTCGGTGGAGTTTGAGAAACTCCGAGCCGCGCTTCTCGACGACGCCGTTGCGGGCCAACAGCAGGAAGTCGCCGCTGTAGTAGAGGACGGCGACGGTAAACGGCAAGAGGTAGTGATGGAGGAAGTCCAGCGAGACGAACGTCTCGAGGTAGCCGTCCGGCGTCGCCCGGATCGACCGCATCCCGAGCGCGGGGACGATCTCCAGATTGTACGCGAAGACGATGATGAAGAAGATCGCCGTGATGAACACCGGCGTCGAGCGCAGCAACGTCGTCGAGACGATGCTCGCCTTTTCGAGGCGGCTGCCCCGGTTCCAGCCGGCGTACATACCGAGCACGGAGCTCAGGACCGCCGTGGTCACCAGTGCGGGTACCAGCAGGATCAGCGAGTTGATCAGCCGCGGCTCGAGGACATCCCAGACCGGCTGGCTCCGCAGGATGGAGTAGCCAAACTGGAAGGTCAGTAGGCTCCCGAGATAGTTGACGTACTGTTTCCAGATCGATTGATCAAGCCCGTACATCGCCCGGATCTCGTCTATCTGCTCCTGATTGAGGTTCCCCGACGTGACGAGCGCCTCGAAGGGACTCCCCGGCAGGAGCCGGAGGACGACGAAGATGACCGAGACCGCGACCACCGTCAGGAGGACCGAAATCGCGAGCCGCTTGAGCAGGAACCGCTGGAACTTGCTCATCGGTTCTCACCCGCCACGATACCGGTCGCCGGTCGCGTCGTTGCATCGGCCGCGCCGTCACACTCGAGGGATGTGCGCCCGGGTCGAGCGGCGGTGCGGTCGGGGTGTCGGTTCGCCTTGAATCGGGTCCGCCCTCGCGTCGGTCGCGGGAAACGGTCGGTGGTGTAGTCCATTGGTAGCTGGCTGTTCATGAGAAATCTGACTGGTCGAGGTCCGAGCGGCGCTTGTTGGTGTTCCCGGGCTGGAGTCGCTCGACGAACGCTCCCCACGCGTCGCCGTTGGGGAACCGCAAGTTGCCGTCGCCATCCCACGTGTAGCCCGCCCGCTCGAGGATATTTCGTGCTTCTTCGACATCGTAGCTGTAGCCGGTCGTCTCGCCGTTGTGCCATTGGGTGAGCGGCGAGATCGGGTTCTCGCCGGCCGGGACTGTCGCCTGCCCTTGGAGGAAGTCCTCGACGAACCCCTGCGAGTCGACCGCCTTCGCCAGTGCGACGCGGAACTCCTTGTCTCGGATCGGCGGACAGGAGAACATGAGCTTCGCGTCCAGCGGCGCATAGCTTCCGGTCGACATCTTCTCGATCCCATCGGTGTTGGCCGCGCGGTCGGCCTGCAGGTCCGAGAGATTCGTCCCGATAGCATCGATTGCGCCACTCTCGAGCGAGCCGATCAGCGCGTCGACGTTGCTCACGTTGATCCAGATGACGTTCTCGACGCCGGGGCCGCGTTCGGCCTGTTCACCGAGGGCGTCAGCGCGCCAGTCGTCGTTGAACATCCAGTGACTCTCGTTGCGCGAGGCCTCGAACCGGGTCCCCTGTTCCCAGTCTTCGAACTGGAAGGGGCCGGTACCGACGGGGGCGTCCGGGTTGTGCTGTGATGGGTTGTCGATATCCTCCCACCGGTGTTTCGGGAGGATGACGCTCCGGACGACCCGCTGGGTCATGAACGACGCGTCGGGGTTCGACAGGTTGAACCGCACTTCGTGATCGCCGAGTACCTCGACGGATTCGATCGGCTCGTAGAACGGCACCTGGCTCGTCGAGGCGTATTCGTCGTACAGCTCGACGGTGAACTTCACGTCCTCGGCGGTGAACGCCTCACCGTCGTGCCACTCGACGCCCTCGCGGAGTTCAAGTTCGACGGTCGTGTCGTCGACGAACCCGCCACCGGTCGCCAGCGCGGGGACCACGTCGAGATCCGGCGTTGCGTCGAACAGGCCATCGTAGATGAACGTGAGTCGATTGGCCTCCGCGCCGCCGGCGGCCCACGGCAGGTTCAGCGAGTTCATCGACGTGGTGACGCCCTTGACGTAGGTCCGGTTGTCCGTCTCAGGCTGGAGATTGACCTCCGTCCAGACGAACGAATCCATCGTCGGGCCGTTGCCCGGTGTCTCCACGTAGCCGCTCCACCGCTCCGTGTTCACCGCCGTGATGATGTCCGGAAAGAGCGTGATGAGTGCCCCGACGTCCTCGGCGAATATTTCCTGTGCCCGATCGACGAGTTCCTCGCGCTCGGCCCGCTCGGTCGTCTGTGCCTGCTCGGTGAGCACCTCCTGTAGTTCCGGGTGGTAGTAGTTATCGTAGTTCGAGAGCGATCCCTCGGTCCGGCGCATCAACAGCGGGTTCGGATCGAGCCCTCGCTGCGGGTCGGGCCCGTGTGTGCTCATCGAGATTATCGCCTCGAGCCCGTTGGCTGTCCAGCTCTGTGCGTACAGCTGGTTCAACGGACGGTCGTTAAGCGTGGTCGCGATCCCGAGATCGTCGAGCCCGCGTTGGACCATCAACGCGTGTTCGCGCATCCACGGGTCGTCCTCGCTCGAGAACTCCACGGGGAAGCGGTCGAGCACCGCGCCGGCCGTTGCGCTGTAGTCCAGCGGCGGCGAGTCCGCGTCGACGGTCTCCCACTCGCGCCAGTACTTCGTGTCGACGGTCTCCGGAACGCCGTCAGGCACCTCCGGCTCGAGACTCTCACCGCGACTGGCGCTACAGCCGGCCAGTGCGCTCGTTCCGAGCGCCCCGACGGCCGTGACGAGATAGCCGCGGCGCGTGAGTCCGTTGCCAACCCCTGTGGCAGAACCCTCATGATTTTCTTGCGTCGTCATCCACCCCCACGTTACGGACTCACTAGGTTTGGTTTACTCCCTATCGGCCTCGATAGCTATCGAACTTTAAGTCGGGGCGGATGAAAACGCAGGCTCGAGGCGAACTCGGATTTCCGGTCACTCCCGCGGACCGTAGATGAGTTCGAGCAACGTCCGCTCGGCGGTCCGAAGTCGTTCGCTCACCGTCGACTGGGCGACGTCGAGTTCGTCGGCGAGATCCGTCGCCGACGCCTCCCGAGGGATCTCGAAATAGCCGCTATTGTACGCCGTCTCGAGCACCGCCAACTGTTCGTCGGTAAGCTTCGAGACGAGAACTTCCGTTAACCGGCCGCTATCGAGCGGCTCGCCCGGCTCTTCGTTTTGGGTCACCGATAGGAGTTCGAACTCGCCGAGGGTCTCTTGGACTTCGTCGGCCATCGACCGGAACTGGTCCCAGTCGCGTGTCGTCGTCACGACTTCGAAGACGCCGTTCTGGAGAACGATACGGTTCGGAATCGCCTCTTGACGAAGAACTAAACTCAGGATGAACGGATACGATTCCTTGGCTAGGATCGTGAGCCGGCGAATCTCGAGTTCGTCGGATCCAGTCGGAATCTCGCTGCTGTAGAACAGCGACGCACCGGGGATGTCCTCGAGGATCGCTTCTGGGTCGAACTCGGCGTTCGACGCGACGGTCAGCGACTCGATCCACGTGCCGTCCTCGACGTAGAACGCGTTGTCGAGTTCGATGCTTCGGACGTCATCTAGCTCCTGCTGGAGCTTCGCCATCACGCCTGTCGGAACGGTAGTGAACTCAACACGTAGAATTGGCGACCCACCTACAGGGAAGAGTCCGGCCCGTTCATATATAGCTCACGCTTGTCCCGCTCAGGTTACCAGCGGCCAGTAAACGAGCCACGACAGGGCGGCGACCCCCGCCGACAGTACCATCGTGACGATACCGAACGAAGCGACATCGCGGTGCGATAGCGGCCCTCGATCCATCGAGACCAGCACCGCCGTCGTGTTGAACGGCAGGATCGTCGTCGAACCAACGACCAGCAACACGGTCAGCGCGAGCGGCAGTTGGTCGATTCCGAACGCATCCGCGAACTCGAGAACGATCGGGAGCGCGACGACGATCGCCGCCGACCCCGTCGAAAACATGACCCTGATCCCGACGGCGATGGCGACCAGCACCGCGATCATCTGCCAGTGAACGAGCAGTTCGAACGGAACCCACCGCGTGAGAACGTCGATGACAGCCTCGATGGCACCGGTCGTGTCTAGCACGTCGAGGATCGACAACATCGCGCCGATGAGGAAGATGATTCCCCAGTTCACCGCCGCGATATCCTCCGACGTAATGACGCCGACGGACGGCACGGAGAGCACCATAACCGCGGCGACAGCCGGGAGTACCGTTGGAACCCCGACAAACGATCCGACGATCCAGCTCACGACGGCACCGATGAGGACGAGCCCGACGAGTCGCTGCTCACGAGTCAGCGGGGACGTTTCGTCGCCGTCGGTCTCCAGTTGCATCTCGCTGTCCGGGCCAATCGTTGTCTTGCGGTCGACCGACGCAAACAGGCCCGCACAGAGGGTCGCCAACGCGTAGAGGAGGATCGTCGGCGGCACCATCAACACGGCCCACTCGACCCACGTTATCGGTCGGATCGTCGTCCCAACGATCTCGGAGGTGACCAACGCCATTCCGCCGCCGGTCATGAGCGCCATCGACGCGATCGGATTGACGTGGCCGAGAACGAGAAACGCCCCGCGTTCGAAACCCACGTCGGCTTCGACTTCGAACGCACTGCCGAGTCGGTTCACGATTGGAATGAACGTTACCGCGCGGGCCATCGCGGATGGCATCACCAGCGCCAGTGCGAGCAGACTCCCGGCGACCGAGTGCAGCGTCCCACGCGGCGTACTGTCCGCGGTTAGCAGTCGCCGCGCCACCTGCTGATCGAGATCGACGCTCGCCGTCGCGTCACCCAACAAGAGAAGCAACAGTAGGAAGAAGACGAGCGTCGACGTGAATCCCGTCGCCGCCGCGCTAAACGAATCGACGGCCCCCAACGCGAACAGCAACGCGACGCTGAGAACGCTCGAGACGACGTACGGTACGGGTCGAGTCAGCCACAGGACGAGCGCAGCCACGAAGACCGCCAGCGCGCGCTGTCCGTCGACGGTCAGCGCCGGCGGCGGGGAAAGCGTCGCGCCGACGACGAGCACGCAAACCGCGACGAGCAGTCCCACCGCTTGTCGGGACGGCAGTTTCGTCTTTCCTCCTGACCGTCCCTCGAGCCGATCGCTCATTACCGCTATCGTTACCGTTCCCGCTGAAGAATGTGCTGACACGGTGGCTAGTGTCGTTCGTCACACTCGCACGCCAGAACACTGTCATCTGATCGCGGCGACCGCCCGCTCGACCGGCGATCATCTCGTCGTCGCGGATTCCGATTTTCAGACGGACCCCCTCGAGTCCACGCTCCGAGTGACGAATCTTCGAGAGGAGTAGCTGCCCCGTCCGAACCGTCCGCGTACGATATCACAGACTAGTCTTTCCCGGGAGCGGTATCGAAAGCGTGTGGGACGATCGGTGCGGACCAGACCGATGAGCGACGCCATGATACTGCCGTCGGTCGACCACGTACTGTCGGATTTCGCGGGCGCGCTCATCGAATGCGACCTCGTCCCCTGGTCGCCGACGAGGACGATTTCGAGTAACTGGGAATCGGGTAGAAGTTGATAACGGTGTCCCCGAACGTGTTACCCGTCGCGCTACCCGCTGTGCGCGACAGATCGCGATCCAATCAGCCACCTACCAACACCCTACTGTGGCCCCGACGGTGGGTCCCCCTCCCACCGTCGGCCCTGTCGCTGTACTCCTCGAGGGTTTCACCACCAGTCCGTCACTACTAGCTCGTTGTTTCTTGAACGTATCTGACAATCTGTCTGGGTAGTGTAACTGTCGTGGTTTTGCCCCATTCACTGGCAGCGCGGTTTCATATTGCTATCGAGTAGCCATTGATATCGCACGAATTAAAATATATGAGAGACTATATCATCGATATCTCTCCGGATAGTGTATGTGTCGAGAATGAATTAGCTCTTCTCGGTTTCCGACCGTCGTCGGAATCCGTATCGGTCGCGTACGGTAGAATACTGTCATACAGTTTTGTCGATGTGTACGACTCCTCGAGATCGCTCCGCTCGAGAAGTCTGTATAGAACACGTTCTATGACCATATCCAGCGCTGCCGAAGCAAGCCGTTTCCGGTAGGCTATCGCGTCTTCAGTGAGGTTCCGTGTATGCCGCTGTGACGGAATTTGGGACAGTATCTCGTTGCACAACCCGTGATTCAGCGACCCGCCACCACCGACTGCTGCCTGATCTCCATCGGTCCGGCACGGATAACGTTCCCATTCCGACTGCTGCCTAATTTATAAAAATCTATAGTAGTATATAAATATGAGTGGTTTGATCTATGATGGTATTTCGGTACGGCAGCTCGAGTGTCACATCTCATACTTCACCCAAGGGTAGTAATACTGTCTTACCCTCGGTATAATTCTATTACAGGGGTAATCGGTATGGGGGATGGGGTAATTCACTATCCTCACGTTGACAAATTCTCGCTGTACACTCCTACAGTTGTAAATTCGAAATGTACCATTTGGTCAAAACCGACTCGAAATCGTTCGGGGTCCATGCAATCGAAGCCCCCGAAACGTTGCTGTGAGCCAATGACTACGGAGTAAAGCGGGTTCCGTTCGGTCCGAGGCTGCTGCAATACTCTCCTGTACCGTTCGGAAACTCGGTGATTACCCATTCGGGGAATCGATCGGGCGCGAGGCAAATCGCTCTCGCGGAAGCGGAAAGATTCCACGAACGAGACAGAAAACACCCATTGCAAACCCGACCTACCGGGTGTTCAGAAGACGAACGGCCCTTGCTGGCGAATCGGCTCTTCGTGTGGCAGGCCGGAGACGGCGACGAGCCGAAACGGACCGTCGTTGTCGTTCTCGACGACGACCTCTCGAGTATCCGTGACGGGGAGGACGTTGCCCTCCTCGAAGCCGTCTCCGTCGACGGTGCCCGATCCGGTGACGCCGTAGAGAAAGCCGGACCAGCTGTCGGGCAGCGTCCACGTCCACGTGTCGTCGACGTGGACATCCAAGTACTCCATCTCCGTGTGGAGGTCGATCGGCGAGCCGTCGCCGATGACGGTGGTCACGGTCGCGCCGTCGACCGCTGTAGTGGGGAGTTCCTCTGCCGAGGCGTCGACGTAGTCCGGGTCCGCTTCCTTGTCCTCGCGGGGGAGGTTCACCCAGAGTTGGAGGCCGTTACAGGCCGCGCCGTCGGCCGGAAACTCGGAGTGTTGGATACCGCTGCCGGTCGTAATGCGCATGGCGTCGTTCTCGTAGGCGGTGTGCTCGACGCCCAGCGAGTCCTCGTGGTCCATCCCGCCCTCGATCATGTAGGAAACGATCTCGAAGCCCTTGTGGGCGTGCATCGGGAAGCCCTTGTCCGGGTCGATATAGAACCGCTCGAAGAGCACGAACGGATCGAGGTTCGCCTGGTACTCGTTCGTCGGGAACGCGCGGTTCGAGTTGACGCCCGTTCCGTGTTGGACACGTTGACCCGAGAGCGGCTCGCCGCGACTCTCTTCGGCCTCATCTCTTGTCATATGCGACCCGACGCTCTCACTCCTGATAAGCATCCCGTCTGCGGAATCGCAGTCCGGTCAGTGACAAGACATGGTCTCGTCCGTCTCAGCTTCTGCCGGATGTATTTAGCGTGCAACGGGCGATGCGGTATACCAGTTCGATTACTTGAACACGGTACAGAGAACGTTCATATTCACAGCGTGTGTAGCCATAATCGGAAACATGAGCGACTACGAACTACCGCCGCTGCCGTACGACTACGACGCACTCGAGCCGGCACTGTCCGAACAGGTACTGACCTGGCATCACGACACGCACCATCAGGGCTACGTCAACGGATGGAACGCAGCCGAAGAAACGCTCGCTGAGAACCGCGAGGAAGGCGACTTCTCCTCCTCCGCGGGCGCGCTCCGCAACGTTACCCACAACGGCTCCGGACACGTTCTTCACACCCTCTTCTGGGAGTCCATGAGCCCCGAGGGCGGCGACGAGCCCGAGGGTGACCTCGCCGACCGCATCGCGGAGGACTTCGGCTCCTACGAGGCCTGGAAGGGAGAATTCGAGGCCGCCGCGTCCGCCGCGGGCGGCTGGGCGCTGCTCGTTTACGACAGTCACAGCGAACAGCTGCGAAACGTCGTCGTGGACAAACACGACCAAGGTGCGCTCTGGGGGAGCCACCCGATTCTGGCGCTTGACGTCTGGGAACACTCCTACTACCACGATTACGGGCCGGCCCGCGGCGACTTCGTCGAGAGCTTCTTCGATGTCGTCGACTGGGACGAACCCTCGAGCCGCTACGAAGCGGCCGTCGAGCGATTCGAATAAGCGGCCACACGCGACGATCGCGCGGTTTCCGGCCTATTGAGGCCACTCCATCGAAATCGATGGATGCCGTGGGCTTTCGTCCGCTGGCCGAGTTGCGGACGGTTTCTGTACTCGAGTACAGTTGAGCCGAGGGACCGTCTATACAGCGACACGCACGTCACACGCTCGCTCGAGGCCTCCCGCCCCGAGCGGGCGCGCTATTCGGGGAGTTGCTCGACGACGGCGGTGTCGATGACGGTGACGGAATCGTTGAGGAGGACCTGCAGTTCGTCGTCCTCACAGGGGATGGTCACTCGGACGCGCAACGGATCCGTTTCGGTGACCGTCGTCCGGCTATCGCTCACGCACCAGTCGAAGTGCCAGAACGGTTCGGTGTTCAGATCGACGCCGCGTTCGGAGTGGAAGACGAGAACCTCGGCGTTGTCGAGGAGGGTGACGCCGACCGTCGACTGGAGCCGGTAGCTACAGCGCTGACAGACGTGCTCGACGGCGACCTCGAGGTCTTCATCGTCGGGATCGCGGACGAGGTCGGTTTCGACCGGGCCGGTACACTCGGGGCAGACGCCGTCGGCGGCGAGACAGTAGTGATGGCGAACGTAGTGATGGAACGCCTGGAGGAGGTCGTCCGTCGTGCGATCGTCGAGGCCGCCCGAGGGGAAGGGATAGCTCACTTGGATGGTGCCGCAATCGGTACAACCGATGGTGAGGGTGTCGTCGACGTACCAGCCGTGCAGGGGACCGTCGCAGGCGTAACAGGAGCCGCTGGCGGGGAAGAAGCCGAGTTGGGCACGCTCGGTGAGCGTTCCGGTGAAGATGGAACTGACGACTTTCCGCCCGGGGTAGCGGAACGCGTAGCCGTCGTCACTTTGCTTGATGAAGTGGCCGGTGAGCTTCTGGAGGTGGTAGTTGAAGTTCGCGCTGTCCGCGATGTCCACCCGCTCGAACAGTTCCGTAAAGCGGACGGGGGCGTCGTCGGCACCGAGCTCGAGGAGTGCACGGAGGATCGCGACCCGGGTATCGTTCCCGAGGACGGCAAAGACATCCGCGGGGACCATCTGTGACTCTGTCCGGGCGACCGGTTTGCCGCCACCGTCGCGGTCGATGTCCCCCTCTGTTCCCGTCCCGGCGTCGGCGGTTCGATCGAACTGGCTCATAGGGACGAATTCGTTGACCGACCGGTAAAGGATATCGGAACGCGCTCCGTTCCCCGACAGGATCAGCCCCTGGACGCCGTCGCCGAGCGGCGACTCGAGCGGGTCCCGCGACACTGATAAGGCGCTCGCTCGTATCCCTCGGTATGACCTCGTCACGCGAACCGGATGCGTCTCTCGAGACGCGAGAGGCGATCATGGAGGCGACGTTCCGAGCACTCAGCAAGCACGGTTCGACGGACCTGCGCGTGCGGGATATCGGCGCGGAGTTCGACAAGAGCCGCACGCTCATCCACTACCACTTCGACGGGAAACACGATCTCATCTCCTCTTTTCTCGAGTACCTCGTCGAGCAGTACGAGGACCAACCCGACGTGGACGAAACGGCGGATCCGTGGGAGGCCTTACACGTCCGTATCGAACAGTGTCTTTTCGGGCCCGACCTCGGCGCGGAGTTCGATCACTGGGACCGCATGAAAGTCTATCACGAACTCTTCTCGCAGGCCCAGCACAACGATCGCCATCGCGAGGCGTTCAACGACCATTACGACGAAATTCGGGAGAACATCGCCCGGGTGCTTCGCATCGGTATCGAACAGGGCGACTTTCGTGACGTCGACGTCGCGGACATGGCACAGCTCATCACCGATGTCATCCACGCTGCACGAGCCAGGAAAATCTCCCTCGGCCACGACGACGCCCCGGAACAGGCCCTGCATGCGGTCGACGAGTTCGTTCTCCCCGCGCTTCGCCCGCAGCCCTCTTTAGACGACTGAGCGCGATCCTGCCCATTGCTTCGGTCGCCGGTCTCAGCCCACTCGTTGCGAACGACCTACTGTCTACTCGGTGAACCGGCACGGATTTCTCCGTTCCCGCTCCTTTTACGCGATTAGACCATTTGGTAAACCACGATGCCAGACGAGATACTACTCGACGATACGTGGGACGAACTGTACATCGACGGCGACTGGACCTCGAGCGAGAGCGGTGAAACGATCGCCGTAGAAGACCCGTCGACCCGCGACGTGATCACCGAGGTCGCCGCCGCGACCGAAGCGGATGTCGACGCCGCATACGAGGCCGCGGCCGAGGCACAAACGGAGTGGGCGGACCAACCGCCCGCGCGTCGGCAGGACGTTATCGAACAGTTTCAGCAGGCGATCCGCACTCACCGGGACGAAATCATCGACCTACTGGCGGCCGAAGTCGGCGGCTCGCGTATCATGGGCGAGACGTCGGTCCAGATCGCGTCCGATCACGCGAGCGAGGCCGCGACGCTCCCGCGCCGGATGAAAGGCGAACACGCCGCCTCTAACATCCCCGGGAAGGAAAACCTCGTCCAGCGCGAGGCCAAGGGCGTCGTCACGGTCATTTCGCCGTGGAACTTCCCGCTGAACCTCTCGATGCGGGCCGTCGCACCCGCCATCGCCGCCGGGAACAGCGTCGTCCTCAAACCCTCGACGAACTCCCCCATTACCGGCGGTCTCCTCTTCGCCAAACTCCTCGAGGAGACGGACCTTCCAGACGGCGTGGTGAACGTCGTCACGGGTCGCGGTTCCGACATCGGCGACCGCGTCGCCGGCCATCCCGAGAGCGACGTGGTCGCCTTTACCGGCTCGACCGAAGTCGGCCAGCACGTCGCCAGCCTCGCCGGAGAGAACCTCGCCGTCCCCGCGATGGAACTCGGGGGCAATAACGCTCACGTCGTCACCGCCGACGCCGATCTCGACCGCGCTCTCGACGGTGCGACGTTCGGGTCGTTCGTCCATCAGGGGCAGGTCTGTATCAGTATCAATCGCCATATCGTCCACGAGGACGTCTACGACGAGTACGTCGAGCGCTTGACCGAGCGCGCGGCAGCGCTCCCGGTCGGCAGCGCCCACGACGAGGACACGGTCGTCGGCCCCATCATCGACGAGGGCCAGCGCGACGAGATGCTCGGCTACGTCGAGGAGACCGTCGACGCCGGCGCGACCCNCATCATCGACGAGGGCCAGCGCGACGAGATGCTCGGCTACGTCGAGGAGACCGTCGACGCCGGCGCGACCCTCGAGACCGGCGGCAAAACCGTCCCCCTCGACGGGGTCGAGGACTCCCTCGTCGTCGCGCCGACCGTCCTCTCCGATGTCACGAACGACATGGCCGCCGCGTCCAACGAGCACTTCGGCCCGATCGCCCCAGTAATCCCGTTCTCGGATATCGACGAGGCCGTCGCCCTCGCGAACGACACGGAATTCGGCCTCTCGGGCGCGGTCCACGCCGGGGACCTTGAGGTCGCGAAGGATATCGCCGATCGGATGGAAACGGGCAACGTCCACATCAACGACCAGCCGATCAACGACGAGGCACACGTCCCCTTCAGCGGAATCGGGGCCTCCGGCATGGGGACATACAACAGCGACGCGTTCCTCCACGAAATTACCGAGACGAAGTGGATCTCGATCCAGCACGACGCTCGAGACTACCCGTTCTGATCGACGGCTGACAACCCCGCCGTCTCCGCGGGCCAGTCATCGCACTCGGCTGCGAAACCTGCTTTCAGCGCCAACCGAAGTCCTCTCGCGACTGCGACCGATCAGTACCCGGTTCCGAAAGAGGTATCGACCGCGGTCGCCTCCTCGAGTCCGTTGGCGAAGGCGATCGCGAAGTCGTCTATCGTAATGTCGCTGTCTCTCCTCGTCTGCGACGAGTTCCCCGCAGCGGTGCGATACTCCCCGGTTCGCTCGCCGGGTTCGATCATCTCAGCCGGCGCGAGGGATATCCACTCGAGGTCGTCGGCGTCGGTATCGCCCGTTCCGAACCGGATTCGATTGCGGGGTCGGTGGGATTGCGGGGGTCCGGTGGCGACGGGCCTCGAGAAAGAGAGTCGAAATCGATCGAATCGTCTCGGCTATCGTCGCCGGGACGCGGTTGCCGTTACTCTCGGTTCGCTCGTCGGAAGAAGGCGATCGCGGCACCGAGCAGCGTCAGGTTCTGGAGGAACGAGGTGAGTTCCTCGTCGCGCGATTCCGAATCGACGGCCCAGAAGTTGTGCATGACGGGCGTGACTCCCGCGAAGAACGTCGCGATGCTTCCCGCCGAGAGCTTCGGCGATTTCCAGAGGCCGACTCCGATGCTGCCGCCGAGCAAGAGTCCGCTCGAGGCCGGAACGAGCGTCTCCGCGAACGGAACGCCCTTGGCGTCGGCGTAGGCGATGCGCCCGTCGAGATCAGTTAGATTGCGAACCGCAAGTAGTGCAAGCCCACCCGCAAAGAGGAGTCGGCCGAACCGAGACGGCGTGCTATCGTCCGTGGTTTCAGACATCACTGTATTCGATGGTTCCCGCCGAGTTAACTCTTCTTTTCTCGAGGCAACTGTAACGATTTCTATTGCGAAGAAATGTTCACAATACCGGAAACCCATGCCGCGTTCCCTCGAGTCATGGGAACCATACCTACCGGCGAGACCGGTTTGGTGAGAGCGAGCTATTGGACCACCGGTTCGGAGCGGAATCAGCCATTTGGATTCCGCCGGTTACTGGAGCCCGCTTTCCCGGAGAATCCGCCGGCCTGACTCCACGAGTCGGTCGCGGTGTTTTCTCGCCGTCTCGTTATACAGGTCGCCGTTTCGTTTGACGATTTCGCCGTCGACGAGGACGGTATCGACGTTCGCGACGCCCGCTTGGAAGACGACCGTTTCGACCGGATCGTGGACCGGCGACGTGTTGATATCGTCCGTCCGAATAAGCGTGATATCCGCCCGCTTGCCCGGCGTTAGCGAACCGATCTCGTCCTCGAGGCCGAGCGCTCGGGCCCCGTCGATCGTCGCGAGCTCGAGTGCGCGGCTGGCGGGCAGGGAGACGGTTTCGATCTGTTCGTTTCGCTCGACGGTCGGCTGGTTGTCGAGCGCTCGTTGGACCTGTAGTGCCATCCGCGTCTGGGTGAACAGGTCGCCGCTCACGTTCGAAACGATATCGATACCGACCGACGGAATCCCGCCGCCGTCGATGGTCTCTCGGAGCGCCGGCATTCCCATGCCCATCTGCATCTCGACCTCGGGTGTGGTCGACACCGACCCGCCGGAGTCACCGATGAGACCGAATTCGTCTTCGGTGAGGCGGTTCGCGTGGACGTAATTGAGGTCGTCGCCGAGGAGATCCAGTTCGTCGAGCGTTTCCACGCCGCCCGGGCCGAGCGACCCGATGTGCATCGAAGCCGGAATTCCGAGTTCGCGAGCGAGTTCGATATCCTGCGTGACGACCTCGTCCGTCGAGTAGTCCGGGCCGCGGATCCCCATCGCCAGCGTGAGTCGCCCGTCGTCGGTGGGGAACCGGTCGCGGTGTAGTCGGCGAACGTCGTCCGGATGCGGCTCCGTGCTGTTCTCCCACCACGTCGCGCTGTCGTCGCCCGGCGGGCCGTGTGCGAACACCGCCCGGATACCGGCGTCCTCGAGGCCGTCTATCGCGCGGTTGGTGTGACCCGGCGAGTTCGCGATGTGGAACCAATCCAGGATCGTCGTCGTCCCGGCGTTGAGTTGCTCGACGGCACCGAAGAGGTTGCCCAGATACGCGTCGACGGGCCGGTAGTGACTGCTGATCTCGCCGAGCATGGTGTTCAGGTACTCGGAGAACGACCAGTTCCCCGCGATGCCGCGAACGCCGGCTTGCCACGTGTGGAGATGGGAATTGACGAATCCCGGAATGACGATCGCGTCGCCGGCGTCGATGACGTCGGCGTCCGAGCCATCGATGGACTGCTCGATCCGTTCGATCGTTCCATCCTCAACGAGAACGTCGCTATCGCGGCGGACGCCGATATCCGAATCGACGGGGACGATCGTCCCGTCTTTGATCACGATTCGACCGTTTGAGTCGCCGTCCGAATCGGTGGTCCCCGATTGACCGGCTGCTTTGGCGCTCCCGAGCGAAGCGAACGACAGTGCCGTCGCACTGCCGAGTTTGAGGTAGTTTCGCCTCGATACGTCGGAGCCGTCAGCGTCGCTCGTTCGTCTCATGGGCTCTACGGATCATCGTTCAGGGCGGGACGGAATAGGAGTTGATTCGGAACATACCAACACTCCTCGTCGATCGTTCATATCACGCTCCGCAAACAGCGCGGACCGCGTCCGTCACTCGTCGCCAGCGATCCCTGTGGATTCTTCCCGATCCGGCGGTTCGTTCGAGAGAAATGTCGTCGCGAGCCACGCTTCAGCGCGTGTCACGCGGTACTGGAGCGTCGAAATCGGAATTCCTTCGGCGTCGGCGATCTCCTGTAAGGAACACTGACGCGGCGTCTCGTAGTAGCCGTATTCGACGGCCAACTCGAGCGCTTCACGCTGTGCGTACGGCAGATTTACACCGGATACGCGGCCGGTCTGCCACGTCGGCGATTGCTCGAGTCGCTCGAACTCGAGCGTAAGTCCCTCGCGAAGGTGTTCCTCGAGGGCGTCGTAAATCGAACTCAGAGACGCCTCGTCATCCGCGAGGAGCCGCCATCTGTACTCGTTTCCGTACTGCTCGGCTCGACACAGGACACCATCACCGAGGTGCCCCGCCACGAGATACGGAATCGATCGGCAGCCGTCGCCTTCGGACTGTCGAGAATAGATGTGCCGACTCGTCGGCTCTCGAGCGAGGACTTCGTACGTCAAGTCGAGCCGACAGCCGCCCATTCCTTGGAGATTGGTACATCGTTCCAGTTTCTCGAGCCGTCGATCGTACGCCGCGAGGGCTTCTCGCGGCCCCGTCACTTCGTCGACTCTCCACATGGTATCGGTAGTTGCCTGACACGACACCGTTCGGGAATAGAGCCCGGACTGATCGATAAAGACGTCCATCAGCTCATCCGCTCCCCGCTCGTAGGTGACGGTAAAAGCGAACTCCTGCATGGACGGTCCTTCGGGCAGTATTCACATGAAGCCAGTGGTAGAATATGCGTCCGAAGGCATTCCCGACCATTCAGGTTGCTGCCTTTCTCGAGCGAGTACTGCTGTGGTTGCAGCTATCGGTGTTTCTCTCGACTGCGCAGATCGCGGACCGACTGCTGAAGTCCGTCATGGTACATATCGATATCAAACACTGTATTTTGGGACAAATGAAAAAGTTCATATACTAATATGTCTAGTTACGTCTTTAATATCGGAACCGATAGATAGCGGTCGGAGTCCACCGGTCTTCATCCAACAGGGTTCATATGTACGATCTGACTGAAACGTAAACAGCGATCTATCTTACGTTCAGTATACCGCTTATCGAGAACTATTCTGGACGCTATGGCGGCCTTTACGCATTTCTTGTGAGTATCGTTGTTATATTCGGTCTCGATTTGTTCGGTATCGCAACGCAGAATCGCTGCTGGGTAGTACAAGATCAGTCGTGTCCGTGCCGATGAACCGTCTCTAAAAATAGTATTATATTTGTACTCCCTCCAGAACCATAGATATTCAAACAATAGTGTCTTCATGTGTCTCTCTCGATAGGCTCGAAATCTATCCTCTCGAATACTCGATATAATTCGCGGATAGACCATCGGTCTGGTTCCCATAGGTGTTTTGAATAGTTCATGCATTACTATACCTGTCAGAGACCACAGCAGGCTCTCGACGGACAGACGCGGGTCAAAATAGTACAGCGAATCAGATACAAACGAGTCAAACGCGGGCCAGAAGACGTTCAGGTAGCCACTGGTCCCCCTACGAGTCACAGCGGTGAGCGTAGGCGACGAAAGACGGCGCTTACCGGTCGGCGCGGACGACGTGTGCTGGTGTTTCGTCGTCGAGGTAGTCCTCGAGTTGCGAGGCGATGATGCGGGGACCTCCGAGGACCGCGTCACGGGTCGAGCCGGCGACGTGTGGCGTCAGAACGACGCCCTCGAGGTCGAACAGCGGGTGACCCTCCGGGATCGGTTCCTCCTCGAATACGTCGAGGGCCGCGCCGGCGATACTCCCGCTCGAGACGGCGTCGACGAGGGCATCGGTGTCGACGAGGCCGCCGCGGGCGGTGTTGACGAGGTAGCCGTCGGTGTTCATCTGTTCGAACTCCTCGGGTCCGATCATCCCCTCGGTGTCCTCCGAGAGGCGGACGTGCAGCGTGACGGCGTCCGAGTCGCCGAGCAGCGTCTCGAGGGCGGCCGGCTCCGCGCCGGCCTCGCGGATGTCGTCGTCGTCGACGAAGGGGTCGTAGACGAGCAGTTCGGGGTCGAACCCGGCGAGCCGGCGAGCCACGCCGCGGCCGATGTGACCGAAGCCGACGATTCCGACGGTCGTCGTTCTGACGTCCGGCGGCAGCTGGTCGGGGTCGAAGACCTGATTCCACTCGCCGTCAGAGAGGTCGGCGTGGTTGAACGGGATCTCGCGGAGCCGCGAGAGCAGCATCGAAACCGCGTAATCCGCGACGGCGTCCCGGTTGCGGCCCGGCGCGTGTAAGGCCGTCACGTCGTTGTCGGCCGCCGCCTCGAGGTCGATGTTTTCGGTCCCGCCGCGAGCCGCGGCGACGAGCGAGAGGTCGGCACCCTCGATGAGTTCACGAGAGACCGGCGCTTTGTGTACGACGAGGGCGTCGACGCCATCGAGGTTCGCGGCGATCTCGTCGGTATCGTAGCTGCCCGGCCCGAGCGACTCCATGTCCATCGTGACGTTGCGGAACTCGGTCGGCGACGCGTCGCCGAGCCAGTCCATGCGGTCGAACGTCACGCCGTGTTCTTCTAACCCGCCGAGGGCTTCGTACATGTACTCGCTTGGCTGCTGTGGGTCCCCACAGAGTAGTACCTGCATCGAGCTATCGTTTTTCACCAAGCGTCTTGAGTGTTTCCCACGGTTGCTCCATCGCTTCGGACACCTGTGCGAACGTGTCGGTAAGTGTCTGATATCTCGTTTCGGTCTCCGGGTTCGGATCGTATCGTGCTGCGGTCCCGATCGTCCGCTCGACCGCCGTCTCGGCGTCGGGATAGACGCCCGCGGCGATGCCGCCACAGAGCGCTGCGCCGAGCGCGCCGGTCTCGCGCTCGGTCGGAATCGTCACCGGAAGCGTCGAGATGTCGGCGAACATCTGTGCCCACGCCTCGCTCTGTGCGCCGCCGCCGGTCAACCGAACGGACTCGAGTCCCGGCGTTATCGACTCGAGCGCGCTCGTCTGCGTGACGGCGATGCCCTCGTAAATCGCGCGAAGCATGTGTGCGCTCGTGTGCTCTAGCTGAAGCCCGTAGAACCCGCCGGTGCTGTTCGGGTTATCGGTCGATCCCTTGAGGAACGGGTGAAAGAGTAACCCGTCCGACCCGGGTGGCACGTCCGTCACTGCTTCCTCGTAGACGACGTACGGTGAGACGCCGCGCTCGTCGGCTTCGCGACGCCAGTCGCTACCGCAGTTCTCGACGAACCATTCGACGCAGGCCGCCCCGGATCTGATGCCCTTGTAGCGAAGCCATCCGTCCAAGTACCGCCGCGGGAGGCCGTCGTCGCCGTCGTCGGCCGACGCCAAGACGGCGACGCTCTGTCCCCACGTGCCGAGGATCTGGAGCCCGTTTCCGGGCTCGACCACGCCCGCACCCAACGTACAGGCGGCGACATCGTGGAGTCCCGTGGCGACCGGGGTGCCCGCCGGGAGGCCGGTCCGGGCTGCCGCCGTCTTCGTGACCGTCCCGCAGACGCCGGTACTCGAGTCGATCGGCGGGAGTGCGTCGAACGCCGCCTCAATGCCGAGGTCGGCGAACACCTGCTCGTCGTACTCGCCGCTCGGTCCGTAGAACACGCTCCCCTCCGACGGGTCCGTCGAGCGCTCGCCCGTGAGCCGGTAGGTGAGCACGTCTTTCGAGAACAACACCGTCTCGAGACGGTCGTACGTGCTCGGCTCGTGCTCGCGGAGCCACACGAGGAGGCTCAGCGGATCGGCACCGAACGGCGTCCAACCGAGTCGGTCGACGACTGAGTCACGGACTGTCTGGGGATACTCCTCGAAGGTATCGAGCGCGCGGTTGTCCGTGGACTTGATACCACAGACCGGCTCTCCGTCGGCGTCGAGCCCGTAGAGTCCATGTCCGTGGCCGGCGACGCCCACGCCCGCGATGGCGTCCGTTGGTACGGCCTCGTGCTCGAGGACCGCCGTGATCGTCTCACAGACGGCATCCCACAGGCGGTCGTGTTCTTGCTCGTCACGACCGCGAGCGGCCTCGACTGTGGGCGTTGCCCGCGACGCACTCGCGAGTTCGTCGCCCGCGTCGTCGAACGCCGTCACCGTGATGTTGGTGAGGCCGGCGTCGACACCGACGAGGACGGGACCCACGCCGCTCATGTGTCGGCGTGCATCGTCTTCCCGGCGCTTCGGGTCAGTTCACAGAGGTCGCGCATGACCGACGCGATGCGATTCCGGGCTTCCTCCGAGACGACGTGGGGGTGGAACGACGTCTTTTCGGGCTCCCAGTCGCTGTCCGCGAAGAACCCGTCTCGGTCGTCGACGACGCCCTCGGGCGGTCGAATCGCCTCCGCGTGTTCGTGGTAGAAGTCCGCGGCCGTCCGCGCGAACTCGTACTGGTACCGCGTGTTCTTGTTGAACTTACAGACCCCGGCCTCGAGCAGTTCCTCGATCCGTTCGTCCGAGAGTCCGGACGCGCCGTGGACGACGAGTGCGGTGTCGTGACCCGCGTCGACGAGCGCGTCGTTGATTTCGGCGGCCAGATCCGGACGGACGTCGAGGTCGCGGCCGGCGGCGACGCCGTGTTGGGTGCCGATCGACACCGCGAGGAGGTCACACCCGGTTCGGTCGACGAACTCGACGGCGGCCTCGGGGTCGGTATAGAACGCCTCGTCGGCGGGCGTATCGGTGCTGCCCTCGACGCCGGCTATCCGTCCGAGTTCGGCTTCGACGAGCACGTCCCCGTCGACTCGGTCGACGGCTTCGGCGGTCAACTCGACGTTCCGCTCGAACGATTTCGCGGAGGCGTCGACCATCACCGAGTCGGGAACCCCGGAGTCGACCGCCGCCTCGAGGAAGTCGAAGCTGTCCGGCAGGTGGATGTGATCGATGTTGCAGAACACGTCGATATCGTACCGTTCGGCGAACGTGTCGAGACACGCTCCGAAGACGCGGACGCCGAGCGCCGGATCGCCGTCGCCGAAGAAGGCCGCCTCCTCTTCGCCGAGTTGGACGACGAGATCCGAGTCGACGCTTGCGCTCCCCCGCAGGAGTCCGACGAGGATATCGAAGTGCGTGACGTTGCTCGCGAAGAACCCGTAGCTCCCGTCTCTGGCCTGTGCGTAACACTCGCGTAGCGTCGGTGCGGACTCGCGTGACATACCGGGTACATACCGGCGGGATCCCTTATCGTTACCGTTCGCACGACGCTCTCGAGGGCATGTCGTCTCGTCGTTGTCATCCGACTGGACACGGAATGGCCTTGATGATTCCATTTGGACTTTAGAGCCGTGTTTTTATTTCTGATTAGAGTGAGAGAGATCATGCTCGAGGTCGGAGAAATGAACACAGTTGTTCGAGAGCAACCGAATCGGTGGTCGCCTCGAGTCGCAGTCTCGTCTCTTTCTAACCACTGTTTGCTAGCCTTCAACTGCTATTTTACAAAACTATGGCAGTAAACAACTCTCGGAACATATCTGCTGTGTATCCATTAATTCAGCCAACTGATGCACAAAATGTCTGGTTCGATCACGATACCGACCCCGCCAGCGAAACACACCGTAAACGTATATCCCGACGGACCCGATTGGTCCCGTATGCTCCCGAAACAGCGACAACAGACGATCGTCGATCTGGTCAACGACCGGAACGGCTGTTCCGTCGACGAGTTAGCCGACGAGATCGGCGTCTCGGCGGCGACGATCCGTCGTGATCTCCGCGAGCTCGAGGACCGGAGTCTCATCGAACGGACCCACGGGGGTGCGACGCCGGTCGTCAGCCACGGGAAGCCCTACGAGAAACGGAAGGTGTACAACATCGACCAGAAGCGTGCGATCGCCGAGCGAGCGATCGACGAGATCCACGAGAAACAGGTCGTCTCCTTCGACAGCGGCTCGACGCTCATCGAGGTAGCAAAGCGTGTCCCGTCGGAGTTGTCGATCACGCCGGTCACTCGAATGCCCGCTATCGCGTCCGAACTCTCCGAACGGGGCCACGAGGTGTCCCTCACCGGCGGAACGTATCAGACAGAGAGTCACTCGTGTGTCGGGCCGTGGGCGGACGAACGCATTCAACAACTGAACGCGGATCTGCTCTTGTTGGGCACCGACGGAATCGACGAGGAGGGATTGACCGCCCAGGACATCCAGCAAGCACAGAGCAAGCGGACGTTGATCGCCAACGCGAAACGCATCGTCCTCGTCGCTGACCACTCGAAATTCGGGGACAAACACGCGTTTCAGTTCGCGTCCCACTCCTCGATCGATTCGCTCATCACCGACGCGGACGTCTCGCAGCCGATCCGCGACGAACTCGCCGCTGCTGGGGTCGAAATCGTCGACAACGCGGACTCGTGACAGCAGCGATGAGCCCTCATCGAGGGTGAATTCGAACGTGCAACTGTCGGTTCGCCCGGTCTTCAGTCCGCTGATCTGCTCGAAACGACGCCCTCTGTCCTTCTATCGGGTGTCTCGTCCGATCAGCCGCACCTCGAATTTGATATAGCATTATTTGATTTATGTAGTTTGCTGGCGACAGTCCCGCAATATCGCTTATCTTGTTTGTCTACACGAGACAAGTAGCTAAGCGATAGTATTATGTGACTATCAACTCTATCGAGACGTACGAAAATGCGGGTCTTAGAACACACCCAAACCGGAGGAAATGGCCTTCTCGAGCCGGTGAGCGCATGACCCAGCGGGAACGAATCAACTGGTCCCGGAAGTCACTCGATGAACTTCAGTCCTTTTGGAACACCCATATCGAACCGGACCTCGCTCGTGAGGGCCTCGATCTCGAGACGCGGCCGACCTACGAGGAGATCACCGACGCGGGGTATTCGGGGATCGCGCGGGCGCTGCGCGAACACCACGATCTCACGCTCTCGCAGTTCCTCGCGACGGTCGGCTATCCGGCCCCTAACGCCGGCGAAGACCAGGGGTACGAGTGGGGAATCGACGACGAGATGACGATCCGCGAGCTCGAGTTGTACCTGCATACCTACCTCGAGCGATCGGGCCACTCCGAGACGACGATCACGTCGAAACGGTCCCGGCTCGCGCGGTACGTCCGGACCTATGCTGACCTCCACGACGCCGCAAACATCGTCGAGCGCGTTCGGGAAGACGATATCCCCCGACGAGACGAAAAACAACGTGTTCGGACGGTCTACGACACCTTCGACGACGAACTCTCGAGTCCCGAATCGAAGTTCAAGCACGCGACGGACGTTCGCGTCTTCTATGACTGGCTCGAGACCGATCGCGACGCGGCGTATAATCCGGCGCTCGGTGCGCCCCAAGAGAACCGCTGGAAGGGACAGACCCCTGACGATGACGATCGCGACCCGCCCGCGCTCGATGCCGCAGACGTCCGGGCGATGGCCGATGCCTGCGAGTCGGCCGAGGATCGCTTGCTCGTTGTCGCGACGTGTGCATGGGGTCTTCGGCGCGGGGAGGTCGCCGCGCTCTCGGCGGATCAGTTCGAACCAGTAGACGAGAGCGGGACCGTCGATTTCGACGCCGAGGACCCGCGAATCGTCTTCGGTGACGGCCGAAAGAACGGTCCCGGACGCGTTTCGGTCCAGTACGGCCTCGAGACGTTAGCCGATCGGTGGGAACAACTCGCCGATCGCGACCGGTGGAACGGCTATCTCTTTCCGAGCACGGCCGCCGAAAGCGGACACCGTACTCCGAATACGATCACGTCCCGGTTCAAGTCTCTCGCAGCACGCGCTGGGGTAACGGTTCGCGGCGAGACGCCAACGCCGCAGTACGGGCGACGGTTCTGGTACCGAACGTACGACGACGCCGTGAAACGGCTCGCAGACCGGATCGAAGTGATTGCCGAGGAACAGGGCAGCGACGACGCCCACGTCGTCGTCACGAACTACCTTGGCGAGGAAGAAGCCCGAAAACGGCGGCGAGAGTTCATGCGCGAACAGTTGGCGGCGGCGTTCGAAGGCGAGTGACTCCTCACGGTTTTGACTCCGTTTGCTTTTCTCTCGAGTATCGGCCATCACCGGCTGGAACGCTCTCGAGCCGCTGGGCAGTCGAGTGTCGAACGATCGATCACCCCGCCCTGTAAATAAACTCCATGGCGCTACATAGAATCTCGGGCCGGAGCGACCGTTGACCTGGAGAGGCAGTCACTCCGTACTCTCCTCTCTCCTCCAGTATCAGGCGCTCGCAGTCCGAACGGAGATCGAACGTCGGGCTCCCGACGTTTAGTGCTCGTGACCGTCTTCCCCTTCGTGGCCGTCGTCGCTATGGTCGTGTACCGAATGGCGTTCCGTCGTGTCGGGTGTCAGCTCCGCGTCGCTCTCCGAGCGTAGTTTCGCCTCGAACTCCGCGGGGACGTGTGCAGTGAAGATCGAGTAATTCCCGCCGGATTCGACCTCGAGTTCGATCGTCGTTTCTCCCGAGTCCGCGAAATCGACGCGGTACAACGTATCGGACGACGGCTGTACGGTCTGGCCGTCGGTGACGGTGACGTCTGCCTCGCCGCGCTCGAAGAGGTCCGTTGCCGTCTCCCCGGCGTGGTAGAGGCCGTGATCGCCGTCGTCGTTCGCCGAGACAAACGCGAACTGCATATCGGGATCGGGACCGTTCTGATAGGTGTACGTGTACGTCCCCGAATCGAGGGCGTACAGTCCGCCCCACTCCCATGGTGGGTCCTCGTGTTCGTGGTCGTGCTCGCCACTCTTGGTGAGACTTCCCAGACAGCCGCTGCCGAGTACCGCCGTCGCTCCGATTGCACCGAGGCCGAACCGCCGTCTCGTTAGTGGCGTCATCATTATTTCCGGTCTCTCGCTACGATCCCAATAGGATTGCTATTCGAGCGGTATCTCTGCTCCATGATCGCCGCGGGTGACACCACGCCGCTCGTCGGTCACACCGTCTCCAAGCTCAACGGGTCCGCTCGAAAGCAATTCGATCGAGAATCGTCCCGATCAGCTCATAAACAGCCGTCTGCCGGCGTGTTCGTGGCGCATTCCCATGATCTCGGCCAGCGGCGCGAACGAGGCCATCGCCGCGACATCGTCGTCGACGTGGCGTTCACAGACCGCCGTTATCTCCGACTCCAGGGCCTCGAGCACCGACTGGATCTCGGTGTGGCCAAAGCGACCGAGTCGCTGTGCGGCCCCGAGCAGTCCCGTCACGAACGAGTGTGCGTGTGCAAGACAGGACTCGAGTCGCGAGAGTCCCCGCGCCGCGGTGACGACACCGAAGACGACCGGATAGTGGCCCGGCGTCTCGTCGGCCTCGATCGCGGCGGCGAAATCGGCCACGATGTCGCCCCCGTCGGTCGCCGGTGTGGAGGAGTTGTCTTGCACGTGCTGGGTTCCGCTCGCGTTCGAATCTCTCGAACTCGAGTCCGACTCCAGCAGCTCACAGAGCTTCGCACCCGCTTTCGTCGAACTCTCGCGGAACTCCCGGGGCATCGTTACCGCGTGCAGTCGTTCGTCGACGGCCAGCAACCGCTCGAGGTCGCCGGCGGCGCTCGCGGCGTGTGCGTTCGACAGCGCCACGGTCTCGCACGGGCCGACCACGCGCTGCAGGTAGGCCGTGATCAGTTCCCGCAGATCGTCGCCGTCCTCGATCCGGTCTTCGTTGAGGTACTGCTCGAGCCCGTAGGAGGCGGTGTAGCCGCCGACGGGGAGAAACGAGTCCGAGAGTCGGAGCGCCGTCAGAAACGCAGTCGGCTCAGTGGTCATGGCTGTGGTCGTGGTCCGCGCCGTGGCTGTGAGTGTGGTCCGTACCGTGGCCATGCTCGTGGTCTGCACCATGACTGTGAGCGTGATCTGCGTCGTGACCGTGCTCATGTTCATGATCGACGCCGTGGGAGTGATCGGGATCACCGCCCGAATTGGACCCCTCGTCGTCGATATCTGTCACGAACAGGTCGGCCTCGACCGTCGTTTCCCGACGTTCGGCGTCGGGGACGACATCGGCGACGACGCGCTCGACGATATGGCGGTCGGCCTCGAGCGGGACGTAGACGGTCCCGTCCTCGACGGCGAGATCCCAGTGCTGGTTCCCGACGCGGTGGCCGAGTTCGACCGCTGCCGCGAGCGCCTCGTCCGTCGGATCGGGCAGCGAGATCGCGATGGCGTCGAGCGGTTCGAACGCGACGACGATCAGCCGATCGTCATCGACGAGCAAGACGTCGCCGGCCGACACCGCGGGGTTGTCGACGATGACGCCGATGTCCGTTCCCGCGTCGGTCGTCGCCCGGAACCGCGATCGGCGGCGGTTCTCGGCGTCGATCACGACGCGCTCGACGGCGTCGCGGTCCGCGTACTCCGCACGCAGCGCTGCGAGATCGTCGTCGGCGTGGACGTTCCCGACGATACCATCGATTCGCTCCATCAGTATCGCCGGTCGGCGGGTATGCCGACCCCCAGTATCGCCTGTCTCGTTTCGTCCCACGCGCCGCGCAGCGTCTCGGTCACGTCGGCTTGCCGGTGGCCGAGGAGCCGAACGATCACCCCGGCGTCGTACGGCAGCCTCGAGACGCCGACGTGGACGCCGTCGCGGTCCGCGATCCGGTCGTGCACGGCCTCGGTCAGTGACTTGAGGTCCGGGTGCCGGATCGATCCGTTTGATTCGTCGGCCGTGGCTGCACCGTCGCCGTCTTCCCGCTCGGCACTCGGAGCGAAGACGTACAGCGTCCCGACGACGCCGTACTCGCCGACGCTGGCCGGGTCCCGCGGATCGCGCTCGTCGGGGCGCAGATCGACGGCGTCGGCACAGACCAATCGCCCGTCGCATTCGGCTTCGACGCGCGCGTGATAGTGGTCGAACCCGAACGGCTCGTGGTCGGTCAGCCCGTCCGGGACGAGTACGTCGGCGACGACGACGACCGCGTCGGTCGCGAGGTCGACGGCCACCGTCTGGAGACAACGCGCGTTTTCGTTGACGATCGTCGATCCCGGCACGTACTCGAGGTAGCTGCCCGACTCGGCTCGGAGCGACGTCTCGAGGTGGGCGTAGTTGGCGGCCATGCTGTGGACCTTCGTCGCGCTCTGGGTGGTGGCGTGTGCGCGGGCACCGGGCTTGGTCTCGATTGCCATCCGATGGCGGTCGCCCTGCGCGACGCCGCCGGTCGGCTCCTGTGCGACCAGCGTCGCGAGCCCGGGTGCCGGATCGGTGTCGAGGGTCCCGGTCAGGTGGTAGGGGACTTTCACGCGGTCCCGGATCATGCGGGTCGGTCCATCGCCGCTGCGGGCGAAGGTCGCCTCGAGCAGCCCGTTCTTGCCGGGGCCGCCGGCGGGAGCCTGCGCGAGCGATTCGTCGGCGTAGGCCTCGAAGGCGGGCGGTAGCCGCGCCGGGTCCGCGCCGGGGCTCGCTCGCCCGGCGCTCACGCGAACAACACCTCCCGCTCGACGTGCTTGAGGACGCCGTCGACTCCCTCGCCGTCCTTGCAGTTGGTGAAGACGAAGGGGTCCTCTCCGCGGACGGTCGCGGCGTCGTCCTCGATCACGTCCAGATCGACGTCGACGTGGGGCGCGAGGTCGGTTTTGTTGACGACCAGCAGGTCGGCTTGGGTGACGCCGGGGCCGCGCTTGCGCGGAATGTCCTCGCCTTCGGCGACCGAGATGACGAACAGGAAGTAATCGGCGAGTTCGGGGTTAAACGTCGCGGCGAGGTTGTCGCCGCCGCTCTCGATTAGCACCACGTCCAGTTCGGGGTGGCGCTCGGTGAACTCGTCGATGGCCGCGAGGTTCATCGACGGATCCTCGCGGATGCCCGTGTGGGGACAGGCCCCGGTTTCGACGCCCTCGACCAGATCCGCGGGCAGCAGGTCGGCGAAGGACTCGCGGAAGACGTCGGCGTCCTCTTGGGTCATGATGTCGTTGGCGATGACGCCGACCTCGTAGTCGCGCTCGACGAGTTCGGGGACGAGCCGACGGACCAGCGCCGTCTTCCCCGACCCGACGGGGCCGCCGAGGCCGACCTTCGCGACGTCGCGGTACCCCATTATTCGATCTCCCCCTCGAGGTCCTCGCCGGGGTCCGGATCGACGGTCTCGAGTTGGTCGTGGCTGTCGGCCCGGATCGGATCGTGGACGGTGACGAGCTTGGTGCCGTCGGGGAAGACGGGCTCGATCTGGATCATATCGACCATCTCGGGGACGCCGTCCATGACGTCCTCGCGGGTGAGCAGTTGGGTCGCTTCCGAGCGGATCTGCGAGACGGACTTCCCTTCACGGGCGGCCTCGCAGGCCCAGTCGGAGATGTACGCGACCGTCTCGGGGTGGTTGAGCTTCACGCCCCGTTCCTTGCGTCGGCGCGCGAGTTCGGCGGCCATGAAGACCGTCAACCGTTCCATCTCCTTCGGCGAGAGGTTCATTCCCATCGGCGCACCTCCGTCGGTCCGCTCGGCCGGCCTCGCCGACTCGAGACGGCTGGTCGCGTCGTCGGTACTACCGCAATCGCTGTCGTGGATGTCCGTGTGGAGCTGTCGATCATGAGTTCAGAGCAGGTATCGCTGGGCGAGGGGCACTTCCTCGGCCGGATCGCAGGTGACGTGTTCGCCGTCGACTTCGACCTCGAACGTCTGGGCGTCGATCTCGATGTCGTCCGGGCAGTGGTCGTTGTGGAGCATGTCCGATTTCCGGACCGACCGCGTCCCGCTAACGGGCCGGACCGGCGTTTTCAGGTCGTAGGCCTCGCCCACGTCGTTTTCGGAGGCCGCCTCGCTGACGAACGACACTGACAGGCCCTGTTTCGCTCGTCCCTGTGCTCCGGCGCGTTCGCGGCCGATAACGGGTTCGCACGTCATCAGCGAGCCGTTTGCCTCGCCCATCTGCGACCAGACCGGGAAGCCGCCTTTGATGACCGCCTTCGGCTTGACCCCGAAGAATTCCGGCTGCCACAGCGCGATGTCCGCCAGCTTGCCCGACTCGAGCGAGCCGACGTAGTCGTCGATTCCCGCGGTGATCGCGGGGTTGATCGTGTACTTCGCGACGTAGCGCTTGATTCGGGCGTTGTCGGCCTCGGTGCCCTCGTCCGCCTCGAGCGGGCCGCGCTGGGCCTTCATCTTGTGGGCGGTCTGCCAGGTGCGGCTGACGACCTCGGCCATCCGCCCCATCGCCTGCGAGTCGGAGGTCATCATCGAGATCGCGCCGGTGTCGTGGAGGACGTCCTCCGCGCCGATCGTCTCCGCGCGGATGCGGGACTCCGCGAAGGCGACGTCTTCCGGAATGTCGGGATCGAGGTGGTGACAGACCATTACCATATCCAGGTGCTCGTCGAACGTGTTCTCGGTGTAGGGCATCGAGGGGTTCGTCGACGACGGCAGCATGTGCTCGTGGCCGATCAACTCGAGCACGTCGGGAGCGTGGCCCCCGCCCGCACCTTCGATGTGGAAGGTGTGGATCGCGCGGCCGTCGATGGCGTCGAAGGTGTGCTCGACGAAGCCCGACTCGTTTAACGTGTCCGTGTGGATACAGACCTGGACGTCCTCGTCCTCGGCGATCTCGAGACAGGTGTCGATCGCGGCGGGGGTCGAGCCCCAGTCCTCGTGGAGCTTGAGCCCTGCCACGCCCGCTTCGATCTGCTCGCGGAGTGCGTCGGGTCTGCTGCTGTTGCCCTTCCCGTAGAAGCCGACGTTGACCGGCCAGTCTTCGGCGGCCTGCAGGAACCGTTTGACGTTCTCCGGGCCGGGCGTACAGGTCGTCGCGCCGCCGCCGAAGCCGCCGCCGAGCATCGTCGTCACACCCGAGGCGAGGGCGTGTTCGACCAGTTGCGGGCTGTTGAAGTGGACGTGAATGTCGAGCGCGCCGGGCGTCGCGATCAGGCCATCGGCGGGAATCGTGTCCGTACTCGGGCCGATCACCATGTCGACGCCGTCCATCGTATCGGGGTTGCCCGCCTTGCCGACGCCGACGATCTTTCCGTTTCGAACGCCGATATCGCCCTTCCGAACGCCCAACACGGGGTCGATGATCACGACGTTCGTAAAGGCCCAGTCGAGTGCCCCGTCGGCCTGGGTCGTCCCCGACCTGTCTCTTATACACATCTCTGAGCGGGC
>NZ_AOID01000062.1 GCF_000337195.1 Natrinema versiforme JCM 10478 | reverse complement strand
CGCGCCATCAGAGATGTGTATAAGAGACAGACCTTCGGTCGGCCCGAATAGTTCCGTGTATTCCTCTCGCGGGAGATCGCGACTCATTCGTCCCCTCCCGAAATGTAGCCCCGCTCTCGAGCGCGCTCTACTGCCGCCGCTTTCGCGCCCTCGTCGTCGAGGTGGCCGTCGACCAAGCCGCCCATGCCGCGGACGATCCGATCGCCGCCGATGTCGACGAGGTCGACGTCGCGTTCACATCCCGGTTCGAACCTGACGGCGGTCCCCGCCGGAATGTCCAGTCGCATGCCGTAGGCCGCCTCCCGGTCGAACTCGAGTCCGGGGTTGACCTCGAGGAAGTGGAAGTGCGAGCCGACTTGGACCGGCCGATCGCCGGTGTTCTCGACGGTTACCGTCTCGGTCGGTCGGCCCTCGTTTATCGTCACCGGCTCGTCGGACGGGAGCAGTTCGCCCGGAACGAACTCGCTCATCGCTCGATCACTTCGGCCCTCGCGCCGGAACGTACGGTAGAACGAATCGTCATCACGTCCCGGATAAGACGCAGAGTACGTAAATACACACGCGGGCAACAATATTTGCGAACTCGGCCGACGACGGTAACTGATCCACCGTCCGGCGGCACGGCTCCCAGCGCGTTCGAGACGCTCTCGCGACGCGCTCACGGCGGCCTCAGTCGTTCGAAACAGCCCGTTGTGGGCGGACCCAACTGCGCACCCGATCCGAGAACGATCCGAGCCCGAGCCCCGCGACGAACGAGAGGATACTCGGGACGAGTACCCAGAGGAGGTCGGGATGCTGTGCGCCAGTGTGCAGCGGAATATCGAGCATACACACAGCTAGTGTGGCATACCGATAGTGAGTATCCTGATAACGGCCAAATTTACCAGACCGACCGCTCTCCCGGTCCTTATACGACCTTGAGCACCTTTCGTTTGGAACGTTCGCTAACAAAGTCGCTTCTCGGACGAAGACACAGATGAAAATGATGGACTACTGACTGGTCCCTCTCGGGTGAGGACTCGAGGGTCACCCATCGGACGGTGCTGTCGCCGTCCAGCAAACGTGGGGGAATCCGCTCTCGCTACCCGGCCCCCTCGTCCCAGTCGGGAACGTCGCGAGCGAGGAACTCGCTGTGGCCCGGACTGGCGACGATCCTCCCGTCGGTATAGACATCCTCGCCGCGGACGAACGTTCGTTTCACTCGCCCGGTGAGTTCGCGTCCCTCGTAGACCGAGTAGTCCGCTCTCGAGTGTTTTCGGTCGGCAGCCGCTTCCGACGTCGTGTGGACGCCGTAGTCCTTCGCGTCGGCGGCGAGGGCCAGTCTGACCGCGGCGTCGACGGCCATCGCCTCGGCGTACGCCGGCCGCGTCCGTGGATAGGACGTCGGCGATTCCGCGGCCGGCGTCGCCCGAACCGCGTCCGATCGCTGCTGACACACGGAGTAGTCTTCCGCGTGGACCATCCCGACGATCCCGAGCTCCGAGAGCCGGTCGAAGACCTCGCCGATGAAGCCGTTCGACAACCGGATGTCGTCGGTCATGAACAGCTTGACCGACGTGACGCCCGCCTCGAGGGCGGCGACCGACAGCGAATTAATCCTCGAGCCGAAAGCGTATACGATAGTATGACTCGCCCATTCGAGAGTCCTTGGGGCGCGACGAAACGCGACGTTCACGCGGCCATCGGCGACGCACTCGCTGCGGAGGAGGCCGCCGCGCTCGCGACGGTCATCGATGTCGAGGGATCCGGATACCGCCGCCCTGGCGCGAAAATGGTCGTCGCGGATGACGGTGAACTGCGGGGATCAGTGACCGCCGGCTGTCTCGAGGGATCGGTGACTGACCTGGCACGGAAGGCCATCGCCGATGGGGAGACGCGCACTGAGACATACGATCTGACGGACGACGACGATGCGGACGCCTGGGGGATCGGACTCGGGTGTAACGGTGTCATCGGCGTCCTGATTGAACCGATCGACGAGAGTTTCGGTCCCGTCGTCGAGGGGCTCGAGAAACGGCGATCGCAGACGGTACTCACGGCCGTCGAATCGTCGAACCTGGCCGTTCGCGTTGGCGATCGAACGGTCGTCACCGACGGAGAGTTCACGGCAACTGGTCGATCGGAACTACCCGATTCCGTCGTGACTGACGCGCTGGACCGGACTGAACCCCTCCCGGACAACGGCGCCGTTTGCGTGACCGTCGAGACGGACGACGGTGCAGTTCGGGTGTTCGTCGATCGAATCGATCCGAGCCCCGAACTATTGCTGTTCGGCGGCCAGGAGGATATCAATCCCGTCGCTTCGCTGGCCAGGCAGGCGGGATTTCGGGTCCGCGTCGCGACTGCACGAGGCGCCCGCACAGAGCCGGACCGGTTCCCCGCGGCCGACGAGGTCGTCTCGACGAATCCAACGGAACTCCCCGATCTTGTGACGGTTCCCGAGCAAACGTACGCGGTGCTCATGTCCCACAATTTGATCGACGATCGGCTAGCGCTGGACGCGCTCCTCGAGACCAACATTCTGTATATCGGTCTGATGGGGCCACGAAAACGGTTTCGGGAATTGCGCGAGGAAATCGACATCGACGGCCGGGACGCGGATCGCATCGCGACCCCGGTCGGACTGGACCTCGGCGGCGACGAACCGACAGCGATCGGCTTCAGTATCGTCGCCGAACTGCTCGCGGTCCACAACGACCGCAGCGGTGGGCGACTCTCCGACCGCGAGGGTCCGATTCACGAGCGACTCGAGCCCTAAACGAGCGTCCTCACGTCGTTCGTCGATCGAACTCTGTTCAGATGTTACTGATTTCGCACACTTTGATGTCGAGGTCGTCGATATCGCGTTTCCAGCGAAGCACTTTCTCGACGTTGCTCTTGACGAGCTCGTCGACGAATACGTACTTCCGTGGTCGCTTGAAGTTCGCGAGATCGTCGCTCTCCCGGCAGTACGTGTCTAACTGATCGCCGAGACTCGAGAAGTCGATGTCCTCCGGTCCCTCGGGAATAATGACGAACGCGGTCACGATCTGATTCCATCGCTCGTCGTCGATGCCGACGACGGCTACTTCGTCGATCGCTTCGTGTCCGTCAAGGACGGTCTCGACTTCGACGGGGTAGATGTTCTCACCGCCACTGATGATCATGTCGTCGACTCGTCCCACGACGAAGATATCACCTCATCGCGGTAGCCCAGGTCACCGGTGAAGTACCAGCCGTCCCCGAAGGACCGTTCGTTCGCTTCCGGACGATCGAGATAGCCGTTGAACGCTTCCGGCGAGGTCGCGTCGACGATTATTTCGCCGAGTTCGCCCGTTCGACTGTTTCGCTTGGCGGAACCGTCCCGTCGCGTTTGGAGTCGACGATCCGAATTCGCGTGTTGATTCCGGTACGGCCCGCGGAGCCGGGTTTCGAATCGATCCACGAACAGATGCTGTGCGTATCCACCTCGGTGCTGCCGTAGTGGTTGACGAAGATTTCGGGGACGAACGTTTCCCTGACCCCGTCCTGGATCGGGGCAGTCATCGACGTTCCCGCGTAGCCTAGGCGTGTGACGCTCGAGACGTCAGCGTCGTCGATTGCCGACGACTTGACGAGGTCGTGATAGACAGTTGGGAGAGATAGAGACTGGTTATGCTACTAATCGCAGTAACCATTACATGGGTTATTATCGGCGATGTAAGCGACGCGATAAACATTGGTCTCATGACTAATTCACTGAAACCCAGCACCTACTATCTCTACGAACGGACCTGGGACCGTATCACGTGGGGAGTAACTGCCTAATGCTCGCTGTCGGATGGGTTATTCGAGGTCACGCAGGTCTGACGGACGGTCAATATCCCGGAGAACGCCGGGATCGGCCGTCTCTACGGCAGCCCCGTCATCGACGGAGAGCAGCAGTCGTCGGCCGCCGACGTCTCCCGTAACGTCGACGAGGGCATCGAAGAACTGGGCATCGAACAGGACTGGGTTTCCACGCTGGCCCCTGTAGGCGGCTGCGAGCGCTGGCCGGTTTTCCGTGACGTATGCGGTAATGAGTCGATCGACCGTCGACGACGCAATGCACGGCATATCACCGAGTGCTATCACCGCTGCGTCGGCCTCGTGCTCGCACATCGCTTCTATTCCCGTCCGTACGCTCGTGCTCTGTCCCTTCTCATAGTTGTCGTTGACGCGTATTTCCACATCGAATCCAGCGACAGCAGTTCGAATATCATCTGCTTGGTGTCCGGCAACCAACGTGACACCGTCTACGCTGGACGAAACGAGCGCTCGTGTCGCATGCCGGATGATCGGCTCACCGTGGATCGGTTCGAGTAGCTTATTCTCCGTCCCGTATCGGTTGCTGGTACCGGCTGCGAGGAGAAGTCCCCAGATGGTTGAGTCGCGCTCCCGTGCCCTATCCGGATCAACAACTGACATCACGGGAAGCGATGTACACTCGCTCCTATCTTGGGCTGGATTCATTCGGTCATGGGTAATGGCCACGATAGGCATACCTGTTTCGACTCGAGGATAAAACAGATCACTCTTTAGCATTGACGGTACTGTCTAGTTTAGTACCCCCGCTGGCGTCTGTCCGTTAAGTAATTGGTATGGCCGTTGTGTATTGTGGTAGTGTACGAACTATTCAAACCCTTCTCTGATGCTCGCCCGACTGTCCACCCATGAATTATGGAAGCGGTCAACTCGAATCCTGAAGGTGTGAAACCACCTTTCGATTAGGGTTCGATCAACGTAGTCGAGTTGACCGCTCAACCTAATCGAGAGAGGGCAGTTAGATAGCCGTAGGCATCAACGAGAAACACCGTCTCGGAGAGATCGTGTTTCTCGGTCAATTGATGCAGGCATGCAACGGCTGGATCGGTTTCTCTTCGCCCGAACGCTGCGACATCGAGCATCAGCCGTGAGTCTAGATCTATTGCGGCGTACACACAAGACCGTTTTCCGTTGACCTTGACAGCAGTCTCATCAATAGTGATCCGCGACGGCTTTGCCGTCCTCAGAACGCTTCGCGTTCTGATGGGCCGCACGAGAGCTCCGCTCTCGTGGACGTCGGCGGGTCTGGTACGCTGTCAGCTAGCTGATGTACCAAGTGCCAGGTTGCTTGATGAGTGCGTTTTACGCCGATCAAGCGAAGAATTGATTGTATCTCTCGAAGCGAACAATCGGTCGAGTGAAGACGGACGGCGAACACCCTGACGGGCGTCGCCGTCCGCTCACGCTCTCAAGCTTCATCAAATTCCGCCGCGTAACACTCGCTGAGCAGGTCTGCGAGCATCATCCTACACTCACTCCACGACCCGCTCGCTTCTCAAACCGCGCTAACTAGACGGTGCCGGTCAACACATCCCTGTAGTGGGCCGATCAGACAGTTGACGGTCCGTATCTCCCCTAACCACAACGGGAGAAAGCCTTCGAAAACTAGTCACCTGTTTTCATTATTCACGCATATATTTAAGTTTGTAACAGAGAGTGTGAATCCTCGGACAACTTGGGAAGCAGTCGACGTCACTCCGTGCGAGAAACAATCGAATCTACGGTACATAGAATACGGGCAACCACGTAAGCGCTAGTGTCACCTGAAACCCAGCCAGAATAGATGACTATAGGATTACGCCCATATGGTCGTAATATCTATCGAACGGGCCGACACGAAACAGCGGGTCATTCGAACGGTCGATATGGAACAAGGCACAACTGAAGACGGAACCAAAACGGAACCAATCGTGCACATCTCCGAACGTGTAGATACAGATGACGCCGATCGACAGAGACGTAACGGGGACCGTTGCCCAGATATCTGACCGAATCAGTACGAAACGAGATCGGCAAGTCGGTCCGAATCGATGGCTTCGAGCGAATCCAGCGACATGAACGGGATGATTACGCGGACATCGCAAACGAGATAGCCAGCGGCGCGAAGATGAATCTGGGTACTTCGCGTTCGTTTTCGGAACGGTGACCGATCGTATCCACGTCGTCGTCCTGAATTCGCCGTCCTCACGACTGTAACTCGAACAGCGTCTTTTCGACGGTTCGATGTCTTTTTCCGACGGTTTTCTCAACGCGTTTTTCAGGTCCGAAATCGGATCTGAACCCAGAATACCAACCCTGTGTCTGCTATTTTCTTCCGACGGTGTTCCGGTCCGTGGCACACTCTGCTGATGAGTCGGGGTTGGGTTCAATGGACTAAGTTCGATTATTTCGAACGTGCTGTGAGGACTGGGTGGTCATACCAATAGTGACCTCACTGACGTGCACCGGGCGGCTGACTCGTTGAGCAAGCCCCTCTCGAAATCGATGGTGGTCAGATCGCAGACGCTCAGCGACACGAGAACGCGGTCGTTAGTGTCTCGAGTCGACGCGCTGGTGGCTCGGAAGCCGTCGATTTTCTCCGTAGCGTCGGATGCGTAGCCTCGTTCCCGGATCTGAGCGAGTTCTGCGAATGGCGTTTTGCCGTCGGTAACGGAGAACAATTGGTTCATTCGTATATTTCGAACGACGCTACTGAATCGCTTTTGCGCTGTTTCGGGATGTTTTGAATATATGGTGGGGAATAGACCAATTAATTGCAAATATCTCCCCAATTCGCCACTATATCTCAAACACCTCGATTACCTGTAACCGTCCGTTCGAGATGTGCGAACGAATACTCATACGAATTTCCGCGCCCGCGCTCATCGAGGTGGGCTCTGTAGTGTCCCGAATCCCGATTAACGATGAGCATCTCCGATTTGTAACACCGACGACCCCCATCAATGATCGAAATCGGCGTTGACGGACCGCCCTTCACAGCCGAACTACATGACGATCGACCACCGCAGTCAGTTACCGTAGTCCACGAGTTCCTGCCATTCGGATCGGAACTCATGCGCGTCCCCTAGAGCAGTATTGCCACCTGGATCAATATCGGCGAGATCGAACTGCCCGACTTTCCCCAGAAGAACTACACACGGGCTACCCCTCCCGCGGCGACCTCCTCTTCTATCCGGGTATTGGAACGAACAGGAGATTCTCCTGCCCTGTGGCCCCACGTGTTTCAAGAGCACGGCTGGCGGACTCGTTGGCAATCGCCTTGCAAGCGTGAATGGCGACCGCCGGAGAACTAAAAGAAACTGAGGAGACGACGCTCTGCGACGGCGTGCGAGACGTACCGATCAAAGAGAGACTGACACTGACCGAGGCTCGTTGCAGACGAGTGAACGCCGGTTGATGAGTGAAACCCTGTCCCGTGGTTCGATCCGAGTGTGTGCTCGAGCCGATCCGGGCCACCGTCGCCTGGCTAGGTACATCTGGAAATTTCGTTTGTGTCCCGAGTAGCCAAATAGAATAAGATATGTGTAGGTGTAATAGGACTCTAAGGAGTACTTTGAAAAGGTATAACGAGGAGAAGCAAATGTATGAGTGGTTCATCAGCCACCGAATCGGAAAGCAACTCTGTCGTACTGTACGATATTGAAGACAGGCCACCGATAGCGGAAGCGATTCCGCTGGGAATCCAGCACGTCCTTGCGATGTTTCTCGGAAACGTCGCCCCGCCGCTGATCCTCGCGGGTGCAGTCGGCTCCGCCACCGGAGAGACGACGTTTCTGGTCCAGATGGCGCTGATCGTCGCTGGCGTCGCGACGCTCGTTCAGGTCTTCCCTATCGGACCGGTTGGTGCGCGACTTCCGATCGTCATGGGAACCAGTTTCGCCTTCCTCGGTCCGTTGATCGGAATCGGCAGCCAGTTCGGATTAGCGGCGGTGTTCGGGACGGCGTTGATCGCCGCACCTGTCGAGATGCTCATGGGAGTCACGTTGGATCGATTCAGGCGATACTTCCCGCCGCTGGTCACGGGTATTGTCGTGATGCTCATCGGACTGACCCTCATCCCGACCGGGATGGACTACGCCGCTGGTGCCTCTGCAGGACCCGGTGCCGAGGGATACGGCTCTTTCCTCAATCTCGGTCTCGCGGGGCTCGTCTTGGTGACGACGCTCGTCCTCAACCAGTTCTTCGAGGGATTCCTTCGCGTGATCAGTGTCTTCGTCGGTATCGCTGTCGGCTACGTCGCAGCGATTGCGCTGGGCGTCGTCGACTTCTCGGGTGTGGCGACTGCTGGGTGGATCACCGTCCCGGTCCCGCTGAAATACGGCCTCTCATTCCCGCCGAGTGCCGTTCTCACGATGGCATTTCTGTACATCGTTACCGGGATGGAGACGATCGGAGATATCTCTGGGACCGTCGCGGCGACGGGTCGGGACGCTACCAAAGCGGAACTCCGCGGGGGGCTGCTCGCTGACGGTGTGATGAGCATATTCGGGGCCGTATTCAACGCGATGCCGAACACTTCGTTTTCACAGAACGTTGGACTCGTGAACTTCACGGGCGTCGCGAGCCGCTACGTCGTCGGAATCGGTGGTGTCGCCCTGATAATCCTCGGGTTCGTCCCGAAGATCGGTGCAGTCGTCTCCGCGATGCCCGACGCCGTCCTCGGCGGCGGCGCGTTGATTCTGTTCGCGATGATCTTCTCCTCGGGCGCACGCATCATCCTTCAGAACGTCACCCTCGACCACCGGAACTCGACGATCCTCGCCCTGTCTATCGCGCTCGGACTCGGCGTCTCGCTTCGTCCGGAACTCCTTGCAAACTTTCCTGACGAGGTTCAGACCCTGTTCGGCTCCGCACTCGTCAGCGGCGGGATTTCCGCGCTCGTTCTCAATATCGTCCTTCCCGGCGGCGGCGTTGGATTCGGACCGACGGAGTACACCGACGGACTCACGCCGGAGATGCCGATGCAGATCGACGAGAAGATGACCGACGGTCCGACCGAACCCGTGCCTGACGATGATTGATACCGTGGCGCTACGAACTGGTACCGTCGGCCGTCCCGATTTGCCGGCGCAACCACAGAACAGGTCACGATCGTTCGGAAGAGCCGTCCGACAGTCCGTATGAGATCCGTGACGCCCGTGTTGCCGTTCCGGCGACTGCGCTCACGGACCCGTAACGCGTCGCCGGGACAGTTCACTCGCGTTCGAAACGCTGCTCGAGGAGACTGACGGTGTCGTCCATCGGCATGGGGCCATGCAAGCGGTTCGAGGCCATTTACGGGGTCGCCCAGCGAACGGCAGGGCCGGTCCCAGCCGAGTTCGGTCCGAGAGGGACCGTCACAATCGGTGCCAGCAGTCGCCACGACTGTGCGTCGAGATACTGAGACCGTGGACAACGGGTCACCTGTGTCGAACCAACTACGACTGTGTGAGGAAAACAGCCGACTGTTAGCAATCGCTCGCAAATAGCACACATACCCAAAGTATTTAATCGAGATGGTGCACAATATGGAAGAGAATGAGCCAGGAAAAGAAATCAGCAGATTCTATCCACATCTGCATCAACGGCGAACGCGAACGGCTCGATATCGAGCCCGGCGAGACGCTCATGGCAAGCCTCCGACGAGCGGGCCACTACAGCGTCAAAAACGGCTGTGACGAGGGGGTCTGTGGTGCCTGTAACGTGATCCTTGGAGAGGAGGGCCTCACCCGCTCGTGTCTCGTGCCCGCGGCGAGTTGCGACGGCGACGACGTGATGACCGTCGAGGGGTTGCTCGACGACGACGGCCGGCTCCATCCGCTCCAGGAGGAATTTCTCGAGCGGGGCGCTGCCCAGTGTGGCTACTGTATCCCCGGCGTGTTGCTCTCCGCCTACGACCTGCTTCAGCGCGACACGGTACCGACCGAGGAAGCGATCGCCGACGCCCTGAGCGGGAACATCTGTCGCTGTACCGGCTACGTCCAGCAAATCGAAGCGATACAGGCCGCGGCCGAGCGCCTCCCCGACGCGGAGCCGGCGGCCGAGGGAGAGCACTGAAATGTCCCTGTCCGAACTCACCGAGCAGTCGACGGCGTCCGGAGAGACGAACGAGACAGACGAGACGAGCGCAGCCGTCGGTGAGAGCGTCGAGAAGGTCGACGGCTGGGGGCTCGTCACCGGCAACGCCCGGTACACTGACGATATTCCGACTGAAGACGCGCTCGAGGGACGGCCCCTCCGCAGCCCGCACGCCCACGCTCGCATCCGATCGGTCGACACCGAGGCCGCCGAGGCGATCGACAGCGTCGAAGCGGTGCTCACCCACGAGGACGTTCCAGACAAACGGTTTACGCGAACCGGGTTTCCGTACCCGGCACCGGCACCGTTCGACGAGCACGTCCTCAACGAGACGGTGCGACATGTCGGCGAACCGGTCGCGGCGGTCGCAGCGCGATCCGCCGACGCCGCCGAGCGGGCTATCGAGGCCATCGATGTCGACTACGAGGTGCTCGAACACGTCCTCGAGCCCGAGGAGGCGATGGAGCCGGACGCGCCGACGCTGCACCCGGAGGAGTACGAGAACCCACAGGAAAACGCCGTCCCCGAGCGAAACATCGTCTGTGAGACGCGCCACGAGGAGGGCGATGTCGAGGCGGGCTTCGAGCAGGCAGACGCGGTCGTCGCAGGCGAATACGAGAGCCAGATCGTCCAGCACCTCCCGATGGAGCCGAACACGACCATCGCGTGGATCGACGATCGCGAGCGGCTAGTACTCCGAACGACGACGCAGGTCTCGCACATCTGTCGGGACAAAATCGCCCGCGCGTTCGGGCTGAACCGGACCGACGTGAAGGTGATCAAACCTCGCGTCGGCGGCGGCTTCGGCGTCCGCCAGGACACGGTCCCGAACCAGTTCATCAGCGCGGCACTCGCTTTAGAGACCGGCCGGAAGGTCCGACTCAAAAACAGCCGCAAGGAAGACCTTCACGTCTCCCAGACCCGCCACGCCCAGACCGTCGAGGTCGAAACCGGCGTCCGCGAAGACGGAACGATCACCGCGATGCACGTCGACATCACCTCGAATACGGGTGCGTACGGCTGTCACGCCTCGGCGGTCCTCTCGAACGCCGCTCACGAGCCGATGTCTATCTATCCGACCGAGAACCGACTCTTCACGGGCCGAGCGGTCTACACCAACCTCACCCCCGGCGGGGCGATGCGCGGCTACGGCGCTGTGCAGGGTACCTTCGGCCTCGAGAGTCACATCGACGAGGTCGCCGATGCCATCGGGATGGACCCCGCCGAGTTCCGCCGCCGGAACGTCATCGAGGAAGGCGAGGAGAGCTTCGAGCCGGCACACAGCGAGAGCAAGCCAGTACTCGAGTCCGTCGGTGTCACGGAGTGTCTCGACCGCGCCTGTACAACGGTCGGCTGGGCCGATGGCCCGGACCAACCCGACGACGACCGCTACCAGCGCGGCTACGGCATCGCCCTGACGATGGCGAAATCGGGCGTCCCAAACAGCGAGTACTCCCGCTGTTCGATTACCCTCGAAGACGACGGTACGCTCACTGTCCGGATCGGCGTCGGTGACACGGGGCAGGGCTCGGAGACGGTGATGGGCCAGATCGCGGCCAGCGTCTTCGGCCTCGATATCGAGTCGGTCCACGTGAAGGCTGACGACACCGATGCGACGCCGTGGGACAACGGCGCGTACGCGAGTAGCACCACCTACATCAGCGGCAACGCCACCGAGAAAGCGGCCCGCGATCTCGCCGGGAAGGTCCGGGAACTCGCGGCGGAGTGGCACGATACTGCTCCCGAATCCGTCGAGTTGGCGGACGGGGACGTCTCCTTCCCCGACGGAACGTCGATGACACTCGGAGCGTTCGCCGCCGAAGCCTTCGAGGGCGTTCGGGGACCGAAACGCCGGCTCATCGGTACCGGCGAGCACTTCACGGCACTGTCGCCCAAGCCGTTCGCGGCGCAGCTCGCCGAGGTCGAAGTCGACACTGAAACCGGCGAGTTCGAGGTCTTGCGACTGGTCAACGCCGTCGACTGCGGACAGGCGCTCAACCCCGCGAACGTGCGCGGTCAGATCGTCGGCGGCGCGGTCATGGGACTCGGACAGACACTCTCGGAGACACTGCCCTTCGACGAGGACGGCCAGCCGGATATCCGCGGGCTCCGGGATTACGAGGTGATGCACGCGCCGGATCTGCCGGAGATCGAGACCGAAATCGTCGAGACCTACGAGCCGACGGGTCCCTACGGCGCGAAAAGCGTCGGGGAGGTGTCGATCCTCGGCCCGTCTCCGGCCGTCGCAAACGCCGTTGACGACGCCGTCGGGGTTCGGATCTCCGAGCTACCGATCACCGCCGCGTCGATCTGGGACGGACTTCAGGAGGGGAGCTAGATGTCGAAGCAACTCCCTGCCGAGTACGTCGAAGCCGAGAGCGTCGACGCGGTGCTCGAACTACTCGCTGGTGACTCCGAGACGCGGATCGTTGCCGGCGGCTATTCGCTCGTCCCGCTTTTGAAAGACGGGCTCGAGACGCCGGATCGGCTCGTCGATATCAGCGGCATCGACGCGCTCCGCGGGATTTCCCGGCGGGACGGGGAAACCCGCATCGGTGCGCTAACGACCCACGACCGGATCGCCGCGTCCGTGATCGTCCGAGATCACGCCCGCGCACTCGCGACGGCGACCGACTCCGTGGGCGACTATCAGGCGAAGCACCAGGGGACGATCGGTGGCAACCTCGTATTCGCCGACCCGAAATACGACGCCCCCGCCGCCGTGCTCGCCCTTGCGGGCACCATCGTCGTCCGAGGGCCGAACGGCCGCCGCCGGATCGACGCCGAGGAGTGGTTTTGTGGACCCGACGAAACCGCTATCGAATCCGAGGAACTGCTCACGGAAATCGTCATTCCCAACGGAGCTCGGAGCGGATACATCCGGACCTCGGAGTACTCCGGCTACGCGATCGTGAGCGTCGCTGCCCGACTCGAAACCGACGGTGATTTCGTCGAATCAGCGCGGGTCGCGGTCAACGGCGCGAAGCCGTATCCGATCCGTCTCCCGCAGGTCGAGGAGACGCTCGTCGGCGGAACACTTGACGACGAACGGCGAGCGCAGGCCGCCGACGCTGCACTCCGTGATGTCGATCCAGAAACGCTGGTGGCGAACGAGGTGGCCAACGGACGCCATCGGCTCCGCCTCGTCCAGTCGTACTGCCAGCAGGCTCTCGAACGCGCGTCTGTGGCATCTACAGCGAACCAGTAGGTTCAGTGAAGCCAGATCGCGACCGTTTTCACTCGAGACCGACGCGTTCGACGACGTTTTCGGCCGCCGCGGTCGCATTCTCCAGCAGTTCACTCGTCTCCCCGAGCGTCTGTACCTCGCGGTCGGACATGACGATCTCGCCCGCACACAGCAGCGTCTCCACCTCGAAGCCCTGCGCGCCGGCCACCAGTGCGAACACCGGATCCGGTGCCGGGGTGAGATGTGGCTGGTCCATATCGACGATCGCGAGATCGGCCTGTTTGCCCACCTCGATCGAGCCGAGGTCGTCCTCGCGGCCGATGGCGCGTGCGGCGTCGATGGTGACCATGTCGAACGCCGTCGCCGCGTCGAGGACGCTCGCGTCCCGGTGAAACCCCTTGTGGGCCGCAAAGACCGCCCGGAGATCGTTCAGCGGGTTGACCGTGTCGCTGAGGTTCGCGTTGTCCGTTCCGAGACCGACGGTCGCGCCGTGGTCGAGCAGGTCCGTGACCGGTGCGAACCCAGTGGCCAGCCGCATGTTGGCGAAGAAATTGTGCGCGACGGCGGTGTTCGACTCGGCTAGGATCCGCACGTCGGCACTATCGATCTGGACGCAGTGGCCCAGGAGGGTGCGGTCGCCGAGATAGCCGATGTTTCGGAGATACTCGATGCTGGACAGCGCCGGCCCGCGGCTCTGTGCCTCGGCCTCCGCGACGTGGGCCGTCGTCATCACGTCGTACTCCTCGGCGAGTCGAGCGGCCCCCTGAAAGCCCTGTGTCGTCGTGGTTTCGACGACGATGGGTGCTGGCCAGACCGACTGGCGGCCGTCAGCACGGCCGTGATGGTCCTCCAGCAGCGACTCTACCTCGTGTAAGGCGGTCTCCGTCTCGACGGTCAGACGGTTCGCAGGCGGATGCTCCACCGACGGCTCGCGGGCCGTGATATCCGCAAGCAGCGCCTCGAATTCTCCGTCGGGGGGATCGTCTGCGAAGCCAGCGCCGTAGACGTTTCTGATTCCCGACTTTTCGTAGACATCGAGTTTGGCTTCGATCTCCGCCCGACCGTCCCAGATGATCTCCGTATCGTTTTCGACGAACGTCGTCACCCCGGACTGGATGGCCTCGGTGGAGTACAGCGCCGCGGCAGCGGCGTGTTCCTCTGGCTCCATCGCGATGCAGGCCGGGCGTTTGATGTTGTACAGCCAGTCGTACAGCCCGCGGTCCGCGCTGTACGCGCCCCGGAGAATGATGTCGGAAACGTGGGTGTGAGCATTGATCAGTCCCGGGATAACGGCTCCGCCGTCGGCGTCGATGCGTCGTTCGTAGTCGTACTCGGCTTCCAGTTCAGCTGCCGGCCCGACGGCAGCGATCACGTCGTCTCTGAGGAGAACTGCCCCATCCGAAATCAGTTCTCGATCGGTGTTCTGGGTGATGATATGGCCGTTCGTAACGAGCGTCTCAGTCATCGGTCCACCCGCGCTGTGCTCGTCCGTAATCACCTGTCCTGACAGAACCGAAGGTCCTGCCAGTGGTTCCTTTGAGAGGTACCATACCCGGACATTCCCATCCAGTCTCTAAACATTTGTGGACCTCGAACCCGAGAAAATGGCAAATAACAGAGTGCCGATGTGCGCCGATTACTCGAGTATCATTTCAGTTTCGCCGAGCACATCAATCGGCAGATCTCGGCTCGAGCCGGAAGTGATCGGTATCTATAATTTATTCGGGTCAGTACCGGTAGTGCATGTCGGTTGATACAGTCATCGCGGGCGGTACCGTCGTTACTGCCTCGTCGACGTTCGACGCCGCGGTTGCTATCGACGGCGGGACCATCGTCGGCATCGGCGAGGAGGAAACTCTCCCCGAGGGAGACGTCCGGATCGACGCAACGGACCAGTTAGTTATGCCCGGGATCGTCGATCCTCACGTCCACATCGACGACCACGTCTCGATCGATAGCTATCGGACCGCCACGAGCGCGGCCGCACTCGGCGGCGTCACCACCGTCATCGATTTCGCGTGGCAAGCCTACGAGAGCGAAGAGGGCCCGTGGGACGAACCGGCCCTAATCGCTGACGGACTCCAACGAAAGCGTGCTAATCAACGGGAGGCGCTCGTCGACTTCGGACTCCACGGCGGCATCCTCCGCGAGGGCGACGATCTCTTCGAGGAGATTCCGGATCTCATCGAGGACGGTGTGACGTCGTTCAAAATGTACACGGCCTACGACTTCGGCGTCTCGAACGGCTATCTGCGGCGGGTGTTCGACGCGCTCGCGGATCACGGGGCTGTCGGCGTGGTCCACACGGAAGACGACTCGGTCTGTCGATCCCTCGCGGCCGAGTTACGGGCGGCCGGGAAGTCGGCTCCCGAAGAGTATCCCCAGTCTCGACCGGACTACGCGGAGGCGATGGCCGCCGAAGACGCAGTCCGGCTCGCCACCGAGACCGGAGCGAAGTACTACGGCTTTCACACGAGCTGCCGCGAAGCGGCCGATGCGATAGCCCGGTTTCAGGACGACGGTTCTCGCGTCCGGGCAGAGACCTGTACGCATTACACGACGCTCGATGAGTCGATTCACTCGGAGCTCGGCAATCTCCCGAAAATAGCGCCGCCGATCCGGACGCCGGACGATGCCGACGCGATGTTCGAGGCGCTCCGCCGCGGTGTGTTGAGCGTCGTCTCGACGGACCACGTCGCCCAACTGCGCTCGAGCAAGGAGAATCAGCCGTGGTGGGAGGGGCCCTACGGCGCGAACGGCGTGCAGGTGAGCCTGCCGGTGTTTCACGACGAGGCGATCAACGAGCGAGGGCTGAGCTACCCGTTTCTCGTCCGCGTCATGAGCACTAATCCGGCGGAAACGTTCGGACTCCCGAACAAAGGGACGCTCGACCCCGGAACGGATGCCGATATCGTCCTGTTCGATCCCGAAGCAACGGACACGATCACCGCCGAAGACAACGCATCCGAGGCGGATTACTCGATTTACGAGGGCAGGGAGGTGACGGGACGGGTCACGAAGACGCTCGTTCGGGGAACAGTGGTCGCCGAGGACGGCGAGATCGCGGCCGACCCCGGTCACGGGGAGTTCATCGAACGGGATGTCCCCGACTGGAGCGTGTGAGGTCCCACGTTGCGCGAAGGCAACGATTTAACTCATCGGCAGCGCGAACAACGATCGACGATGGCTGAACTCACGATCGACGAGATCAATCACCTCGATGAAGCGGCGTTCGTCGACGAGCTAGACGACATATACGAGCATTCCCCCTGGGTCGCCGAGCGGATCTGCTCGGAACGACCGTTCGCGTCGCTCGCGGAGCTACGAGACGCGATGAAACAGGCGGTCGACGACGCATCACGGGAAACGAAGTTGGAACTGCTCCGATCGCACCCGGACCTCGGCGATCAGACCGGGATCACGGAATCATCCGCCGAGGAACAGGCCTCTGCCGGTCTTGACCAGCTTTCCCCCGAGATGTACGAGGCCTTCCAACGGCTGAACGAACGCTACCTCGAGAGGTTCGGGTTCCCGTTCATCATGGCCGTCAGGGACGAATCACCAGAGACGATCCGGGAGGCGATGGAACGGCGGATCGAACACTCGGAAGCCGACGAGTTCCGGACGGCGCTGGCGGAAGTACACACGATCGCCCGGTTCCGGCTCGAAGAACGGTTTGCCACGTGACGGCGGCCGCCAACCGCTCCGCTCGGTACCGACGGTGGCGGAGGACCGTCATTTCCGGACTGTGCTGCAGTACAGCTTCAGCGGCGAACAGTTGATATTCTCTTCTGTTTCTCGCTCATTACCCGCGCAATGTTGTACGAATGCCAGGGCTTTTGTATGCTGGTCCAGATAGTTTAGACAGACAATGACGGTTAATCAGAAGCGGTCAGCGAGTCGTACTGCGGACGATTCCGAGCAGCGGACGATGAACTACGGCAAGGAGAAAATCGCCGTCTATCGCACGTACGCGTCCTCGCTCGAGGGGGTTCGGACGATTCCGGAATCGTCGTTCGACGGGCGGGATAACACGCTGTTCGGCCTCGATGTACGCGTTCAGGTCGATGGCGAAGCGTTCTTACCGTCGTTCAGTGAGGGCGACAACAGCATGGTAGTCGCGACCGACTCGATGAAGAATTTCGTCCTCCATCAGGCTGGCGAGTACGACGGTGCCACTATCGAGGGCTTTCTCGAGTTCGTCGGCTCGCAGTTTCTGGACACCTACTCCCAGATGGAGTCGATCCAGATGTCCGCCGACGAGATTCCCTTCGAGGAGCGGGACGTTCCCGGCGAGAACGACTTCGAGGACAGCGGCCTCGTCTTCCGCCAGTCTCACAACGAGTCGGCCTTCGGGGAGATCTACCTCGACCGGAGCGAGGACGGCCCAGTTATTGCGGACCACATCAGCGGCGTAACCGACATCGAACTGGTCAAGGTCAAGGGGAGTTCGTTCACCGACTACGTCCAAGACGAGTACACGACGCTGCCGGAACGGGAGGACCGGGCACTGCACATCACCCTCGACATCTTCTGGACGTACGCGGAGTCAGCGGACGCACTAGGAACGGATCCGGAGCGATACGTTCCCGCCGAGCAGGTCCGCGATATCGCACAGGTCGTCTTCCACGAGGTCGACTCCAACTCGATCCAGGATCTGATCTACCAGATCGGGCTGCGAGTACTCGAACGGTTCCCGCAGCTCGAATCCGTCAGCTTCGAGGCGAACAACCGCACCTGGATCCAAGAGCGCGATCTCGACGGGGACGCGAAAGTGCTGAAAGAGCCCCCACGGCCGACCGGATTCCAGCAGTTTTCGATGGATCACAGCGATCTCGAGGAGATGTCCGAATGAGCGCCGAACTAACGACACACGTTCTGGATACGGGCCGAGAAGGGCCCGCTCCCGGCGTCGAGGTTACGCTTCAGCGGCTGGATAAATCGAACGAGGCCGAACAACTCGCACAGGGTATCACCAACGACGACGGACGACTAGACGAGCCCCTGCTCACCTCGGCAGAGATGGAGGCGGGCACGTACCAATTGCTGTTCGATGTCGGCGAGTACTACCAGTCGGTCGACGACGAGTCATCGTTTCTCGACACGGTTCCCGTGCGCTTCGTGATCGCCGAACCGGACGAACACTACCACGTCCCGCTGCTCCTCTCGCCGGGAGGGTACACGACGTACCGGGGAAGCTAACGGGCAGTCTCGTCGCGGTTGTGGCGGTTGTTTTCACCACGGCGACGAAGTCGAGGCGTTCATAGCCCGAAATGCGATCGGTCTCTGCTCCCAGTGAAACGGGGCCACAACACCGATCACGCGCCGCCGGCCGTTTTGTCGGCGGGGTTCGTTCTGCGAACAGCGGTGGCCATCCGTCCGTTTCGAGCGGCCTTCGCCAGCGATACTGTCTCGTCTTCCTCTTTCTCCGTCCAAAGACGAATATTCCAAACTGTTTCCAGCTACTGCCGAGATATCTGCCCAAACGATAATATATAAATGCAAATATTTGGAATACTGGTGTGAGATGAGTACTAGAATCCCAGTTTCACCGGCTTTTCGCCGACCGACTCGCACACAGTGCACGGGGGGTCTGACTCCCGTTCAGTTGATTTCGATCCAACGGTTCAGTGGGGGATGTCCGGAGAGGCCATCGCAGTGACAGCGACGCCGCCGATCGAACGAGAGAGAATCCAACTGGGGAACGAGTACCAAATCGCCGCTGGATACCGAGACAATATGATTCAACTATGAGTGAAGAAGAAACGATACTCGAACTCGAGGACGTGACCAAAAAATTCGGTGACATCGTCGCCAACGACGGGATCGATCTCTCAGTACGGCGTGGCGAAGTTCACGGATTACTGGGCGAAAACGGGGCCGGCAAGAGCACGCTGATGAATATCCTCTACGGACTGTACAGTCCGACGAGTGGCACGATCACGTTCGAGGGAACGCCTCGCAACTTCGATTCCCCAAACGATGCGATCGACGTCGGAATCGGCATGGTTCACCAGCACTTCATGCTCGTGCCCCGGATGACCGTCCTGGAGAACATCGTTCTGGGCGAACGTGAGACCGAGTCAACCGGCGGTGTGCTGTCACCGCTCAAGCGGCTATTCGGGCGAGAACGAGACGGGCCGCGCGAACGGGTCGAAGAACTCGCCACGGAGTACGGGCTGACTGTCGATCCGGACGCGAACGTCTGGGAACTCGATATCGGCGAACGCCAGCGCGTCGAGATTCTCAAAGCGCTGTACCGAGACATCGATCTCTTGATCCTCGACGAGCCGACCGCCGTCCTGACGCCCAACGAGGCCGAGCAACTGTTCGAGACCATCGACACGCTCGTTACGGAAGGGCTCACAGTCATTTTCATCACGCACAAACTCTGGGAAGTCGAAGAGATGGCCGACCGCGTCACCGTCCTGCGCGACGGCGAGAAAATCGAGACGATCGACGCCGACACCGTCAGCCAGCGCGATCTGGCTGAAAAGATGGTCGGACGCGAGGTGCTCTTTCGACTCGATACGGAACCGGTGGCTGTCGGTGATCCGGTTCTCGAGGCGGAGGGACTCCGCGCGCATGACGACCGCGGCGTCTCGGTCCTTTCGGGCGTCGACCTCACCGTCCGCGAGGGCGAGGTCGTCGGAATCGCGGGCGTCAGCGGCAACGGCCAACGGGAGTTGGCCGAGTGTCTGATCGGCGATCGATCGGTTCAGACCGGGCGGATAAGCGTCAACGGCACGGATCTGACCGGCCAATCCCCGCGGACGTTCATCGACGCCGGCGTGTCGTTCGTTCCCGAAGACCGATACAAACACGGCTGTGCGGAGCAATTGAGCGTGATGCACAACGCCGGCAGTAAGGTGTATCGAAACGGCGAACTGTCGGGCGATAGCGCCTTGCTCGATTACGATGAGATGGAGACGTACGCCAATCAACTGGTCGAGGAGTTCGACGTCCGCGGCGTCGAGAACGTTCGGGAGACCGCTGCCGGGGACCTGTCCGGCGGCAACCTCCAGAAACTTATTCTCGCGCGTGAGATGCATCGTAACCCCGATCTACTCGTCGCGAACCAGCCGACTCGAGGGGTCGACGTCGGTGCGATCGAGCGGATCCGAGAACTCATGCTCGAACAGCGGACGGACGGAACGGGCGTGGTACTGATCTCCGAGGATCTGGACGAACTGCTCGATATGAGCGATCGAATTCTCGTGATGTACGACGGCCAGTTCGTCTTCGAGACGACACCGGAGGAGACCGACAAGTGGGAACTCGGCATGTACATGTCGACCGGAGCCAAACCGGACGGAACCGAGCGAACACAGCGAACCGAGGGGCTCAAATGACGCCCGCTATCGAAGTCGAAAGCCGAGAATCGACTCCGCGGTGGCTCGACTACGGGGCTCCCGTGCTGACGATTCTCGCGGCGCTGTTCGTCGCCGCAATCCCGCTTCTGTGGATTGGGGCCAACCCGATTCTCGTCTACGAGCAAATTTTCCTCGACAGCCTGCTGGATCTCGGCGGCATCGCCGATATCCTCACGACGGCGACGCCGCTATTTCTCGCCGGATTAGCCGTCTACATTCCGCTGAAGGCCGGCCTCTGGAATATCGGAGCGGAAGGACAGTTGTATGTCGGTGCGATCGTCGGAACGTATATCGGTCTGAACTACGGCGTTCCGAGCTATGTCCTACTGGTATTAATGATGCTTGCGTCCGGACTCGCCGCCGCGCTGTACGGGGCGATCCCCGGGTATCTCCGGGCCGAACACGACGTCAACGAGATCATCTCCTCGTTGATGCTCACCTTCGCTGCGACGACGTTTACTGGCTACCTGCTTCGCGGACCGCTTCAGGGCCGCGGCGGGCAGACAGCGACCGATCGCCTCCCCGCCGCCGCGGAGTTACCGACCGTCCTCCATCCCCGGCTTCACGTCGGTGTCGGCATCCTGGCGATCGCGGCAGTGCTCGGGACGCTGCTTCTGACCCGAACGAGGCTCGGGTACGAGATCACGTTTATCGGCTCGAATCCGGCCGCGGCGAAACAGGCGGGGATCAGCAGCTACAAGATCTACATCCTCGTCTTCCTTATCGGCGGCTTTCTCGCGGGACTAGCTGGCATCATCGAGATCGCGGGCGTCCACGGTCGGCTCTTCGAGAGCTTTTCACCCGGATACGGATTCACAGCGGTTGCAGTCGCCTTGCTGGGCCGCAACGGCGTCTTCCGGGTGTTACTCGCCGCACTGTTTTTCGGGGTCCTGACCGCGGGTGGAACGACGGTCGCAATCACGATGGACGTGCCGAACGCGCTGGTCGACGTGATCGTCGCGCTGACGATCCTGTTTCTGCTGACAGCGGAGTTCATTACGGAGTACCGATTAGCGGTGACCGTCGGCGGGAAGCCTGATACCGGATCCGAGCCTAGTATGGAGGGTTCAACATGAGTATCATCGCCGGCACTCTCGAATCGACCGTCCGGCTCGCGACTCCCCTGTTACTGGCGGCGATGGGTGAGGTCATCGCCGAACGCAGCGGCGTGCTCAACCTCGGTGTCGAAGGGATGATGCTAGCCGGGGCGCTCGCCGGCTTCGCCGGGGCGATCTCCACCGGGAGCCTCTGGCTCGGATTCGCCATCGGGATGCTCGCCGGAGCTGCGCTGGCGCTTTTGCACGCGGTGCTCTGTATCTCGCTCAAGGCAGATCAGGTGATCAGTGGGATCATGCTCACGCTGTTAGGGACGGGACTAACCACGTACTTCGGACGGGCGTGGGTCGGCAGAAACGTCGACGGCTTCGACCAAATCGCCCTGCCTCTGCTGTCGGATATTCCCGTCGTTGGGCAGGCGTTTTTCAGCGTGACGGCGCTGGATTACCTCAGCCTGGGCCTCGTTCCCGTGATCTGGTATCTCCTCTTTCGGACGAACGTCGGCTCGGAGATCACTGCGGTCGGCGAAGATCCCGAAACAGCGGACACAGCCGGTGTGCCCGTCTTCCGCATCCAGTACGCCTGTGTTCTGCTTGGCGGCGCGCTGGCCGGTGCGGCCGGGGCACAACTCTCGCTCGCGTTCACCAACTTCTGGGGCGTCGAGATGACCGCCGGCCGGGGCTGGATCGCCGTCGCGCTGGTCATCTTCGCGCAGTGGCACATCTGGCGGCTTCTCGCCGGGGCGTACCTCTTCGCCGCCATCGATGCCCTCTCCTTCCGGTCGGGTGCAGTCCGTGACGCGGTGCTCTCGGGGGTCGATATCGCCGCGGTCGAGTCGGCAGTCGACTTCTTGCTCAACCCACAAGTGATGAATACCTATCCCTACATTATGACGGTCGTCGTCCTCTGGTACGTCATGCGACAGGGCAATCTCAACGAACTGGGCGGGCCTTCGGCGCTGGTCGACGCCTATAGCCGCGAACAGGACTAACCCCTGTCGGCTCTGTCCGACGGTATCCGATCTGTCATACCGGATTCCCGGCGCAACCCAAGTTGAGACATGGTTGTGTGGAACTGACGGATGCCGGTCGTATTAAAAAAAGCCCGTCTCGCCCGTTGCTACAGTTCCTGCCCGTCGATATTGTCCATCTCGAAGGAACTCGAGTCGAACAGGACTTCCTCTTCGGACCAGTCTTCGTACGGCGTGTCGCTCCAGACGATTTCGTCGGCGTCGCCCGACTCCATGTCCTCTTTGATGCTCGTGACTTCCTCGACGACCTCGTCGGGCACTTCCGGTCCCGGATCGCTGATATCGACGGCCCCGTCCGCGATTCCCGGGAACGTATATCCGGCCTCCCACTCGCCGGCACGGACCTGTTCGATGATCTGCATGTAGACGACTTCCCAGTTGAAGACGGGGGTCATCAGGTAGTTGTCACCCGCAGCGTCCGGCGCGGACTCCGCGTACCCCGATGCCCAGATATCGTTTTCCGCTGCCGTCTCGAGGACGGATGGTGAGTCTTGGTGTTGAGCCATGACATCGACATCCTCGTCGTCGATGAGCGCCTGTGCGTTTTCGCCTTCCGTCGCCGGGTCGTACCAGCTGTTCGTCCACCGAACATACACCGTCGCATCGCCGTTGGCGTCGGCGACACCGGAGGCGAAGCCGTTGATTTCCTGGTAAACCGTCGACACCGGATTGGCCGCAACGTAGCCGATGTTGTCGTTCTCGGTGAGCATGCCCGCCGCATAGCCGACCAAGTACCGTGCATGGTACAGTTTTTCATGGAATGCACCGTAGTTCTCACCGGTATCAATTCCGGAGGCGACCTCGAAGGCGGTATCGGGGTACTCTTCCGAGGCGGCAGCCATCGGATCGGTAAAACTCGCACTCAGCCCGAACACGACATCGAAGCTGTCTTCGGCGAACTGGCTGGCCGTCTGTTCGACATCGGAGGCGTCGACGCTCTCGACGTAATCGCCCTCGAAGTCGTCCAGTTCGTCTTCGGTCGCCTGCCGACCCGCGTCGTGGGACGATGTCCACCCCTGATCGTCCGCCTCGGCAAAGTAAATCCAGGCAGCAGAGAGTCCGGCGTCGCTGCCGCTGTCCTCGCTGAGACAGCCGGCAGCCATCCCGAGCCCAATGGCCCCGGTGCTCGCCAGTAACTGCCGCTTCGACACTATTCTGCGTGAATTGTCACTTCCCTTCGACATACGACACCACATAACGAACAACTACCAATAAACCCAAGTTTACAGTCAGTATTCGCCACACTTACTAATCAATCGTACAAGTATTAAGGATATTCGGGCCAGTTCGGGAGATAATTTGAAACAATCCACAACGATCTCTTGTTAGTGCTACTTCTCCCAACTCGCGAGAAACTTTCGGTGTGAGAACGGTATCGAAGTCAACCCGACCGATCGGAGGTGGAGCGCGGAATCACCAAGAAGCACGCGAGAACACAGAAAAACTGAAACCGTAATTGATCCCCGAACCGGTCCCGTTTGTTTTGCGGTAGTGATCCGCGTCCCCGACCCACATCTATATATGTAATGAGCAAAACCATCTAATTGGAAACGTGCGTTCGACTTTACCAGACAAACTGTGTAATCTTCAACCGCTAAGCGAGAGTCGATCGGGCTGGACACAGCAGCGAACCACTGCTCGGTGGGAGCAATCACGATGACCCGCACTGACACCGTCGATCTGACGATCAGCGGGACGCTGGTCGACGTTCTCAACGGCACGCTCCGGGAGGCGACGGTCGCCGTCGATGACGGGGAGATCGTCGCTCTCGGCGATCGGCCCGCTGGCCGCGAGATTGAAGCAGAGTACATCGCCCCGGGGCTCATCGATGCGCATATGCACATCGAGTCGTCGATGGTGACTGCAGCCCGGTACGGCAACGCCGTGCTGGACCGCGGCGTCACCAGTGTCGTTGCAGACCCCCACGAGATCGCAAACGTCTGCGGACTGGCCGGCGTCCGTGGGATGATCGAAGACGCCGCACACACGCCGCTAAAGATCCGGTTCACTGCCCCTTCCTCGGTCCCGGCTTCACACCTACAGGACGGCGGCGCGACGCTCGACGCCGCGGCCGTCGAGGACCTGCTCGACGATGAGAGAGTGATCGCACTCGGTGAGGTCATGAACGTTCCAGGCGTGCTCGCGGGCGAGGAGACAGTCCACGACAAGATCGAGGCTGCCCGCGAACGCGGGCTCGCGGTCGACGGGCACGCCCCCCGCGTGACCGGCACCGAGTTGCAGTCAGTGGCTCGGTATCTCGACACCGACCATGAGAGCGTGACCGAGTCCGAGGCGCTCGAAAAGTTGCACGCCGGAATGCACGTCTACATCCGCGAAGGCTCCTGTAGCAAGAACCTCGACCAACTGATCGGGCTCGTAAACCGCTCGGACGTCGACAGCCGTCGGCTCTCGCTGTGTAGCGACGACCGCGACGTAATCGAACTGGAGGAGTTGGGAAGCGTCGACTTCGCCGTCAGACGAGCGATCGAACACGGGGTCGATCCGGTCGAAGCGATTCAGCTCGCGACGATCAACACTGCGGAGAGCTACGGTGTTCCCTTCGGGCGCGTCGCACCCGGTGCACCGGCCGATCTAGCGCTCCTCGACGACCTCGAGACGTGGGATGTCGAACATGTGGTCGTCAACGGCGTCGTTGATCCGTCTCTCGAAGCGCCGCCGGAGACCGCTGTGGAAACTGACACCGTCTCGTTCGGCCGCGTCGATCCGACAGACCTGGCGCTTGAATACGCCGGCTCCGGCCCCGCCCGCGTGCGGGTGATCGACGCCGTGGGACGGATCCAAACCAAGCGTATGGAACAGGCCCTCCCGATCGAGACCCGCGACGGCACCGATATCGTCGTTCCGAATCCGACGGCGGATGTGGCCGCGATATCGGTCATCGAACGTCACGGCGGGCCGGGCAACATCGGCAACGGCTTCGTCCATGGACTCGGCCTTGACCGCGGTGCCGTCGGTGTGACCGTCGCACACGACGCACACAACTGTCTCGTGGTGGGCGCGGCATTCGATTCGATGGCCGCTGTCGCAAACCATCTCGAAGAAGTCAGCGGCGGCGTGGCGGCCTACGATCCAACGACCGGTACTATCGAGACGCTCGAGCTCCCCGTTGGCGGTCTCATGTCCGACGAACCACTGGCGGTAGTTAAGGAACAGTTCGAGACAGTCCAGTCACAGGCCAGAGCACTGGGTCTCGACCACGAGGGCGGCGTTCACACGTTGACTTTCCTCGCACTCGAGGTCATCCCGGAACTTCGATTAACAACTAACGGGCTGGTCGATATCGCTACCTTCGAGTACACCGACGTAATCATCGAGTAGCGGTTCGAACCGCCCTTGTCGTTGTGCCGCTGGACGTAGCCAACGAACTGCCGGAGAGAGCGGTGTCCGTCCGAGCCCGAAGAGATAGTAGCCATTGACCGTCAGTGCAACCTGCTCGCATGATGGCTCCGCGATCAGTGTGTCAATCGTTTCAGTAGCTACTATAGATGTAGCACCGGTCTCAGAGACATCGAGAACCGTTCGGTATTCGTGATGTTACCGAGAGCCGACTCGTCAAGAGCGTCCATTAGGTGCTTCCTGCACGCGGCAGTCTCCCGGACGGTTTCGGATCGCGAAAAACGAGTCGGTGGTACCTGACTACGCTGTCCTATCAGTCTCGCATCAACGAGGTGTCCTCGAGAGCATCGAGGAGTATCTCGGTACAGCGGTCCCAGTAGTTGGGGGTGTGGCCGGCATTGTGGGGGGTGACGAGACAGTTGCCCAGCGTCCAGAGTGGGTGGTCGGCGGGCAGGGGCTCGGGATCGGTGACGTCGAGTGCGGCGCTGCGGATGTCGTTGCCCCGAAGGGCAGCGACGAGCGCATCGGTGTCGACGACGGGGCCGCGCGCGACGTTGACGAGCATCGCGTTCGTCGGGAGAGTTCCGAGGAGTCGCTCGTCGACGAGCCCCTCAGTGGTCTCGGTAAGCGGACAGGCGAGCACCAGGTAGTCGCTGCGCGCGGCCGCATCGACGGTGTCCTCGAAGCCGACGACCTCGTCAGCGTCCCCACCCTTCGACGGCGTGTAGCGAACGCCGATTGTCTCGACGCCGAAATCGTCGAAGCGGGCGAGGATTTCCCGTCCGATCGGTCCCATGCCGACGACAGTCGCGGTCGATCCGCGGAGTTCGCCGCCCTGATAGTGGTTCCACTCCCCGCGTTCGTGTTGTTCCCACCCCTGTCGGAGGTTCCGCACGTCCGCGAGGACGTACCCGAGGACCTGTTCGGCGATGTTCGGGCCGTGAACGCCGGAGGCGCTAGTGACCGCCACGCCCTCGGCCTCGAGCGTCTCGAGGGGGAGGTGGCCGGTGCCCGCGAACGTACAGGCGAACAGCTCGAGGGTCTCCGAGGCCGCAACGAGTTCGGGGTCGATCCCATAGCCGGTCGCGACCGTCGCCTCGCGGAGGAGATTCCGTTCCGCTGTGGGCGTCCGCGCGACCGCGACATCGGCGTTCGGAACCTCCTCTCGAATGGTCTCGGCGTACGCCGCCGGATCCAGCCCGTGGATCTTGTCGTGGAGGACGACGATATCGGTCATCGATCGACCTCCCGAATCGTTACGTCGTGGGCGCCATCTCGAAGCGTCGCCTCCTCGATGGCCTTGAGTTCGTCAGCCGTCGCATCCACGGTGGCGAAGTGATTCCCCGCGAGGTCGCCGGCCGGACTTTTGAAACACGTCGGGCCACAGGGGACGAGGATTTCCTGTTCGTTCCGGTAACCCGGATAGAGCAGGAGGTCGCCCCGCGAGGGGTACACCGTGTGGTTCTCCCGCGGGATCTCGGGGAGGTTGATCTCGTCGATGTTGATCCACGTCGCGATCCCGCTCCAGCGGACGTGCAGCAGCTCCGACTCGAGGGGCAGGAACTCGCGGACCGCCGCGACGGACTCCGGTGCCTGGTCTTCGTGCAATTCGGCCGTAAACGTCGTGTCTTCGATTTCGATTTCTAACATTGGTGGGTTCAGTGGTGAGTGCAGTAGCTGTCAGCGTTCGTCGGTCGTTACGAGCCGCGCGAGGGAATCGGCGAGGACGGTCGTCGCGGCCGTACAATCCGCCCAATCGGCCCACTCCTTCGGCGAGTGGGAGTGGCCGCCGACGGAGGCGGCAAACAGGAGCGCGGCGTCAGTCACGTCGGCGACCTGCATCGTGTCGTGGCCGGCCCCCGAGTGAAGCGTGCGCGTCTCGACACCGCGGTCCCGCGCCGCGTCGCGGACGACGGTTCGACACCGCTCCGAGAGCGGCGTCGGCGGGACATCGTACGTGCAGTCGAAGGCCGTCGAAACGTTCCGGTCGTCTTCGATGGCCCTGAGGGTGTTGGTTACGGCGTCCAGTTGCGCTTGAATCTCCGCGGCTTCGACTGATCGCAGATCGAGTCGGAGCGACACCGTCCCGGGGACGACGTTGACGACGTTCGGCGCGACGTCGAACTGCCCGACGGTTCCGACTGCGGTCCCGCTCCCGGAAGCCGCGGTCTCGCCCGCGTTCCGCTCGACCGCGAGGACCAGTTCGCTCGCCGCCGCGAGCGCGTCCTGCCGTTCGGTCATTCCGGTCGTCCCCGAGTGGTCGGCGTCGCCCTCGATGGTCACGTGACACCGTGCCGTTCCGGTGATATCGGTGACGACGCCGAGTGGCACGCCCGCGTCCTCGAGGCGCGTGTTCTGCTCGATGTGGAGTTCGAGCCACGCGTCCCACTCGCTTGCATCGAGGCGGCCGGTCCCCCGGTAGCCGAGCCGCTCGAGCGCGTTCTCGAGCGTCTCGTCCCCGTCGGTCAGCGAGAGCGTCTCCTCGACGCCGCGCTTGCCGGTCGCGACCGTCGACCCGAGGACGCCGTCGGCAAAACGGGTCCCCTCCTCGCCGGTGAAACAGACGACCTCGAGCCCGCGAGTGGGCGAGATATCGCTCCCTCGAATCGTCCGGACGGCTTCGAGAGCCGCGAAGACGCCGAGTGGCCCGTCGAAGATGCCACCGCGCGGGACCGAATCGAGATGGCTCCCGGCGGCGACGGGTGCGGCGGCCGGGTCCGCGCCGGGCGGCGTCCACCGACCGGCGATGTTCCCGACCGCATCGATCCGGACATCGAGGCCCGCCTCCTCGAGGCGATTGACGAGATAGTCCCGCGCCTCGCCGTTCGCCTCGTCGCCGGGCAGCGCTGTCCGCCCGCGGCCGTCGTCGGCGTCGACGGCACCGAACGATGCGACCTGCTCGATGTCTCGACGGAGCCGCGCTCCGTCGATCGAGAGCTCCGGTGTCGTCATCCGTGAGTCCCCCGCGTGCTTCCTATCAGACCCAAGCGGGTCCGATACCCGCTATCGCTCGGATGGGCGATAGCGAACTCGTCTACGGAGCGCTCCATCCTGGCGGGCCTCTGCGCCACGCGACCGGTCACCTCGCGCCCCTCGCGGATCGCCCCGACGATCGAAGCGGCCGTTTCGTCCTCGCCCGCGAGCGGTCCGGCGGAACCGAAGTGGCTGTCGCCGTGCGGGACGCCTCGAGTGATCCGTTCCTCTCGGTTGCGAACTGATCGGATTCGATCCGATACGTTTGCACATTCGTCTCGGTTTGCAACACGATTACCGAATTTCGGTCAAGAATTCAAAAACGTTGTGGGTCGGTGTGCGTCCGTATATGAGGATCATATTTCCCCCTTAATCGATTGAGGCACCCACGATGCAGTGTGTCCGTCCACTCTGGGGGTGACGCCACCGTCTCTTCGGTCGTTCGACTATTTCGAACGAACTAGCGCCGATCGAGTCGGCGACGGCCGATCGAGCGAGTGCGATCACCGATCGATCGTCGCGTATTCGTCTCGGTTCGAGTGGATTGCGCTCCGTATAGCCTTCCTCGAGGCCGATACACGAGGAGACGCCGACGAGCGGAACCCAGTTCATGGATCTTCGAACCCACAGACAACACTTGGGGCACTTCTGGGTAATTTGTCTCTCATTCGAGTGCGTTTCGCTGCAATATTTGAAATATACGAACATTAATGGCGGTGGAGGTAATTGATCCGGGTATGTCCGCAGGCGACCGTGACGATGGGCCGCGAACGCTGAAGACCGTGACGATGGCGTCACGCGTTATCGATGCCGTCCGCGAACGCGGCGGCGTCGGCGTGTCGGAACTCGCGACGCAACTCGAGGTCTCGAAAAGCACGGCGTATATCCACCTGAAGACACTCGAGGAGAACGGATTGCTCGTCCAGAGAGACGACCGGTACGAGCTCGCCTTCGAGTTCTCCGTCCTCGGAGAGTCCGCCCGAAACCGGAGTCCGCTCTATCGCTACGGCAAACCCAAAGTCGACGAACTCGCCGACGAGACCGGCCAGTACACGCACATCGTCACCGAGGAAAACGGTCGCGGAATCAACCTCTATCAGGTGAAAGGCGAAACCGGCGTCGACGGCGACTACCAGTCGGCGAAACTCCAGCAACGCGACCACCTCCATTACACCGCCTCCGGAAAGGCGATTCTCGCGTCCCTTCCGCGCGACCGCGTCGCGGAAATCGTCGACCGGCACGGCCTCCCCGCCCAAACGGCGAACACGATCACCGACCGCGAGACGCTGTTCGACGAACTCGAAACGATTCGCGACCGCGGGTACGCGTACAACGACGAGGAAGAGATCGAGGGGTTCTGCGCGATCGGTGTACCGGTTCGAAACCCCGACGACGACGTACTCGGGTCGTTGAGCGTGTCGGCTCCGGCACAGTTTATGCGCGACGAACAGGCTCGAGAGCGCCTCTCTGAACGCGTCATGCGCTCGGCGAACGTGATCGAGGTCAATATCAATATGAGTAGCTGACCCCGACTCGGCGTTCGAAATGTTCGAACGACACTCCATGACTGTCGAAGGAGGATTACAAATATAGGTGTGTAATACTCTTCGTCATTCGCCCGAAGATGCCCGTCGATCCGGGACACGAATACGTCGCTCCGTGGAACCGATATTGACCGGTCGACTAACCGGGGCCCGAAGGAACGATCACTGAACCGGACGTTAGTCGACTCCCTCCCCCGATCGTGTGCAGAGACACTAGTCCGTTCCGAGCCGAATTATGCGAAAACTCACAGGACGTTCTTTGCGTCGGTACTTGGATGGCTGATACTCTCCCGAGAATACTCCCCGTCTCTCTACGCTGTATATCATGAGTTCCGGTCTCGGAATTTAGAGAGCGACAGCCTGTACCCCGACCCTATTTGCATGGGGCCGTCTATCGGTAGGTTTGACGTCCGATCCACTTTGAACCGTCGGTCACCGTCGCGTAGCCTCGTGAACCCGTGTATAGCCGGACAATCGCATTCGAGTATCACTGCTGCTCTCGAGTGCTCGAGCGGTAGTCGAGAGTGACTGTTATCCGAGAGGAATTTGGGTAGTGAAGCTTACAACTGCCTCATCGTTTCACCTCCATCCACAAAATCACAGTAATCCGATCGAGATAATTGGTGAAACATCGAGTGTTCGACCGGCAGACACAGAAAACGCGACGCGCTGTGATGTGACTGCACACCGCTTTCACGGTGCCCCCTTGATCGCGAGTCGCTCCCGGCTTTTTCCGGTTCGAGAGTTGCGACTGAACGGTGCGGGGCCGGAGCCCCACAGCTATCGACTCCCTCGAGTCGCGGTCCTGGTCAGTCGTCCGCCTGTGTCTCGACCTCCGGACTCGGCCCGAGCGGCTCCTTCGGCTTGATCGGCGATCCCTCTTCCAGTCCCTTCTCTGCGAGCGCCATGCTGCCCATTACCTCGAGAATGAGCCGGTTGGCGAAGCCGCTCGTGATTCCGCCGTTGTAGGAATTCGTGTCACTCACGTCGTACGCCGGCGAGACCTCGACGACGTCGAAACCGAAGTCGTCGGGCTCGAGTGCCTTGACGACTTCGCGGACCATGTAGATCGCTTCGCGGGGGATGAGTCCGCCCGGTTCCGGCTCCCCGGTGCCCGGCGCGTAGGCGGGCTCCATCACGTCCACGTCGAAGGAGACCCACACGGCGTCGGTTCCGTCGGTGGCACGCTGGACCGCATCGGCAACGATCTCGTTGAGGTCCATCCCGGCGACGTCCATCGCAGTGTACCACTTCATGTCCGCCTCGCGCATCTCCTCGTAGGTGTCGGGACCGGGCCAGAACCCGCGCGGACCGATGAGGGTGTAGTTCTCCCCGTCCATCAGCCCGTCGTCGTAGACGCGTTTGACCCACGCGCCGTGGTCGTACTCGAAACCGGTCAGCCCGTCATCGCCGGTGTCGGCGTGACAGTCGAAGTGGATGAGCCCGATATCGTCGTAGTCGTTGGCTTCCGCCCAACCCTTGATGTCAGGGTACGAAATGGAGTGATCGCCGCCGATGACGATCGGCGTGGCTTGCTCGCTTACTTCCGCGACGGCGTCTTCGATGTTCAGTTGGCTCTGTCGCGTATCGCCGGGAGAGACCGGGGCATCGCCGGTGTCCGCGACTTTGAACGTATCGAAGGGATCGATGCCGGTCTCGATATTGAAGTGTTCGTAGGGCGGCGAGGGGACCGTCGAGGCCGCACGAACCGCACGCGGGCCGTAGCGGGTCCCGGGACGGATCGTCGTCGCCGTGTCGAGGGGCGCACCGAGGATACCGATGTCGACATCGTTTTCGTCCAGCTGGTCCCGTTCGACTTCGGGGAGTTTGAGGAAGGTCGGGATGCCGCTGAAGATCGGTTCGTTTGCTTCCTTGTACTCGTCGCCGTACATCTCTTCGCCGGATGGTTCGTCAGTCATGTGTTCGGTTATCTCCGTTTAGTGCAATTTCAAGCCCATACGAGCTCTTCCTTGCCTATTTGGTTCAAACATAAGAATATACTAAAGCCTTTCTTGGAAGGTATTTCAGTTCTCCACATGAGTGGGTGCGTACTCGAACGGTTCATGTGTCCTAAAACACCTTAATCACCGTTGTGGGTGACCACGTCCGGGCTCTCCCGGAACGCGAGATGGGTCGCGACATCGAGCGTATCGCCGGCGTGGCGCGAACTCCGTTCGAAGAGGAGATGCACTCGGTTCAGCGCGAGCAGCGGTTCGGGCCGTTCTGCCTCGAGGCGATCGACAGCCGTTTCCAGGTGATCGTCGACACGCTGGAGGCTCGCGCGGGCATCGGTCACCTGCTCGTAATCCGGATCGATGACGGCGTCGCGGACCTGTTCGGCGGCCGTATCGAGGGCCCCGTGGACTACTTCGATGTCGTCTGCGACATCGCCCTCGAGGGGGTCAGTCACTCGGTCTGCAGCGATCGTCGCGATATCGTCGGCGATGCCGGCCATCAACGACACGTCTTGTGCGGCAGAGCGGTAGCCGATGAGCGGAAATCCGGTTCCGACCCCGACCGACTGGTTGAGCCGCGGGTTGCGGTAGGTCGTGAAGACGAGTCTGAGAAAGAGGGAGAACAACTTCTCCAGTTGTGACCCCCGGTCGCGCGCTCGCCGAGCGGCATCGGTGTCGCCGTTCAACAGAGCCGAGACGGCACTCGAGCGGATCGTCGCTTCCGTGCGTCCTAATCGACCGAGCAGGGTCGGGAGCTCGAAGTCGCCGGGATCGACCGAGCAGCGGACGGTGATGTGGGTCGGCGATTCCTCGACGATACCGAGCCCCATCAGCCGGCGTTCGGCCTCGAGTACCGCGTCATAGTGTTTGGCTTCCAGCGCCTCCTCCGCTTCGATCCGAACCAGTCCGCGTCCGAGGACGTATTGGGTGATGACGGCTCGAGAGAGCGCGTCCGTGCTCATCGCGTCGGCGTTAATCGTCGTTTCAGCGTCTTCGATCGCGGGTTGATTCGGCGTGACCAGCAGCGAATTGCCGTTTTCGTCGCGTTGGACGATCAGTTCGTCACCTTTCGTGAGATCGTGGCGATGGGTCCACTCCGCGGGCATCGTTACCGCGAGCGTCGAGGAGCCCAACTGCTGGGCCTTGCGACGGATTCGAAGGTCGTTTCCGCTCATTCGCCACACCTCAAAAGAGTACTAACCAGTGTCATTGGGACGAATAACAAAACGACTTCGAACCATATATATCTACAGGTGACTGTTCGTACGCGTATATGCGATAAAAAGTGGACTGCTAGTTACTCTTCATCGTTGTCGCCGCCCGCGACGATGGTGCGTCGTCCCTCTCGGTTGAGAGACCGTGCCGTGTAGGAGTCTTTCGTGGCGTAGGCGACCACGACGAAGCTGACCAAACTCACCCCCGCCGCGATGAACGTCGGCAAGCCGTCGAAGGCAGCGGTAAAGACGTCGTTCGGAATGTAAAACAGCGTGTTCTCGTAGGCGTACGTCGTCGGCAGGAGCACAAAGAAAAACAGACGCGTCCCCGACCCGGCGAGCATGGAGATGAGCGCTGCGGGCGTGTTCGCCATCTCCGACCAGTAGATACCCATCACCAGCGGCACGAACGCGCCGGCGAGCATGATATCGAACGCCAGGACGAGCAACATCCCGGTGGCGGAGACTCGGAGCGCGAAGAAAATACCGAGCAGCGTGATGGGGATGGCCATGAGCCGAGTCACGGTGAGTAGTTTATCGCTCTCGGTCCCGAGGAAGCCCTCGTCCGTGCCGCCGTCCGCCGCTGCGGGCGCGCTCTCGTCGACGCGAATGCCGCCGATATTTCGAGCGATGACGGAGGAGGTGCCCAGTATCGCCCCATCGCTCGTCGAGAACGAGGCGGCGACGATTCCCGCGATAACGATCGACGCAAGCCACGGCGGGACCGCGTTCTGTAACAGGGAGTAGAGCACCGCTTGGTTACCGGCTTCGACGCCCAGCGAGGCGAGGATCGGGCCCGCGGAGAGCGCGACGACGGAGAACGGCACGCCGATTATGAGGGTGCCGGCGGCACCGATGAAGCAAGCTTTACGTGCGGTTTCCGGGCTGTCGGCCGCAAAGACTCGTTCCATGAAGTCGATGGCGACGATGTCGCCCAGCCCGAGGGCGATGATCGTGGCGAGATTGATGTACGCCCCTTGACTCGGGTCAGTGAGTTGTCCCAAGTTCGAGGGCCCCATTCCGGCGGGGACGGTGATGCCGTACTGCGTCGTGATGTAGACGATGAGCGCGATGGACCCGACGAACGCGACGCCGGCCTGTAGGACGTCCGTGTATGCGACTGCGAAGAGGCCGCCGGCGAGCGTATAGGAGAGGACGAGCGCGGCGATGATGAAGACCCCCAGCTCGAAGCTCGTCCCGACGAAAATCTGGAAGAGGTAGCCGCCGGCGACGAGGTTCCCGGCCAACAGGAACGCGTAGGCGACCGACATGATGAGACTCGCGACTATTTCGACGGTGCGGCCGTACTTCCGGCGGAAGAAGTCCGGCAGCGTCGTGAGATTCATCCGGTTCATCGGCTTGGCGAAGAACAGCCCGGTGAGGAAGAGACAGAGCGCCAACCCGACCGGGAGGGCCGCACCGGCCCAGAAGCCGGCGGACGAAACGAGGTCCGTATTCCCGAGGGTAGCGTTCGAGTCGAGCGACTGGGCCATCAACGTCGCCGCGGCCAGCGGGAGGATTAGCCCCCGACCCGCGACGATGTAGTTGACGCTGTCACCCTTGATCTTCCGAGACACGTAGAACCCGATGGCCAGCATCGCGATGATGACGGCCGCGAGTCCGTAGATGATCACGCTCATTGGCTCACCCCCAGTGGAGCCCTCGAGCCCAATGTTCGTTTGTCTATTTCCCCACGAGAGTGGATGTGCTTCGGATGCATAGTATCGACATACTTGGAGATACGTTCATCAATGAAAAGCTCTGGCCTGTGTTTGTATATTTACTTGTGCAGCAGGGGTGCATGTATGAATTGTCCATGCCTGTGGGTGCCCATATATACAATATATACAATCCAACGGCGAAACTGACCGACACGCGTCATCGTCGGGTCACCTACAGCCCGTGATCGACAGTTTCGACGCGGAGTTCCCGCCACCGGAGCAATCCGCGTTTGAACGCCCGGTAACTGAGCGCCGGGCCGTGGGGCGCAAAGACGACGAGTGCGAAGGGTTCGGGAATCGATCGCTCGTCGACTTTCGTGAGGCCGGCGGGCGACCGCGCGCTCGTATGGGAGTGATAGAACACCCGCGGCGGCGGCGGAACCCGCTCATCGACGACCGTCTCAAATCGATATTTGGGCCTCGAGGAGCCGTTCAGGACCGGAATCTGCCGCGTTGCATACAACTGGGTACCGCGGCGCTCACACGCGAGAAAGCCCCCAGCCTCGTTCGGGTGATCATCGGCGACGTGCCTCTCGATAGAGCGACGGATTTCGGGAGGAATGACGATTTGTCGCACTGTTCGCGGGAGCACGGTACGAAGTACCGTCAACGCGGATACAACCCTTTCGAATGTCCGCGTTTCTGCTCCCGTCCGAGCGGCTCGTCCGGCACCGTCGACGCCCTCGAGTAAATATTGGTGAGTGCGAGCGAATCATCCACTGACGTCGATCTCGGCCACCGATCCGAAGTAGCGTGCTATAATTATTTGGTAAATGAGGGAACCATCGATACATATTTTGAGATATATGTCTGTCGCGTTCCGATAACCATAGTTTCCGGCTCGGAACCGGAATCGTGCCAATGAACTTCGGTAATAGTTCATGAGTCGAATCAACGAGCAATACGGACAAGCAAGACCGTCTCATTCCGTCGATTTATCTAGGACTCTTGTGATACGTACTGCCGCTCGCGGTATCGTAGCTACTGAAAGTCATTGCACACCGAATCGCACGGCTGCGTCGCGATCAGTGTGTGAATCGTTTCAGTGGCTACGATAAACCGAAACTGCTCGACCGAAATACAGAGATATCGAGCACATAATCGCTATACAGCCGTTTACAATGCGTATTGGGTCAATCTACTGCTCATCGATCGCACTTTGACCCGTCTGGTTCGCATCTATTGACTGTTGTCCGGGTTACCGGTCCGCTCGTGCGCTCTTAATACCAATCAACTCGAGAATCCGAGTTGTATATGGAATTGATACTACTGCCGGCTAACGTACTATACGCTTCGTTGAACGACTCGGGATTATCGATGTCGTCGAGGAACACAGTACCCATCGAGCGCATCACGTCCCCGTCTTGACTCGGTGACTTCAAGTACAATTTTCGACTAATCCATCCATAGAGTGTTTTTAATTTCACATGTTGTGCTTCAGCGGTCGCAACCAGTGATTCCGACACGGTTTATTTGAAGGGGTTTATTATTTGTCACGCAGTCTCATGATACGTGGAATGGTATGCTGAGTCATGAGTGTAAGTACCTCGTTTGATGTCCTCTCACAGGTACTCCGGCGGTACGAGTCGAACGAGGGAGCGATTCATCGGGTCGACGCAACGGTTCACGGGCGAGACGGCGGTGACGAACTGCACGTTTCGATCGATGTTGCCGTCCCGTTGTGTCCGACCGGGGACGCACAGACTGGGTCCGAACCGACGCCTCGAGCGGCCTCACTCGGGGTCGACGGCGAGCTACAGCTCGAGTTTTCGCAATCGGTCGCAGCAACGATCGCGGAGTACGCGCCCGATAGTGTCTCGAGTACGACCGATGCCGCTCGGGTCACCGCCGATGGCACCGTCCTCGTGACGATCACGCTGGAATTCGCTCCGGACACGGAAACGGAAGCAGCCGAGGTATCGACTGCGTCGACGGCTGCTGTCAACTCCGGTTCCGGCTCGAGTTCCGAGACGGAGCCCACGATGACGTTTGCAGATCGACTGCACGTGGCGTCGCTCCCATCGGAGCCCTCGACCGAAGCAGCGACCCTTTTCGATGCGCTGGATCGACGTCCGACGCACGAAGACGAGACCGAACGGTCCTCCGATCCGGAGTCGAAAGCCGAGGACGAACCCGAGACTCCGATCGACACCGAGATCGAACGGTCGCTCGAGGCTGCGCGGAACGACGAACTGCCGCCCTACGAGGATACCGAGTACTTGCAGTGTCTGTACGATTCGCTCGACACGTTCGAAGCGATGGCCGACGCCCTCGAGATGGATATCGCGTCCGAGACGGTTCGTCGATACATGATCGACGCCGGTGTTCACGAACCGGCGAGTTACGAGACGACCGCCGGAAGCGAGGAGGGCCAACAGGCGCTTGCGGACGAATCGGAAGCAGCGGATTCGGCGGCCGACTCCGACGAGACAGCGGACCAACCACCTAACCCGTCGTCGAGCGCCCCGGACGCGTCGACTGATCGATCGGTTGAGTCGGACGCTCCGGTCGACTCCGAGTCGGACAAACCGCTCGTCACCGACGGGATCGGCCTCCCGGATACCGTCACGGGCACCGAACTGATAGACGCGGTCGAGTCGTCGATGACGCTGTACGACGTCCACCGACAATTGGGCCTCGATCGCCGTCGGACCCGGGAGCTGTTGGGCCGGCTGAACCTGCTCGATCTCGTCGTGATGCGACTCTCCGACACGACCGACCCCGAGCGACGTCCCTCACGCGAGGAAATCACCGATCGGATCCGCGAGAGCGTCGCCCCCGAGGAGTAACAGCTACTCGGATCGGCCTCGAACCGTTTCGCTCGACTTGCAGCTGTGTGCCCTTCGTTTAGCTGCTGTCTCCTCGAGAGGCGACATCTAATATAAAATTCCGTATAATAGTTGTTTCACACTGTGTTCGATACAGACGGACGACGTACATCGAGAGGAAACGGTATCAATCGTCCACCAGTTCTCGAATACTCCGTCTGAACTCGTCGGCGGAGATCTGGTAGATATTGTTCGCGTTCGCGTCGCGTCGCCGGACGACGGTCAGACAGACGGCCCCGTCGACGATGACGGCCCACTCGCTGGGGTAACTCGGGCTGTGACTGGATAGTCGGATGTCACAGCCGTGCGTACGCTCCAGTTCCGCGACGGCCTCGTGGACGTAGGTGCCGTCGGTAAATCGCGACGGAACGTACTGTGGTAACCCCATCTCCGCTCTCAGCGCATCGTTCTTCTGCCACCACTCCGGCGAATCAGCTGCCATTCGAATCGGGATCATCTACAGCCCCGAAATATATAATCCTTCTGCGGAAGCGATATTCTGTATTACCGAATTTTCCTATCCACCCGATGGAGTCCGAGTACTGTGTGAGTTCTTCACCCGATTACACACATAGTTCTGTAAACTTTCCCGGCTCTCGAACCGTTCGAGCCGTTCGGTGATTCAGAATCGGCCATGTCGACGCGGTAACGGACGGGAATACAGCTGTTTGAAACCCAATCCGACGCGTTTTGCCGCCGTATGCTACGATTCGAGTGCGAGTCGCTTCGGAGCGACGAAACGATCGACATTCGGGGATAACCCTTATATGATCGCTACGATTCTGTGTGTACGTATGACACAGGCAACCCCTGGCTCGGTAGCGGAGACGACCGTCGTCGATACCGACGTTCACATTACAGTCGACGAGGAACGGATCGCGAAGTACCTCGACGAGCCGTACCGCTCGAGCATCACGGACTCCCCCCACCCCGTGTTTCCGTCGAGCAGTTGGGATCAGCGCATGGGCGGAAAGATCGACGATCACTTCTCGACGTTCACTGACCCGGAGGACATTCAACAGTTCCAGGCCGACTTCCAGATCGAGTATCCGATCATCAATACGTTCGAACCGCTCGGCAAGTTCTCTCAGCCCGATCTTGCAGTGAACCTCATGCGGGCGTACAACGATCTGCTGCTCGATGTCTTCTTGGACGATTACGATTTCCTCGGGCTGGCGGCGATCGCCACGCAGAAACCGCAGGAAGCCGCCGCGGAGATCAACCGCGTCGCCGATGAAGATCAGATCGTCGGCATCTACATCGGCACCAGCGGCGAATACCCACCGGTCGGCGATCCGTCGAACGATCCGATATACAAAGCCGCGGCGGACAACGATCTCTCGGTCGTGTTTCACGGAAACGGCGACGAGTTCATGTTCGACTTTCCCCACCACAACAAGGGGTTCAACAACTACTTCGAGGTGCAGACGCTCGGCCACGCGTGGCAACAGATGGCGGCGATGTCGAGTCTCCTCGGTGAGGGCGTCCCCGCGAAATTCCCCGACCTCAATTTCGTCTTCTTGGAGGCCGGAATCGGCTGGGTACCGTACATGATGCATCGAATGAACAAGATCTACCGAATGCGACGCAGCGAAGTGCCGCTCTTAGAGCAGTCGCCGGAGGAGTACGTCCGCGACCAGTTCTACGTCGCGTCCCAGCCGTTGGGCGAACCCAACAACGGGGACGACATGAAACGGCTCATCGAAACCCTCGGTGCCGACATGCTCATGTTCGCGACCGATTACCCCCACTGGGACTTCGATCACCTCGAGGAGATGGATAAGTACCTCCAGCACTACTTCACGCCCGAAGAGCGACGGAAGGTGCTGTACGAGACGCCGGTCGAGGCGTTCGGACTGAATATCTAACCATGGGGGACCACACAATCGCAGCAGTCGACGAACTCGAGGACGGCGATCGAAAACTCGTCGAAGTGGAAGGCAGAGAGATCGCGCTGTTCAGGGTCAACGGCGACTATCACGCGTATACGAACTGGTGTGCACACCAAGGTGGGCCGGCCTGTGAGGGCAGCGTCACCGGAACGGCCGAGGCGACCTTCGAACGGGACGACCTGACCGTGTCCCTGGACTGGTGTAAGGAAGGCGAGGTTCTCAACTGTCCGTGGCACGGCTGGGAGTACGACATTCCGACGGGAGACTGTCTCTCCAAGGACGGAACGCGGCTTCCTTCCCACCCGGTTCGCGTCGAAAACGGCAGCGTCGTCGTTTCGCTGTAAGCGAGCGACGTCGTCATATCATCGCACGTCCGGATCATTTATATTCAATTCGATTACGTTTACTGATTGCCGAAGCACCTCGGGGAGTTCCTGTTTGAGTCGCGTCTCCTTCATCCGATGTGCCGGCCCCGCGATGCTGACCGCACCGATCACGCCGCCGTCCCGTCGCGTAATCGGCGCGCCAACCGATCGGAGTCCGTCCCGAAACTCCTCCATATCGAACGCGAGCCCTTTCTTTCGGACCGTCTCGAGTTCGCGGTACAGTTCCTCCCGTTCGGTGATGGTCTGTGACGACTGCGGTGGGAGCCCGTGTCGATCGAGTATCTCGTCGACGGTTTCGTCCGGGAGCTGCGCGAGGATCGCCTTGCCGACGGCCGAGCAGTGGAGGTGGATCCGGTTGCCCGGAATCGCGGGGTACTGAATATCGCTGCTGCCTTGGCCGATATCCAGATAGACGCCCCGGCCGTGTTCTTCGACCAGCAGCGTGATCAACTCCCCCGTACGGTCCGCCAGCCGCTCAATTTCGGGTCGCGCGATCTCGTAGAGTTCCAGCCGGTGGCGGACGCGTTCACCGAACGCGAGGAACCGCAGGCCCAGTTCGTATTCGTTGCCGGATTTGACGACGTACTCGAGTTGCTGCAGGGTCGTCAGATGATTGTGGACGACGCTTTGCGGTCGGTCGATGTGGGCGGCGATATCGGTGACCCGTCCCCCGTCGAGTTCGTCGAGCGCTTCGATTACTTCGTTCGTCGTGATGAGGGCTTTGACCGGATTCTGTGCTTTGTTACTCATTTCTCGACTACTAGCGGTAACATATTAGATAAATGTTGTTCCGGAGGACGGAAGCCGAACCGGCATCGTTCGGAGCGGACGTTTCCGTGAGACGCTCGAACGAGTCGGGGTGTGACGGGATCGAACTCGAATCGCTACTCGTTCGGCGTCCAGTCCTGACCCGTTTTCATGGAAATCGAATAAGTGGTGGTTTGGATATCCGGACACGTACCTCTGTAACTCGAGATATGATGTTCAACCCGAAATTTTAATAGCCGGTAGGGAATGTGTTCGGGTATGGTTAGCACAAGGCGTGACGTGGTACGACAGAGCGCTGCAGCCGCAACTGCAGTGACGACGGGCGCGATCGCCGGTTGTAGTAGCGTCATTACCGGTAGCGAACAGGATATCGCCGTCGGATCGATGCAGTGGTCCGAGGCGAAACTCCTCGGATACATGGGGTACGAAACGCTCAGGGAGAATACCGATCTCTCGATCGGCGACGAGACGTCACTCGGCGGCTCGATGCAGTGCTTCGAGGCGGTCAAAAGCGGCGAGATCGCCCTTTACTTCCTCTACACGGGCGGTGCCTGGGCGACGATTCCGCCGACCCACGACGACGTTCCCAGAGACCCCGAAGAACTCTACGAACGCGCGAAAGAAGAGATGCGGGAGGAACACGGCTTGGAGTACCTCCAGCGGGCGACGTTCGACAACACCTACGCACTGGCCGTGAGCCCGTCGTGGGCCGAGGAGACCGGTCTCGAGACGATCAGCGAATTCGCCGAGTACCTGAACGAGGGGAACACCGATGTCTCGGTGGTTTTGGGGTCCGAGTTCGCGGAACGGTCCGACGGCTGGCCGGGACTCGCAGCGGCGTACGGGTTCGAGAGCACCCTCGAGGACCTGTCCGTTCAGAAGGTCGGCGCGAGTCTCACGTACCAGATACTCGGTGAGGAGGAAGCCGACATCGGGATGGTGTTTACCACGAACCCACAGATCAAACGGTACGATCTCACGGTGCTAGACGACGATCAGGATTTCTTCCCGGCGTACAACCCGGCACCGCTTGCGAACGGAGATGTCATGGACGAGTACCCCGAGATCGAAGCGCCGCTGAACGCGGTGATGGAATCGCTGGACTCCGAGGAGAAAATGATCGAAATCAACGAGCGGGTCGATATCGAGGACCAGGATCCACAGGAAGTGGCACGCGACTACCTCAGCGAGGAGGGGCTCATATAACGGATGACCACACTCCTCGCATCACCGATCGCGATGCTGCCAGCGCTCGTTGCGGAGTACGTCGACTTCGCCGCGACACATTTCGACGAACTGGTCGTCCTGACGATACAGCACGCGTTGCTCGCGGCGGATACGATCGCGATCGCCGTGCCGATCGCCGTGACACTCGGCGTGGCGACTACCTACGACGATCGCGCAGCAACGGTCATCCTGTGGCTCGCAGGAATCGCGATGACGATACCGAGTCTTGCCCTATTCGGCCTCCTCATTCCGTTTCTCGGGATCGGGAGCCCGCCGGTCATCTTCGCGCTCGTCCTGTACTCCCAACTGCCGGTGATACGGAACACGTACGTCGGGCTGACGAAAATCGACGAGGCGACGCTGAGCGCCGGCCGCGGACTGGGCATGACGCGTCGGCAGCGCCTGCGCCGAATCCAACTCCCGATCGCGATGCCGGTGATCCTCGCGGGCGTTCGCAACGCCGTCGTTATCGTCATCGGCGTTGCAGCGGTCGGCGCGTACGTCGGCGCGGACGGGTTAGGAGAGTACATCTTCGAGGGCATTCGGACCGGTAACACCACGATGATCGTGGTCGCAACGATCGCCGTGTCGCTGCTGGCCCTCGCCGTCGACTACACCTTCGGCGTCGTCGAGCAGTACCTCCGCCTCCGGAACGGCGAAACGATCGATCAGGCACTCGGAACGCGGTTTCTTACCACACTCCTCTCAGTCAGGAATACCCACCAATGATTGAATTCGATAGCGTCACGAAGGTTTACCCGGACGGAACGACAGCGATCGAAGACATCAGCTTCACCGTCGAAGAAGGAACGACGACAGTCCTCGTCGGTCCTTCCGGGTGCGGAAAGACGACGACGATGCGACTGGTCAACCGACTCGAGGAACCGACGGATGGAGCCGTCTACTTCGACGGCGAGAACACCCGCTCGGTCGACGAGATCGAACTGCGGCGCAACATCGGATACGTCATCCAAGAGATCGGACTCTTCGATCACATGACCGTCGGCGAGAACATCGCCACCGTCCCGGAACTCAAAGGCTGGGACGAAGCGCGTATCGATGACCGTATCGACGAACTCCTCGAGCTCATGGCCCTCCCGCGGGAGTTTCGCGACCAGTATCCCACGGAACTGTCGGGCGGACAGCGCCAACGCGTCGGGGTCGCGCGAGCGCTCGCCGCGGATCCGGACGTCCTCCTCATGGACGAACCGTTCGGCGCGCTCGACCCGATCACGCGGGACGACCTTCAAGACGAGTTCCTCGCGATCCAAGACCGGATCAATACGACGATCATCTTCGTCACGCACAGCATCAACGAAGCGCTGAAGATGGGTGACAAGATCGCGATCTTCGATGTCGGCGAGATCGTCCAATACGATACGCCCCACGAGATACTCGCGAATCCGGCGACGGAGTTCGTCGAGGACTTTATCGGCGAGAACAGGCTGTTGAAACAGTTGAGTATCACGCCGGTCTCCGATGTCATGGACCCGGTCGAGGCACACGCCGATCAGTTCGACGATGTGGGCGGAACCGCTGCGGCCGCCGACGGGGGCGAGCGACTGTCCGATCCGCCGTCGCCCTCGACGGATCTCCGATCGTCGTTTATCACGCTGCTCGAGGCGGATCGCAGTATGTCGCCAGTCGTCGAGGATGGCGAGGTCGTCGGCGTGATCACGGAATCGGGAATCAGATCACATTTCCGCGACGGAACGGAGGGCGCGTAGCATGGCTGGTGTGAGTACGACCGTACTCGAGGGAATCCGGTACCTCGTCGCCAACTCCGATCAGGCGCTCGGGCTGCTCGTACAGCATCTCAAGCTGGTGTTGGTCTCCGAGCTGGCGGCCATCGCCATCGCGGTGCCGCTCGGCGTCCTCGCGGTGAGATACGAGCGCGCACGGGAACCGATCATGGCCGCGGGAAACGTCGCGCAGACGATCCCGTCGCTAGCCGTGATCGCGCTCATGTTCCCGATACTCGGATTGGGGTTTCGACCGGCTGTCGTCGCGCTGTTCGTGTACGCGCTTCTCCCGATCCTGACGAACACGATCGCGGGGATCGACGGCATCGAGCAGAGCACGCTCGATGCGGCGCGAGGGATGGGAATGACGGACAACGAACTGCTCGTTCGCATCCAACTTCCGATCGCGTTTCCCGTCATTTTCGCCGGCATTCGAACGAGCACGGTCATCAACGTCGGGACCGCCTACCTCGCCTTTTTCATCGGTGCCGGTGGCCTGGGCCGGTGGGTGATCAGCGGCATCGACCTCTTCGACATGTCGCAGGTGTTCGCAGGAGCGCTCGTCGGCGCAGTCCTCGCGATAACGCTCGACCTCGCACTGGCCGGTATCGAACGGCAGTTGCGCAGCGATTCCGGCGGCCAAACTGCAGCAGTATGATCGATTCGAGATGGTCTTCCCCCGGAGACGAACCGGATGGCGAACTCCCTCGAGCTATCAGTCTCTCTAGGGGACGTGTTTCGTCACCGGTAGACCGGCCCGCCCCCCTAGACCACACTGTGCTCAGTGGACGAACCGTCGCCGTGGGCGGCTGTTCCGATTCGACTCGCTCGCCGAAGGCCATGTTCCGTGCTAACATTTATTACTACCGTCGCGGAAGTGAGGGTGACTATGGGAGCTAACGGTATCGAGAGCGACATCCGAGACCGACATCTGAACGCCCACGAGCGAGCGACCGCTAATCTCGAGTTCGCCGGCTGGATCGACGGTGAGACGTACGCCGGCACGGATCAGTTCGCGCCGCGGGATCCCGTTACCGATGATCCGATCGTGGACGTGGCGATGTGTACGTCTACGGACGTGGATACGGCGGTCGACGCCGCGTGGGACGCGTTCGACGACGAGTGGAGTACCGCCGGCCCTGCGGATCGCGCCGCCGCGATCCGAGAGTGGGCCGGCGTCTTAGCGGATCACCTCGAGGAACTCACGCTCCTCGAGTCGCTCGATACCGGGAAGCCGATCGGCGACGCACGCGGAGAAGTCGAGGGAATGATACGGACCCTCGAGTACTACGCGTCGCTTGCCCGCACCCAGCGGGGCGCCCACGTCCCCACCGGCGAGGACGTCCACCTCTATACCCGGCACGAACCCTTCGGCGTCGTCGGCGGGATCGTTCCGTGGAACTTTCCGGCGTGGGTCGCGGCGTGGAAACTCGGACCGGCGCTGGCCGCCGGAAACACGGCAGTCCTCAAGCCGGCGAAAGCCACGCCGCTGACGACGATCAGGATCGCACAGCTCTCGAAGGCAATCTTCCCCGACGGCGTCATCAACGTCGTTCCGGGATCGGGAGCCGGTGTCGGCGGTGCGATCGCGGACCACGACGGCATTCGGAAGGTGTCGTTCACCGGAAGTTCCGCGGTCGGCCGGCAAGTGATGGAACGCGCCGCCGAGACCGTGACGCCGGTAACCCTCGAGCTCGGCAGCAAGTCGCCGTTTATCGTCTTCCCGGACGCGGATCTCGACCGCGCCGCCAACGCCGTCGCCGACGGCATCTTCTACAGTACGGGGGAGATATGTGACGCGTTCTCACGGGCGATCGTCCACGAGGACGTCTACGACGAATTCCTCGACCGATTCCTCGAGATTGCACGATCGCACGTGATCGGCGATCCGCTCGATCCGGAGACGACGCTGGGGCCGCTGACGACCGCGTCACAGTACGAAACCGTCTCGGAGTACATCGATACCGGGCAGCGGGAGGGCGCGACGCTCGCATTCGGCGGGGGTCGACCCGACGATCCCGACCTCGAGGACGGGTGGTACGTGGAGCCGACCGTCTTCACCGACGTGACACCTGAAATGCGGATCGCGAGGGAGGAGATCTTCGGGCCGGTGCAAACGGTGTTATCGTTCAGCGAGTACGACGAGGCGATCGAGATGGCCAACGACACCGAGTACGGACTGGCTGCCGGCATCGGAACCGAGCGGACGTCGCTCGCCCACAACGCCGCGGCCGATCTCGAGGCCGGCGTCGTGTACGTAAACGAGTACGGACCGATCCTGCCGGACGCGCCCTACGGCGGTGTGAAGCAATCGGGCGTGGGGCGGGACTTAGGCGAGGAGGCGCTCGATCACTATCGACAGACGAAGACCGTCTACACGAACATAGACGAACCGTCACTGTAAACAGCGGTCGACACGCCAGTTACCAGTGGTCGACCGCTGCTCGTCGCTCCAGTTGTTTCTCTCGGCGCACGCCGCCGTGTTTCGCTCGGTCTATCGGATGGGGCGGGCTGAGGCGATACTGTGTCCCGTTCCCTAGAGAAGCAATTACACACATATGTATGTAAGAACAGATCAGAAGAGGCCCGCCTCGAGCGCGTCGATTTCCTCGCTCAGTAGTTGTGCGATCTCCTCGGTCGTCGCCTCATCGACGGCCATGCGGTAGGTCGGGCCGCCGATGGAGAACGCGCCGATCACGTCGCCGTCGGGGCTCGTTACCGACGCGCCGATTGATCGGTAGCCGTCGATCAATTCCTCATCGTTCGTCGCGTATCCGCGGTCGCGGATCGTCTCGAGTTCGTCGAAGAGGGCCGATTCCGCGGTGATCGTGTGTTCGGTCGTGCCAGGAAGCCCCCATCGGTCGACGATCTCTCGAACGCGCGATTCGGGCATCGAGGCCAGCATGGCTTTTCCCGAGGCGCAGTTGTGCATGTGAAAGCGGTTGCCCGCCCGGAACGGACTCGATTCCGGCAGCCCCCCACGAGAGGACTCACCGATCGCGTACTCGAGGGAGTAGGCGCGGCCGTTCTCTTCGACGATGAAGTCGGCTTCGTTGCCCGTCTGTTCGGCCAGAGCATAGACGCGCCGTCGAGCCGGTGCGTACAGCGGATTGCGGGTGCGCGCGTGCTCGCTGAACGGGAGAAACTGGAGCCCGATGTGGTAGGTATCGCCGTCGCGGACGAGGAATCCCTCGTCGACCAGCGTGTGGAGGTGGTTGTGGACGGTGCTCTTTGCCATCTCGAGGCGATCTGCCAACTCGCTCAGCGTCGCGCCGTCGCTGTCGTGGACCGCGCGAACGAGCGCGATCGATGCTTTCGTCGTCTTGACCGGGCGAGGGCCGTCGTCCGTCATGGTTCGAGTCGTCGCCGCACCCACGCATAAGCGTTCGGAATGTGTGAACGGGCGTGGACGGGTCGTGATGACGGGTATCGTTTGGTGGTTCGTTTCACAGGCCGAGGAATATTACTGGGGAATTCTGTTATATTTTACACTACTGCTCGTGTGTTGGCGATATTTCTGTCCGTCTATCACTAGTGATCGATCGCGCCATCCCCCGGCCGACCTGCCGTTCGGAATGCGTGAATCAGTCGCGTCGTTCGGTAGTTGCATCGGTTACCAGTGGTGTGTCGTACGGTAACAGGCTACTCTTCGAACGATTCGTTCACGGATTCGGAACGCCGACCCGCGGCCGCTCCCGCAATCGGCCGACGACGATCGGTCCGACAGGTGGTTCGGCGTCGATCGGATCGGTCGCCGATCGGCGCTAATCGGCACCGCAGCGGTCGGTCCGGCCACAGCGCTGGCACCACTCGTCCGAGACGCGGGCTCCGCGCCCGCAGAGGGGACAGGTCGTCTCAGTCATCGTCGGTCGTGATATCGGCGGACAGCCCCTGTGCCATCTCGATGTCGTTCGAGTTGTTCAGCGTCCACGCGGTCCGCTCGGTGACGGCCTCGATCACTTCGCGGCCGCTCGGGTAGCCGTTACCTGACTTCTTGACGCCACCGAACGGCAGGTGGACTTCCGCGCCGATACACGGCAGGTTGCCGTACGCGAGTCCGACCTCGGCGTTGTCGCGGTAGTAGTTGACCTCGCGGTAATCCTCGGAAATGATCGCACCAGCGAGCCCGTACTCGGTGTCGTTGTGGATCTCGACGGCGTCCTCGATATCGCCCGAGTATTCCATGAGCGCGACGTGGGGACCGAAGACCTCCTCCTGCGTACAGCGGAGGTCCGCCTCGTGATCGGCCTCGTAGACGAACGGGCCGACCCAGTGGCCGTCCTCGTGGCCCTCTGGGATCTCGTCGTCGTCCAACTCGTCGCGGTCAACGAGCACGTTGACGTCCTCGCTGCGGGCGAGTTCGTTGTACTCGAGGACTTTCTCCTTGTGCTCGCCCTCGACGAGCGGACCCATGAAGGTGTCCTCGGCGAGCGGGTCGTCGACGGCGACGTTCGCGGCGATGTCGACGAAGCGCTCCTTGAACTCGTCGTAGACGTTCTCGTGGACGATCAGGCGCTCGGCGGAGACACAACGCTGGCCGGTCGTCTTGAACGAACTCATCACGGCCGAGTGGACGGCCGTGTCGAGGTCGGCTTCGTCGGTGACGACGACGGCGTTCTTGCCGCCCATCTCGCAGGCTGCGAGCTTGCCGGGCTGTTCGGCGACGGTCTGCCCGACCTGCTGGCCAACCTCCGCCGAGCCGGTAAAGAGGACGGTGTCGACGCGCGAGTCCTCGACGATGGCTTCGCCGGCGTCGCCGAAGCCCTGAATCATGTTGAAGACGCCGTCCGGAATGCCGCTGTCCTCGAACATTTCGGCGACGATCTGGGCACACCACGGCGTCTGTTCGGCGGGCTTCCAGACGACGGTGTTGCCCTCGACCAGCGAGACGGCCATGTGCCAGAACGGGATCGCGACGGGGAAGTTCCACGGCGTGATACAGCCGACGACGCCGCGGGGCTTGCGCCGCATGTACGCGTCTTTGCTTCCGATTTCGGACGGAACGACATCCCCGTGTGGGTGCCGGGCGTTCCCGGCTGCCCACTCGACCATGTGTGCGGCCTCGACGACGTCGGCTCGCCCTTCGGAGATCTCTTTACCACACTCCTTTGTGACGATTTCGCCGAGTTCGTCCGTCCGGTCACGGAGTTCCTGATAGATGTCCCAGAGGTACTCCGCGCGGTCGATATGAGACAGTTCCTCCCACTCGTCTTGAACGCGTTCTGCGGACTCAAGAGCCGTGTCGACATCGGCCTCGGTCCCGCGGTGGAAGGTCCGCAGCGTTTCGCCGGTTGCAGGGTTCTCGCTCTCGAACGTCTCGTCGCCCTTGCCGTCGGTCCACTCGCCGTTGATGTAGTGACGGTTTGGCTGGGCTGTCGTCTGCTGGCTCATACCGTATGAGTCACGGATTGGCAGGGAATAACCACCGCCTCCCATGGTCGGGACCGACTCGAGCGGAGTCGGCGGTGTCCGTATTCAGTATGTTTATGTTGCTCACACCGAAACGGACGAGCAGAACCGACACATGAGCAGCACGAGTTCTACAGCGACGACGGGGACAGACGGCACTCGACTCGCGCTCGAGATTTGGCATCCCGACTGCTGGGGGTTACAGGCGACCGAAGCGGTCGACGCCGGACTGCTCGTCCACACCGTCCACCGAACCGTCGAGGAAACGGTCAAGGGTCACTTCACCGTCTACGCGGACACGACGGCGCAACTCGACGAGTTCGTCGAATTCGCAAACGAGTCACCGCTGACACACTCGACGGTCGAACTCGGCCAGCGCCCGACCAGCGGGGCACCGGACCCCGGGAACGCGACCCGGGAACTCTTCGTCGAGTACGAGCCCGAACACAGTATCAGCGACACGCTCGTCTCGCACGGCTTTATTCACGACGCATCGGTGCGCGTCGAACGCGGGCTTGAGCACTGGCCGGTCTTCGTCGCCGACGGTCGCCCCGAGATTCAGAGCCGACTCGAGAGCATTCGGGCCGAAACCGATGCCGAGATTTCGATCAGCAAGATCGCCTCGCCGACGGGCGACTCGTCGGGAACGCCGGATAGGCTCGACCAGCTGACACCCCGCCAGCGGGACGCGTTCGAACTCGCCTGCGACCGCAACTACTACGCGTGGCCGCGCGAGATCGATACGCGCGAACTCGCGGACGAACTCGGCGTGTCGAAAACGACGCTGCTCGAGCACCTCCGGAAAGCCGAAGCGAAACTGCTCAACCCGGACGAGACCTGATCGACTCCCCGGTATTAATTCTCGACGATACTGGGCGAATCTTTTGGTCGGGTATCGATTTAGGGGGCTTGCGTGCCACCGACACGGTATGATACCGCCGATCGCGAGTCGATTCGTCGCCGGAACGACCGTCTCCGGCACGCTGGATCACGTTTCCGACTGTAACGAGTCGGGGATGGGTGGCATCGTCAATCTCCTCGGCGAACACTATCACGACCGTGTGCCCGCAGACGAGGATGCAGACGAGTACTGTCGTCTTATTTCAGAACTGGCCGCTCGCGACCTGATCGGAAGCGTCTCAGTCAAGCCGTCTCAGATCGGCATCGACATCGGACCGGATGTCTTTGCGGAGAACTTCGAACGAATCGTCGAGGCCGGGGCCGAAGAAGACGTGTTCGTTTGGTGTGATATGGAAGATTACACGACGACCGACACGACCTTAGACGTCATCGAATCGACGGCTCAGGACCATCCTCACGGTGTCGGCGTCGCCATTCAGGCGAACCTCAAACGTACGGGCGACGACCTGCGTCGCCTCGCCGACGTTCCCGCGGCGGTCCGACTGGTTAAGGGTGCCTACGACGAACCGTCCTCGGTCGCCTACGAGAAGAAAGAAGACGTCAACGAGGCGTATATCGAGCATCTCGAGTTCCTATTCCGGGAGTTCGATCAGGGCATCGCAGTCGGAAGCCACGATCTGGAGATGCTCGAGACTGCGATCGACCTGCACAAGGAACACGACACCCCCTTCGAGATCCAGATGCTCATGGGCGTTCGCGAGGACGTCCAGCGCGACCTCGCCGCAAAGGGCTACGAAGTCAATCAGTACATCCCCTACGGCGACAAGTGGATGCAGTACTTCTACCGTCGGATCCGCGAGCGAAAGGAAAACGCCTTGTTCGCGCTTCGGGCCGTCGTCGGCGTCTGACTGAGTGTGGGTCAGTAACGCCGAGGAAACATCCTTTATTAATGACCGCGCTAAGATCTGGTACAGGAAGCTTTGTTGAAAAGCCTCTACGAAAGTCTGTATCGGTGGTTTAGAGAAGATAGAGCCCAGGAGAAGAACCTGCTATTGAAGTCTCGCTCCTTGACTTGGTTCAGGAGTGTAAGCAGCTAGCTAAACAAGCGTTGGGAAGCGAGCGGGCGAGCCCGCCAGCGGCGATTTCGCCGCTAGAAACACGTCGTCATTCACTGTATCCGCCTCGAAGATAACCACACGTACCGCGAGGCCGTTAATCGAATTTCCTTGATGAGTGCCGTCTACGATATCTTAGAGTTTAATCCGGAACTCCTGAAGCCATCCACGCTGTGCAAGGCGTTTGACCGATTCAAGATGTGGATGTGGCGACAGTTTCTGTACGCTTCGGCACAGCACTGCCCACTTGGCCACGGTACGATCGATGGAACGTACTTCGAATCTGCTGACCCTCGCCGCTGATAAAGGCTACAGCAAGAACGCGTTTCGCGAGTGGCTGCATTCTCATGATGTCCGTCCGCTAATTCGTCACTGTCTCTATGCACCGTCCGATCACGTACACAATGTGGGATGAACGATGAGTTGTACAACCACCGCTGGCTGAGTGTGACGTGCTTTTCGGTAGTAAGCGCTCGCACGGTCGCACCGTGCGAGCGCAGACATGGTACCGTGAGTTCAGAGAAGGCGTTTTGATATTCGACATCTCCAACGTCGAATGCACCTCTTCAGCACTATGAATTCGATGCCGTACCTCTATTCAACAGAGCAGACTGAACTGAATGGGATCCTTGATTGAAGGATAGATGTTGATCAAGGGATCCTAGACTAACCTGGCGTGTTCTTCGAATGTGCTATTTTGAGATTCATATGGAGTAAATCGGAAGATCTCATGAAGTCGTTTTGATCCAGCGATACACGCGATACGAGAACAGAAACATTTATACAAACGTATCTTTCACGTTTTATCGTAGTATGGAAGAGGATACAGGACTTGCCCGTGATCAGTGGGCAACACGATTTGGTTTCGTTATGGCACTGGTTGGGGCTGTTGTGGGGTCAGGTAACATCTGGCGTATGCCTTATGTTGCTGGAATGAACGGAGGTGGGGCGTTTTTGGTTATATATCTCGCCCTACTGTACCTCATCGCTGTCCCTGGATTAATGGCAGAAACGTTTCTCGGCCGGTACACCCAGAGTGGAGTCATTGGTGCGTTTAAGAACTTCCTCGGAGAAGGGTGGTCCGAAGGATTGGGCCTCGTAGTCGTCATCGTCAATATCGGGTTGATGTCTTATTATGCTCCGGTAATCGCGTGGACAATCTACTATCTGGCGCACGCGGTACTGGGAACGTTCTATCAACCTGGGTTCGATCCCACGGCGTTCTGGGCCGCGTTCTCTGGGTCTCCTCTTTTAGTCGTGGGACTGCACACATTGGTTGCAGTCCTAGTCGGATTTGTGTTACTTTTCGGTATATCGGATGGTATTGAACGAGTCGTCAAATGGATGATCCCGGCTTTGGTGGTGACGCTATCCGCAGTCGCTATCAAAGGGCTAACGCTTCCTGGGGCAATGGAAGGGCTCGCGTTCGCGTTCAACCCTGAGTGGCAGTACATGACCGATGCAAATACGTGGATCGCTGCTCTTGGTCAGGCACTCTTCTCAACCGGGCTGGGATGGGGTATTGCACTCACTTACGGTAGCTACCTAGGAGAGAGCGACGATGTCCCGCTCGGAGGCGGCTTGATTACCGCAGTTGGGAATACGAGCATTGGTCTACTTGCCATCTTTACCGTGTTTCCTGCCGTCTTCGCGTTCGGTCTAGAACCGACTACAGGCGCTGAGTTGACCTTCGTTTCGCTCGTTTCCATCTTCCCGAGTATGACCGGAGGCTACATCTGGGGCCTTCTGTTCTTCCTTGGCTTCCTGTTTGCTACATACTCGTCCGGCCTCGGTATCACAGAGGTCGGGGTAACGACAGTCAAAGAAGAGACGCGTCTGACGCGTACTCAGTCCGTGATAGCAGTTGTCGGGGCTTGGTGGTTGCTCGGAATTCCGAGCGCGTATTCCTCTGAGTTCCTCGGATGGATGGACTTTATGTTCGGCAACTTCGGACTCCCGCTTGCGACGTTGATGATACTCATCCTTGTCGGCTGGGTGATTGATTCGAAACGCGCTCGTATCCTCGACTTAAATCATAACAGCGATGTCTATATTGGCTCTTATTGGGATCCGATCATCAAATACGTGATTCCGACCGTGATGGTCTTCATTATGGGATATTACTTCGCGACCAATATCGAGGACCCGCGGGCAATCAGCGGTCTCGCCCTCATGGCTGGTCTTACTATCGGGAGTGTCCTACTCATGCAGTTCATTCGGAGAGGAAAAACGAATGAACCCGCTCTGACGCCGGGAGGTGACTGATAATGGCGGAAACATTAACTGCGTTCGGTTGGGTCGTCATGCTATCAATGATAATTAGCTTGTGGGTGGTTACCATAGTGGCTCTGAAGAAAACCCTTTCCGAGGAAGATAAAAAAGCCGAGTTGATAACCAAACAAGGGGCGATAGAGAGCTACTCCCCACGCGCTCTGTCAGAACTCCGTGAGTGGATCGAGAACCATCCTAACGACCCGTATCGTGAGATAGCAGTCCACCGGTACAATGAGTGCGTTGAGACTCTGAAAGAGATAGACGAGCCGTTTTACGACTGGAACGACTCGCAGATATCCGACTTAGAGAAACTATAGGTTGGGGTTGCAGATCTGACTGCTGTAATTGAATCTTTTTCATTGGTACTGAGAACCCCTCAGGAGCGAAATCATTATACTTGAACTCGCGGATGATAGGATATGCAGTCAAACGTGCTTATTGAGTCGATCGACACGCACACAGGTGGCGAGCCGACTCGCATTATCACTGGCGGCCTCAACCGAGAAGTGTTCGAGGGCGGAACGGTTCAAGAGCAACGGGATAAGTTTGCCGAAGAGCTCGACCACTTGCGTGAGTTCCTGATGAAGGAACCACGAGGCCATGACGATATGTTCGGAGCGATTACGGTCCCTCCCTCTCGTGACGAAGCTGACCTTGGATTATTCTTCATGGATAACAAGGGGTACCTCGACATGTGTGGGCATGGAACTATCGGTGTCGTGACTGCATTGATAGAAACGGGACAACTAGAAGCGAAATCACAGTTACGAATCGAAACGCCAGCAGGCGTCGTCTCAGCACGTCCAGAGATGAGTGAGGACGGGCAGGTCGAACGAGTTGCGGTCCAGAACATTACCACATATATTATTGACAAGGTCGAAGTTACCCTGGCGCTTGGTAGCAGAACAGTCGTAGTACCGGTAGACGTTGTCCACGCTGGTAATGTATTCGCACTCATTTCTGCGTCTGCAGTTGACCTCGCAGTCGCGACAGAAAACACCGACAAATTCGTCGAATTAGGCCTTGAAATCCGGAGGACCATCAACCAAGAGATTGATCTTCAAGACCCACTTTCTGGAAAGAGTATAACAGTGGACATTACGGAGTTCTATGAGTCAGACAACGACGCCGACCGAAACGTCGTTATTTTCGGCGAAGGGCAGGTTGATCGTTCACCGTGTGGAACCGGGACTTGTGCTAAAATGACCCTTCTTCATGACAAGGACAGACTTGAGCTTAACGAGCCATATCATTACGAAAGCGTGATCGGAACGCGTTTTGAAGGCGAACTCCAAGACCACAAGGACAGAGACGGCACCCGCGTGATGACATCGGAGGTTGCTGGATCCGCGTATATCGTCGCGACCCACAACTTCTTACGTGATTCTGAGGACTCAGTCCCAGGCTTTAGTGTCTAGACTCGATATTACACCAAGCCTGAGAAACTCGGAGTCAACTATCCCACCCTACTGCGCTACTCACTTGCGTTCGCTCGTTGCGTTGCTCCTTGAGGGTGGGGACTCCGCGCTACCACAAGTTGAAGGAGGTGCGGTTCTCCAGACGTGACATTGCACATCCGGTTGAGTATTATTTTCGGAACACATCCGCCAACTTCGATATTTTCAAGACCGTGTGTGACAATTACGACAGGTGGCTGTCAGTCGAATGAGTACGTCAACAACTCGAGTACAACTCGCGGGACAATGGCGCGGTGTGGAGTCTATCATCAGACTGTGGAGAGCTAATCCGGTTACAAAATCACGGAGAGTATAGAATGTCGACAGTTAGAGACGTTCGGGATCTGGGGCTTCTCGCACTGGTATGGGGTACCATCTTTCCGGCTGCCGAAATCGGGCTTTCGACGTTCCCGCCGCTTCTGTTGATGGCACTGCGATTCGACGTGGCTAGCCTGATTATGATCGGGTACGTCGTCCTTCGGGGGGAAGACTGGTGGCCACGTTCACAAGGTGACGTGCTTGCGATCGTTGCTGGTGGCGTGTTGTGGACTGTAATCGGCAACGGTGTCTGGTACATCGGCCAGGCCCTGACGACGAGCGTTTTCTCGGGCATAATGACTAGCCTCGTTCCGGTGTTAACAGCCGGGTTCTCGTGGGTGCTTCTTCCCAAAGAACGGCTTCGCCCTCTCTCGATCGTTGGTTTAGGAATCGGATTCGTCGGTGTGGTGGTTATGCTGGTTCCGTCCGGAGCAATTACGTTCACCGAGAGCCTGCTTGGCAAAGCCATTCTATTCGGGGGTGCGGGTGGCGTCGCGCTGTCGAGTGTGCTGATTCGATACGCCGACATGTCACTCACCAGTTCAGTGCAAACAGCTTGGTCAGCGGCCTTCGGTGCAGTCCTCTTACACGTCCTGGGCCCACTATTTGGAGAGACGTGGAGTGGTGAGGTGTCACTGATTGCTGGCGTGGCAGTCGTTTATCTCGGTATCATCTCGACAGTCGTTGCGTATCTGCTCTATTTTTCATTGCTCCAGCGTCGCCCCTCGTTCGAGGTAACTCTTGTTATGTATCTGTCTCCTGTAGTTGCCGCGACTACGGGGTGGCTTCTATTCGGGGAGCCAATCACGTTCTCCATGGTTGGAGGGTTCCTCCTCATAGTTGTGGGGTTCGCACTGATGAAACGCCAAGAGATTCGGGCAGAGCTCACTCGATACGGAATCGCTGACTGATATGTACAATTCTGGATGAAAAACAGTGCTACTATCTACTGTGATGGGGAGCCCACCTCACCGGAGCGGGCCACCTATGTTGACGCCGTTTACGGGCTCTTCCCCGCGTTCATCCTCTCGACGACGACGCTCATCGTCGTCTCACTGCTGACGAAGCCACCGGAGGGCGTCGACGACCACTTCGAGTCGTTCAACAAGCCGCTCTCGGCGCTCTCGAGCAGCGACGATCCGACCGGGACGCCCGAGTACGTGACCGACGGCGGTCGCGATGTCGATCCGAAAGCCGTGACGGAAACGGACACCATTCGCGCCCACGTCGAAGAGAGCAATTACTGGAACTCGGGTGAGGATTGACATCCTCCTCCGTCTGAAGGCGGAGGAATCCCAAGCGTTGGGATATTACGGTTTGCAGACTCCCTGCTCTCTCGTTTTGAACGACCCGCTCTCGCGGTCGAACAGGAAGACTCCGGGCTGTGCCAACCAGCCGTTACTCATATCCCCTGTCGGGAGACTTTGAGTTATCTTTCTGCGAATGTTCACCGCACCGTTCACATCTGCGTTCATCGTCGCCCCGCACGACGAACAGACGTACAGACCGCGCTCCACGCGATTTGAGTCACGAATCTGCCCGCAACACGAACACGTCTTGCTCGTGTTCTCCTCGTCTACGCGGTCAACGAGGATGCCATGTTCCTCGGTCTTGTATTCGAGAAGGCGAGCGAATCGGTCGAACTCCCATCCGTGGAGTTTCTTGTTCCTCGACTGGCCCCAGTTCCGTGAGTCACCGTTGTCATCCTCACGAATATCGCTGAGGTCACCAACCGCGATCTCTTCTACGCCTTCTTCGACACACCGCTGAACGATGTGTTTCGAGAGGGTATGGAGGAAGTGGTCTTTGCGTCGGGAGAGTTTCTGTCGGGCTTTCCGCGCACGTTTTGACGGCCCGTTCTCACCTTCGGTCTGGTACTCCTCGCGGGTGAAGTAGTGCTTGTCCTCTTTCAGCACGTTCCCCGGATACAACTCCGAAGGGCCGTCTTCGTAGTCGATGGCGAGGTAGTTCGTGATACCGAGGTCGATACCCGCTGTCTTGTCGCCGGGTGCGTCTTCGACTGGAATCTCTTTCTTGCAGACGAGATGCAGTTCCCACTCGTCTCCGTTCCAGACGGCACGCACCTGCTGGACATTCTCGACTTCTACGTCGGGGCGGGTTTCGTACTCCGCGAGGATGAAGTCAGACCGACTCTCTTTCAAGTTGAACCCTTTCGAGAGGCGGAGTTGGCCGTGCTTATCGTCGTGCTTGATAGCCCGTTTCTTCCACGTGACGGTGGAACGCGGGTGGGCGTCGCCACGTTTCCGGTAGCCCGGTGGGTTGTTACCGTCGTCGGAGTTGTACCAGCCGATAAACGCCTCAGCAAGTTCTTCGAGAACTCGCTGACTTGACTGAGAATGCAGGTCACTATAGCGTTCGTGGTCTTTCAACTCCGATTTCAGTTCGGCCTCGTCGGGAATCTCGTCGTCGTCGTCCCACCGACCTTGGATGTAGTAGCGACCGACGTTCCACAGTTTGGATGCGGAGAACCCACACTGGTCAAGGTCGTCACGAACCTGTTCGTGATTCGTGATGCGTGCGACGTAGGTACGGGTCGTCTCCAGCATCTGTCTGTGGTCCATAACTAGTTATGAGAAGAGACCTATTAAAACACACGACTGGGCGTTGAATATCTGGCTGGAGTGTCGTCGGTGGGTTGTCGCTCAGAATGTCGGATTCATCCCGCGCCTAAAGGCGCGGGTATTCTCCTTGCTCTTTATAATGAGCGAAACGCGTCGGCAGCAGGCCGAGACCGCCGACATCACGGGACAGACCCGGTAGCGTTCGAACCTGACCGTCATCGAGCCGACAGTAGCACGCGAAGATGTTGACTCGACCGGCCGCGTCGGCGCGGTCGCGTATCCATACCGCGTCTACGACACGGTCGTGACGGTCAACCGACCAATAATCGCGGACTGAGACCTCGAGTACGTCGTCAGCGTCGACCGCGCTCGTCGACTCGCCGTGCGGGCCGACGTGGTCCCCGAGACCGTCTCGAGAACCGTCGACGACGTCCTCGTCGTTCCGTCCGAACTCACCGACGAGCAGGTCCGCGAGAAGGCCGAAAACGCGCTATTCAAGTGGACGCTCCGGAAGATCGCCGTGGGGTCCACGCCGGACGTGCAATTCGAGCAGGCGGTCACCGCCCACAAACTGTTCTGGATCGCGTCTCGGCCTGACGGCGACGTAATCGTCGACAGCGTCCGCGGCACCGAGTCGCCGTTGGACGGCTGAGAGCGCTCGGGCGGCACCGAACGCTGTTCGGCGCGATCGAAACCGGGCGGCCAAATCTTCGCTGTCGCCGGCAAGCACCGACCGCCGACTCGAGAGACCCGGTTCGGTCGGCTGTCTGTGCGTGACCTTCTCAAGGTGACTGCGTATCGACATCCCACAATACAGAAGTTACCAATCTCAAATAGTGATTGGTTTCCAGAGAGATTCCGATCGGTCTGGTGCAGTCGATGCTCCCAGAGTACGACAGGAACGTAAACCGACAGGCTGGAGACGGAACCCACACAGATGCGTTCCGGCCGACGATTCGGTGGCCTGCTACGCTGCTGACCGCTAGTGATCACATACAGCCGATCGGCAATGCAACTAATCGCTGCCTATTCCCCTTACTCGGCGTCGTTGCGGTTTTCGTTCGTGGTTCTACACACGGTCACGGCGCGGAACGTCAAAGCGGCGTGTCTCTCGTCGGTTCCGTTCCGAAATTCATCGCCGGAGATCGTCGCCATCGACTTCGATTCGCGAAACGTGGATTCCAGGATCCGATAGAAAACTAGGATTTAGTATACTTCTGTATACCTCTCTATTTATCGATAGCTCGAGAGATCCCCAGTAGAACGTGTCTTCGGTAGTATGGTCGGCACAGTATACCGGTGCTGTGACTGCGTGCGGTTCGGTCTGTGAAAAAGTGAACCGACTGCCTACCCGGCCAGCTGACCGACATCGCGGATCAGCTTTCGGAGGGGGAGTGGCTCACTGAGACCGATCGTCGCTCGAGGGGAGAGCAGTCGGAAACGGCCTGAGTCGTCTGTGAACTGCCTCGGCGTCCTGTTATCACGAGCGGGCAGGACCTCGATTCGAGTCAGTCTCGACATTGTTTAGGCAGACGGTCCGGCGCAGCCTCCCTCACGAAGGCTCGCAAGGGGGCGACATCGGCGACGGGCGACAGTTCGTCGAGGGCCCGCTCGACCTCGGTCAGACGCCGCGTCGCGTGCCGCCGGAGTCGTCGTACCGTGGGTGACGATGAACCCGGTTGGAGAGCGCCGGCGTCGGACGCGAGGACGAACTGTATTCGACTGACTGTTCCGAACCCGTGGCCCACTGTCGCGACGTGTTCGCTGTACTGCTCGTCGATGTCCGCAAGCGTCGCACCGATACGGGCCGATCCGCGGCCGAGTGAGCCAGCCGTCTCGTCGATCAGCGAACAGTAGTCCGTCGCCGGCCCCGTCGACTCGCTCTTGGCAGTCCCCAATGCGTCGATAATCGAGGCCGAGGCGGACGCAAGCGTTTCGAAACATGACCCGATACGGTCGTCCTCGAGGCTTCCGAGCGTCGAGTACGCGGTTGTGTAGAGGTAGTCGGAGGCCAACAGCGCGCTCGTCACGTCCCACTGCACCGAGGCGTCCTCGTCGCCGAGACGACAGAGCAATTGCGCCCGGAGCCGGGCGTACCCGCGGAACAGTTCGATCGCCGTCGCCGCGGACAACACGGTCTCGCGATTCGGTGTCGCCGCGATCGAGTCGTGAACCTGCGCCACCAATTGGCCGTACCGCCTGTCGTCGCGTTCCGTAATCGACGTCCGGGCAGGGCCGAACCGATTGTGCTCGACCGGCTCGAGTGCCTCCTCGAGTCGACGGTCGATCTCGAGTCGTCGGTCGGCTAGCGTCTCGTTTCGAGTCATGTCAGTCATGGGTTGTCGAAACGTCGATGCTGGTGTCGTCGACGTCGACGGCGGATTCGGTCAGATCGCTCTCGCGCCACGTGCCTCGCTGATACCACGCGTAGGCGATCGCTGCGCCGGCGACGTTCGAGACGGCGAAGGACAGCCAGATGCCGGTTTCGCCGATTGAACCGGCGGATAGCCACGCGATCGGGAAGCGGATGACACCAAGCATTAGCACGGAGATCGCCGCCGCGGTAAGCGTTTTTCCGGCACCGCGGAAGCTCCCCGTGTAGGCTCGCATGATCCCGATGAATCCGAACGTCAACGCGACGTAACGCAGGAACGTCGCGGAGATATCGACGACGGCGGGGTCGGTCGTGAACACGTCCGCAATCGGCGCGGCGAGGAACCAGACGAGAACGCCCGCGCCCGTGAGGACGCCGAAGAGCGTTTTCGCCGCGAGCGCTGCTGCCTGTTCCGCTCGCTCGGGTTTGTTCGCACCGATGTTCTGTCCGGTCATCGTCTCGACGCCGCGGGCGACCGCGATCGCGGGGAGGAAAACGACTGAGAAGACACGCGTCCCGATTCCGTACGCGGCGACGACCGTGTCCGGAAAGAGCGCGACGATGAACAACAGCAGGTTCATCGACAGCGCCCGGCCGGTCCCCTCGATGGAGGCCGGGACCCCGATTCGAGCGAGACGGCGGAGATAGCCGAGATTGGGCACCATATCTCGGAGGTTGATCTGCACGCCACGGGTACCACGGAACATGATCGCGAGGCCGACGACCAGCGCCAGCGCACGGGAGAACACCGTCGCTATCGCAGCCCCTTCGATTCCGAGCTCGGGGAAGCTGACCGTGCCCACGAGCGGTGCGTTCTCGACGACCGTCCACCCGAATATCAGGAACGGGTCGATGATGATATTGAGAACCACCGAGCCGAACATCACGAGCATCGGCGTGATCGTATCGCCGTAGCCCCGCATGAGCGCGATGAAGACCGCAAAGCCGAACATGAACAGCAGCCCCAGCGAGATGACCTCCATGTAACTCGTCGCCATCGGCAACACGTCGGCGGAGGCACCCATGACTCCCAGGAACTCCTCGACGAATGCGTAGCCGACGACTCCGAGAACGACCGAGGCGATGCCGGCGAAGATGACCGTCTGTGAGGCGGCGTACTCGGCTTCCCGTTCTTCCCCAGCGCCGGTGTACTGGGCGACGAGGACGCTGCCGGCGACCGAGATCCCCATCCCGAGCGAGATGAGGAGGAACACCATCGGGAACGCGAAACTGATCGCCGCCAGCGCGTCGGTACTGTACTGGCCAAGCCAGAACGTATCCGCGAGGTTGTAGGCCGTCTGAAAGAGGTTCGTGACGACGATCGGCATCGACAGGAAAAAGAGCGGTTTTCCGATGTCGCCGGCCGTGAGATCGAACTCCTCGCGTCCCTTGAACAGGGACCCGAGACGACCGCGACTGTCGCTCACTGTCGTCCCTCCGCCGCCGGTTCGGCCAGCAGGTCCGTCTCGATAGAGTCGAGTAACGCGACGAACGGATCGTCTTTGCCGACGTAGTGGTAGTGGTTCGACGCCTTGCTCATCGACGATTCGGCGGCGATATCTCGGACCGTGAGCGCGGCGGACCCATGCGTACAGAGGGCCTGATACGCTGTGTTCAGAATCGCAGTAGTTGGGTCGTCCATACGATCGATATCGAACTTACTAACTAGTCAGTCAAAAATCTTTGGAAGGCTACCGAATCAGCGTTCTCGGTTCGTTAGCCCCGTTCGTCTGAAAGTAGACTAATCGGATGGTAACATCCCGTCTGGCTACGAGCGGGTCACAACTATTATCCGCCCCACAACGAAGGTGGGATGCAATGGCTGATTCGCCGGGACGGCCCGCCTCGGATCCGAACGAAGAGATCATGCGTGCGACCTACCAGGCACTGGGAAAACACGGGTACGCCGCGCTCACGATCAAACGGATCGCCGACGAGTACGGCAAATCGACCGCCGCGATCCACTATCACTACGAGACGAAAGACGACCTCCTCGCGGCGTTTCTGGACTACCTCCTCGATCGATTTCAGGACACGATCCACGAGGTCGAAACGACCGATCCGGAACACCGGCTGGACCTCCTGCTCGACAAACTGCTGATCGACCCGGAAGACCACCACGACTTGCTGATCGCGATGCTAGAGATGCGGAGTCAGGCCCCCTACAACGACGCGTTCAGCGACCGCTTCCAGCAAAACGACGAGTACATTCGATACCTGCTTCGGACCGTGATCGAGCAGGGAATCAAGGCGGGCGTCTTCGCCGATGTCGATGCCGATCACGTCTCGCGGGCGCTCATGACGATCGTCGACGGGGCCCGAACGCGAGCGGTCGTCTTGGACGACGGGGAACCGCTCGAAACGGCCAGACGAACCGCCGACGAGTACGTCACCGCCGTCTTGGTGCGCGACGCCTAATCGCGGCCTCGCTTATGACAGCCGCGGGACTCTCCTCGAGACAGTTCCGATACGAACCGAAACGCGACCCCACTGCGACGAGACCTCCGTCGGCTGACCGAGTGATTGTCAGCGACCCTCGTCTATCGGGTCCGAGCGGTCGCGATCGGTATCCGCAACCGAGTTCGAACACCAGTGACAGAACTCGAGGTCGGGATCGAGGTCGTTCCCGCAGTGGGGGCACGTGACCGAGTCCGCATCGGTGCCGTCGCTCGAGTCGGTGACAGTGTCGTCGGTTTGGACTCGAGCGAGGAGATACGCGTCGACGATACTGAAGCCGATGACAACGAACATCGGCGCGATCGCGATCAGCGTCTCACGGCCCCAGCTACCGGCGACGAACGCGTCGAATGCGGCCGGGTCGACGAATAGTGCGGTCGTCACGAAAGACGTGGCGAGCCATCCGATCGCGCGACGCCACCGCCGGAGATAGAGGTGGCCGAGCCCGGTCACGAGTGCTGCGAGGAGTGCCGCGAGCCACGGTCGTTTCTGCGATAGTGCCTGGCCCATGTACTGACTAACTAGCCAGTCAGGTATAAGTCTTGCTCGCCGCCTCGCGTAGCGGATTCCTGACCCCCGATTGACCATTCTGTCCGAGCGGCCGACGAATGAGGTCGGGAACCAACAGTCCGCGCATCGAACGGTTCGTATGGCGCTTTCTATCGGCTAGTCTAACTAATTAGCCTAACCGAATAGCCCCTCACTCGGCTGGCGTCGCTTGCTCGTCCAACCAACGAGAAGGCGGGGGTCGGCGTGTCCGCTCACCTCCGATCTCGCGGCGTTGGGCGGCGACAGTCTTCGGTGGATCCCGCTCTCGAGCGATAGTAGCCACTGAACCGATGTACACGCTGATTACTCGCAACCGAATTCGACAGTTCGCTCCGTTCTCGAGCCGCGAGCGGGTCAAACCGATCACAGTACGTCGTCAGTCGCACCGGGTACTCAGTATTCTTCAACGACGACCATTTCGGCGTACTTGCGGTCCTCAGGCGGTGTTCGATTCCGCCTCTTGTATCGGTGCCTCCAAGAGAGCGACGTCGAGGATGACCATGTTTTCGCTCTCGTTGACGGCGACGATCACACCGCCGAGGACGAGGTTCGCGACCGGCGTCGGCCCGATCGCGATTTCGTCGCCTTTCTCGAAGCCACGGACCGACTGCTGAAAGTGGACTTGCGCTCGACAGAGATCCGGATTGTGGACGGTCGTGAAATCGATCGTGTCGACGGTCGCCGTGATGCGGTCGTAGTTGCGCGCGAGAGTGACTGATTCGGCGTCGGCAAGCGGTTCTCGATCGAGGGCCTCGTAAGCAGTGTCGGTCGGTTTGTACCCGCCGCTGGGTCCGGGAATTCCTTCGACGAGGTCAAGCGAGCGGAGCGACGACATCTGGTTCCGAAGCGTGCCCGGCTTGCGGTCGAGCGTGGTCGCGAGATCGCTCGCCGAAACCGGCGAGTCGGTCGCCTGATACTCGTTGACGAGTTCGGTAAGCGTTCGTCGTTGTCGTTGCGATAAATCAATTGTGCTCATCGTCGTACAAGCACCGTACACGCTCTTCGTACTTAGGTGTCGAGGGCCGGAAAGTCGCCGCCGCCATGCGGTTAGCTATCGTTCGATTATCCCGCAACGACGACATCGATAAAACGGTTATACACACTAAGGTTGGGTAAGTTCTGCCGACATCAAACCGGCTCCCGAGCCGGTTCCAACCAGTCTCGCTCGCCGCGTCGAACCCGGCCGGGTCGGTATCGTGAGCCGAGCGTTACCGACGGCGAGCCGAGACCCGAAATGTATACCGAGACAGTAGCGGCAACCCGTAGACGCCACGGTCGGTCCGTAGTCCAAACCGTTTTGCCTGTCGGACTGAATTCTCGGGTGGTATGCTACTTTCCGGAACGGTCATCGCCGACGCGGACACCGTCATCGAGAACGGGGCGGTCGTCGTCGATGGCTCTCGAATCGCCGCCGTCGGCCCGTACGACGAACTTCGCGACCGGTACCCGGATCGCGAGGAGCAGTCGTACGGTATTCTCCTGCCGGGACTGGTCGGGGGCCATCTCCACTCAGTCCAGAGTCTCGGTCGCGGCATCGCAGACGATTCGGAACTGCTCGAGTGGCTGTTCGAGTACGTTCTCCCAATGGAGGCGTCACTCTCGGCCGAGGAGATGGAGATCGCGGCGAAACTGGGGTATCTCGAGATGATCGAGAGCGGGACGACGACCTGCATCGATCACCTCTCGGTCAACCATGCCGAGCGCGCGTTCGAGGCCGCTGGCGAGATCGGGATTCGCGGCGTTCTCGGGAAGGTCCTGATGGACCAACGGTCGCCGGACGGCCTGCTCGAGGACACCGACGAAGCGCTGGCTGAGAGCAGGCGACTGATCGAGGAGTACCACGGGGCGTTCGACGACCGAATCCGGTACGCGGTGACGCCGCGCTTTGCCGTCTCCTGTAGCGAAGCGTGCCTGCGCGGGGCCCGAGACCTCGCGGACGAGTACGAGGGGGTCCGGATCCACACCCACGCCAGCGAAAACCGCGGCGAGATCGAGACCGTCGAGGAGGACACCGGGATGCGAAACATCCACTGGCTGGACGAAGTCGGGCTCACCGGCGACGATGTCGTCCTCGCACACTGCGTCTGGACATCGGAGAGCGAGCGCGAACTGCTTGCGGAGACGGGCACGCACGTCACCTACTGCCCGTCGTCGAACATGAAACTCGCCAGCGGGATCGCGCCGATCACCGACTACCTCGAGCGGGGGATCAACGTCGCGATCGGCAACGACGGCCCGCCGTGTAACAACACGCTCGATCCGTTCACGGAGATGCGCCAGGGGAGCCTCCTCCAGAAAGTCGACGGGTTGGATCCGGTCGCCGCGCCGGCCGCGGCGCTCTTCGAGATGGCGACGATAAACGGCGCGAAGGCGGCCGGATTCGACCGCCTCGGGGCGCTCCGCGAGGGATGGCGCGCGGATATCGTCGGGCTAGATACCGATCTGACTCGAGCGACCCCGCTACACGACCCGCTCTCGCATCTCGTCTTCGGTGCCCACGGTGACGACGTGGCGTTTACCATGGTCGACGGCGAGGTCCTCCTCGAGGAGGGCACGGTCACCGTCGTCGACGCCGACGAGATCCGCCGTCGGGCGACCGAGATTGACCTCTCGCTCGCGGAGCACCGCGAGGATGCGACCGACGCCCGACCGTGAGTGGCGTTTGCGGCTACGTTGCAGTTGCCCGAACCGATAGCTAAAAGGGCAGAAAAGGTCGAATTCTAGTCGATGACCGATTCCGTCGTCGGCACGCTCAACGACCAAGCGACCGTGGCGGCACGCGTCGAATCTGGTGACGCACCCGACTGGGTCACGGCCCACTGGGAGTCGTTTCGCGACGGGCTGTTGGGCGAGCGAAACGACAGTCCGTTCCCCTGCTTTTTCGGCGTCGAGTCCGTCCAGAACGGCGATCCGCTGTACACGGCCGTCCCGTCGATGACCGACAAGGACGCCCTGCTCGAGTTGGGTCGAACGCTGCTCGAGTACCTCGAGACGTATCGGGACCACAGCGAGCGCGCGTCGTTAGTGACGTTTTTCAAACCGCCCGAGGACCGCCTGTCCGAGGCGGAGTACCATCGCGCGCTCTGGCACATCCTCCAGTTTCTCCACGTCCACGATCCGGAGCCGTGGCCCGACCGGATCCCGACCGAACCTGACGACCCCCACTGGGAGTTCTGCTTCGGCGGCGAGCCGATGTTTCCGACCTGTCGCGCCCCGTTTTACGAGGACCGAAAGAGCCGCTACTGTCCCGTCGGACTCGAGATCACGTTCCAGCCCCGAACGCTGTTCGAGGAGTTGAACGTCACCGGCGACACCGAGGCCGGCCAGCATGCTCGAGACGTGATTCAGGACCGACTCGAGGACTACGACGGCGTCTGTCCCCACGCCGACCTCGGCGACTGGGGCAACGAGGGCGATCGCGAGTGGCCCCAGTACATGCTGACCGAAACCGACGCCGAAGCGCCGAGCGAGTGTCCGATCACCGTAACCCGGAGTCACCCGAAGTCGGAGTATCTCCTCGACCAATCGAGTCGCGCCGCCACCCGGTGATCGAAGATGAACGATACTTCGGCCCGTACGGCCCTCGTACTCGTCGACTTCCAGCAGGGGTTCGACGATCCGGTCTGGGGAAGTCGCAACAACCCCGACGCGGAGGCGAACGCAGCCCGACTCCTCGCCCACTGGCGGACGACCGGCTGGCCGATCGCTCACGTTCGACACGATTCGACGGAGTCGGAGTCGCCGCTTCGTGGCGACCAGCCGGGATTCGAATTCAAACCGGAACTCGCCCCTCGAGACGGCGAGCCCGAGTTCGTCAAACGGGTCAACGGGGCCTTCGTCGACACTGAATTGGAGTCGTGGCTACGCGAGCGGAGTGTCGACTCGCTCGTAATCTGTGGTCTGACGACCGATCACTGCGTGTCGACGACGACCCGAATGGCGGAGAACCGAGGGTTCGACGTTACCCTCGCTCGGGACGCGACGGCGACGTTCGGTCGGACATTCGACGGAGAGCGCTTCGAGTCGTCGCTGGTCCACAAAACGGCTCTCGCCCACCTCGAGGACGAGTTCGCGGAGATCCGTTCGACGGATGAGATTCTCGCGACCGTCACCGCCGAATCCGCCGGTGACTGATCGGCTTCTGCGGTGTCCCGTCCCCGTTTATCCGGCTGAACGGTGCGTGTATTCGAGAGCGGACAATAAGTGCCCGATTCGGAACGAAGAGGGCAGTGTTATCAGTAACTCTTCCCAACATCCACTAGAATGGGGACCAAATGGTCGGTATCTGACGACCGCTTTCGCTATCTTATCGAGCACGTACAGGACGCTATCGTCGAATTCGAACTCGTCGACGGCGATCCGATTATTCGGGACAGCAACGCCGCGTTCGTCGACGTATTCGGGTACGAGTCGGCCGAAATCGTCGGCGAACCTCTCAACGAATTGATCGTCCCGCCGTGGGAAACTACCGGTGCCGACTCCTTCGACGAGCAAATTTCCGACGGTGCCGTTAGCTATCATCGTGTTCACCGCGAAACCGCGGACGGACTCCGCGAATTCCTCTACCGAGCGATCCCGTACGAAACGGACGACGAGCGAACCCGCGCGTTCGCGATCTATACCGATCTGACCGAAGTCAACCGCTACGAACGGCAGTTCAAGGTCTTCGCCCGGCTGCTGCGTCACAATCTCCGTACTGAGCTTACAGTCATCAACGGCCATCTCGAGGCGCTGACCGGCCGCCTCGAGGAGTTGGATCCGGCGACGGCCGAGCACCTCCGTGCGATCGCCGAGGCCGAGGAAGCGCTCGCCGACCTGGTCGACGAAGCGAGAACTATCCATACCGAACTCGAAACGCCGCCACCGTCCGACCCGGCAATCGACTGCGTCCCCCTTCTCGAGGCCGTCGCCGAGTCCTACAGCGCGTCGTACCCGACTGCGGATATTCGGACGGATCTCCCCACCGAGCTTGCAGTGGTCGCGACCGATCGACTCGAGGCCGCGGTCGCGGCTCTCGTCGAGAACGCGATCGAGCACAATCCGAACCGCTCGCCGCTCGTACGGGTAACGGCACAGGCGAGCGGCGACGGTTGGGCCACCGTGATCGTCGCGGATGATGGCCCGGAAATTCCAGCGATCGAACAGCGCGTCGTAACGGACGAGACCGATATCTCACAGATCGATCACAGCAGCGGACTCGGGCTCTGGATCGTCCGCTGGACCATCGAACGGTTCGGCGGGACCGTCGCGTTCGAGACGGTCGACGGAGGCGGAAACCGCGTTCGGCTCCGTCTGCGGCTGAGTCCGTCCGACGACTGATCGACTCACTCGGTCCCTTCGGCGCGAAGCACCTCGAGAACCACTTCGACGCGGTTGGGTGTCGCCGGCGTCACACTCGAGGCCGACGCTGGTGGAGCTTCGAGCACGCCTGTTCGTCCCCTCGATCGGTCTTTCAGTCAGTGCTGTGTCGGGCTCAAAACGCTCGAATCGAATCGCGGCCCCGGTCCCCGACTCCCCATCCGGATAAAGAAGACAATCCTACAGTAAAAGTGGCCATCCACAGCATATATATTATAATATACTCACCTATGAGTTCACAAGTGAGTAAGGATTCGACTAGAAACCGTTATACCTCGTGATTGGTCTCTCGTAACGTGAACGATGATTTATCCGTCTTCCACCGCGGCTTTCGGCCCGGGCTCGAGCGAGTCCCGCCCGGTCGACCCGCGCGACCGTCGTCGCACTCGGCGTCCGACTACTGCCCCAGTTCGTCTCCCGCTGACGGAACGATGACGGCGACCGGTTCCGACACGGCCGTCAGGGAACTCCCCCGTGATTCCGACGGGCTCGCGACGACCGACGAGGCGTTGACGACCCTTCGCGAACGGCTCCCCCCGTTCCTCGAGCAACTGGTCGCCGACGCCGGCGCGGACGGCCTCGTGGTGCGACTGGACGGCAGTGTCGAAACGACGGTCGCGGCGACGCTCGCCGTCGATGCGATCGGCGAGGAGCACGTAACTGGACTCGTGATGCCGGCGTTCATCAGTCACGAGGCGATCGCTCGAAACGCGGAGACCGTCGCTGAGTCGCTGGGGATCGAACACAGCCGACTCCAGCTCCAGCCGGTCCTGGCTGCCGTCCAGGGAGCCGTCGGCGAATCGGACGGGCCGGTCGACGACGCGATCGCGACGAACAACATGCTGTCACGGCTCCGAATGGCCTGTACCTACTACGTTGCGAACACGTCCAACCTCCTCGTCGTCGGCCCGATCGATCGCACGCGGTACCTCCTCGGATCCGCGACGAAATACGGTGAAACGGCGGCGGACTGCCTGTTGTTCGGCGACCTCTACCAGACCGAAGTGCGCGCGCTCGCACGACACATCGGGATCCCCGAGGACCTCACCTTCGAGACGGCGGGATCGCCGCTGTACGACGGGCAATCGGCGATCGAACAGTTAGATGTCCCGCCGGAAACCGTCGATCGCATTCTTCGACTGCGTTTCGACCAGGAGGTGGAGAGAGCGACCGTTGCGGATCGACTCGAGGTCGATCCGGAACTCGTCGACCGACTCGACGAGTGGTGTGTCCGAACCCGACACAAACGACAGCAACCGCCGACGCCGGGGGTAGATCGCTGTTAGCCGTGTCGGCGTATTTGGAGCGGGGGATGGCTTCCTCTCGGCCGATAAGCGGTTCAACGACGGACTCGAGGGATCGCTCCGATTCTCTCTCATCGTCGGACAGTCCCGTCCGAAACGACTAAACGAAACAGCCGGAAAGGCTCTGCAAGAGCCCGAATGTCTGAAATCGTCGATTACGAACTCTTCGAAGTACCGCCGCGGTGGCTGTTTTTGCGCGTCGAGACGGCCGACGGAACGGTCGGCTGGGGGGAACCGGTCGTAGAGGGACGCGCAAGGACCGTCCGGACCGCAGTCGAGGAACTCCTCGAGAACTACCTGCTCGGGAAGGACCCGCGGCGGATCGAGGACCACTGGCAAGCGATGTACCGCGGCGGCTTCTATCGCGGCGGTCCGGTGCTCATGAGCGCCATCGCGGGCGTCGATCAGGCGCTGTGGGACATCAAGGGCAAACAGCTGGGCGTCCCGGTTCACGACCTGCTCGGCGGCGCAACCCGGGATCGGATTCGGGTCTATCAGTGGATCGGCGGCGATCGCCCCTCCGACGTCGCCGAACAGGCTCGTGCGCAGGTCGAGGCCGGCTTTACGGCGCTCAAGATGAACGCGACGGAGGAGATCGAACGCGTCGACGATCCCGCGACGATCGAGGCCGCCGTCACGCGGCTCCGGGAAGTTCGCGAGGCCGTCGGCGACGAGGTCGATATCGGCGTCGACTTTCACGGCCGGGTGTCGAAACCGATGGCGAAACGGCTCGTCGAAAAGCTGGAACCCCACGAACCGATGTTCGTCGAGGAACCGGTCCTGCCGGAGCACAATGATGCACTGCCGGAGATCGCGTCTCACACGACGATTCCGATCGCCACGGGTGAGCGGATGTTCTCCCGGTGGGATTTCAAGCAGGTGTTCGAGAACGGTGCCGTCGACGTGATTCAACCGGATCTCAGCCACGCCGGCGGAATCACGGAAGTCAAGAAAATCGCAGCGATGGCCGAAGCCTACGACGTGGCGATGGCTCCCCACTGCCCGCTCGGGCCGATCGCGCTCGCCTCCTGTCTCCAAGTGGACGCCTGCTCGCACAACGCGTTCATTCAGGAACAGAGCCTGAACATCCACTACAACGAGACCAGCGACGTCCTCGAGTACCTCGCCGATCCGTCCGTCTTCGACTACGACGACGGCTACGTCCAGATCCCGGACGAACCGGGACTCGGCATCGAGATCGACGAAGAACACGTCCGCGAGCAAGCCGAGAGCGACCGCGACTGGCACAACCCCGTCTGGCGACACGACGACGGCAGCGTCGCCGAGTGGTAAACCCGAAATCGGAGGTGAGACACAGACGAATGAGCACGTTCAGCCGTGTCTCGCGAGCCGAAAGCGAAACTCGAGCACCTCAAACGTGACGACGAGACATTCGATGAACTGCTCGAGCGGTTAGTGAACGACGAGACACCGATTACCGTCGGCACGTGGGATTCAGACACCGCCGCCCACGCCCGTGACGCTGTCGTCCACTCTCGAGAGAGCGTCGAGCAATAGCTGTCTGATGAGCGCTCAGTACGTTTGAGGCGGCCGCTCGAGAATGTCGAATATTTCCGTCGCCCGGTACTCCTTGTTTCGATCGTTGCCCGTCACTTCCTCTAAGACGCCTTCATCTTCCAAGGTGTCAATCGCACGGTACGCGGTCGATCGCTCGATATCGAGCCGCTCCGCGACTGTTTTGGTCGTTACGTACGGCTGTTCAAAGAGACTGCACGCTAAGCGATTCTTCGCGTACTGGACGCCACCGTACTCCGCCTCGTAGCTGCGTCGTAGCTCGTCTAGTGCCAGCGTTCGAGTAACGGATTCCGATGCCTGCTGGGCAACCCCTTTCACGAAAAACGAGAGCCACTCTTCCCAGTCGCCGCGGGATCGGACAGCGTCCATACGGTCGACATACGTGGCCTTGTTCCGATTGAAGTATTCGCTGAGATAGAGGTTCGGACGCTCGAGAAGGCCGCTATCGTACAGTTGGAGTGTGATGAGCAGACGACCGAGCCGTCCATTCCAGTCGCCATACGGGTGGATCGTTTCGAACTGGTAGTGGAAGAGCGCGATGTCTACGAGCGTGTGATAGCTCCCGCCGGTTCGGTAGTACGTCACCAGTGCGTCCATCAGCCCGTCAACCTCGCCCGGAACTGGTGGGAGAAAGTCTCCGAGGTGGTTTGGAACCGTCTTGTAGCCACCAATCGTATCCGTATCGACGCGGTCGTCCGGGACGTCCATGAGTAACGTTTCGTGGAGATCGTGAAGAAGCGACACGGAAATTTCTCCCCCGCTGTCGAGTATCTCGATACCGTCTTCGACAGCCTGTTCGTAGTTGAGGACTTTCTGTGTGTCCTTGGTATCCGTGTCACCCGTTGGTTCGATAGAATAGTCGTCCTCGGCTTCGTCGAGAATTCGCGTCTCGAGGCTGTAGAGAGCGTTATAGTCGATATCGGCCCCCTCGATTTCGGCCGATTCCATCGCTTCTTTCCGTAGAAGCGACGTGGAGAGGACGGGCGGAAAGTCGAGTTCGAGACTGACACCGCTGAGTTTGCCGAGCCAAAACGTGGCGTCGGCGAGCAGGTCGTAGAAGTCTGCATCTACCGTGAGGTCTCGCGAGGGCGGTAGTGGATCCGGCTTGTAGTATGACTCTTTCCCGTCGGAAATGAGTTCGCCAGGTGCCGTGTCTTGAACTCCGATCCTCTTCATGCACGTGACTGCTCTATTGATCCGATATAGTTGAATCTACTGATGCTAAATGCGAACAACATCGCTATCGCTCCACCATAGTTGTATATAGAACTTCTATATGCATACAATGGTCTTAGCGGAGGGCCGTGTTATGTCTCAGTAGACTGTCTGCAGTCGCGTTCTAGTGTGACTCTGCAGTATGCCGTGTTCGGGAACTCGCTCCTCGAGGACAGCGATAATACAGCGTCTATGCGTCACAGTCGGGACAGGAGATGTCGACGACGTAGGCGTCCCCACACTCCTTGCATACGAACTGCGAAGCCCGACGCCGTCCGTGGCTACGATCACCCTGTCTGCGTGGCACCACCCAGTATTATCCATAGTTTCCCGATCACCCCATTCACTATCGTCACCGTCTTCGAGGCATCGTATTGTCACTCTTCGACCCACTCGCTCCGGAGTTCGTAGCGAGTCACGTCATCGACATCGACCGCTAGTGTGAACTCGAGCGTGATCGTCTCTCCAGCGGCGATGGATTTCTTCAATTTGAGCCCCGACTGGTGGAGCGTTTCGCCGTCCTTGTCCAAGAACGTACAGACGACTTGCGGGACCGGTACCTCCGGCGTGATCGACTCGAGACCGTCGTTTTCGGCTGTCACGTCGACGACGATCCGGGTCCCGGAGTACGTCGCCTGCGTCGCGTACTCGTGGGAGAAGACGAGCGGCGTTTCGTTCGCAACCACTTCCCCGTCGACCCTCGATCCGGAACAGCCCGCAAACAGTGTCCCGCAACCCGCGGCGAGCGTCCCGAGAACGGCTCGTCGGTGCATACTCCAACCCCGGACAGTCTCACCGTGAACCTATCGTCCGTAGAGTCCGTACTTCGATCGGTTCCGGAGCCGAGAAGGAAGAGAACCGTCGCGATCAGTGCTGGTCGGTCAACGCTGCGACTATAGTAGCTCTTGAAACGATTTACACACCGATCGCAACGCTGTCCAGCGATCGGGTGTGCATTGACTTTCAAGGGCTACTATAGCGTCCGGTGGGCTGGTTCCGCTGCGGTCGCCCGACCGAGAGGGTCACGTCGGCGACGTAGTCGCCCGCTCATCCGTCATTCGTGGGCCGTCAGCTCCGTTTCTGGGGGCGTTATGTCGGTGCCGACGCTTGTCGCCAGGTCGCTGACGGACTTCATTTCGAAGACAAAGTAGTCCGCCGGAACCGCCTCGACGACGGACTCGTAGTCGGGAAACGGCTCGTGCCGGTCGGCGGTGCCGTCGTTATCGTGAAGGTGACAGATCTGGATCCGGTGGCCGAACTCCTCGACGAATGCGCGCCAATCGTAGCCGTTGACCTTCGCATGGCCCACGTCGAGCGTGACGCCGAGGTACTGTGGTGGCACGTCGATGGGACGCCGCATCGACGCGAGATCCGCTGGCGTCGTCGTGTAGCGCCGCTTCTGCTCGTTGATGGGTTGGTTCTCCAGACACAGCGGGACGCCGACCAGTTGCGCGTACTCGGCACACTCCGCCAGCGAGCGCAGCGCGTTCTGTTTCGCGCGGTCGCGGACCCACTCGGGGTAGCGCTTCGGGACCGAGCCGCCGTGGACGACGACGGCCCCAGCCCCGGCCTCGGCAGCGTCGTCGAGCGTCCGCTTGACTCGTTCGACGGAGTCCTGCCGGACCACCTCGTCGTAACTACCGATGTTCCAGTCTCGGAAGGGGGCGTGATAGGTGACGCTGACACCGTAGCGGTCGGACAGTTCCCGAATCCGCCCTGGACCGGGCGTGTCGGGATGGCCCGCGAGGTACTCGCGTTTGAACTCCACGTGGTCGAAGCCGAGGTCGGTGACGTAGCGCATGAACGCGTCGACGGTCTGTCCGAAGCGGATATCCATCGCTGCGCCGACGCTCGCGGTCATCGAACCCCCTGATCGGCTCGGTACACTGGCTGGCCAGCGACGAGTGCGCGGGCGACCGTCGGCGTCGGATCGCGGTCGACGACGAGCAGGTCAGCACGCGCCTCGACTTCGATCCGACCGCGATCGTCGAAACCGACCGCGTCTGCTGGATTGGCGCTGACGCGGTTGACTCGCTCGGGAAGGGACTCACCAGTGTCGACGAACGCGGCCGCGAGCAGCGACGGCGGATGGTAGTCGGCCACGAGGGTGTCGACGACGCCGGCCTCGATGGCGTCGGCCGTCGAGAGGTTGCCCCACTGGCTCTCTCCGCGGACGAGATTTGGCGCGCCCATCGCGGTCGTCATACCGAGTTCCGCAGCGCGCTCGGCCGTCTCTAATGTGATTGGGTACTCCGTGATGTCCACGCCGGCATCGGCCAATCGCTCGACTTCCGCGGGATTCTCGTCGTCGTGAGAGGCGGTTACCGCACCGGCGTCGTGGGCACCCGCAACGATCTCGTCGACGCGCTCGCGCAGCGTCGTCATCGCGATGTCAGTCCGCTCCTCGATCATCTCCTCGGCCTCCTCGGCCGTGTGCTCGTTGGCGTTCTCGTAGTACCGTTTGAACGCCTCGATATTGCGGAACTGGCCCTTACCGGGGATGTGGCTCATCACCGAAACGAGGTCGGCGTCGCCGTTCTCGACGACTTCGAGAACCGCGTCGACACAGCGTTTCTGGGTGACTTCACAGCGGGCGTGCAGACGATGGTCTACGAGCAGGTCGTCAGCAGCGGTGATAGCTGCTGTCAACGTCGCCGCGAGTTCGGGCGACCGATCGGCCTCCTCGTCGAGTTCGAAGGAGATGGCGTGAAACTTCGTCGTGATTCCTGCCGCAACGTTCGCGCGGTCAGCCGAGGCCAGCGCCATCGGAAGCGCCATTCGCGCTCCCGAGCGCGGATGGAGATGATTCTCGATGTCGTCGCCGTGGAGATCGACCAGACCGGGCAGGACGAGCCGCCCGTCGGCGTCGATTACGGTATCGGCGTCACCATCGACATCCCCTACTTCGACGATACGATCGCCCTCGATACGAACGCCGCCCTCGAGGACGGCCTCGGGCGTGACGACGCGTCCGCCAACGACCGCGACGCTCTCTTCGGTCGTCTGGACCGTCGAGCTCATCCGAGCACCACCTCCTCGTCGTACGCCTCGGTGGGGACGACGCGCTGGAGGCGACCGTCGTCCAGGACAACCACGCGGTCCGCAACGGCGTCGACTACGTCCGTGTTGTGGAAGACGCCGACGACCGTCGTTTCTGACCCGAGATACGTCGAAAGGAGATCGATCGCGGCTCGGCGGGTGTCCGGGTCGAGCGCGCTGGTCGGTTCGTCCAGGAGGAGCAAATCCGGTTTCGGCGCGAGCGCCTGCGCGAGGTTCACTCGCTGGCGCTCGCCGCCGGAGAACGTCGCCGGGTACGCCTGCCACAGCGACTCGGGTACCGAGAGCGCCGACAGTAGGTCACGAGCGACCGACCGTGCGTCCTCCCGATCGACTCCCTGTTCGATCAGCGGCCGAGCGACCACGTCGACCGCGGGGACCCGGGGAATCTCGTCGAGGAACTGTGAGGTGTAGCCGATGCTGTCCCCCCGGAGGTCGATTACCGTTCGGTCGGGACACGAGGCCAGATCGATGTCGCCGTCAGGGCTGTGGTAGACGACCTCGCCCGAGCTGGGATCGTACGTGCGGTACAGACACTTCAGCAGCGAGGACTTGCCGCTGCCGGATTCTCCGACGACGGCGAGGAACTCGCCCTCGCGGACGTCGAACGATACGTCGTCGAGGCCGACGACCTGCGTGTCGCCGAGCACGTGCATGTCGAAGGTTTTGGAGAGACCGTCGACGGACAGGACTGTCATATGACTGAATTGATTAGAGTCTGGGTGTACTCGTGGTGCGGGTCTTCCATGATGCGATCGGTGAGACCGGACTCGACGATGCGGCCGTGGCGCATTACCAGGGTCCGATCGGCGAGCAGGCGGACGACGCTCAGGTCGTGTGAGACCACGATGGCGGCGACGCCCTCCTCGCGCTGGACGCGTCGGAACATGTCCAGGACGCGGGCCTGGACGCTCACGTCGAGCCCCGTGGTCGGTTCGTCCAGCACGACCAGATCCGGATCGGTCGCCAGTGCGCGGGCGATCTGGACGCGCCGCTGCATCCCCCCGGAGTACGTGCTGGTGGGATCGTCCATCCGAGCAACCGGGATCTCCGTCTCATCGAAGAGTTCCCGAATGCGAGCACGGACATCCTCGTAGGAACGCTGGCCGGCCGAGAGCAGTTTCTCCGCGACGTTGCCGCCGCCGGTGAACTCGAGGTTCAGGCCGTCGCGGATGTGCTGGTGGACGAGTGCGATCTCGCCCGTACGGAGGTCGTGGCGCGTTTCGTAGTCCACCTCCAGCAGATTGCCGTCGTGGCCCGCGTAGTGAACCTCGCCGGCAGTCGTGGCGTCGTCATCGCGCTCGAGTGCAAGCAGTTCTGCGAGGCTGGATTTGCCGGATCCGGACTCGCCGACGATGCCCACCACCTCCCCGGCCTCGACGCTGAGATCGGCGTCGGCACAGGCGACGACACTTCCGCAGTGGGGACACTGGTTCGTCCCCGCGCGATCGCCGGTCGACTCGACACAGCGGGGACAGCCGGGTCCGTAGCGCGTCTGCAAGTCGCGGGCTTCCAGTAGCGTCATTCCCCGGCACCTCCCTGTTCGACCGGAGTTCCGGCGTCATCCGTCGGCGCGTCGGGCGTCCCCGGCCCCCAATCGACCGCCTCCTCGAGGTGATGATCCTTCGGGAGGTCGGGGTTCTTGCGGCGCTTCGCACAGAAACTCGCGTCGTTGCAGGCGTAGCGGGTCTCGAAGGCGTTGTCGCCGTCCTCGGTGGCCTCTTCCGAGACCTCGACGAGGTAGGTGTCGGTCGATCCGCAGGCGTGGCAGGCCTGCTCGGGAAAGCGTTCGACGGTGAACTGCCGGTCGTCAAAGGCCAGTGGTTCGACCTCGGTGTGTGGCGGGACGGCGTAGAGACGCGCCTCCCGGCCCGCAGCCAGCACCGTGAGATGGTCCGCGTGATCGAGTTTCGGCACGTCCCATCGCGGGATCGGCGAGGGGTCCATCAGGTAGCGCCCGGCGACCATCGTCGGATACCGAGAGGAGATCTTGATCTCGCCGTACTCGACGACGTTCTCGTAGAGGTGGACCCACATTTTCCCGTAGTTCTTGTGAGCGTGTCGCCGACGGTTGGCCGCGTCCGATGGGTCGACCGTCCGCAGCGCGTCGGTGATCGGCACCTGCAACACCAGGCGCTGCTCGTCGGTCAGCACCTCCTCGGGGATGCGGTGGCGACTCTGGATCAGGTCCGCCTCAGTGGTGTCGGTCGTCGTCGGTACGTCGGCGGTGTTCTCCGCCAGTCGCCGGATATTGGCGGCGTTGATGCTCTCGTCCGCGCCCTGATCGATCACCTTGAAGGTGTCCTCGGGCCCGAGGATCGACAGCGAGGCCTGAATACCGCCGGTGCCCCAGCCGCGGGCCAGCGGCATCGGCCGGGAGGCGTAGGGCACCTGGTGGCCGGGGATGGCGACGGCTTTCAGTACTGAGCGGCGGACCTCGCGTTTGGTGTGTTCGTCGAGGTACGCGTAATTGTACCCTTCCAAGCCGTCACTGTCCAAGGACTCGAGGGCGGCATCGACGGAGTCGGTCGCAACGGGCGTGCCCTCGTCGGGCAATACGTCGTCGGTGGTGGTGTGTTCAGTCATCGTCACTCGTTCCCGCGACCGCTGAGTCGGCAGGTCGTTCATCGGTTTCGACGCGGCTCTGCTCGCTCAACCCCTTGCGCTCCCTGATGGCGCGGATACGGTCCAGAATCGACTGGAACGTGACGTAGTGGGGGAGTTTGAGGTGTTCGATGAAGCCGAAGGAGTCCGTCCCGTCGACCGTGTCGAGGACGAACTCGGCGTTCTCGGCGGGTTCGTCGTCGCCGTCGAGTTGGATCGAGGCGTCCAGGATGGTCATTCCGATGGCCTTGCGTTCGTTGCGGCCGAAAGTCAGCCCGTACCCGAACGCGAACTGCGGGTCTTCGCGTTTCTCGTAGACGGGGACGACCGCCTCGGACTCGGTGACCTCAGTGTGGGTGACAGTCACCTCCGCACCGGTGTACGGATGTTCGATCCGGACGGGCAGGCGTCCGACCCGGACCTCCGCCAGCGTCGGGTGGACCTGGCCGTACCCCCGCAGCGCGGAGTAGCCCAGCGCGGTCACTGCGCCGGTCTCGCCGCGGGCCAGTTCTTGGAGAACCTCGTCGCGCTCGGGCGGATGTGTGATCGACTCGCGTGTCGTGTCGTTGGGTTCGTCGACCGCCGGTTCGTCGGGTTCGTGTAACAGCCCTTCTTCTCGGAGCAGTTCCGTGACATTAGTCAGCCGTTCGGGATCACCCTCGTCGTCGAGCTCCCACTCGGCGGTGGGGTCCTCGGGGCTACCGTCGGCGAGATCGAAATCCAGCAGTCGCTGGGTGTAGTCCTTGGTCGCGCCGAGGATCTGGCCACCGGGGATGTCCTTGAACGCCGGTGAAACCCGCCTGGTCGCGATCATCTCGCCCGGGTCGACCGTAGTCGTCTCGTCGAATCGTTCCAGTGTCGAGCGATACGCCCGTAACAGGAACGCGGCCTCGACGGTGTCGCCCTGGGCCTGCTTGACCGCCAGCGCGGCCAGTCGTGGAGCGTAGAGTCCTCCCTCACTCATCGCCTGTGCGGTGAGGCGGCCGAGTTGCCCCTCGATTTGATCGACGCCGATATCGTCGGCGTCGTCGTCGATGCGCTGTTTCTCGAACAACTGCTCGGCGCGCTCGATGAGTTCCTCCCCAGCAGTAACTGCGACGTACCCCATTCAGACCACCTCCATCGGTACCGACCGCGGGAGTGCGGCCACGCGATCCTCGGTGGCGAAGATGGCGTCGACGCCGCGCGGGTAGTCGGAGTGCGTCGCCGCGAGCGCGGACAGTTCCGCCTCGGGCAGGGCCACCGACAGCGTTGTCGTCCCATCGACACCGGGACCCGAGAGTCCCAAGGTGGTTCCACCGTCCGCATCGTCGTCGAGGGTTTCGACGCGGTAGACGACGGTCGCTCCGTCGCTGGGCTCGGTCAGCGAGCCGCGCTTACAGTCTCGCACGTCCCAGTCGGTGTGTTCGCGAGCGTGGACGATGTCCGCCTCTCCGTACGGAGCGCGTGTGAGCCGGCCCTGTTCACTCAGGGCGGCTCGCAGGGTCTCGTCGTCAGTCGCCAGCGTCACCTCGTGATCGACGAGGGTCGCCACGACGGCGTGGTCCGCGGGTGCCGGGACGGCGTGGACGGTTCCGGGTCGACTCATCGCCTCTAGTAGCCCGTCGAACGTCCGGCGGGTGTCGTGAACGGGGTCGAGGCCGAGCGCTCTCACTCTTGGCCCTCCATCGTCTCGAACTCGACGGCAGTGTGTTTGCTCTGGGACCAGTCCCGGCGTCGCTGTTCACGCTGCCGGGCGGCCACGTCTTCGAGGGCGGCGATGATTGCAGGAGTTTCCTCGTGGTCTGCGGCGACGGCAGCGTCGACGATCGCGCCCGAGAGCGCGGCCCGTTCGCCCTTGCCCGGCACCATGGCAAAGCCGCGTGTTCCCTCGAGTTCGACCTCGGCGGGTGTCACCAGAACCTCGCCGAGGTTGAACGGGCGACGTTCGACTGGGTCGCGCACCTGTTGCATCAACAACTGTGGCCGCGGTTCTTGACGGACCGACAGCGGTGGATCGCCGTCGAGGACGTCGTTGGCGAACTGAGCGAGCGTCGCCCCCTCGCAGGCGGCGATCAGCTCGAACCGATCGGATCTGTCGTGTGGATCAACCATACACTCGGTCGAACCACGTCCAAACGACTGCATAAGAATTCGCTCGGTACTCTCTATGGCTCGCTCGCCTTCGGGGTTCATTCCCCACCCCAAGAGACGACGTCCGGACGAGTACGGACTAGCGATTGCAGTATCGTATCGAACCGGGAAAAGCGGGAGTCACTACGGACGATTCGGACTCTACACAGCTAATCGTTATTCGGTCCATCTTCCAGAAATGAGTTGATGTCCGAGAATTCGGCTAACGACGATTCGGAGATATCGGCACTGAGCAACGGTCCCGATTCGGGATCGACCGGACGACGGAAATTCATCGCCAGCAGCGCTACGCTTGCTGCCACCGCAGGACTGTCGGGATGTTTGGGTCTCAGCAGCGGTAGTAACTCTGGCGCCGAGACCATTACGATGCTACTGACACCGGGCACGCCGGCCGATGCGCGCCGGCGGTACAAACCGGTCCAGAACCTCATCAACGGCGAGGTGGACGGAGTCGATGTGGAGATGCAGGTCCCGACGGACTACTCGGCGATCCGACCCGCCCTCGAAAGCGAGCAGGCCGAGATCGGGATGGACGACATCACGCTCCTCTCTAAGCCCGATATTATGGACGTCTACGGGACGACTGTGACGGGGGGTTCGGCGTTTTACTTCTCCCTAATGCTGGTCCAGCCGGGATCGGATATCCAGGAACGCACTGACATCGAAGGCAAGGAGTGGGCCTTCGCCGATCGGCTCTCGACCAGTGGATCCATCTTCGCGCTGTACACGCTCCAGGAAGCGGGACTCGATATCGGCGACGCGCCGAAGGAAGACCCCGTCGACTTCGACGCGACGTTTACCGACCACGATCAGGCGCTTCAGCGCCTCGCAAACGGCGAAGCTGTCGGCGCGACCACTTGGGGCGGCAACGGGATCCCGCACCTACCCGAGGGAACCGAGGTTCCCGATCGCGTCAACGAAAACAGTTCTTTCCTCGACACGATGGGCACCGAGACGCCGCAGTTCGAGCCGATCTGGTGGTCGTTCCCGATTCCGAAACAGCCGATGTATGCACGCAGTAGCTGGGACTCCGACAAGAAAGCGGAAATCGGCGAGGTACTGCGCAACTCCGATCAGGACCTGATCAAGCAGTACTACCCCGAGGACTACAACGAGGAGGAACTGCCGTTTACCACGCTGCGAGACACCTCGCTCGAGGACTACCAGCCGATCATCGATCGCATGGATACCGTCGGTGTCGATCCGGCAGCCTAACCGCTTGAAATACGCTTTTCAACACAATGAGTACACTCAAAGTCGAGAACTTGTCGAAACAGTACGGGGACGTGACGGCTCTGGAAGACGTGTCGTTCCAGATCGAAGACGAGTTCGCCGTCCTACTAGGGGAATCCGGCGCTGGCAAGTCGACGCTGCTGCGGTGTATCAACGGATTGACCGACCCGACCGAGGGGAGCATCTCCCTCGACGACGAGCCGATCACGGGGTCACAGACGGAGATCGGTATGATCTTTCAGCAGCACAACCTCGTCGACGGCGTCTCGGCGTACCTCAACGCGCTCACGGGGTCGCTCAATCGCGTCTCGATGCTCAAGAGCATGCTCCAGTGGCAGTCACGCGAGGACAAACTCCGCGCGCTGGAAGCCTTAGAGACCGTCGGCCTGCTGGACGAGAGCCACCAGCGGGTCTCCCAAATGTCCGGCGGCCAGCAACAACGCGTCGGCATTGCTCGCGCGCTGGTACAGGACCCGCGCCTGTTGCTCGCCGACGAACCGGTCGCCAGCCTCGACCCCTCGAGCGCCGAGACGGTAATGGGGTATCTCCGAAAGGCCGCCAAGGAACACGACGTGACCGCGCTGGTGAGCCTCCACCAAGTCAATATCGCCGCTCACTTCGGCGACCGGTTCATCGGCCTGCGCGACGGCCGGAAGCTATTCGACGTCGGCCGCGACGAACTCACGCCCGAGCTGATCGATGACCTCTACGGAAGCGTCGAAACCGTCGGGCTAGCCGACCAGGAAAAAACCGTCGAGGAGGCCCTCGACGCGATCGGCGACGACCCCAGCGAGGGAGCGGCTGAAGACGCCCAGCGAGGGATCGAAGCATGAGTGCACCGCCGTCCGAAGGGGACTCACTCGCGGCGTACTTCGGGTACGGAGAGATCGGCGACTCACCGGCCGAACAGAAACTGCAGGATATGAAGCGCCGCAAGACGAAGCGTCGGCTCTGGATGCTGGCCGGATTACTCGCGACCGGTCTGCTGTTCTATGCCAGCCTCCGCGTTATCGGGTTCAACCTCGCGGAACTGGTCGGGCAACTCGACCAGTTCTATGAGGCGTTGCTAGAGTATTTCCCGCCGACGACGTACTTCGGCATCCCGTTTGTCGATCTGGGTGCCTACGTGAGCTTCATGATCGAGGAGAACCTAATTCTCACCGTCGAGGAAGGCCAGATCGTCTGGGGCGCGATGTTCGTTACGATGGCTGTGGCGTTCGCCGGAACAGTGCTGGGCCTGCCACTGGCGCTGTTTTTCGGCGTCATGTCCAGCGAACGGGTCATCCCCTACCCGTTCAACTTCGTCTTCCGCGGGACGATGAGCCTCATCCGTGCCATCCCGGGGCTGGTGTGGTTCCTGATCCTGATTCCGCTCGCGGGCGTCACCCCCTTCACCGGTGCGCTGGCAATCATGGTCGACACCACGGGCTACCTGGGGCGGCTGTTTACCGATGAACTCGAAGAGATCGAAGACGGCCCCATCGAGGGAATCCGTTCGACCGGAGCGAACCGGTCACAGATCGTTTCCTTTGGGATGCTGAGTCAAGTATTCCGGCAGTTCATCGCTTGGATCGCGTTCGACCTCGAACACAACGTCCGGGCCGCCATCGGTCTGGGAATCATCGGTGCGGGGGGGCTGGGACTGGAGCTGTACATCCAGCGCCAGACGTTCAACTACACGGAGATGATGGCCTGTATCATCCTCATCTTCCTGCTGGCTGCCTCCGTCGAATTAGCCAGCCAGCGAGTCCGCTCGGCCCTCCGCGACGATGACGATGTCGAAACGTCGGGCATCATCGAAGCCTTCGCCAACGCACCGCGGAACATCCTCGCCTCGACGATGGGGCGACGCGGACAGTGACCTACTACGAGGACTACGGGCCGGATCGGACGCGCACGCTCGGGCCGGAACCAACGCTGCACGACCCCGTCTCGATCACCGAGAGCGAACTCGGAGCATGGACGGAGGTTCGGCCCCACGCCCGGCTCAACGAGTCGGCCATCGGGGAGTACACCTATCTCATGGAGCGGGTCCAACTCGATTACGCCACCGTCGGGAAGTTCGGCAACGTCGCGGCCGACGCTCGGCTCGGCCCGACGAACCATCCGATCGACCGCCCGACGGCCCACCACTTCACCTACCGGACGGCGATGTACGACCTCGGCAGCGACGACGAGTCGATATTCGAATGGCGGGCCGATCAGCCGGTCGAGATCGGTCATGACGTCTGGATCGGCCACGGTGCAATCGTCCTGCCTGGCATCACTATCGGTAACGGTGCGGTTGTCGGTGCCGGTGCCGTCGTCACCAGGGACGTCCCCGCCTACACTGTCGTCGCCGGGGTCCCTGCCGAACCGATCCGCCGACGGTTCTCCGAGGACGTCGCCGCTCGAGTCGAGGCGACCGAGTGGTGGCACTGGGATCACGCGACGCTGGCCGAGCGGCTCGACGCGTTCCGCGATCTGGAGACCTTTCTCTCGAGATACGCGCCTGCGGAGCCCGATCGGGTACCCTCGGACTGACGGCTTCGGACCCAGACGGAGCGATCTCAGCAAGTGGTTTTCTCTTTCACAATTGGCCACGTTCGAGTGGTTCCCTCCACCTGAAAACGGGTATCAGTCTCATCGAGGCGTTGCTCGTCGAACCTCGCGGTCGCTCGAATCGCTACGGAGGCAGGAGCGGCGTGCGCTCGTCAGGGCCGTGAGCGTGCTCGGTCAGTTCCTGACGGGCTCGTGCCGGTCGTTCGTGGCTGGCGGTCGGTCCGTGCGCCTCAAATTTCGACGTGATCCGGTTGGAGACCAGAGTGGATTTGCACCGCCAGCTCCGCCGCGTCGACCCAGTAGTAGATCGCTCGCTCGAGCGCTCGCGTAATCGTCACCAGATAGCCGTACATGTCCGGATCGTATGCCGTCACGAGTTCGAACAGTTCGTCTAGGTCTCGATGGACGATTTCCTCCTGCTCGCGGAGCTGTCCGTGAACCTCGAGCTCACAGTCGAACAAGATCCGCGAGAGGTAGTCGTTAATTCGTGCGCCCGAGGCAAAGATGTCAGTCATGCGCTCACCGACGATACCGCTCGCGTCGGTGTCCTCGCGGTCGACGACAGCGGCGATGAAACAGGCACGATCCCCGACGATTTCGAGGTTCGTCGCAATAGTCGACAAGTCCGCTGCGATGCGGTTGCCCGGCCAGTCGGTCGTCAGCGTGTACGACTTCAGTTCCGCGAGGACTGCCGAGTAGCGCTCGTTAGTGAGCGACTCAAGGGTCTTGGCTGACTGCTCGACATCCTCGCCGAGAAACGCTGCACGGGCGGCGTCGTACTGCTGTGTAGTCACCGACTCCAGACGGTCGAGCAGTTCCAGTACCTCCGTTCCGTGATCACCGCTCTCCGCATTCGAGACCATCTCCGTGACGCTGGTATCGGACCCGTATAGTTTCGAGATATGCCTCGAATTATCATACAGTGCCGCGTCATCGACGACGTAGCCTTTGCGCACGATGTCCGCGGCTTTGAGTTCCTGCAATAGCTCCGAGAGGTACTGTTCGGAGATATCGACCGTCCGGGCCAGTTCCGCTTTCGTTTCGGGTGCGGTCCTGTCGATCGCTTCGACGATGTGGACACGCGTCGCGTCACGGCCGCCCGCCCCGAGCGGGCGCTGCCATGTTTGGCGGGACATACCCGCTGATCTCGGCTCCCGATGTTAGAGTTGTGCAACAGACTGTCCGGACGGCTATATATCTCCGTGACCGGATCAAAACGGACCCGGTTCAAACCACGCATCCACATACAATCATAAATACTGATATATTCTCCTCGGTATCGGCACGGACCAGTCATACCAACCTTAAGGTGTTCTTGGTCGATGGCGGTCCGTATATGGAGACACGGAAAGTTCAGCTCTCCGGGGGGACGACGTACACGATCTCGCTTCCGAAGTCGTGGGCACAGGAACACGGCATCGACGCTGGATCCGCGCTCTCGCTGTATCCCAACGGCGACGGTTCGCTGCTGGTCGAGACGGGGGCGGACCGAACGACGGAGACACGGTCGACGACTGTGGACGTCTCGACAGACTCAGACAGCGCCATCAGACAGTGGATTCACGCGCTGCACGCCGTCGGCTTCGATACGGTGACGCTGGTCGACAGGACGGGACACTCGACCGAACATCGTGAGATCATCGAGGACACGGTCGCGAACCTCTCTGGATTCGAGTTGCTGGAAGCCGGTGACACCAAAATACGGCTGACGAACCTCATCGATGCCGAGAACGTCGACATACGCAAGTCGATGCTTCGCCTCCGCCTCGTGATGCTCGGGATGCACCGTGATGCGGTGAGTGCCGTCCTGACCGACGACGAGACGCTGGCACAGCGCGTCATCGACCGCGACAACGAGGCCGACAAGTTGTTCGCGATGGTGACTCGCCACTTCCGACGGGCGCTGACGAACCTCCACGAGGTCGAGAAACTCGAGTACACCCGGGACGAACTGTTCGAATACTACTACGTCTGCCGGCAGTTCGAGCGCATTGCAGATCACGCCGAAAGGATCGCTCGCTTTACCTCCGATCCCGAAGTCACAATACCGGCGAGCTTCGAGGACCGGATCGATTCGTTGGCCTCGAGTTCCAGACAGATTATCAATAGCGCTGCGGACGTGATCCTTGCCGACGCCGGAGTCGAGGGGGCACAAACGGCGCTTACCCAACGGGACGAACTGACGGCAGACCTCAGATCGCTCGATCGGGACCTCTATGCCCACGACGATCCTGCCGAGGCCTATGTCGTCGGCCTCCTCCTCAACAGTATCCGTCGAACCGGCGAGTACGGCGCGAACATCGCTGGTATTGCGATCCAGCAGTGCGCTCGTGAGTGTGAGTGTCCCGATTGAGTGATCAGTTTCCGTCGTGACCCATCCAAGCTGCCGGCGCTTCGATCCGACTGGCTCACGGGGGTCAACCTCGATCGTTCCGCCAGCAGTGAGCTAGCTATCCCGCCACAGACGCATATCCTATACTGTGTATATATCACAGGGGATTCCTCATAGCAGCCGTTTTGCGTGTACCATACCCCCTTCTAATCAGTGCCGTCAGACTCCCGAAAGCGCCAGAAGACTCCGTTATGTCCCATCAGCACGGACCCTCTCAAGAGGAGAACAGTGAGACCGATCGTTACGGGCGACGTGGGGTGCTTGCGACGCTCGTAACCGGTATGGGCGCAGTAGCAGGCTGTGTTTCGAGAACACAAGAGCAGAGCCGAGGAAATATCGTCCGTCAATATTCCGTTCGGACACCGCGTGTGAAAGAGGACGTTCGCGTAACTATCCCCAGAACCGTTTACCGGACGGCCCGTGAGGAAAAAGCCGCGATTTCAAACGCTGTTACTGCTGCTCAAAAGAACGAATTTCTCGACGGCGTTGTCCGCCGCATCATAGACTCGTCTTCCTCTATTCCTCAGGCGCTTCATGCCGTCCAATCCTTCGTTGACACTATTGACTACGCCACAGATAGAGAGTCAACGGGGACTACTGAATACGTCCGCTACCCATCTGAGACCCTTGTGGACGGTGAGGGTGACTGTGATGACAAAGCCGTTCTCCTGGCTGGGCTCCTTTCTCGTCCGCCTTTTAATTACAAAACGGGGCTTGTCTTCCCACCGAACCATTGTGCAACACTTGTACCTCGGAGCGAGCTCCCCGCTCAATCCGTTTCAGTAGACCCGCTACGTGTGACAGTGAACGGGACGGAGTTCGTATATATCGAGTCAGTTGCGGACGTTCCCTTGGGGCGCTGGGCAGAAGACTACGGTGAGAACCCCATTCTTGCCACATACGTGGGTTTCTGGCAGATCCACAATATGGGTGAATTGCTGGCGTCGGCTGAGCGAGCACTGGACGGCGATTTGTTGTCGACACTTCGAGCATATACGTAGTGCCTGTTATAGAACTGAGGCGAGAAAACCCACTACTTCAGTCGTGGGATGAATCGCCGCACGGTTCACAACCGCCCAAACCGCAACATTTGAGCGTCCACCTGCCGTCTCTGATGGTGTCGGGACGATGGATTCCCATCGGTTCTCGGCAGTCCATAAACTGGCAGTTGACTCGGTGTTTGCCTCATCAAAAAGTAAGCCCGTGGACAGCAGAACCGACACAACATAATCAGATACCTCCGAGTCCTTCGCGGGATAGGAGTAACGGGGGCGTGGCACTCCCACCGGCACGTCGGGTCTGAAACCCGAAGAGACCACCGAACCGCCCGTTGGTGGGCGTGGGAAGCCCACGACTTTAGTCGTGGGAGGATGTCACTCATATTCATCGGCACACTGTGCATAAGCTGGCCCTTACTGTAAGGCAACGCCACTATTCAGTGAACCGCCAGAAACCAAGAGCGAGATGGGATCACCGCTCGAGTGAGTGCTGCTGCAGCCTGCTACTACGGGCACGGACGGAACGCTCACTCGAGATTCTATGACTCGGCGACCGCGCCGTCTTCGTGACGCTAGACGGGGTCGTAGTAGAACCGCTTGCCGGTCACGATGGAAACGGTCGTCCGCTCGGTGAGCGTCGAGAGGACTCCGAACACGCCACGCTCGAGTCCGATCGGATCGACGAAATCGTCTCGGAACACGGCCTCCTAGCAGTGACTAACAACACCCTTTCAACCGAACAGTCGCTCGAGACGGAACGCCGATCGATCCGAGACAACGGGATTGCGTTTTCCAGACAAGAACAGTTCGAGAGCGTTGTCGGTGTTGAAACCTCGTTCGGCCTCGACGAGCGCGAGCCAGCCGCTGCAATCGGGGTCTGTGGCCTCCTCGAGCGACTGTCCGGTCGCTACCTCCAAGAGGACATCACCGGGCAGGTACTCAGCACGGCGAAGTCGATACAAGTCGAACTGACGCAGTGATTGGGCAGGGAGATAGAATCGTCCGAGGGCCGAAAAGCGACAGGGCCGACGACGGGAAGGGGGGGACCCGTCGCCGGAGGCCACAGTAGGGTGTTGGTAGGTGGCTGATTGGATCGTGCGGTCTGTCGCACAGCGGGTTGCGCGACAGCTATCATGTTCGGGAAGACCCCTATCAACTTCTATCCGATTCTCAGTGACTCGAAGTCGTACTGTCCGCTCGAGCAGTGTCTCTTCCACGCCGTTACAGGTTGAACAGGCGCAATGCCACGGTCTTTAGGCCGTGGATACGTGCCGTCAATTAATGACGCAAACCACCGACGATAGCACGGCCTGATATTCTAACATATACTTAATCAATCGTATCTAATTACGATTGTAATGGTCACGGTGACTGTCACCGCGAAGTTCCACAACCCATCTTTCTCACGGCGGAAAGAGTGGCAACGTGCCTCTCGACTCTACCGTGACACCAAGCAATTCTGCATCGAGGGATGGGAGAACAGCGACTTCGGCAACTCCGTGACCACGGCCAGTATCGACAATGACCTCTACTCGGCTATCCAAAACCAAGCTATCCGAGAGGCCAAATCTGACCACAATAAGGATGGAGAGGTTCGATACCGAGAAAGTCAGCCGTTCGCCGTTAACAACCAGAACTGGGAGATCGACACGACCGAGAACGGTACGGTCGTCGTCGGATTCCCGTGTGTCTCCCAATGGTGGTACACGCCAATCGAAGTGTCCGACGACATAGCCGACCCCGTAGACCGACTGGTCGAGGAAGACACCGACAAGACCCGACTCCAGGTCTACCGTCGTGGCGACGATTGGTACTGTACGTTTACTATCGAATACGACACTGACACGTCAGGAGAAACACCCATCGGCGTCGATATAGGCGAACGTCACATCCTCGCCGTGACTGCCTACGGTGAGGACGAGTCGATGTTGGTGTCTGGTGGTGAGGCGAAGTACGTTCGACGCAAATATCGTTCCCTACGCGATTCGCTTTCGGAAGCGAGTGCGCTTCGCGCACGCAACCGCGTGGGTAACAAAGAGGAGCGTCGAATCAAAGACATGAACCACAAACTCTCCCGTCGCCTCATCACGTTCGCGGAACAGTGTGAGAACCCCGTAATTCGGATGGAAGACCTCGAAGGTATCCGTGAGAGTAGTTCGTGGTCGGGTGTCCACTCATGGCATTTCCACCAACTCCAACAGTTCATCACGTACAAAGCCGAACACGCTGGTATTCGCGTCGAGAAGGTCGATGCGTACCACACCAGTCAGGAGTGTTCGGTGTGTGGTTCGATGGGAACCCGTGCTGGCGACTACTTTTCGTGTTCGGAGTGCGGTCGTGGACGCCACGCCGACCTGAACGCGTCGGAGAATATCGCACAACGAGAGGGTGAACCATGCACGGCGTAGCAGTTCGGCTGACGCGAACCGTGCTTCCTCGCTGGTTGAATAGCCAGTCGTCTTTGACGCCCGCTGTATGCGGGGAGGAAGGCCCCATTGACAGGGCTGTACGCGCTGCAAAGCACGTCCTTGGTCACAACTGGATGGCGACCGTCGACGGGTCACGCGAAAGCGTACTTGAACCCCGAGGAAACGCGCAACCTGAATATCCACTTCGTGGATTCCCGCGTCTGTAGGCGTGGGAGGATGCCAATGGACTGATGTAACCCTCTATCTCGCCGGACGCGACTCGGTCGATCCACTCTTCGACAGTATCACTCCCCGGCTCGTCGTCCAAATAGGCAACGAGTGGTTCTGTATCGAAAACGATCGCGTCCGTCATTCGTCCTCCGTGCCGCTGGAAAAACGGTCTACTACGTCATCGTCTCGCTGTTTGTCGCGTTCGCGTTCCTCGCGAAGGACCGCTGTTCCGGGACGGTCCGCATCGCCGTCCCGCTCGAGACCGCGGAACTCTCGCATCGAGCCGACTGGTCGGACCACGATTTCTCCATCCTCGTTCTCGACGAATTTGACTCGTCCTGGCGCCGGAATTCCGTGTTTCTCCCGGAGCCGCTTTGGGATCGTCGCCTGCCCTTTTTCCGTCACTGAAACAACACGCTCCTCACCGTTCGACGGAGTATTACTTGACATTAGTAACACCTTTGTGTCAAATCACTTAGTTCTGTTCCCGGATCAGTAGGAGTCCCCTCGGTTGGGAACCAGCAGGTCAGCATTCCACCCGACCGCATAGTAGCAACCCTCTATTGCTGCTAACGACTCGTACTGCGGCTATCTAATGAATGAATATATGCTAGTCAGCCTTCGGCGCTTATTGCGTTCGATTTGAGCAGGTTCACAACACCGATAACGGGGAACGCGATCTACGTTACGACAGTCGGTACCGTTCGCAGTACCCGCCTTCTCAGTCCGCACTCTCGTTCAGTTGCGGTCGCGTTTCGGAGACGGTGCGGCAGGCCACTACCACGAGTACCAGCAGCGTCACCAGCGACGTGACCACCAACGACCCTCTTCCGACTGAAAGCCCGACGAGGGCTGCGACGTCGGTGTAGAACGTAAAGAGGAGAAACGCCGGGAAGACGGTCCCAATCGCGTATCGCCACGGGATTACCAGTGGGCGCGAGATCGGTCCCGCGCCTTTGAGGTACTCTTCGATCGCGGCCGGACCGAGTACCCAGGCTGCGTACAGCATGAACCCGGTCAGGCCCAACACCAAAAGCAGATTAACGAGCTGGTCCGCGAATAGCGTAAACACTGCGGGGTTGAACGCGTTCACGCCGCCGGTCAGTGCGACCAGCGCGAAGAGCCCGCCGGTCGCCGTTGACCGCTCGAGGTCGAACTCGTCGACCAGGAGCGAAACCGGAATCTCGAGCATGCTGACTAGGCTCGTGAAGGCGGCGAGCAGAACCACGAGGAAGAAGACTGCGCCGAGGAGTCGTCCGCCAGGCAGACTCGCGAACGCGCCGGCGATCCCAACGAACAGGGCACCGGGACCGCCCCCAGTGGGTCCCGATGCGAACGAGAACAGCAACGGAAACACCACGAGTCCGGCCAAGATGCCGATACCGAGATTAAACACAGCGATGGCTGAGGCGTCGAGGGGGAGCGACCGATCGTCGTTGATGTAGGAGGCGTAGGTGATCATCGTCCCGCTGCCGATCGAGAGGGTGAACAGTGCCTGGCCAGCAGCGGCCCCGAGTATCGACAGGAAGTTCTCCGTGAGGTAGGTACCGTCGAACCCGAGGTAGAACTCGTATCCCTGCGTTGCGCCGGGCTGCTGGCCCGCCCAGATCGCGAGTCCGATGAGTAACACGACGATGCCGGGCATCATCACCTTCGTCGTTGCCTCAATGCCGCGTCTGATCCCCGCAGCGATGATCAGGGATGTGATTGCGAGGACGGCGAGTTGATACCCGAACGCTTCGGCACCGTAGCTAATCGTCGCGAAGTGGGTCTCGGGAGCCGCGAAATAGGCACCCGTCGCGCTCTCGAGGAAGTAGCGAAGGATCCACCCGCCGACAACGCTGTAGAACGACAGGAGTACGATCGAGGTGACGACACAGAGCGCGCCCAACGCCGTCCAGAAGCGCGATCCGGCGAGCGATTTGAACGCCCCGACTGGGTTCCGGTTCGACCGTCGGCCAATCACGAACGCAGCCAGCAAGCCCGGCACCCCGACGGTAAGGACGATGAGCAGATACAATAACAGAAAGGCGCTGCCGCCGTTCTCCGCAGTCATCCACGGGAACCGCCAGATATTCCCCAAGCCGACGGCGCTTCCAACCGCGGCCAGGATGAATCCTGTCCGACTCGACCAACTTTCACGTCCCATCTTGTCTCAGCGAATCGACTCGGTACGCATAAGGGTTGTTGATCAGTGGCATAGGTTTAGTCGTGGTTACATGCACGCGGTAGCCCCTGGATCTGTCTCTTATACACATCTCNGGGTTGTTGATCAGTGGCATAGGTTTAGTCGTGGTTACATGCACGCGGTAGCCCCTGGATCCGTGAGCGGGCGCGGAATATCCCTGCACGACGAAGTTCGGAACGACGGGAGTAGTTCCAGAAGCGGGCGGCGAGCGTGAACTCGAGCCCATACCCAAACCGGTCGGACCCCGGACGATCCTCACACGATCCGAGCTGGCGGCCGTGAACGAACAGTCGAGGTGACCCGCTATGAGAGTGGCGCTGCAGAACTCGCAATCAAGTGACTCAACGACTGCTCTTCCGCAAGCTAGCTCAACTAGACCGTTCCTGGTCAACTATCTCGTGATAATAAAACCTCAGGTCGTCCTCAGGTCCCGGTCGGATCTGTTTCGCCGCGCGCGTGTCCGGCCCTCTTGTCTATCGGGTCTTCGAGGTCACCCATGACCTCCTCGAAGGCGCCCGTCGAAGTCAGGAGACCAACGATCTCGCCGTCCTCGGTGACGAGGGCGAGTTCCTGGTTTTCCGTCTGGAAACGGTCGATGGCGTCGTTGATTTCCTCCTTGGCCGGAAGCGTCATCGGCGACGCGGCGATATCTTCGATGTCGATGTCGCCGCTCATGACCTCCTCGAAATGGTTCGTGATCGTCGGGAGATAAACGATTCCATGGAAGTCGTCTATGTCCTCGCCGACCACTGGGTAGCGAGAATGGGAGTGTTCCTCGACGAGCGCGAGGTTCTCATCAGGGGTGTTCTCGGTCGAGAGTGCGACGATCTCCTCGCGTGGAACCATGATCACCTCGACCGGGATATCGCCAACGGCCAGCGCGTTCATCACCTCCTGCCGGCGTTCTGCGGGAACGTTTCCTGCTTCGAGGGTCGAGCTGAAGCGTTTGTAGAGGCCCGCACGCCCCTGCATGACGTCGGATTCGGTTTCGAGCCACGCGCCGGTCATCTCGACGCCGAACAGCGAAAGCGTCCATTTCGCTGCCCCGTCTCCAAACTGGATGACCGGCCAGATGGCCCGCGTCCACCAGTACAGCGGCGTCGCACAGCACCGACAGACCAGTTTCGAGCGCTCGACGCCGAGATAGGTAGGGGTCTGCTCGCCGTGGGTGAGATGGACGAGGTTGACGATGAGAAACGCGAGGATGGCCCCTGCGCCGACCGATGCGAGAACGGTCCCACCGAACAGCGGTTCGAAGATGGCCGTGAGCGCGGGTTCGGCGACGATACCGACCGCGATGCTCGAGAACGTAATCCCGATTTGGCAACTGGTCAAGTAAATCTCCAAATTCTGAGTCATCTCCCACGCGCGTTCGAGAGCGCTTCTTCCGGGTTCCACGAACTCCGCTTCGGAATACTGTCGGGCGCGGGTCAGCGCGAACTCGATGGCGACGAAAAACCCGTTGGCGAGAATGAGTAATAGACCGGCGATAAGCCTGATAGAGGCTTCGAGCGCGGTCATCGGCATACCAAGTTATATGACTAGCAACACGGATAAACGGCTTGTCTGCAAACCAATTCTTCGCGCTACGACGGCTCCCGTCCTCACGAGGTTTCTCAAGCCGGGTCGCTTTGGGAGTCTAGTCCCGATGCGTCGTCCCCGCGTCGTTCGCGCTGGTAGGCGTCAATGGGGTCTTCGAGTTCGCCCATCACTTCCTCGAAGGCGTCCGTCGAGGTTAGCAGGCCAACGACTCGTCCCTCCTCAGTGACGAGGGCGAGTTCCTGATTTTCCGCCTGGAAGCGGTCGATGGCGTCGCTGATTTCCACGTCGGCCGGCAGCGTCATCGGCGGCTCGGCGAGGTCTTCGATGTCGATGTCACCGTTTTTGAACGCCTCGTACTGGTTTGTGATCGTCGCGAGATAAACGGCCCCTCGGAAATCGTCGATGTCTTCGCCGACCAGTGGAAAGCGGAGATGTGGATGCTCCTCGATGACCGCGAGGTTTTCGTCGGGGGTGTTCTCGGTCGAGAGTGCGGCGATTTCCTCGCGCGGCACCATGCTGTCACGGACGGGGATTTCCTTGACCACCAACGCATTCATCACTTCCTGACGACGCTCTTCGGGAACCTCGCTGTCGAGTATCGACCCGAGTTGTCGGTGGAGGTCCGCACGCTTTTCGATGTCCTCGCCGTCAGATTCGAGCCACGCGCCGGTCATTTCGACGCCGAACAGCGAAAGCGTCCATTTCGCCACCCAGTCACCGATGAGGAGAATCGGTCGAATGACCCACGTGAACCAATACAGCGGCGTCGCGCCGTAGCGGCAGACCTGTTTCGAGCGCTCGACGCCGAGGTAGGTGGGGGCCTGTTCGCCATAGATCTTGTGCACCAGGCTCACGATGATGTACGCCAAGATCACGCCCGCGCCGATCGACGCGAGAACCGTCCCACCGAACAACGGCTCGAACAGCGCTGCAAGCGCGGGTTCGGCGACGATACCCAGTGCGATGCTACAGGCGGTGATGCCGACCTGACACCCGGTGAGATAGATTTCGAGGTCCTCGGTCATCTCCCACGCGCGTTCGAGACCGGGTTCCATGAATTCCGCTTCGGAATACTGTCGGGCACGGGTCAGCGCGAACTCGATAGTGACGAAAAACCCGTTGGCGAGAATCAACGCGGCACCCGCGACAAGACGGAGGAGTATTTCGGGTGCTTGCATTCAGTATTGGTCCATCGATACGGCATCGAGGCAAAAAAGCATGGGGGAGGGTACCCGCTCGGGGGCACGCTTTTTGCCGTTCGGCCAATAGAACTTCGACGTGTACCGCGACGTCCTTATCCCGACGGATGGCTCTGACGCGAGCGTCACAGCGCTGAATCACGGGCTGGAAATCGCGTCGAGTATGGGTGCCGAGGTGCATCTCCTGCACGTTGTAGACGTTGGGACAGAGATGTCCTCATCCGCTGTTGGCGACATCGCGGATGACCTCACCGAAGCGCTTGATGAGGAAGCGGAAGAGGCGCTCGAGCAGGCCGAGAAAATGGCCGATGAGGCCGGAGTTACGTCCGAACGAGCCGTTCTCGAGGGATTTCCGGAAGACGCAATACCTCAGTATAGCGCCGATAACGGGATCGACCTCATCGTGATCGGAGAAAGCGAGGATTCGACCCTCACAGAACGACTCTTCGGGAGCACGACAGAAGACGTTCTCGAGTCGGTGACTTCCTCGGTTCTGGTCGCTCGGAATGAGTCCCGCTCGTAGAAATTACCGTTATCGTATCAGTCCATCAGAGAACGAGCCACAGGATGCTAGCCCTCCGGATGACGATTCAAGACGAACCGGTAGATCTGGGCCCGGCTCGAGAGATGATCGTTGAACCGCACTCTCCCTGGCAATCGATTACACGCCTGAGCTATAATGGATAACGGACGATCAGTCAGAGACTGGTTCTTGTTCAGCGCGAGCCGCTTGACCGTTACAGGAATACTGATACTCACCTGCTTCGTTCTCCTTACGGTTCTCAGTCTGCTTCCCATCCCCTTCCAGTCGATATTGACTGAGGGAGACACGGTCGAGACGCTGTTTCAGACCCTCGTCAGTGTTCTCATAACCGGAATGACGCTCGTTGTCTCGATCAATCAGCTTGTCCTTTCCGAAGAATTCGGATCACTGGGTCGACAACGCGAGCGGATGGATAAATCGATGGCGTTCAGGAAGGACTCCGAACGAGAGTTTCAATGGACTGGTCCCCCGAAGCCGGAGCGGTTCCTCAGTACGCTCATCAACACGAGCGTTGATCGAGCCAAGACAGTTCAAGAGGCCGTGAAGGGGAATTCCGACCAACTTCTTCAGGACCGGGTTGATCAGCTAGTCGACCGGATCACCACGAGCGCTGACGAAATCACCAGCGAATTGGAAGACGCACCGTTCGGAGAGTTCACGATAATGCAAGCTGCCCTCTCGTATAATTACTCGTGGAAAATTTACCTCGTTCGCCGACTGTACTGGGAGCATCAAGGGAGTTTGAGTGACGATGAACAGGAGGCGATTGACGATTTGGTCGACATTTTGGAACTGTTCGGTCCTGCAGAGGAGTTTTTCAAGGCCCACTATCTCCAGTGGGAACTGGTCAATCTCTCTCGACGGATTCTCTATACGGGGATTCCGGCGCTCCTCTGCTCGATCTATGCGGCGCTCTATCTGAAGCCAGAGGTCGTGTCAGGAACGGTACTCAGCGTTCCGGTACTCGTCTGGGTAATCAACGGCGGAGTGACGTTTGCGCTGATTCCGTTCTTTATTTTCACTGCATACGTCCTTCGGACGGCCTCAATCGCGAAGGAATCGGGAGCTATCGGCCCGTTCGTCCTCCACGAATCCGAGCGAGCACCGCTCATCAACTGGGACGAATAACACTTGTCTATGAGATGATGTCAATTCTGTCACCGACGCGGGTGATCTCTCACACTTACTGATCATTTTGTCACTAATCTTCAGTTCCAAAAAGACCGTTTTTCCGCCTCGTTGGATGGGAAATAGTGAGGGGCAGGATCTGATAACTGTGAGTGGCTGCCATACAGTATATATTGGGCGTACTGGAGAGATTCGGTTAATCGAGCCGCTGGAAAGGAGCGTTCGACACCGAGGTACGTCGGCGTCTGCTCACCGTGGGTGAGATGGACGAGGTTGATGATGAGAAACGCGAGGATCGCGCCGCTTCTCCAGCGCTGTGTTCGCGAAGAGGGGCTTGAAAATGGCCGCGAGCACGGGTTCAGCGACAATCCCGACCGCGATGCTCGGAGCCTTGACATCCTCCCTGCCCTGAAGGGCGAGGATTCCCGACCGTCGTTGGGATATTGTGGTTTACGACGTTACGTGTTCTTGAGGTGCGAACGCACCAGTTTCCTTGTCAAACAAGAACGTCGATGGCTGTGCCAACCAGCCGTTACTCCTATCACCGCCATCCGTGGCGGGACTCGGAGATACTTTCTTCCGAATGTTCTCAGCACCGTTCACGTCCGCGTTCGCCACCATATCGCACTCATCACAGACGTACAACCCGCGTTCAACACGATTGGCCTTCCGCGTGCGCCCACAGCACGAACATGACTTTGACGTATCACGCTCGGACACCTCTTCAACCGTGATGCCTTCCATTTTGGCCTTATATTCGAGCAGGTCGGTGAAGCGGTCGAACGCCCACGAATGTAGGTCGAGGTTGCCGTGCTTCCCCCAGTTCTTTGACTCGCCGTTCTCCTCGTCCTCACGGATACCGGAGAGGTCGCCCACCACAATCGTTCCAACACCTTCGTCAACACATCGTTGGACGATGTGTTTAGATAGTGTATGGAAGTAGTGGGTGCGGCGAGCAGATTTCTTCTGGTTCAACCGCGTGGACTGCTCTGAGTCAGAATCGTCACACTGGGCGATTCGCTTGCTGAAGTAGTAGTCGTCCTGCTTCAAGCAGTTGAGCGGATAGAGTTCGCTGTGGCCGTTTTCGTAGGCGAGTGCGGCGAAGTTGTTGATGCCGAGGTCAACGCCAACCGTCTTCTCACCGGAGACTTCCGCAACGTCGATTTCGACTTTACACACGAAGTGCAGTTCCCACTCCTCACCAGTCCAGACTGCACGTACTTGTTGGACGCTCTCCACGGTAGAGAGGTCAACATCGGGCTGAGTCTGATACTCGCAGAGGATAAAGTCCGACCAGTATTCTTTCAGGTTCGATCCTTTGCTGAGTCGGACTCTCTTGTACGTGGTGTCGAGTTTGAACCCTGCGTCTTTGAACGTAGTCGTACTTCGAGGGTGTTCGTCGCCGTGTTTGCGGTACTTCGGTGGGTTTGCTTTCGTGTCTCCGTTGCGTCGTTTGCCGTACCACCCGTTGAACGCTTCAGCGAGTTCTTGGAGGACTCGCTGACTTGACTGAGAATGCAGGTCATCGTAGCGTTCGTGCGATTTCAAGTACGTGGTGAGTTCGTTGTGGCCGGGGATATGGCATATCTCTGACCACACGCGGTCACAGACCCACCGTCCGACGTTCCAGAGTTTCGAGGCTGAGAACCCAAGCGAATCAAGGTCGTCAGACACCTGTTTCGGATTCCGTATGGAAGCAGTGTAGGTGCGGGTGACGACTTGTTCCGCCATACGTAACCTATGTAGATAAAACTACTTGAATGTGTAGATTCGGACGTGGAATATCCAGCCGTGCTATCGAACGGTGGAATGTGTAGGAGTTGTTGGATTCATCCCCGCCCTAAAGGGCGGGGCTTTCTCCTTGATTCTCCGTAAACCGCCGAGCGCGCGTCAGCGAGAACTCGATGGCGACGAAGAACGCGTTCGCCAGGATTAGCAAGAGCCCGGCAACCAGACGGACCACGATTATTCCGACGATCATGATTTAGCACTCACGATCTCAGTAAATCAGTTGGAGTCGGTCGATACGACGCGCCAACCGAGAACGGCGCTCGCGATCGCGGCTATGAGACCGGTGATTAGGGCGAGGGCTCGTCGATGCATCGACGCCTGCAGCTGGTAGCTCCGCTCGCGTGCCCGGTCCTCGAACGGGCCGCGAGCGCCGAAGTCGCCGGCCACCGGCTTGGTCAGGTTGTGCTCTCGATCGGGATCCACCGGCTCATCGGTCAGTTGAGAGTCGTAGCCGCCGCTGGCAAGGTAGTTGTCGAGTCGCCGCGGGATCAAACGGTTCCCGAGGATTGCTTTCACCGTCGATCGTCCGACCCATAGCTCGTCCCGGCCGTGGTCGACGGCCCAGCAGATCGCCCGAGCGGCGACCTCGGGCTGATAGATCGGTGGGACCGGCTGGGGTTTCCGTGGCATTCGGCTCTTCGACCACTCGAACTGGGGCGTATTCATCGCGGGCATCTGCACCATCGACAGCTGCACGTCGCAGTCATCGTGGATGAGTTCCGTCCGGACGGATTCGGTGAACCCCTGTATCGCGTGTTTCGCGCCGCAGTAGGCCGACTGCAGCGGAATGCCTCGGTACGCCAGGGCGGAGCCGACCTGGACGATCGTCCCCTCGTCACGGGGACGCATCCGCTCGAGGGCGGCCAACGTACCGTTGACGTAGCCGAGGTAGGTGACCTCGGTGACGCGGTGGTAATCGGCGGCAGTCATCTCTGCGGCTGGCGAGAACACGGACACCATCGCGTTGTTCACCCAGACATCGATCGGGCCGAACTCGTCCTCGACGGTCTCGGCGGCGGCCTCGACCGCGTCGGAGTCGGCCACATCCGTCGGGACGACGACAGCCTCGCCGCCGGCTTCCTCGACGTCTTCGCGCGCCCCTTCAAGCCCCTCCTCGCCGCGCGCGAGGAGGCCGATCTTCGCGCCGCGTTCGGCGAACGCGCGAGCGGTGGCTCGCCCGACGCCGGCTGATGCACCTGTGACGACGACGACTTCAGAGTCGGTAGTTCCGGACATAGTTAGCTACTGAGGGGGTTCAGTCGGTCGACTGTCTCGGAGGTGGCATACCGTTCCCAGCCGCCGTAACGATCCGTAATCGGTCCTCGCGGGACGCTGAGGACCAGGGTGAGCGCGCCGGCTATGACGGCGTTGATCGCGGCGATCGTCGGGACGCCAGCGAACAGCCACGGAGCGACGACAATCCAGACAGCGAGCGGGATATTGAGGAACCGAACGGCGCGCGCGGGTTCGCCGCTCGCGATCACGGTAAAGGAGACGACCAACGAACCGACCAAGTGGCTGCTATCGGCCATGAGCCCTGTCGTTCCGAAGAGAGTCGGCGAGAGCATGAGCCAGACACCGAGCGCCATTGCACCGAGCAGCGTCCACGGGATCGAGACGCCCCAGAACGGTTCGCCGATCGGAGAGTCACCGATCGGCCGTGTTCCGGTTTCGTCGACACCGGCCTCATCCTCGGGAATCGTGCCACCCATCCAGAAGGCGGTCCAGAGACTGTCACCTTGGCGCATCAGTCGGACGACGTACTGACCCATCGCGACCACCTCATCGACTGTCAGCGAGATCATCCATAGCATGCCGAAGGCCGAGAGGAGACAGAGGGTACACCACGTTCCGACCATGATCGGCTGCATGATGACCAGCAGTACCTGCATGAAGCCCAGCGGGATCACGACGACGCCGAAGAATGCGACCATCCACGGCATCGTCCGCCAGCGCCGGCGATCGCCCATGAATCCCATCAGGGCCTCGACCGAGTAGGCCACTGCGCCGAGGCCGGCGTCGGAGACCGGGAATGCCTTTGATACCTGAGACGTGAGGACCCCTTCGGTCCCGGGATTGTACAGCGGATCCCAGACGCTCTCGATGTAGCCCAACTGGAAGGCGGCCATGTACCACGAGGCGAAGAAGCCGAGTATTCCGAGTGCGATCAGCGGGGCGCGCTGGGCGCCTGTTGAGGGGTTGTACGACCAGCCCGGTGGGATGGTCGGTCCCTCCATCTCCGAGCGCATCACGATGAGGACCGTGAACGTGATCACCATGACACCGACGAGGGAATTGTTGGCGTACGCCGCTGCCGATGGTGCCCAGAACGCGATCGGCGAAAGCAACAGCCAGAGGCCGACGAACCCGTTAGCGTAGTTGGCGTAGCCGCTCTCCTGATAAATCGTGAACCCGGCCAGCGCGATTAGAACGAAACCACTGATGACGCTGTTCCACGTCATCAGTGTGCTCTCGTAGCCCAGCGTTGGCGCGCTCGCGAGAAGCCAGAGACCGAGCGAAATAACAGCGTACTGGACCCACACTTCCTTCGTCGGGTGGGCAAGCATCATGTCTCCCGGCCGCATCGAGCCACCGTCGTCTCCGTCATGATCTTCACTGCCGGTCTCGCCACGTTCCTCGCCGTTATCGGTATCCCGATTGCGATCACCGTCGTTTCCACCGCCACCGTCGACACTCGAGCGCCGCTCTCGAGCGTCGGTTGTCGTAGCATCCGGTTCGCCGTTCGAATCGTCGTGTCTGTCGTCGGTCATTGGTATGTTCGTCTCTCACCCGCGGTCGTTCGGCCGGCGAACGATCGCCCCGCTCGAGCCGCCATCTTGAAGCGACTCATTGCGTCCGAGCGCTACCGACTCGCCACTCGAATCGTTGGCGGCGAGATAGAGCGCACTGTTGAGCAGCCCGATGTGACTGTACGCCTGCGGGATATTCCCGCGCTGTTCACCGGAGTCCGGATCGATCCCTTCCGCCAGCAATCCGAGCGGACTGGCGTAGTCGAGAATCGCCTCGAAGCGCTCTCTCGCCTCGTCGGTCCGTCCCGAGAGTGCCAGTGCACTCACGAGCCAGAACGAGCAGACGACGAACGGACTCGCTTCGCCGGGGAGCCCGTCGTCACCCTCATAGCGCCGGACGAGACCGTCGTCGGTGGTCAGGCGCTCGATCGTCGCGTCGATCGTCCCCTGTACGCGAGCGTCGTCGGGCGGGAGGAATCCGACGATTGGGACGAGGAGATTCGACGCGTCAAGCACCTCCCCGTCGCCGAACGATCGCACGAAACTGTCCGCCTCTTCGCTGTACCCCTGTTCAAGGATCGCTCGGCGAACGTCGTCACGACACGACCGCCAATGCTCGACTGGCGCTGAGAGGTCGTCGGCCGCTTCGGCGAGTTCGATCCCTCGATCGAGGGCCGTCCAGCACATCACCTTCGAGTAGACGAACTGTTCGTGGTCCGATCGAACCTCCCAGATGCCGGCGTCGGGCTCGTCCCATCCCTCGCAGACGTAGTCGATGAGGTCGCACATCACCGACCAGTCATCGTACGTCATCGGCTCGCCGTAGCGGACACTCTCGTAGATTGCGAGGATCAGTTCACCGTAGACATCGAGTTGGTGTTGGTTCTTGGCCTCGTTTCCGATACGAACGGGGGCCGATCCCTCGTACCCGCTCAAGTGATCGAGGACCGTTTCGTCGGGGACCTCCTCGCCGTTGAGGCCGTAAACCGGCGGCACTGCCTCGGGGTCGTGGTGGCGACAGTGATCGAGACAGAGTTCGAAATACGAGCGGGCCTCCTTGAGATGACCGAGTTCAGATAGTACCCGGACCGTGAAGGCCGCGTCGCGGATCCAGTTGAATCGATAGTCCCAGTTGCGGACGCCACCGAGGTCCTCGGGCAGCGATGTCGTCGGGGCCGCACACACGGCACCGGTCTCCCGGTGGAGGAGAAGCTTGAGGACGAGCGACGACCGGACCGCGAAGTCGTGCCACGGGCCGCCGACGGGGCAATCGTCCCCGTCACAGTCGTGGGTCCACTCCCGCCAGTAATCGACGGTGTCGGCGAGCGTTTCCCAATGGGACGACGGCTCGTGTGGGATCGCTTCGCCGTAGCTCAGCACCAGCCAGCGCGTCTCGCCGGCTTCGAGCGTCACCGTCGCGTCAGCGGCGTGGCCGTCGGCCGACGGCTCGAGTGGAACGTCGCTGGACACGATCACTCGTTCGTCGTCGCCGGCCGCGACGACGCCTTCGCTTGCCGGTTCGACAGTGGGCACCTCTCGGGCGTAGTCGAATCGCGGTTCGAACGCGACCGCGAGTTCGATCGACCCGTCCTCACAGCCCAGTTGCCGATAGACGGCTGGCGGTCGGTCGCCTGTCCCGGATTCGGTCGCCTCGTCGACGGGCATGAAATCCGTCACCGTCGCGTTGCCGCCGGCGGTCCGAAACCTCGTCTCGAGGACGTTGGTGCGGTCGCGATACTGCTGGACGGATTCGAACGACTGCGTTGGCCGCACAGCGAAGTGGCCGCCGCGATCGGCATCGAGCAGCGCGGCGAAGACGCTCGGCGACTCCACATGCGGGAACGGACACCAGTCGATCGAACCGTCGCGACCGACTAACGCAACCGTGTTCCCGTCACCAATCAGGCCGTATTCCTCGAGGGGTTTGTACTGCATGATCACTGTGAGGTCCGGGTCGCTGTCCGCACGGATCGATCGCCGATCATCGATAACCGGTTCATCTCTCGTCACCGATCGTCTTTCCTATTGGGCAGTCGCTTGAAGGGTCGGAGCACTGCCAGCGACGTACGCGTTGTAGCTCCCGAAACTCGCCACGAGCGTGCCTGAGACGACATCGTTCCACAGCGCAACGCCCTTGAGACCGAGCGCAAACGGCGCGACGACGAGCCAGAGTCCGAGGACCGCGACGAGACCCGCGCCGGTTGCGCTTATAGGTCGCCGGCTGACGGCCCTGGTGTAGTTATAGCCGGCGACAAGGATGACCATAGCGCCGACGACGATGTCGTTCCAGCGACCGGCCGCTGACGTGCCGAGGACGAACGGAGCCACGAGTAACCAGTAACCGAGTACACTGTTACCGGCGATTGTCACTTTCGTCGTTGCGTCCATGATCCGGCGCTCGTGGTTGTCTCGATTGGGAGCGAGTTGCACTCGGAGCTACGAACCGGGGTGGACGGCATCCTCAGGCCGAAGCCATGTCTCGGCAGGTCTCCGCACAGTCGCGGAGGACGTCCGCACAGACCTGACAGTGCTCGGCGTCGTGTTGCTCGCATTCGTCGGCGCACTCCTCGCAGGCGTCGGCGGTGATCGCGGCGAGGTCCGAACTATAGCCGGAATTGCGTGCCATGAACCGGGCGTGCATGGTCGTCAGGTCGGCGACATCCCGGCACAGTCGGAGGCACTCGGCCATGTCTTCGCCCTCATCGGCGCACTCGTCGGCACACCACTCGCAGGCCTGTGCGCACTCGAAACAACTATCGATACACTCCTGCATCTCCTCGTTCTCGCTGACGTGGTCGATTTGGGTCAGTGCCATTACGATCAAGTGATCGACGACGACCGGCTTTGTTATCCGCAGGCCACGATGATCCGACCGAACGGTGAGGGGCGATACTGGCAGTGGGAACCGAGGGATGGCCGATCGGTGAGGCGCGGTTCATGGATGATTACCGTGGGCCAATAGGAGCCCTGAAACGATTGACACACCGATCGCAACGCTATCCTTCGATCGGGTGTGCAGTGACTTTCAAGAGCTCCTATAGCGACGAGTCCGCCGGCCGATATCGGACCGTACTCGAGATATGTCTCGATCCGATCGCCACGCCACTGAAATACCATGCCGCAGCTTAACGACACCCGGAACCGAACGCTCACGCGTGCCCCATTCCGTCGTCCACCTTCTCGGCGTCCCGTTCGCGATCATCGCCGGCACCGGCGCTGGGGTGTTCGCGCTCTTGTGCTGGGGGATCTTCCGCGACTCTCCTTTCGGCACGGCGATCGCTCTCCTCTCGGTCGGGATGGTCGCGCTGACGATCTACCACACGATGTTGCTCGTCGTCGAGCCGGAGTCACTGGTCCTCCACGTCCTCCGAAGCGCGGCGAACACGATCATCGCGATCTTCGTCGGCCTGCTGATACTCCGCCACCGACAGCTCCGCCACGGGAGAGCCGGAGGTGAGGGCGCGTGGTCGGACTAGACCCCTTCGTCGGCTACAATCTCGCGATCGGGACCGTCGTCGCCCTCGAGCTCCTGTATCTCCTCTCGCTCGAGGCGCCAGTGACGGCCTACCGTCGGTTCGTGCTCGTGACCGTTGCCGGGCTAGTGTTGGCCGTGGTTGGCGGGCCGATCGTCGAGCTAGTCGCGCCACGGTTCGTCCACTGGGTCCACGGCGTGGCCGCGTTACTGGTCGTCTTCGGACTCTATGATCCCGTGACGAACGATGTGCGGACGACCGAGTGGGCGCGCGTGCTGTTGACCGAGCCGTCGCAAATCCGACGACCGGCTGAGTGGATGACCCCAATGGATGACGAGATCCTCGCCGCGCTCCATAGTACGGATCTCGTCCTGACGCCGGCGGTCGTCGCCTTCAATACCGGATTCAGCCGGAAAGAAGTGAACCGTCGCCTGATCGAACTGGCGGACCACGGGTTCGTCGAAAAGGTCGAACGGGGGAAGTATCGGCTGACTCGACGCGGCAAGCGGTACCTCCAGGGGCAACTCCAGACGCCGCCATCGACGGACACCGAAGCCGGGGTTCGGAGTTGAGGCATCCGGCAAAACCAGCGCTCCGTTCCGTCCTCTCGATCACCCTTTGAATCGCTGCAAATCCGGTTGTGGGTTTTAGTGTTCTTGACCCTAGTTAGTACGCTGTGACGCTCGAGAAACTCGTCCGCGACGAGCGGATGAACGCCGTCATCGGATGGTCGTTGATAGGCATCGTTGCGCTGGGTGCCATCGAGAGCGTTCTTACAGGCGTGTTACTCTGGGGCGGATTCGAACTCGTGATCGTCGCTACGGTATCCGTTCCAGCGCTGCTCACTGGTGACTGGACGGCAATGGTTTCCTGGCCGCTCTCGGCAGTCGCTACGCTCTCGGCCGTTGCCGGTGTGGCCGGATTTCCGTCCGAAACCGTCGTGTATCTCACCGTTGCGACGCTCGCACTCATCATCGTCGTTGAGCTGGAGACGTTCGCGTCGGTCGAACTGAGTCGTCGGTTCGCGGTCGGCTTCGCGGTGCTGACGACGATGGCGCTCCAAGCGCTTTGGACCGTCGCGCAGTTCTACTCGGACCGGTGGCTCGAGACCGAGTATCTGCGTTCACAGACGGAACTCCAGTGGGATTTCGTCACTGTCACTGTCGTGGGGCTCGTACTCGGTGGACTCTTCCAGTGGTACGTCGTCCGATTCAGGCCGGCAGGCGCTCTCGAGCGGGCCACGAACGGAGCGGACTCCTCATGACGCTCGGCGACGCGCTGGGGCTGACGGACGCACAGGAGCGCCGTCTCGTTCGGGGCCTGCAACTGGGGCTCGCCGCGCTCCTCGGGTACGGGGTAGTGACGTTTCAGTTCGGCATCTCCGGAACGGCGGGATTGGCGCTCGGGATAACGCTCCTGCCGGCGTGGTTGCGTTGGGAATACGGATACTCGATGGACGCCGGCCTCGTCCTCTGGATCACTGCCGCCGTCCTCCTCCACACGATGGGATCGCTCTGGCTCTATGAAACGTACCAGTGGTACGATGAGATTGCACACACCGTCTCGGCGGCAGTCATCGCAGGTCTGGGGTATGCGGCCTTCCGTGCATTCGAACTCTATTCCGACGAGATGAACGTCCCCTCGACGTTTCGATCCGTGTTCATCGTCGTCTTCGTTCTCGCGATCGGTGTCATCTGGGAGGTTCTCGAGTTCGCCCTCGGCGGGGCGGTGGTCACTGTCTACGGAATCGACGATATCGTTACCGACTTCGTGTTCAATGCAGTCGGCGCAGTGATCGTCGCAATCTGGGGAACTGGCTACGTGAGCGAACTCGTCGGCTTCTTCGGACGACGACTTCGGTCCAAGCCGGAGAATTAGGGCTCTGGAAGCCCATAGCACAGCCAATCGAGGCTGCAAGAGCCAGCATGAGGACTATCTGCGGACGGAGTGAACGGCCGCTCGTCCGAGATGGACGTTGATTCACAATGAACGATCAGTCTGGCCGGAAATCGAAATCGCGACGATGGTTCGTGAAGGCGGGGTCGGTCGCCTCGGCTGCATTGGGACTCGGTATGACCGGACGCACGGTGGCACAGGAGACGACCGGAACCAACGACGGTGGCAGTGACGGGCAGTTTCGAGAGGCGATCGCGACCGGCGAAGCGTATTTCTCGGGCGCGGTCTTCCGGGTCGTCTCGCCGCCATTGCAGGATGCTCCCGTCGTGGACAATCCGGACGTCCTGCAGAACCACAACGTCCGCGTCATCGAACACTTCAACACGAACGAGGAAGGGTATCTCTTCGTGCCCCAAGATGCACAGATCGAAGAAGGGGAGCAGTACGTGTTCGACGATCGGTTATCGTCGCCGACCGAAGACGAGTTAGCGATCACCGATCTCGTCCGTGTCCAATATCGACCGCTCACTGACGAAGACCTCCCGTTCGAACTCGAGTCCGAGGAGGACTTCGAGATTGTGGATGATAATGGTGGCGAAGCCGCCGTTCGCCCGGATAACTTCTTCTCGAGTGCCCCGTTTAGAATCACGTCGGGACCGCAGGGCTGGGTTCCACAGGACATCGAGCAAAGCGGCCTATTTACGGATTACAATACCGTCCATGCCGAATACTTCGGTACGAACAATCAGTTCCTCTTCTTCCCACAAGAGGGAGCAGAAACGGAAGAGGGAGAACTCTACGTCCTTCGTGACGAATCTGAAATATTCGACCCAGCGGGTAATCTCGTTGCTGCCGAGTTCAACCTTGTCGACGAAGAAACCTTTGCTTTCGACGACGATTCCCTCCGTTGACGTCCTCCCCGGCCTGAAAGACGGGGCTTTCTCCTTGCTTTTCCGTGAGGCGAATCGACGCCCGCTCTGACCGCGATCGGCTGACTCATCCATCGGATCGGCGACCGTCTACAGGCGGAGCAGGCCGAGTGCCTCGGGGCTTGACCCCGAGGGTGAAGGCCGTAAGCTCAGGTGAGTGTTCCACTTTCACTGTGGANTCTACAGGCGGAGCAGGCCGAGTGCCTCGGGGCTTGACCCCGAGGGTGAAGGCCGTAAGCTCAGGTGAGTGTTCCACTTTCACTGTGGATGGCTGGCATTCAAGATAATCGCACTACTACACTGGTACTGGAGCGAATGACCGACGCACAGGCTCTCGTCAAGACGCTGGACTTCCAACTCGACATCCAGAGTGACAACCAGGGCCTGCTGTACGACGCCACACTCGAAGCGCGGTGGGCGTACAACGAAACCATCCGACTCGCCAAAGAAGGCGTGGACTGGGACGCCATACCCGACAGGGTAGCCGACGACGTTGACCTCGTGAAGAACACTACTCAGCGTGTTGTTGCGAAGGCACTCGGTGCGATGGAGAACTACTACGAGTACGACGACTTCGGCCAGCCGAGTCACACCAAGGACGGCGGGTACCCGCTTCGTGCGAACTACGAGGAAGGGTACAATCTGTCGCTCACCGACCACGGCGACGTGGCGTTCCGAATCAGCGCGAAGCCGTACAAGCACGTTGAGGGCGTCCTCAAAGGGAGTGATGCTCACCTCGACATTCTCAAGACTGCGCTCACGAGTGACGAGTGGAAGATTGGGACGGCTGAAGCCCTGTTCCACAACGACAACCCCGAGTTGCACGTCAATATCACTAGCACCGAACAGACCGTTCGAGACAAGTACGATTCACAGACGGTTGTTGGCGTGGACGTGAACGAGGACAACGTGGCTCTCACCGCTCTCTCAGAGGATGGCGTTGAGGACTCGTTGGTTATCGATTTCCCCGAAATCAAGTTCGAGCGCCACCGCTACTTCACGATGCGAAAGCGCGTACAGAACGCGGGAAAGGACAGCATCCACGACACACTTGGAGGACGTGAGGAACGGGTTGTCCGCGACCGACTCCACAAGGTGTCTCGGCACATCGTGGAGTGGAGCCAGCAGTTCGAGAGGTCGTGCATCGTCTTTGAAGACCTCAAAGAGATGCGCGACAGTATCGACTACGGCACGCGGATGAACCGGCGCTTGCACCATCTCCCGTTTCGTGCCCTTCAATTCTATACGTCGTACAAGGCGTCGTTCG
>NZ_AOID01000061.1 GCF_000337195.1 Natrinema versiforme JCM 10478 | reverse complement strand
CAGCCCGCTCAGAGATGTGTATAAGAGACAGCATATCGCGGGCGCGCTCACCTTCGGGGTCGGCGTCGTCTTCCTGGTCGTCGGCCGATCGGAGCTGTTCAACGAGAACTTCTTCGATCCGGCCGCGAAGGCGGTCGACCAGGACGGGTCGTGGCTACTCGGGCCGCTCCTTCGGCTGTGGATCGTCACCCTCGTCGTCAACCTTATCGGTGGTTTTCTCTTCGCATTCGTTTTCGCGGTCGATGGCGTCCTGCCATCCGCCTCGGCACACGCACTGGCGCGGACCGCCGAAGAGATCGTCCATCGGCCGATGAGAGGGATGTTCGCGAGCGCCATCATCGGTGGTGCCCTCGTGAGCTTACTATCGTACCTCCTACAGGGCGTCAACAGCGTTCGGAGCCGCATCACGATGGCCTATATCGTCGGATTCCTGTTGGCCCTCGGGCCGTTCGATCACGTAATCGTCACTGCGATCCACGTCTTTTTCGGTCTTCTCTTCGACGCTCAGATCGGGTACGGAGCGCTGGCCGAAACGATTGTCGTCGCGACCGCAGGGAACTTCGTCGGTGGAATCGGCCTCGTTACGTTCACTCACGTCGCCCAGGTCGTTGGTGCGGAAGACTGACCGCAACGAGGCGCAGTCTCCCGGCCACATCCGGCCCAGAGCACTTGAGAGCCCACCCCGTCCGATTCCGTTATGACCAGTGGGGACGCGGGTTCGACCGACGGGACGACCGAGGACACGCGTCGCCTCGTTCTCAATCCGACGAGCGGGGATGGGGATCACGTCGAACGAGTCCGTGAACTCGCCGCTGTGCATGGGTTTCGAATCGTCGAGACCGAACGTGCTGGACACGCGGTCGACATCGCGACGCAGGCCGCGGTCGACGATGTTGACCTGCTCGCAATTTGCGGTGGTGATGGAACCGTTCACGAAGCCGTCCAGGGGATCGTCGCGGCCGATGCACTCGAGGACGTGACGCTCTCTATCATCCCGGCTGGAACGGCGAACATCGCCGCGTCGGCGCTGGGGATCGACCGGCTACGAGACGGGTTCGTGGCCGCGGACCGTGGTGAGACGAAGCGACTCGATGTGGGAATGGCAAACGGTGAACCGTTCGTGCTGTCGGCTATCGCGGGGCTTCCCGCAGCGGCGAGTACGGCTGCCTCGGGGGAACTCAAAGAACGGATCGGGACGCTCGCGTTCGTCATCGAAGGCCTGCAAACCGCTCGAGAGTTCGACGGACTCGAGGTAGCGGTCGGTGCCGTTGCAGGTGACGGGGAGTACGTCTGGCAGGGAGAGGCACTCTGTCTGGGGATCGGCACCCTTCGGCGCTTCACTGGCGAAAACGAACCGTCGAATGCCCGGAACGGTCGTCTCGAGGTGACGATCGTCGACCGAGTGCCGCCGACGGACGCGATCGCCGAGGCCGTCGAACGACGGTTCCTCAATCGGGAGACGCCCCACGTCACGACGATCGAAGCGTCCGAACTCGAGGTCATCGCCCTGAAAGACGAGCCGGTGCGGTTCAGTCTCGACGGGGAACGCCGGGAGTACGAGTCGGTCGAGATTGGCGTTCGCCCGCAGGCGCTCCGCGTTTGCGTGGGGGAGGAATACGGTTCGCGAATATGAGTCGGGTCCGCGCTCGAGCGGATGTCGACCGGGGCCGTTCCCTGCCGGTGTGATGGTAAAGCCCGCAACTGTCGAAACCGAAATCCGAGGTGAACGCCAGACGCCGGTTCGCAGCGAGATAGCCCCACAATAGCAGGCCAGTCATCCAAGAGCGTTCACCGCGACAGTATTCATGATCAGGCCCTGATTCGACGCCATAGCAGGGTTGACTATCGACAACAATAGCCACTTTTCGATGCCAGTCACACATGGTGAATACATCGAATGACAGATCTTACGGGATAACGCGGCGCGACCTGCTCGTTGGCCTCGGCGGTGTGAGCACGGGCGTGCTCGCGGGGTGTTCGACGACGCTCGGATCGGGATCGGAAACGACGTTCCGTCTCGGGACGCTTCGACCACCGATCACCCTCGATCCGATCGACGCACACTCGATCGGCTCCGAACAGGTGATCGGTCGGATTTTCGATGCGCTTTACGAGTACGGCGAGGCGTCCGACACGATTCCCAAAATAGCGGCCAGCGAGCCACAGTTCGAGAACGACAGCCGAACGGCCGTCATCGAACTCGACGAACGGGCGCAGTTCCAAAACGGCCGTGACGTGGTCGCCGACGACGTGGTCTACTCGTTCACCGCACCGCTCGAGGAGGATGCACCGACGGCGTGGCGATTGAGTCCGATCGAATCGGTCGACGCCGTCGACGAATACACCGTCCGATTCACGCTGGAAGAACCGTATCCCGGACTCGAGCATGCGTTCACGCACCCGATCGTGCCCCGCCAGGAACGGGAAGACGATCGGGAGGCATTTGCCACAGCCCCGATCGGAACAGGCCCGTTTGAGGTGGCATCGTTCAGCAAGGAAAAGAAAGCCACCCTCCGTCGCTGGGACGAGTATTGGGGTGAGTCGACCCCCGCGATCGATCGGGTCACCGTGGCGTTCGTCGAGTTCCCGATGACCCAACTGACGAGCCTTCGGACGAACCGCAACGACGCGATCGAGCCGGTCTCCCCGATGATCGTCGATCACGTCGACGACGTGTCGAACGCGTCGGTACAGCGACGGCAGGGATACACGTCGTTCTACTTCGGGTTCAATCTGAACGAGGGGCCGACGACCGACCGGCGGGTACGGGAGGCGATCAGCTACTGTCTCGATCTCGAGACGGCAGTGTCCGACTTCATCGAACCGATGGGCCAGCGCCAGTATAGTCCGTTGCCACCGCAGGTCGCCCGCGACTGGGACATGCCGACCGACGAATGGGCCGACCTCGCGAACGAGCGAAACCCCGAGCGGGCCCGGCAACTGTTCCGTGAAGCCGACGAAGCGAGCGGCCAACTGCGAATTCTAACGACGACGGATCCGAAACACAAGGAGCTCGGCGAGGCGCTGGCCGGTGGCCTCCGGAACGCCAGTCACGGCGCGCTCGTCGTCTCCAAACCCGAATCGACGTTCCTCGAGACATACGTCTCCGGCTCCGAGCGCGACTACTCGGTGTTCGTCGGCGAGATAACGGGGACGCCGGATCCGGACTCGCACCTCTATCCGACGTTTCACGAGAACGTAGCGGGAGTGACGAACGGGACGTTTTACCGCGAGGACGCGGTCATGGAACGGCTCATGGCAGCTCGTGAGACCGAGAACCGCGAGCGGCGACGCCAACTCTACGAGGCAGCGATTACGCGACTGCTCGAGGACCAGGTTTGTCTGCCGATCTGCTCGTTTGAGAACAGTTTCGCCGTGGATGAAGGCGTCCGGAACTTCCGCGTTCACCCGATCGCAGGAGTCAATCCGCGGCTCGCAGCAGGTGACGATGTCGTAACGATGCGGACGGACTCATGAGCGAGGACGGAGATAGCGAGAACGAAAACGGTGAATTCGGCGTCGGGACGGCCGTCGCGCTTGGCGTCGGCGGCGTCGTCGGCGGCGGCATCTACGCAGCGATCGGTATCGTCGTGGCTGCGGCGGGGATCTTGACGTGGTTCGCCTACGCGTTGGCCACCGTTGTCGTCCTCTGCTGTGCGTACTCGTACGTCAAACTGAACGATGCGACCGACAGCAGCGGTGGCTCGGTCTCGTACATCGAGGAGTTGACGGGGAGATCAACGGTTGCAGGCGTCGTCGGGTGGACGCTCGTCGTCGGCTATATCGGGACGATGGCAATGTACGCCTACGCGTTCGGCATGTACGGGCAGATGCTGATCGGGTTCGAATACGTTTGGGGGCTGCCGATACGGCAGTTTCTTTCGGTCGGCGTGCTCGCTATCTTCATCGGGTTGAACCTCCTCGGAGCGGGATCGTCCGCGGCAGTCGAACGGTATCTCGTGTTCGTACAGGCGGGGATCATCGCCGCCTTCGGCCTGATTGGTCTCTGGTACGGCGCTGCGAACTACCAATTGCGGCTCGGATTCTCGGAGTTCGGAATCAACCCGATCCTCGCGGCCTCGGTCGGATTCGTGTCGTTCGAGGGATGGCAGCTACTGTTCTACGATCAAGACCAGTTCGACGATCCGGACGAGACGCTCGCGAAGGGCGTGTTTATCTCGATCCCGATCGCGGCGGCCATTTACATCCTCGTCGGGTTCGTGATCACGACGCTGTTGCCCGAAGAAGTAGTCGCCGCCCAGCCCGAACCGGCGCTGCTCTACGGCGCACTGCTCATCTCGAAGTGGCTCGCACTCGCCGTCGGGCTCGCCGGTCTCATCTCGACGGCGAGCGCAATCAACTCGACGCTGTTCAGCGAGGCTCTCTTCGCGAAGAACCTGATCAGCGATGACATCCTCCCTCACGAGATGGGCGACCCGGACGCGGACGCCGCGCCGGAACGAACCGTGATCGTCATCGGGATCCTGACGGCCGCCTTCACCGTCCTCGGCAGCCTCGAGGCCGTCGTGGAGTTCGCCTCGTTGGCCTTTATCGTCGTCTTCGGCGCGATGAGTGCGCTCGCACTGACGGTGCGCGATTCAGCTGCCGTCGACGTCAATCCGATCCCGCCGCTGGTCGGCGTCGTCGGCTCGGCCGCCTTCTTCGTCATGCTGACGTGGTATCTCTACTCGCAGCTTCCCGCCGTCTTCTGGCTGGTCGTCGTCATTGCTGTCGCGGTCTTTGCGGTCGAAGCGATGTATTTCAAGCGGGAGACGCTCTCCGAGGGGGTGCAAGCCGTAGAAAAACGCATCTGAGATACCGCCGCACGAACGAAAGAAGTCGATTCTGAACGTCGTTGCCGCTCTTCGATTCAACTCAGGAGTCGAAGAACTGGTCGGGCTTGAGCCGTGACAACCGCATCGAATTACCGGTCACGCCGAGGCTCATCCCCATGTCGCCGACTACGACCGCGAGAGCGACGCTCACTAGCCCCAGCGGGACGCCGAGCGCGAGCAGGGCCTTCACGCCGAGGCTTGCCCAGATGTTCTGCCGGATCACGCTGTTGGCCGTATGCGATAGGTCGTACAGGTAGGGGAGTCTCCCGATATCGTCGCCCATCAGTGCGATGTCCGCAGTCTCGAGCGCGGTGTCGGTGCCGGCAGCGCCCATCGCGATGCCGACCTCCGCGGTGGCGAGTGCGGGTGCGTCGTTGATACCGTCGCCGACCATAGCCACCTCACCGTACTCGGCCTGCAACTCCTCGATCGCGTCGACCTTGTCGTCGGGGAGGAGTTCGGCGCGGTACTCGTCGACGCCGACCTGCTCGGCGATGGCCCGCGCGGTACCCTTGTTATCGCCGGTCAGCATCACCACGCGCTCGACGCCCAGTTCGTGCAGGCGTTCGACGGTCCGCTTCGAGGCCGGGCGCACCTCGTCGGCGATTGCGACAGCGCCCAGTAACTCCGACTCCGTCCCGACGATGACGATCGTCTTGCCCTCCCGCTCCAGCGCGGTGAGTGCATCCTCGGCGAATGCTCCGTCGTCAGCCTCAACCGCGTCTGCTGCCGGAACACCGCCATCGGTCGCCGAGCGGGCCCGAGAGAGGTCGAAGCCCAACTCCTCGAAGAGCGCGGGCTTGCCCGCGTAGTATGTCTCGCCGTCAATCTCGCCGCGGATACCCTTGCCCGTCAGGCTCTCGAACGCCGTCGGGTCGGGGAGGTCGCCCACGCCTGCCTCGTCGGCACGAGCGAGGATCGCGTCGGCGATGGGGTGTTCGCTGCGCCGCTCGATGCCAGCGGCGTGGCGGAGCAGCGTTGCTTCGTCGGCGTCGCCGACTGGGACGACGTCTGTGACGGCGAGTTCGCCCTTCGTGAGCGTGCCCGTCTTGTCGACTGCGACGGCGTCGACCTCGCCCATCGCCTCGAGGTAGTTACCGCCCTTGATGAGGACGCCGTTCTTCGCGGCGCTGGTGATGCCCGAGACCACTGAGACGGGCGTCGAGATGACGAACGCACACGGGCAGGCGATCACCAACAGGGTGAGCCCGCGGATGAACCACGTCTGCCAGTCACCGGCGAAGCTGATCCCGTACCCGGCCACATTCACCGACACCGGGTCGGCGATGACCAGCGGCGGAACGATGGCGGTCAGAATCGCCAGTACGACCACGACCGGCGTGTAGTACCCCGAGAACCGGTCGACGAACTGCTCGGTCTCGGTCTTCTTTGCCTGTGCTCCCTGTACCATCTCGATGATCCGCGACAGGGTCGAGTCGCCCGCCGTCGAGGTGACTTCTACCTCGAGGTAGCCCCCCTCGTTGATCGCGCCGGCATACACCTTGTCGCCGGCAGTTTTGTCGACGGGGACACTCTCGCCGGTGATCGGCGACTGATCGACCGCACTCTCGCCCTTGACGACTGTCCCGTCCAGCGGGATCTTGTCACCGGGCCGGACGACCACGGTCTCGCCCATTTCCACCGCATCGGCGGGCACAGTCACCTCCGTCCCGTCACGCACGACGGTGGCCTCGTCGGGCGACAGCTCCATCAATTCGCGCAGCGAGTCCCGCGCCCGATCCATCGCGTAGTCCTCCAGCAACTCGGCGATGCTGAACAAGACGGCCAGCGTGGCGGCCTCGACGAAGTAGCCGATGCCCGTGGCGGCGATGATCGCCGTCCCCATCAGCAGGTCGATGTCCAGACTCCGGTTCTTCGCGGAGTAGTAGCCGCTGCGGACGACGGGGACGCCGCTTGCGGCGACGGCGGCGAGGAACAGCACGTCCGCGACGTGAAGCGGATAGTCGAGGACGCTCGCTACCGCGACGTTCTGGGCAGTGAGGAGGAACTCGAAGAGGAGGCCGAACGTGACGAACGCCGCGCCGAGCCAGGTCTTCTTCGCTCGAGAACTCGTCCATACTTCCGACGGCGGTGCGACGTCGACACCGTTGGCCGACTGGGATCGCTCATCATCGCCGTTGGCATCCGAACCGCCGACGACCTCGTAGCCGGCGGCTTCAATCGCCTCGACTACATCGGCTTCGCTGGTGTGGTCGGGGTCGTACGTGACGTTAGCCGTACCAGTGGTCGGCTGGAGTGTGGCGTCGATAACTCCATCGACACGCTGGAGGCTCTTGTCGACCTTTTGAGCGCAGGAGGGACAATCCATCTCGGGGACGGCGAGGCGGGCAGTCAGTTCCTGCTTCTGACCGCCTCCACCCGTATTTCCCGTTGTATCCGATTCTGTAGTCATCACTTCGAGAGAGGGGCGTTAGTTCGATAAGCCTTCATTGGAATATTCCAATCGCTTGCGGAGTCAGATGTGGGCCGGTGGCTCCTGTGTCAACTGGTTGCTAGTGACGTGGTGTTTCGCCAGTTGTTCTTCCGCCCGGCGAAGCCGATAGGTGAGCGTCGATCGCGGGACGTCCAGATGGGCGGCCAGTTCACCCACGTCCACTTCGCGCGGTGATTCGTAATAGCCGTGTTCAACGGCGGCACGAAGAGCGGCTTCCTGTTCCGCCGAAAGGCCGTCTGCTTCGTTCACGTCGCCGTTCGTCGCCGTCGTGTCCGCCGTTCGGAGCATCTCCATTCGGGCGCAGTCGCCAATCGCTTCTCCGAGTGAGTCGAAGAAGGACGCCACATCGCCTTCTCCGGAATGGATGATCCGCCACGTGTAATGACGACTCTCGTGGCGCGTCTCGAACAGCACGCCGTTGCCAAGGTGATCGCGGGCGATGTGGGGGACGGATGCACAGTCCGGCGTGCGCTCCCAGTCGGAGTAGAGGACGAGCGTGTCGTCGGTGTGATCGAGGACCTGAGTCGTCTGGGTCGCGCCGCAGTCCTCGGTGGCAAGACAGTCCGCATAGTAGTCCGTGGTGAGGAAGGCGTCCTCGATGTCCTCGAGTGCGTCGGCTGACCCGGTAACGTGGTCGACACGCCACAACCGTTCGGCAGTGGCGTGCAGCGAGAGTGAGCGAATCCGGGCGTCGGGATGGGCAGCGAGCGTGTCCGCTACCCTGTTGCACCCGGGTTCGTATTCGAGGGCGAAGACGAGTTCACGCATAGTTCCGTGTAGGAGTTCCGGGGACATAACACATCGCCCAAGAGGTGCATAGAGCGGCAGTCTTTCACACTCAAACACCGGGAACTTTTCTGTCTAATTAACTGTTGATTTTCCAGTTACTGACGAGTATAGTCGGTTTCACTGGCTGGTAGCAACGGTTGGGAGTCCCTGTTGTCGGCCACAGAGCTATCCGGGTGGAGAATCAAAAGTAGTGGATGGCAGACGACAAACAAGGCCGAGACAAGCAAGCACACGACGCTGAAAGACGCCAGCAAGAACGTGAGATGGCCACAGAACTGGAGCGTGGGGACGAAACAGAGCCACCGGTGGAAGCGGAACAGCTCACCGGTCTCGAGGCGGACCTCGAAGAGCTGACGTTCCCGGCGACGGGGACTGCAGTCGTCGCGTCGATCGGCGATCGCGAGATCGAATCGGTCGAGGGGAGCTACAGTCTCGAGGAGCTAGTCCCGGAGACAGACGAGGAGACGTTCGACTCGCCAGCTGCCGTCCGGGTGCAGGTACAGCGACCGACAGTTGCCGCGGCCATGAAACAGGTCGTGGAAGCCAGTACGACGCTTCAGAATACGGACTTCAGTTGGACACAGCGCAGGGCGTACGAGAAGACCTTCACGGAACTCAAAGCGATCGACCCCGATGACGACGATGACGGGATCCAAGCCATCAGCGACTGGATCGTCGAGCGAATTCGCGACGAGGAAACGCTTCCGACATCCCGGGCGGTACGCCGAGAAGCGGCGAACGTCTGTCGGACGAACGGCTATCAGGTCAGCAACGACGAGTGGCTCGGGATATAGACTGGCGATCTCGAGCTCTCGTTGCACTGACTGCTATCACGCTCTACGCGTGACCGATACGCGCGCTCTATCCAGCAACGAAATGCTCTCCTGCGAGAGGCGTCACGGTCTGTCTCGGTTGGCATCGCTATGGGCTTTATTGTGTTCCCAGTGGAACCGCTGGTATGGCGCTCGATATAGCGGTCCCGGACCCACCAGACCTCTCGAACCGAGGAATGCCCCGCGAGTTTGAATGGCAAGAAGAGACGCTCGGGTCGGAGGACTTCTACCGCGAGGACATCGAAGACCTGCTCGAGGAGGGTGCGTGGAAGGAGGGATTCAACGAGTGGGCGGAGTACACGAATCTCGATGAAGCGGACGTTCGAATCGTTAGTGACCTCGGCCTGTTCCACGCGTTCGACTTTTACTGGGATCCAACCGAAGACCGTCTTCGCTTCGACGCCCCAACGATTCCGGACGACTGGCGGGAGCGAAACGTGGCTGAGTCGCTCGATTCGAGTACGGTTTCAATGATTGACAGTGAGTTAGACGATCTCGGTGATACGGTACATGAGGAATTAGAAGACTACCTCGAACGGAACGACGAAGCATCAGACTACGGGTGGGGTGAGGAAACGTACGGGAAACGCGAGGAGTAAATCACTTGTAGAGACGTCCGATTACGCGTTCTCTATCGGGCTGACTTCAACCGTTCCCGCACTACATGCGGTCACAGAAAATCCCTCATATGAAAACGAGAGACGGACGTTTCTCCGGTCGTCAGTAGCTGTCTCCGACAGCAGATCATCGAGTGCCGCCGTATCAATTACGGAATGAAGAGGAGACAGTTCGGTGGGATCACTGTTGGCAGCAACCGCTACCACGGCAAGTATTGCGAGGCTCGGCTGATCGCGACTGCTGTCGTACTCCGCCCGAAAGACGTTCGCATCTACATCGAACGCCACGTCGTTCATCGAGTATACAGCTTCGACGGCACCAAAGACACCGATTTCTTTGTGGGAAGAATACACTGTCCGAATAGAGGGGCTCCACTGGGATGACGGTGGGTTTTGCTGGTGCAATATCTTTTTAAATGGAGTCTATACGAGTTACTCTTGAGTCGTTATCAGAGTACTTGCTACGAGCCGTTGAAGACCGCGCTGCAGACGTGATGAAACCGCCTGTCGGCTGCTGTCGAGTTCGTCGGCGATATCGTCTTGAGTGGCTTTCCGCGGCGAGTCGAAGTACCCGCGAGAGTAGGCAAGTACCAACGCTGATCGTTGTCTCTCAGTCAAATCGAATTCCTGATCTGATTTGAGTGGCGAGAGTGCGTGGAGCTGGGTAAGTTCAATACGGATACCGTTCTCCCGACAGTACGATTGGAACTCAGAGAGACGCTCTTGATCGCGACTCCTGATTTCAAATGTTCAGTTCTTTTGTTCTCCCAGTCCGGAAAGGAGTGTGACTTCGGTGTTGGCGATGGCGGTTAGAATGCTTTCGTGATAAAGATACGAGCGCATACCCCCGTCTTTAGGCGGGGGTCAAGCGGACAATAACCGACACTCCCGCCAACGACGCCACGGCGGGGTTTCCCACCGTTCTATCGGTAGTATTAACACTCCGACAGATCATAGTGTGCAACACGGATGAAGACCACACGGCACGCGACCTACAACCTCAACTATCACATAGTGTGGTTGCCGAAGTACCGCAACTCGGTACTCGTCAACGAGGTCGCCAGCCGTGTCCGGTCCATCCTCCACGAAATAGCCGACGACAAAGGCGTCGAAATCCTTGACCTCACCGTACAGCCGGACCACGTTCACCTGTTCGTCAGTAGTCCACCCAAAAACGAACCGGCGCTACTCGTCAACTGGTTCAAGGGTATCTGCTCGCGCAAGTACAACCACCGATACGCCGACCACGACGGCGAGAAAATCGGATGGGCGCGAGGGTACTACGCGGGGACCGCCGGGCACGTTTCGAGTGCGACTGTCGAGAACTACATCCAGCAACACAAGGAGGGCAATTCGTGACCGAACTCACGAAAACGCTCGAACTCAAACTTGTGGATCCAAACTCTCACAAGCGGAAGAAACTCCGAGAGACGCGAGAAGCGTACCAGAACGCTCTCCAAGACGCCTTCGACGCCCGATGTACCACGCAGACTGAAGCGAACGACGTGGTGGTCAACTACGACCTGAGCGGGTACGCGAAGAACGCGCTCAAAAAGTACGTCCCGCAGTTGACGACGACGTACAACGCGGGCGACCTTCATGACGATCACCCTGTCCGCTTCACCAACGAGGGGTTACGGCTCGACCACAAGCCCGAGAACGCTATCGAGTGGTACGTCAAAATCCCGCATCACGAGGATTACCTCCTCTGGCTACCGGCCCAACCGAATCCCGAACAGCGGGACTGGTTAGAAGCGTTGAACGCGGGAGACGCCATGATAGGCGAGAGTCGGCTGTTCGAGCGGGACGGGACGTGATATCTCCACGTCACGCCACCCGCGACGTGGAGGAACGCTCCGAGGTGTCCGCCGAAGAACGGACGCCTATCGGAGTGGACATTGGGGAAGCGTCACTCGTCACGGTGTGTCACCGCGACGACTACGGTTCTCCGACCGCGCCCGAACTATGGGTCGACGAGGGCAAGACCGTTCGTCGGCTCCGCAAGACCTACTTCACCGCCAAGCGCCGACTCCAGACGCGCGGAAGCGAGCGTATCGCAGAGTCGTTCGGTGACGATCTGTGGAACCAGATAGACGACGTATTCCACCGCGTCACCTGCGAAGTCGTGGAGTACGCCGAGTCTGTCGAGAACCCCGCTCTTGTTCTGGAAGACCTGACGTACATACGGGAGTCGATGGACTACGGCGACTTCATGAACCGGCGTCTCCACGGATGGGGGTTCGCCAAACTCCACGCGCAGATACGCTACAAAGCCGTTGAGAAGGGCATCCCCGTCGAGACGGTGAACCCGCACAACACCTCAAAGGAGTGCCACGCCTGCGGGAAAGTTGGATACCGCCCGCGACAGGCGACGTTCAAGTGTACGAACGGCGCTTGCTGGATGGGCGAGTACCAAGCGGACGTGAACGGCGCGATAAATATCGCAGACCGCTACCTCAGCGGAGAGAGCCATTCAAGAGAACACACGGATGACGATGACTCGGCTGAGGATGGGGGGCGTTTGACCGCCCCGCAAGACAGCCAAGCCGATGCTACCCAGCAAGAGACGCTTGGAACGTATGCGTCTTGAAACCAGAGGACCACGCCCGGCCTGAAATCCCGTGGTGGGATTCCCGCGTCTTTAGGCGCGGGAGGAGGTCAATGAGGTTCCACTTGATGCGGACGAGCATCTCCGCTTCTAATTCGTCGATTTTTGAACTCGTCAGCCGCTTTATCACCACTCAAATCAGTTATGAGTCTCCCTATATTTTCCGAGTGAATCCAGAAATACGGTATGATAGCATCGTCTGTTGGGACAACGCGATCTAATTCGATGGTTGTGTCTGGCAACTGTTCAAAAATTGATTTAACGGGAACTCGGGCTGCGGGATAGTAAATGATGCTTCAGTTGCCATAGCCCCGATTAGTAGGACTTCCTTTTGTGCTTCCCACTGCTACTGCTTGTGCTGTACGTCCACTCTCTGTGGTCTGAATCCCCATCCTATGGTGGATTGGTCGGTACTCTAGTAACTGCCCGGCACGAATCCTCGATCGAGAAGCCACTGACTTCAGGCGGAGTCGGTGGATCTGTACCCATGGTTTACCCTCGAGGAACGTATGGGCGCGCCTCTCCCGTCAGGCGCGAAACCACAATTCAGATCAGGCACTCAGTGGGAGAGTGATAGATCTGAATAGGGATCGCAGTCCCAACTCATTCGAAAGAGCATCCTGCGACTGCTTGGGGGCTCCCAGAGCCTGATCGGCACCTACTGAGGGGTATTCTTAAGCAAGTCGATAGCAAAGAGTGAGAGTACGAAGTCAAGATGACTGATTTCTCTGATCCACGGCCACCGCTTCCGGAGTGGATTTTGGATGCGTACGATGTCCTTTGTACTCATAGTTTCAACTCGGCTGAGCACGAAAATGTCCAGTCGATCCCTCGAGAGGAGGCGATTGAGGTTCTCTGCAATCCTGATGAATCGGCCCTCGAACCCGAAGACGCGACTCATGCAGTTTCCCGGTTGATCGAACGAGGCTATTTCTACGAGGTCGGCGGCGAACTCCGTGTGACGATGCCGGAAGAGTAACTCCTGACTGCGCTTCGAAATCGCATTAGTCACGTCGATCCAAAGATGTAGTATCGGTGATCACATCGCATCGATAGCTGAGTATTCCTCCGAGGTCTGGCGATGCTACTCGACAGCCACACGGCGATACGATATGGTCTAACGGACCGCGTGAGTGTACCAGAATCACCGCTTCCCGCACCGTGGACACGACGGTAGCGGCCTGTCTTCCGCTTCTCCCGACTGCGTCTGTTCGCTCATCGCCACCTCGAGCGGTGACTGTCGTAATCGACGGCTCTTGGAGTGCGATACGGCTCTCGAGCCTCGCGGCTGGAAGCCACGCTTCGGGTGTTACAGCACCCGGGGCATTTCAACGCATGCCCCCGCGACGAGGTAGAGCGCAGCTTCCATCTTCATTGTATTCACATAGTCACTTCTAGCATTGGGATCACTCATTGAGAGAAATAGCTCGTCACCCATCTTGCTCAGTGGCTACGATAGTATTCTGATTCCCATCGTTGACGTACTGACCGATTTCAGCGTCCAGTACGAGCAGACGATTCTGAGCTGGCTAAACAAGCGTGACAATTGCTACTGCCCGTCTCATCAACTACGATATTCGGCCTGCTAGGGCTGTCGACGAGCTCGAGATCGGTACGTCAAGGGAGTCGCTAACTCGGTCAGAGAATCTAAGCTCAGCTATTGGACACCAGTTATTATGAGAGATCATGTCACGAGAGATAATGCTACGTATAGCAATATCGATAGCGACAGTTTGGGCATCTAACCGTCTGCAAAATCAAGATTGTTCGTCGCTGTGAGCGACGGTGTGTCTCGGTATTACTGCCGGACGACGTTCGACGCGCGAGGTCCCTTTGGTGAGGACTCGATGTCGAACTCAACCTCAGTACCTTCCGTCAGGTCCTCTCCACCGACATCCTCCATGTGGAAGAAGACATCTTCGTCGTCGTCGAGGTCGCCGTCGTCAGTCGAAATGAAACCGTAGCCGCCAGTATCGTTGAAGAAATCAACCGTTCCGTTTGCCATTACAAACAAATAGTGACTCCAGTGACTGATAACACTTCCGAGCGTCACGGTACCATGGCTTCTGTTCTACTACAGACCTACAACGGTTGGTCGCGTGTACAGTTCGTTCGGAGTTCGGCAGTCAGTTCGGTTTCGGAGGTAGATATTTATCGGCCGGTCGAGAGGGAGAACATGCATCGCTATGAAACCGTGCCAAAACTGCCAGTCGGCCATCGACGAGTATCTCCTCGATAAACAACTCGAACCGCTGCGCGAACTCACGGCTGACGACTTCAGCGTCTGTGTGGACTGCGCGACCATCGTCGCGGATGCGTGCGTGAAGTGTGGCGGCGCGGTGTACGTTCCCCGAAGTGAATCCGTCACCCCTGACTACTGTCCGGCGTGCCGGTCCGATCTCATAGACCGCACCGGCCATGACCCTGGCTGGACCCGTGGCCCCATCTCCACCTGAACGGCAGTGGCTCTCGAATAATATTTTCGTCAGAGTGGCCGTTCGATAGACACGCCAACCTTTTGCGCTGCGCTTCCTCGCGTTCGCTCGGTCGCTCGGCAAAACGTTGATGAAAAGCACAGCGTCACCCCCTCAGCCGCGCCGCTGGCGCGGCTTCGAGGGTTCCTTGGCCCGCTCGCTCACCCTTCGGGTTCGCTCGCGGCTGCTAGCGGTAACGTCTCCGCCTGCACTTACCGCTTGTCGGGTAGTCACAGCATAGGTATGCACACCGTTCTCTGCCACCCTCGTACATTCCACTCAGACCGGCTTTCCAACTAATGTGCCGGCCTACACGGTGTTTTTCGCGCCTGATGGGTGAGGCACTTTCACCTGTGCCTCGAGAGAACCCATGAAAATCGTGCCGCCTCACTTTTCACGCTTAACTAAACACGGCCGATCAATCGCGCCGGACATCTCGTAGAAAATTCCGGTGTACTGGAGAACAGCGAGCGTTACGAGGATCGTTGCAACAAATGTCAGGTACTCTCTGTACGCGGGGGAGGGCAGCCGCATAGAGATGCCAAATTCTGCATCAATTATAAATCACATGGAGTGCGATTGAGATGCAACGTTTGACCTCATCGCCGTCAGTTCCACAGTCGTTCTAGGAAGTCCCGGAAAATCCGTATGTCCTGTACGAAGTGATATCCGACGTAGACGAGGTACGCGACGACCAGCACCGCGAGTGGCACGTAGAACTCGAACCAGAGGGTGACAGCAACAGCAAGGAGACCCACAGTAACGAGTCCTTTCCGCAGGATCTGCTGGCGGAGCCAGCGTCGATGCCCATCGAACCCGGCGTCAGAGAGTAGTAGTGGTGTGTCACTAGTGCCGCGAAGGATTGGCTCGCCTTGCTCGATGTGTACCTCGCCGCTGACACTCACCGGTGTTCCTTCGAGTAACGGTCGTGCTTCCAATAAGTAGCGGTCCGGATCAACGTCGTCGTTGTGTCGCTGGACGTAGCCAACGAACTCCCGGAACGAGCGGTGTTCTATTCGGTCACAGAGGTACGTGTACCACCGATCCCAGAGGTACGTCGAGAACCGCTCCGTGTTCGTGATGCCGCCAAGCGTCAACTCGGTGAGTGCCTCACTGTCGGTTTTCTCACGGAGCCACGACGGGTCAATGCGAACAGTCTGACCGTCGGCGTTGATTCCGAAGTGACCCCACTCGATACCGGAGGCGAACGTGTGCCAGTGTTGGCGTTCCCACCCCCATTCATCGATTGTGAGGTCGCTGTTCGTGTTGTCCGGAAGCCGAGCACGCCAGAGATACGCGCCAACCGCTTCGTCCGCGTTTTCAACAGCAGCGTCACCGCTCTCGACTGGCTGTTCAACCTCAAGTTCACCCGTAAGAGCGACCGTTTCTCCGTCAACAATCTCTGACGGCCCGTCCGCGTTATTCGAAGGGAGAGACCGGAAAATCAGGTATGCTGTGAGTGCTCGATACCCGTAAACTAGCACGATTGCTCCGAGAATGGCAATCGCTATGAGGACAATCGTCGGAGGCATACATCGGAGGGGACAGTAATTTCCAGCACGGTCTATGTGACCGTATTGTCTCAAGGATTGTTATTTTTGTGAGATTAGTCGCTGCCGGGTAGACTTTTCGTAGAAATCCTCCACCACGGAATCTTGAACGGAGAACACAGTACTACGTCCGGATTACACGGTGAGAGAATGATTCGTTCAAATGGTTCGGCATGGGCCGATACCAGCAGGTAGGTTCACCGGTACTTTTAACAAGTGGTGTAAAATACTCTTTACTGTAAAGGAGTATTTACACCACGATGTTTGACCGACCACGAACGCCGCCACACCTCGAATCGCTCCCCCACACCAGCCTGTCGCCCTCTACCAGCGACCATAACACACCGGCACCGAGAGTGATCGAATCATGACCGACCACGCGATCATCGCGGACGGACTGACGAAACAGTTCGGTAGCGAACACGCCGTTAACGATCTTTCTCTCTCGATCCCACAGGGAACCGTCTACGGATTCCTCGGTCCGAACGGGGCCGGGAAAACGACGACAATGCGAATGCTTATCGCACTTACCGAACCGACAGCCGGTACTGCACAAATTGCTGGCGTCCCGATCACAGATCGCGCCCGCCTCACGCAGCGAATCGGTTACCTCCCAGCGGAGCCACCAGTCTTCGACGAATTAACCGCCTGGGAACAACTCCGCCACGTCGCACGCCTCCACGGTATCCCCGACGACGAGGCTGACAGCCGGATCGAAACGCTGCTGGATCGCTTCGGTCTGCTCGCTGACGCCGACAAACGCATCGAATCCTACTCTACGGGGATGACCAAGAAAGTCGGTATCATCGCAGCGTTGTTCCACGACCCGGACGTGGTGCTCCTCGACGAGCCGACGAGTGGCCTCGATCCCCGTGCCGCACGCACCGTTCGGGACACGATCGCTGACCTTGTCACCCGCGAGATGACGGTTTTCCTGTCGACACACATTCTCCCGATTGTCGATGAGCTCGCGGACACCATCGGCGTCATCAACGACGGGACGCTCGTCGCAGAAGCCCCGCCCTCGGAGCTCAAATCCCAGGCAGACGAGTCACCCGATCTCGAAACCGCCTTCCTCGAGGTCACTGCCGAACGGGACACCACGAATGCTGAACAATCACAGCTGACCGACAGCGGTGCCATCGGCTCGGAGGGGGAGCCACATGTCCGATGAATCCACGAATCTTTCAGAACCGTCGTCGACGCCAGCGAGAACCAGCAGTCTCGGATCGCGTCAGCACGGCTCGTTCACGGGCGTTGTCCCGTCGCCAAGTCAGAGCTGGGAGATCGCCCGAATCGAGTTACTTCGTGGCTACCGGTGGGTGAGACATCAGGACTTCTGGCTTGTCTTCACCGCCCTCATTGGTCTTATGAGTGCGTTCTTCCTCGTACAAACGTTCGACGCTGCCCGATCTGTCGGGTCGGGGCTCGCTGCTGACGAGGCACTTCCAGCGTGGCTCGTGACCGCGACGGGTGTTCTCTGGGTGTTCCTGACGGTCCTGCTCGTTGGTGATGGGTTCGGGAGCAACGGCGACCTCGATAACGACGGGCAGTATCTTACGATTCGCCCGGCAGCCGACGTCGCCGGGGGGGTGTTGTTCGCAGCCGCCGCCAAGTTCTCGGTGTACACGATCGGACTCGGGCTTGCTGCTGCCGCAGGACTGGTCGCTGGGACCGGCTCACTCCTCCCGCTGCTCGGCATCACCGCCGCAGCGATCGGCATCCCAGCCACGGCCGCAGCAATCGGCTACCCGATCGGGTTCGCGCTCAAAGGATTCGTTCGTCGCTCGGAAAACCTCGGCCAACTCACGACCGTTTTCGGCGTCGTACTCGGCCTTACATACGTCACACTTTCTGTCACCGGCGAGTTGTTGACTGTCGTCGAGCGACTGGAGCCAGTCTTACAGTCCCCGCCGGTCGCGTGGTTCGGACACCTCGCACTTGTGACGACACCGAACGCCGGCGTCGATCTGACTGGCCCGCTTGTCCTGCTCGGACTCATGCCAGTCCTCGTTATTGGCGGAACTGTTCTTGCGGTTCCAGCGGCCCGATACGCGTGGCTGGCTGATACCGCTCGGACGAGTGCTGAAGAGGGACGGGAACTGCCGTCCGCCCCGGAGTCACGTGTCGATGCAGTACTTGCTGTTGTGTGTCGAGCACCCGCGACGCGCGGCATTGCTAGTACAACGCTTCGTCGGGCGGTCCGGTCGCCGTTCCAGTTCGTGTTCGTTGCGCCGCCGTTGGTGGCCGCGATCGTCTTCATTGAGGGAGCTGTGACCACAGGCTCGGTTCCCTGGTACGTGCCGTGGTTTGTCGTCTGGTACGGTGCGTGGGCTGCCGGGGCCGTGTTGCCGCTGAATCCACTGGGGAATCAGGGTTCGACACTCCCGACGCTGCTGACGGCTCCGGCACGTGGCCGACATGTCGTTCACGGGAACGTCACCGCGGCAGCACTCGTCGGTGTCCCCCTGACAGCAGTGGTGGCACTCGCTGCAGGCTATCTCGCTGGCAGTTCTCCGCCTGTGTTGGGGGCGCTCGGAGTTGCGAGTGTCGTCGCAGTCACTGGAAGTGCTGTGGTGGCGACCGGCATCGGCTCCATGTTCCCACGCTTTGACGCGGTTAGTTTCGATGGGTCCCGACGAGCGGTGCCGCCAAGCAAACGCGCATACAGTCTCTTTTCGTCGACGTTGAGCCTGATCGTCATCGCTGGTGCGTTCGTCGCTGATGAGACTGCGCGTGCGGTTGGTGCGGTACTCCTCTCACGGTGGCTTCCTTTCGGACTCGACATCAGTGTCGAAACGCTGGCAATCCTCAGTGGGATTGTACTCGTTGGTGGTGTTGTCGGTATCGCTGCCGCGTATCGGGTTGCGATTCAGCGCATCGAGGATTATCAAATCTAGTGGGGTCTGTCTGATGGAACCCGCAGCGAGCGCGCGCGGGTTCATTGACTTCCAGCAAAGGTGGATAGCCGTTGACACCGGTGGTTTTATTATTCTCGGTGTAAAGGTATCTTTACTGTAAAGCATTCTTTACGGGAAGAGTGCTTTACACAGACGAGGTCTGTTACGATGCACGATCGAAACTCCGTTCGACCCCGTTCAAAACACCGTAGTAGAAGCATGAAGCGGCGACAGTATCTCGCGGTTCTCGGGGTAGCTGGGGGTGCTGCCCTCGCCGGCTGTAGTGGCACTAGTGATGACGACCCTGCTACTAACGGAACCACCGACGATACCGAGTCAACTCCCCAACAGAACGATACGGAATCTGAACTGGAAGCAATCACACAGGATTTTCTGGAGGCGCTCATAGCAGAGTCCTTCGACGAAGCATACGACTACGCGTCCTCAGAATTCGCACAAAGCGTCCCACAGGACAACCTCGTTCAACAGTGGGAAGCGAATATCGTTCCATTAGGAGAGTTCAATCAGTTCACCTCCATCGACTACCAAGGCGAGGAACAAGGATTTGATGTCGTTAGCGCTCAGGCGGCGTTCGCCGACGGACGGGCCGAATTTTCGGTGCAGTACGACGAACAAGTCATCGAGGGATTCGTCTTCAACGTCGATACGTGGTCGCCGCCTGCGTACGTCGACGAATCGGTCTTTACAGAACAGGAAGTCACGCTGGCTGCGTCGAGTGACTGTGAGTTGGGAGCGACAGTAACGATTCCCGACACCAATGAGCCGGTCCCGGGCGTCGTACTCGTCCACGGAAGTGGCGATCAAGGCCGAGATCAACAGGTCGGCCCGAACAGGACCTTCAAAGAGATCGCGTGGGGACTGGCGACTCGCGGGGTCGCAGTGTTGCGGTACGACCAGCGACCAGTCGCGTGTGATATCGATCGGACAGAAGCGACCGTGGACGACCTGGTCACCGACGACGCAGTAACTGCCCTCGAACGTCTCCGTGAGTACGACCGAATCGAGGAGACGTTTGTCGCTGGCCACAGTCTGGGCGGGCGCCTCACCCCACGAATCGCGGCACAGGACGACGAACGGTCTGGCGTGATTATGCTTGCGCCACTCGCTGAACCGATTTCGGATGCGATTGTTCGACAGACCGGGTATCAGTTAGAACAAAATCCAAATCTCACAGACGAACAGCGCCAAGCCCAACTGGCACAGGTCGAAGCGTTAGCTGAGCGGATCCGAACGCTCGATATCGGCGACGACGAACTGATCAATCTCGGTGGCGGTGAACGTGGGAAACCGTTCTTCCGCACGCTACAGGAATACGATCACCTCGAGACAGCCGCCTCGCTCGATATCTCCCGATTCATCCTCCAGGGGGAACGCGACTATCTCGTGACGGTCGAAGACGATCTGGCCATCTGGGAGGAAGAGCTGGCGGGAGATCCCGAAGTCCAGATCAAACGGTACGTGACCCTCAATCACCGCTTCCAGCCCGGCGAGGGGATGGGGAGCCCATCGGAGTGGTCCGAACCGAACCCTGTTGCCAAGCAAGTCGTCGTCGATCTTGCAACGTTCATCACCGACCAATCACAAAACCCCTCATAATCCAATGGCTGCCGAGGAAAGCGTCTCGACATCAGAACGGCTGCTCTTTGCGATGCTTGTCGGAGCCGTATTTGGAGCGGCGTTCGGAACTGCAGTCCTCGAGGACAGTACACACGGAATCGAAGTCGGGTGTATGAAGAGCAAGGAGAATACCCGCGCCTTTAGGCGCGGGATGAATCTAACACTCTGACCGACACCCCCCGACGACGCTCCAGTCGGATATTCAACACCGGTCGCTGATTTTAATAAATATCAACGTATATGTTATCACATACCGCAGAACGATGCTGGAGACAACCCGAAGAATGAGCGTTCGTAGGTGAGTAGCCTCTGGGCCAAGCCTCAAGGCACTCGGCCTGCTCCGCCTGTAGAGACAGTTCGGACGGGGCATCTCGGACTAAGTGATGCCTCCCTCGTCGTGGGTTTGAAACATCCGGTTCCGTTGGAATACAATCGTTTAGATACAAAACTGTATGAAACAGTCAGTCGCTGAAGACTGCGGGCTATTCGATGTTTCTGCCTCTGAGACAGCCATCAAAGATTAATAAGTGTTGGGTGGCGGACAGGACTTATGGAAAAGCATCCGCAACCGCAACTAGGGACGAACGGAGATGTGATCTGGCACCGAGTGGGTGCATTCTTCATCGACTCGATTCTCATGGGGGTAATCTGGGTTCCCGTTATAGTCGCCGGGGCGGCCCTCGGCGATGTCGGTTTCCTCGTGCTGGCGTTCGTGGGCATAGTCGCAACATTGAGTTATGGGTTTCTAGTTGAGGGACTGTACGGCTACACGCCGGGGAAATACCGACTCGGACTAGTCGTTGTCAAGCCCGACGGTTCAAACTGTACGATCGGCGCGTCAATAGTACGGAACGTGTTATGGATCGTTGACGCACTCCCGACGTTCAACCTCATCGCAATGGTCGTAATACTGCTTATTGACGACAACCAACGGGTCGGCGACCTCGTTGCAGATACAGTCGTCGTCAAGCAACAGTAAGTCTGTGTTCAGACCCATGCCGGTGCGATGAACCCATACAGTATCGTTCCCATGCCCAAGATTTCGACGAACTGCGTCGCGCTACCGACGACAAGTGTCGGGATGGGAACCACCAGTGAGACGAGAAAGATGAGTCCAGGCCCTCCAAAGGTGAGGACAAACCCGGCTGCGATGTACAGCATCGGGCGGCTGTCGTTCCGGCTATATCCTTGGTAGGCGATGTATGCGATGACGAGTCCGATTCCGATCGTCACGTAATCTGAGAGCAGGAGCAGAAATTCGGCCGAGAGCGTGTTATTCAACTGTACGAGGATTGGATTATTCATCGTAAAGTCCCTCAATGAAGTTCGTAAATCGGTCTGCGGCGCGTTGCTGTGTCGTGACCGTCACCTCGAATTCACCGTCAACGAAGTCGATCGTCACACGATCCAGACTCGCTGCGTAAACCGTGTGATGGTGCCCATCCGGGTCTGGTTTTGTCTGTTCGACGAGTAAGCCACGGTCAGTTAATTCGTCGAGGCGGCGATAGACAGTAGCCCGTGATGCCGCACAGGCTTCGTTGAGTTCAGCTGCCGACATGGGTTCCTGGGTAGTCTCTTTGAGGATCGTCTGGACGCATTCGTCCCCGAGTAGCTGTGTGATCGCGTTGAGTCGATCCGACTGCCCCACGACATTCTGCTTGTTCAGCGTTGATTATAAAAACAGGCAGCGTCTCATCGAATGAGACCGTTCAGACGGATTCTTTATAACGGGGCCCGAATAGACGGATATGCTTGACGGAAGTTCCATTGCCATCGAATGGGTAGCAAGTGGTGTATTCATTACGCTTCTGGGAGTGCTCATCAAATTTGCTGGCTGGACATGGTTACTGGCAGGTTACAGCAAATCCTCCTCGAAGGTGCCTGACGACGTAGTGCAAGATATGGCAGGGAACACGATCCTCCGAGTCGGCATCGCCATCGTCGTATTCGGCATCCTCTCATCCGTAATGGACTTGCCGTCGTATGTCACTCTCGTGATCACGGCTGCGATCCTGCTAGCCGTCCTACGCCTGATTTACCGGCTGAACACGCAGCCACCACAACCGACGTGAACCACGAGAATCCTTGAAGCGTCCTGGTGATACTCATAGCAGGAACCGTATTTGTGCACTACTCGTCCTGATTTGGTTCGAATATCTCTTCGATACTACAGTCGAAGTGGTCAGCTAGCTTGAAGGCGAGTTCCAGTGACGGGTTGTATCGGTTTCGTTCGATCGCATTGATCGTCTGGCGGGTAACACCGAGGGCTTCGGCGAGTTCGCCTTGGCTGAGACCTTCGTCTTCCCGTCGTTCGGTGAGATCGTTCTTCATAGATTAGATGCGCCGTTTCGCAATTCCGAGACACACACCGTACAACAGGAAGAGCGCTGAGAGCGTGAGGATTACACCTGAAGCAATTCCTGTGATTTCGATGTAGTTACCAGCATCAAGGACGTAGAGTGCCGGTAGAATACTCAGACCGAAGACCATCGTGATCCCAACTAGGATTCCGCTGGCACGGTTGTGTAACTCCCAGTCTCTCTCATCTTGTAGTGTCGCCTCGCTCCACATCGGTGCAAGAACGGCAATCCCGCCAGCAATCCACACACCAAGTAGATAGATGAGTGTACCGACAAAGTGTTGATTGAGTATGAATCCAGCGAGTAGTCCGAGTATCGCTAGCCCGCCAATTCCGTATACGAGCCCCCGGTACCGCTGGCGAGTGAGCTTTGAGCTTGTGTTGGTGGCAGTCATAGCGTAACCCTCGTTCGGTGGTAAAATATGTTTTACATCAAGTCTTAAAACTGGCGATCATTCCTATACAGAACTGCCTTTGAGATGAAAACCATGACTACGGACGTTTGTTAGCGACCTCTCTTACCCGCATCGGACCGCGGCAGCGGCGAGCGGGGCGGGCCAGTACGTACATACCTGTCCAGGGGGCCATGTCGCTCGGTGGGCCATCTATAGTCCTGGCGGACTCAGAAAGGGCGAGGCCGCCTCGACCGTCCCCCGACCCCACAAGCGCCGCAGGCACGAGGCGCGCAGCGGCGGTCGTGGGACGTCGAGCGGCCGATGGCTTTTATCCAGTAGGTTGCCCGTCTCGACTGACAGCTATCTGTTGCAAGATGGCGAAGTAACTTAGATATCGATTCGCAACTATGCAACAGTATGCTCACTGAAAGTGAGGTTCGTTCCCTCACGGCCTTCCACGGTGAGTAGACGGTCTCTGAACTCGCAACGAATCTCGATCGGTGTCTCAGCTACACCTCAGAACTCGTTGAACGGCTAGAAACGGCTAGTTTCGTCAAGACAAGCCGACAGTGGAAAACAAAGCAGATTCGACTGTCGGACGCAAAGACGCTCGAGTTACTCGCAAGTCTCACACAGCAGTATTCACATATTGAGTGGCCGAAGCTGTTGTCAGGGGCAGCACTCCGCGTTTGCTACTACCTCGATCCCCCACGGACTGCAACCGATCTCGCACGCTACGCCGACGTCCACAGAAGTACCGTCCATCGTGCGCTTGCTCGAGAACTTGCTCACTACGATCATCGCCAGACCGTCGAACAGCACACTAACACCATATTCTGGAAGTCGCTCGATGAGTGACCTCTCACCGGAGACATTGTGCTGTCACATGCTCGTGATCGATTCAGGAGCACGAGCCCAGTCATACTGCTTCTCTTGCTCAGTCACGTCGATACCAACTGCGACGAGCTACGAGCACAGGCTGTCAAGTACGGCATCGACGACATCGTCGACGAACTCTGCCCGTATCTCGACACAAGCGGTGAGCAGCGGACGTCTCGACTTCCCGAGTGGGAGGACTTCCAAGAACTGGCTAAGGACTACGGGTGACAATATGAGAACGCGGTTTGACGGGTCGTATATTCGGTCGGAACTCGAACGTATCGGCTAGCAGCTAGACGAACCGCTTGCCGTCTTCGTAATCGGCGGTGGTTCGATGGCATTCCGTGGGCTCAAGGGCACGACCAAAGATTTCGATCTCATCGTCGTCGTCGTGATCCGGGAAAAGGCCATATTATTCAATAGCCCGTAGTTCCCAACTACTATTAGTTCAGTATGAGCCCGACCTCACCTTCTACTACCCATGCGTCCGTTCTACCTAGTTCGAAGACCATCGATATCCTCCATATCGAAGACGATCAGAGCTTTGCAGATCTTGTCGCTACGTTCCTCGAACGTGAACGCGAGAACTTTGCTGTACATACTGAAACGGTCCCTCGAGACGCGCTTACCACGCTCCAGGATGGTGATATCACGTTTGATTGCATCGTCAGCGACTACGACATGCCCGGATTAAACGGTCTTGAGGTCCTTCAACACGTCCGCGAAGAAAATCCCAATCTCCCGTTTATCCTCTTCACTGGGAAAGGGTCTGAAGAGATAGCGAGTGAAGCGATCACGGCGGGTGTCACGGAGTACCTCCAAAAGGGCGGTGGCACCGAACAGTACCAAGTGCTTGCTAACCGCATCCAGAACGCTGTCGAACACTATTGGGCCGAACGCTACCTCAATCGTGGCCTCGAAGCTATCGAAACCGCTCATGACGGGATCGCCATCCTGAACAAAGATGGTTACATTGAGTACTTGAACTCAGCGTATGCAGAGTTACTTGGCTATGAACGTGACGAACTGATTGATGTCCACTGGGAGACGCTCTACCATGACGAGGACGTCGATGAGATCTACGATCTACTGCTACCTGCTGCCAAGGATGGCCGCTGGCATGGCCAGACATCGTTCGTACGGAAGGATAGCACCAGGATCGACCTAGAACACACGCTCTCATTCACGGACGACGGTTCACTCATCTGCACGCTCTCGAATCTGACTACCGACGAGTCCGTTGAAACAGAATTGTCAATGAGAGAACGGGCGATGAACGAAGCACCTGTCGGCATCATCCTCACTAACCCTCATGCGGAGGACAATCCGATTATCTATGCAAACGACGAGTTCACCGATCTCACTGGTTACGAGAAAGACGAGGTTCTCGGGCGGAACTGCCGGTTCCTCCAGGGCGAGCAAACACGCGAAGAACCAGTCGCCGAACTTCGGAACGCAGTTGAGAAGAGGGAATCCGTCACTGTCGAACTCCGGAACTACCGTGCGGACGGTACCGAATTCTGGAACCGCGTTCGTATTGCACCGCTCTTTGACGACAACGGCGATATCGAGTATTTCGTCGGTTTCCAGGATGATGTGACGGGAAAGAAAACTCAAGAAGAGCAGTTACGCTCACAGACTGCACGGCTCGAAGCCCTCTTCGAACACTCCCCGGACATGATTGCCATCCACGACGCAAACGGTATCATCTGCGATGTCAACCAACGGTTGTGCGACGAACTCGGCTATACGGAGGACGAAGTTATCGGGAAACACGTTTGGGAGCTCGACATATCCTCCGACCCGGATCGTGCACGGTCGTTCTGGAACGACTTACCGACGAACACCCCGCAACGGTTCGAAGGTAAACTCGAACGGAAGGGCGGAACGACTGTTCCCGTTGAGGTTCATCTTATCCGTCTCGATCTGGACGGCAAAGACCGCTTCGTGGGAATGGACCGCGACATCACCGAACAGAAGCAGCAACAAAGAGAACTCATCGAGCAGAACGAACGTCTGAATCGCTTCACGAGCATCGTCAGCCACGATCTCCGGAACCCTATCCAACTCGCACAGGGGAGGCTCGAGTTACTCCAAGAGGAGTGTGACAGCGCCCACATAGCGGATATCGAGAACGCGCTCAGACGGATGGATGCACTCACTGACGATTTGCTAACACTCGCGCGGGTCGGTGACGAGGCAATGGAGACCGAAGGGGTCGTACTCGACGAAATTCTTCGAGAGAGTTGGGGTACAGTTGCAACAAAAGACGCAACACTCACTGTCGAAACGGATCGAATGGTTGCAGCTGACCGGGATCAGCTTAAGCAGTTATTTGAGAATTTGTTCCGGAATGCGGTTGAACACGCCGACGAGAACATAACAGTGACCATCGGTGAGACAGCTGACGGATTCTATGTCGAGGATAACGGTCCAGGAATCTCAGAGTCAGAGTACGACGAGATTTTCGAGGTCGGATACACGACGGTAGAGAATGGAACTGGATTCGGACTAAACATTGTCTCCCGCATTGTAGATGCACATGGCTGGACGATTACGATTACGGAGGGGTCCGAAGGTGGCGCTCGATTCGAAATTAGCCTTTAGAATAGTGGCTGTAACCGGGTTTCATCTTTGGTGGAGTGATTAGGTTTGTATCTGTCCTGAAGCTCCCGGTATGTTGTACAGTCCGTGCAGCTCTGGACCCTCCCAGTTTGGAAACCATTTCAGAAGAGAACGGAAACAACTGTCTAGCATTTCGAATTCAGCCAAAACAGTCATTCGATGGAAGGATGAGGATAGGGCATGGCCAACGATCGGAGTGGTTCAGGGTCGCAGCCGTCTCATCGATCACAACAGCGACTCCTTGCGTTGACGACCGATGACGACGTCGTCGACGGCAACTTCGAGCGTGCTGCTCGAACGATCACCGAAACTGCGACAGCCATTCTCGAGGTTCCGCGGGTCAGTATCTGGCTGTTCGAGGGCGATTGCCAGCGATTTCGTTGCGTCGATCAGTACGAGCAGTCGACCCAAACACACAGGTTGAGTTGCGAATGCCGGTGAAAGCGTTCACGGAATCGCCAGTTCTGACCGCTCTACAAACCGTTCACCATCGGATTCACTCGGAAGTACTCCTCAGGAAACAGAGATGTCAACGAAAGGCTGTAGAAACACCGTGAAAAACCAGTCGCTACCTACTGTTGGCACTCAGGATACGCTGGCCCGGAACGGGTTTCACAGGAGTGTGCTCGATTCCTCTTCCAACCACTCCTCAAGACCATTTTCCAACCAATCTGTGAACCGAGAGAGTTTGATCCTCGGCTTTTTCCGAGTCTCAATCACCCCGATTCGCTCCTGCGTCAAGAAATCGACGAGCAACCACATGTTATAGACGATACAACCAAACGCGAAGTGGAACCACCGTACCTCAAACTCCTTCGATGTCGTCCATGAAGCTGCCTGTTTAACTGAGAGAGCGGGATTTTGTGAGATCGGCAAAACTCCGAGAGCGGCCGCGGAAGCTGCTCCTTGCATGAGTGTTGGACCGAGCTCGTTCCCGCTGTAGAGGACGAACCCGGTCCACGCCACGAACCACCCGGCGATGAAAGCAACTGCCCAGCGGACAGCAGCAGGGTCCAAGCTACGGTTTTGAAAGTCCTCCCACGGGAAATCGTCAGCCATCTCAGTTCGCGGTGGCGCTCAGTTGTGAGTCGTCGCTGAATTCATCGAACAGATCCACTACACGCTGGTGAATGTCGTCTCGAATCGACCGTACCGTGTCGATGTCCTCTCCATCTGAAATCGGCTAGGTAGGATTCGTCATGCATAATTACTCTCGAAACTTAATTTGACAGTCCAAATTTCGCAGTGAGCCGTGCATGCGAATCTCACTACCTATAATAAGATTGAAAGAGCCGTCCGCTGGTGGGTGTTCACTGCGTTCCGGCTGGATCCTCGTAGTTCTGATACAACGTTTTGATCTTCGTGTACTTCAAGAGACCGTACTTGCCGTCCTCCCCATCGTTACCACCGAGGCCGGAGTTGTTCCAACCGATGTGATGGCCCTGTGCCTCCTCGCCGAGCGTCCGGTTGATGTATGTCTCGCCGAATTCGAGCTCATCGGCGATGCGGTTGACGAGCCGGTAGTTGTTGGTAAACAGATACGAAGAGAGTCCGTACTCCGAGTCGTTTGCGTATTCGAGCGCTTGGTCCATCGAGTCGATTTCGATGATGGGGCTGACAGGACCGAAGACCTCCTCTTGGATGATCTCCATGTCTTGGGTGACATCGGTGAGCACCGTCGGGGTGTACCAGTAGCCGTTTTCGAACTCCTCGCCCTCGGGCGGGTTCCCGCCGGTGAGAACGCGTGCGCCCTCGGCGGTCGCTGTTTCGACCGCCTGGTGAGTGCTTTCGAGTTCGCCCTCGCTGACCTGTGGTCCGATGTCCGGGTCGTCTCGGGGATCGCCGATAGTAATGTCCTCGGCGGCGGCGACGTACTTCTCGGTGAACTCCTCGGCGACTTCGGAGTGGACGTAGATGCGCTCGGCACACGTACATATCTGGCCGGTGTTCGATACCCGTGCGGTGATGAGGTCCTCGACGGCCGCATCGAGGTCGGCGTCCTTCCAGACGATTGCCGGTGCCTTCCCGCCGAGTTCGAGCGAGGCGGGGATGAGCGACTCGGCGGCCGTCTGGGCGATCTGTCGGCCAACGCCGGTGCTTCCGGTCATCGAAACCATATCGACGTTCCCGTCGCTCACCATCGAGTCGCCGAGGTCGGAGCCGTGGCCGGTGAGGAAGTTGAGCACGCCGTCAGGGAGGTCAACTTCCTCGTCGATGAGTTCGACCAACCGATGAGTCGCAAGCGGCGTGTTCGAACTCGGCTTTGCGACGACTGTGTTGCCGGTGACCAGTGCTGGGGCGACCTTCCGAATGAATATCCAGACCGGGAAATTCCACGGGACGATGCAACTGACGACACCGTGTGGGTGGCGTTCGATGGTGACTTTCTCACTTTGAGAGTTGGCCGGAAGAACATCGCCCTCGATGCGGCGTCCGCCACCGACGGCGTAGTCGCCGATTTCGAGCGCGAAGTCCAACTCGTCTTGGGCTGCGGAGGTCGGCTTGCCGACTTCGGCTGTGAGCAACGATGCCAACTCGTCGCGGTGCTCCCGGACGACGGTGAGGATGTCGTCAATCAACTCGGCACGCTCGGGTGCGGACCGAAGCCCCCAGTCCGACTGTGCTGCTGCCGCCGCCTCCGCGGCAGCCGCGACCTCCGTGTCGCCGGCCGCTGGAACCTCGCCGAGAACGTTCTCGGTCGAAGGGTCGTACACTGTGATCGTCTCGTCCGTCGCTACTGTCTCCCAGCTTCCGTCGATATAGACCTGATCTACCATGGATGGGCACCCGTTCCAAGCGTCGAGCTACCATGCGCGACCATTGCTCGTATGCTATTGTTCATTGCAAGCTAGCCACCGGGATATGCGCTTAAATGGCTGCTGCAGGCTAGCTACCGGGATATGCACTTAAATGGCTGATACTCCCGGCAGAAACTCCTGAAAGTGAGCGCGACTATCGGTTCTTCAACTTCGCGTGACTGCGTCGAGGACCTCTGCTTTCGTGAGATTCTCATCGAGAAGTTTGCGCGCCGTCTCGGCGGTGATATCGAGGCGGGTCGCAAGCGCGTTTTGCTGTGCTTCGGTTTCGACGAACTCTTCGAACGCGAGCAGTTCCGCTGAATCGTCGTTCATCGCCTGCTGGATGAAGGTCTGATCCTCGAGTTCCTAGTCAATCACGCGCTTTTCGAACTCGTCTGCAACCACGTGGAGTGGATAGGTACCGTGTTGGCCATTCTCCGAGATGGAAACAGATCTGAGACGGATCTCGGCGGTTTCACCGGCGAGAGGTTTCCGTACATAGTCCGAATCGCTTTTCGTTATTCAGCCTTACAGGTCGTTGTAAGAGCTCGCGTAAACGACCTGCTTCGGATTCACACGACTATGACACAAACCACACTTGAGAGAGGTCCAGTTAGAGAACTTCTCCGATCAACCACATGGCTCAACCTGATTCTCTCCATACAGTTAGTCGTCGGACTCGCTTACGCGTATGTCACGGGTGACATCGGAAGCCGACTCTCACATTTTGTCATCCCGTTCGTTTGGTTAACCGTCTCTGCGTGGGTTATCTGGCACACCCGTCCCACTCCGACACGACGGTTATTTCATATCGGTTCTGCTCTCATTGCCGTTGTTTACCAGAATTGAGGCGAGAATGCCCCTCCCTCAAGAGCGAGTATTGCGAGCGAGTAGGGAGGGGATGAATCGCCGCACGACAGTACAAGCCATTAAGTGAACACATCTCTAATCAAGGGATAGCGATGGAGTACAGTCACCGCTATCCC
>NZ_AOID01000060.1 GCF_000337195.1 Natrinema versiforme JCM 10478 | reverse complement strand
GGGACGCGAATGCGGCGCTGAACGTCTTGCAGCGCGGCTTTTCTGAACTAGGGCTGGGATGGCCCGAAGACACGCCTGTGGAGACTGCACTCCCTACGGACACTCATTCGGTGTCTGCAAAGCGCGTCATCGAAACAGGAAGCCCCACCCTCAACGAAGCCGCACCAGCGGCTGAGTAGGGTGGGGTAGTTCACCTCCTCTTCGTATTCTATCTCTCGGGGTTACTCGGTCTGAGTTCCTCTCATCTCGGGGCACTCACTGGTTCGTACGGTGTCGGAATGACGTGGGGCCGGCCACTGGGCTGGAGTCCGGTTCTGCTCTATACTGGAGATTTGATCACGGTCACAATCATACCGTACCAGGCGGTTGGTCTGGTTGCGCTGTCATATCTCGTCTACGATGCGTTGCTCGATCTCTCACAGTCGGCGGTCGGAGGTATCGTCGGGATCGCAGCGTGTCCAGCCTGTGTCGGCCCATTATTTGCTCCGCTACTCGCGGGTGGGATCGGTGGTTCCTCAACGATGATATTACTGGGAGTTTACGGTTACGAGATTGCGACCATCCTGTTCGTCGTGGCTGTCGGGATACTCTACCATCGAAAGCAACTCACAAGGCTGTACCACCAACTGCGAACAGAGTGATTTTGGAGGTGGATGATCTTTCAGAAACAGGATGGGTTACTCGGTGCGTTGCGTAGGCCACTGTCGCACATCGGATTCGACCAACCCGAGTAATAACCGTCTGCGCTTCTTCATCTCGTCAAGTGATGTCTCGAACTCCTCGTCCGAAACGGTTGGGATATCCGCTTCGCGGAGGAGACAGAGGTCTAACGGGGGAGGGGGGCTATCCGCAGGATCAACGAACGACTCGTGCAGCGTTTCGAGGTAGTTTTCGATGCTTTTGCGGGCGGTTCGAACGACGATCTCGTTCGGTCGGTGTTTCTCCGAGACGCCGAACCGAATGAGCGTCAAGGCCTCGTCGAGGGCTACGATTTCGACGGCTGGGGAACGGTCAGCCTGAGCGCTGTGAAAGTAATGGAGAACAGGGTAGGCCTTGTGGTTCTCCGTAAGGACGGTGAGTTGGGTTACGAAGGTATTCAATGGCACATCAAGTCCCTGAAATTTCTCTCCGTTCCAAGCCGTTCGAACGATTTCCTCGCTGTGCGTTCCGAATCCGCTTACATTGGCGGCAAACGCGCGTTTCTGGGTGACTGCATCGAGAACTGACAGCGTATAGGTGACGCTGAGCGTCACGAAGAGCAACCCGCTTCCCGTTGCGAGTATCGTGATAAGCTGCCAGATTCCTTCCCGAGGAGCAAAATCGCCGATGCCAAGCGTGAAAAACGTGTACCCGGCGAAATAGATCCGATCGGTCCACGACACGGGGCCGCGGTTGAGCGTATCGATGAGAATATTCTCGGCCCCAGCGAAGACGAGAGTCCATCCGATCCAGAGCAGTAGAAGCCATACAGAGAGGCCCAAAACGAAGGTCAGCGGCCCTGAGAGGCTGAGAAGCCGTGAATTTTGGGCACTAATCTGTTGTAGTAATCGCCACGTCCACACCATCAAACGAGACGTAAGTGGACCAGCCCCGCCCTCAACCCAGAGCGTTGTCCAGAGAAGATCGATTACGGCCCCGACAAGAAGAATCACGCCAAGAGCGAGATAAATAAGGTTCATTTTACTGCTGAGCGATGTGACGGCTAATTTGCTGTCGATAGTCATTCATTCTAGTCGGCCGGTTGTGCGCCTCTGTCTGATGACACGTCCGGCAAACTCGGGATGGAAAGATCGATCCGCCGGAGCAGTTGCGCGTTGATCGCGACGATAACCGTACTCATCGACATCAACAGCGCGCCCACAGCGGGCGACAGCAGAATCCCGATCGGCGCAAGGACGCCCGCTGCAAGCGGAATTGCGAAGATGTTGTACCCGGCCGCCCAGACGATATTCTCCTGCATCTTCCGGTAGCTCGCCTTGCTAAGTTTGACGAGCCGAACCACGTCCATCGGGTTGTTCTGGACGAGGATAACGTCAGCCGACTGGACCGCGACGTCGGTGCCGCTCCCGATAGCGATGCCGACGTCTGCTCGCGTCAGTGCCGGCGCGTCGTTCACGCCGTCGCCAACCATCCCCACGAGCTTGCCCTGGTCTTGGAGTTCCTGAACTTTTTTGTCCTTGTCTTCAGGGAGAACCTCAGCGAACACCGTGTCGATGCCCAGTTCGTCGGCGACGGCGTTGGCGACGTCCTGGGAGTCACCAGTCAGCATCGCTACCTCAATGCCCAAGTCATGGAGGGCGTCGACGACGCGGAAACTCTCCTCGCGGATCACGTCGGCCATCGCGAACGCGGCGATCAATTCTCCTTCGCGAACGAGATATACGACGGTCTGAGCGTTCTGCCCGGCGTCGTCAGCAAAGCGTTGGAGATGATCGGGAACGTCGCGATCAAGCTGGGTCAGCAGATTCGGCCCGCCGACGTACACCTCGTTTCCATCGACGTTCGCTCGGACACCCCTGCCCTTGATCGCCTCGAAGTCGGTCGCGTCGGGTGCAGTGAGGTCTTGCTCCTCGGCGGCTTCGCGGATGGCACGCGCAATCATGTGCTCGGAGTCGCTCTCGACGGCCGCCGCCAGCGCGAGTGCGTCGTCTTCGTCGACGCTGTCGACGGTCGCCATGTCGACGACACCGTGTTCGCCTTCGGTGAGCGTCCCCGTCTTGTCAAAGATGATGGCGTCTAGATTCCGTGCGTCCTCCATCGCGATGCGGTCGCGCACGAGCATCCCGTTGCGAGCGGCGAGTGACGTGTTGATCGCGACGACCAGTGGGATGGCGAGGCCGAGTGCGTGTGGACAGGCGATGACGAGCACCGTAACAACGCGCTCGATAACTGTTGCGTTGAACGATATCGCGATTGTCCACGCGATTGCTGTCACGACTGCCGCCCCGAGGGCGACGTAGAACAGCCAGCCGGCCGCACGGTCGGCCAGCACTTGGGTTTGGGACTTGCTCTGCTGGGCTTCCTCGACGAGTCGCATAATACCCGCGAGCGTCGTCTCATCTCCTGTCGCACCGACACGAACGCGGAGGCTCCCGTCGCCGTTGATCGTCCCGCCGATGACCTCGTCTCCGGGTTCTTTCGAGACCGGCTTCGACTCGCCGGTGATCATCGACTCCTCGACGTCCGAATCACCCTCTTCAACGATGCCGTCAGCAGGGACACTCGCGCCCGGCCGGACGAGCATGAGGTCGCCCTCGGAGAGTTCGCTCACCGGGACTTCCTCGGTGTCACCGGACTGCGTCCGGTTGCCCGCGGGACTTCGTCCCGCGCTGTCGCCGTCGTCGGTAATCCGCTCGGCGGTATCGGGCATCAGTTTCGCCAGCTCGTCGACCGCGCTCGAGGCGCGTCGAACGGACCGCATCTCGATCCAATGACCGAGCAGCATGATGTCGATCAGCGTCACGAGCTCCCAGAAGAACGCCGACTCGGTCGGGAAGAGCACGCTCGCGAGGCTGTAGACGAACGCGACCGAGATGGCCATCGAAATCAGCGTCATCATCCCCGGTGACCGGTCTTTCAGTTCCGGAACCGCCATCTGGAGGAACGGAACCCCACCGTACGCGAAGACGACTACCGCGAAGACGGGGTTGATCCACTCGCTACCCGGGAACGCTGGGACGGAGAAGCCGAGCCACTCCTGCAGCATTTCGCTGTACAGGAGGACGGGAATCGACAGGAGCGTCGAGACGAAAAAGCGCCGACGAAACATCTGCTCGTGGCCCTCGTGCATCCCACCGTGGCCGTCGTGTCCGTCGTGCCCATCGTGCTGACTGTGTTCACCGTGGTCCGCTTCGCCCGGGGGCTGAGGTTCACCCTCCGTTTTGAGGAGCGATTGCTCACCCCGCCCCTCAGTCTGTAACTCGTCGTGCCCACTATGTGCGTCCTCGTCGTGATGCGTATGGCCAGTTTCATCAACCCCCCTTTCGGGTTCGTCGTCCATTACCGACCAATTGACTCCGAGGGTGCTTCAACATGGAGGGTACTGTGAGTTGACACGGCTTCTGAACAGGCTGACACCTACCGGACATTCACTGGATCGCATACTGCCGACGAAGCTGATGACGGCGATGGCGACGCCCATGATCGCGTTCTCAGCGGTTACGAGTAGGCCGTCGCCCTGGATGAACAGGGTATTCCAGACCCACTGGGGGACGAACACGATGACGAACCCGGAGATGAGAAAGCCCGCGACGACGTCCTTCCAGATCATTGTAGGGATCATCTATTGCAGTTCTCCTTAGAGGATACCGAGTCCTATGGCAGCCGTAGTTTGGTATCATAAGTGTTTATCTACAGTTATCTAGCAGAGGGTGGAGAAATACCGCACACCATCACATGCTCCGTGAAATACCTCTCTTGATCCGTAAGGGAAATAGCATTAAATCGCGCAAAATTATCGTGATCTGATGGGAGCCAGAAAGACCAGAGATATTCAAACGAGTTCAATCACCACTGTTCGGACCAACAGTGTTCGCCAGACTGTTCGTTCACCTAGTGATGAATCTGCCACATTCACGTTCTAATCCACAATGAGTGCTGACTTGGCAATCCACGATGCCCTCGTTCTAACGGTCGATGAGCAAAATCGATTATACGAGCGTGGGACAGTTCTCATTAACGATGGCTCCGTCCAGAAAGTGCGGCCGTCACGTGCCGAGGACGAAGCGATCGAAGCCACCACCGTGATTGACGGCGACGGGAAGTTGGTAATGCCCGGATTAGTGAACGCCCACACGCACCTCGAACTGACACCGCTCATCGGTGCGTTCAGCGAACTCGACCTGCAGGAGATGCTGGGGAGCGGGACGGCCCTCTTCAACCGGTTAGGGCAGGGCGAGTTCGAGTATCTCGTCGAAGCGGGCGTCGACCTCGCAGCTCTCAATTTCCTTCTTGGCGGTGTCACGACCGTGAACTCGATGGACGCACGGCCCGCCGCAGGTGCAGAAGCGTTCGGCAACGCAGGGCTTCGCGGGTTCTTCGGCCCGGCGATTTCGGACCTCTTCTGGGACCAGTCCGTCGATCAGCAGTTCTCCCGTGCCCGCGAATTCATCGAAGAATACCACTATACGTACGATGGCCGAATCAGAGCGACGATCTGCCCCCACGACGATTGGTCGTGCACCCGTCAGCTGTGGGAGCGGATTGCGTCCCTCGCTGCTGAGTACCCGGACCTGCTCGTCCACACGCACTTGCTAGAACTCGAGGAGAGTAATACGATGGCGCGAGCGAACGGCGGCGAGGACTCGATAGGATTGCTCGACGACGTTGGGCTCTTGGACGACCGACTGATTGCCGCTCACTTCCGCCTTGCCGACGACGAGGACATCCAGCGAACCGCCGAGGCGGACGCGGCTGTTGCGCACTGCCCGTCCGTCTTCTGTTACTGGAATCCGGACGGAGAGACACAATGGACACCCGTTCCCGAGCTTCGAGCCGCAGGCGTCGATGTCGGGTTAGGGATTGACGACCACTACTGGCACGACTCGTACAGCATGTTCGGAGAAGCGCGGCAAGCTCGGCTGGCGGCAAATCTCAAGCGTTCGGCTGGGCAGTTCGACTCGATGGAACTGATACGAATGCTCACTATCGAGGGAGCTCGCGCTCTGGGGATCGGCGACGAGATCGGCAGTATCGAAGAGGGAAAGCGTGCGGATATTATCCTCCTCGACGTCGACAAGCCGAAGTTCACGCCACTAACCAATATTCCCGCACACGTTGTGAACAACGCGGTCCCGGCCGATGTCGAGACAGTGATCGTCGATGGCGATATCGTCCTTCGGGACGGCGCGCCCGTGACGATGGATGCAGACGACGTACGACAGCGAGCAAATCATGCTGTCGAACGTTTCGTTGACGAGACAGGCTGGGAGTTACACGTTGGTGGTAGCGAACCGCCGACCAGCATCGAGACTGTACGGGATCTTCCAAAGCGTGGCCCTGCGCGACTCCTGACTCGCCTCGCGATTCAATCCGGGCGTGATCGGTTCTCCTTCTAACAGAGTGTCAAAGGACAGTCCGCACATCCATCAGCGCGATAGACGGAGCAGCCGGTCTTGCAGTACACTCTTCAAGGATACGCCGGCTATCTTCGCACGATCCAGACCGGTGAGTCAGCGTGACAGCGCGAAATAGACCAGAATGAGATTGGATTCGAATGCAGAACCGGTTCAAAGCCGGGATATCGAAAGTATTTGCGGGACAAATCACAAGAAGAAAAGACACAATCGCATTGAATAGGGACCCCGTAGTGAGTGCTAGAGACGGATCTCACGGAGGGAAACTATGCCTGACAAAACAGATGAGACACGACTCATTACGATTGTCCTCATTGTCATCGGTGCATTCGTCTTCTTCCCAATGCTCTTCATGGGCTTCGGGATGATGGGAGTTGGCCCGATGATGGGTGGCACGTGGAGCGGCCATATGTGGGGCGATGGGACGATACCAACCTGGATGTTTATCGCTGGTAACATCATGCAACTCCTGTTCTTGACCGCTCTCATCGGCGGTGGCTACCTCATCTACCAAGCAATAGCAGGGAATGAAAACAACTCAGACCAAGCACTCGAAGAACTCCGGCTCGCGTATGCTCGTGGCGAATTGAGCGACGACGAATACGAACAACGACGAGAGGCGCTTGAGCGCGACACGGAGTCGCAATAAGACTGATTCGAGGAATGGCGGGCACACCCGATCACCATCCCACAACGGCCCACCCGTCGATCCCGGCCTGGCTCGACCGATATACAACGTTGGGCCTCTACGGACTACTCGTCGGGACGGGACTCTGTCTGATCGCATTCGTTACGAATCCAGTCCCTGATCCCTCATTCCCTTGGGCGACGCTGCCGGAGTCGCTCCGACTTCCCTTCGAGCAACCACGGATCGAGCACTGGCCCGTGACATACACTCTCGGCATCTGGCTGTGGATCCTCGGATTTCCGGCGTTGTTCCTCGCTGGCTACAGACGATTCGGTGCTCGGACGCCATTCGGCTCGACGACATGGCTCGCGGGACTTCCCACGCTGGCGATGTTCGGCTGGACGACGTACTGTCGATTCTTCTGGCCGAAACTCCATCCACCGACCTGGAATGCCCCCTCCTACACGTTCGTCTGCTGGCTGTACTGCTCCTCATATGACGTGGTCTGGAGCAATGCAGCCTATGTAATTGCGCTTCTCGGCATCGTCGCGACGCTCCTCACCATACGACACCAGGATGCAGATGAGTATGTCCTTCTCGGATTTGGATTCCTCGCACTCCCCCTCGGATTACCAGCTCTGTATGAGGGATACCGACGGACAACGGAACGGCAACCTGAGGAACTGTGACCGGAGGTTGGTTTCAGCCCTGTGATAACATTGGTGTATGATGATTCTGGCTCAAGCGGGGGTAATTTAGGGGATTCACTTATCGGTGCAGGCAGCGTATCGTTCAGTATGCCTGAAGAAGTCCTGTTCAAATCAGAGAGTGGCCAGACCCGAGAAGAAATCGCGTCGTATCTCCGCAGCGTCGCTGATAAACTCGAACAAGGTGACGCAGTCACACTCAAATCCGGTTCCGAGTCCGTGACAATGGAACCACCAGCGCGCCCGACGTTCGAGGTCAAAGCCGAGCGCGAGGGACCAGCGGACGGTCCCGGTGAATTGAGTATCGAGTTCGAACTCGAATGGGATGAGAACGGCAATAGGGAGGACAGTGGGAGCGGTCAGTTAGAAATTGAGTGATCAATTCGCTGCCTTCAGCGACCGGTGGTTTCGTGCCGTGTCGTATCTGATGAAATCCCAACAATCCCGAGTTTTCTCGCTCAGGAGTCTCTGTGGGCGCGAACGAACGCACGTCGGAGGACAGTCAGGAGCACGTACGTCTCGTACTTCTGGGTCCGACAGTGCTCGCAGGGCTGCATATCCGCGACTATCTCATCGATCGCGTCGTCGTACTCGTCGGTGAGCGTAGCGAGCGCATCGGTAATCTGGGGCTGGACGGCGTCGATCATCTCCTCGACGGCGGGGTCAGCCGAGTCCGGCAGCAAGTACGAGAGGACGATCGTATTCGCATGATAATACTTCGTCGTCCCACCGCGACCCTCTTCGAAGCGAACGACGTCGACGAGGTCGGCGTCCCGTAACTCGTTGATGTGGTGGCGGATCGTGTTCTCTGTGCGGTCGACGCCGCGATCGGCGAGGCGCTCGTGGACCCCGGTCGCGGTCAGGGCCTCGTCGGCCAGAATATCGAGGATCATTGCCCGCATCGGTTCGTCGATCGCGTCCGAAACCCGGGTGTCTCGCACCGCAATGTCCTCGAGACGGTGGTCGGTACCGGAATTACTCATACGAGAACTGAGCATGAGCACGCGGGAAAAAGTAGCGGACGCGAGCGAAGAGGCGTCACCGAAGAACTAGTTTCGAACGGATCCACGAGGGCGAAAGCCCTAGACGACCTATTTGACTGTTCCAACGACCCGTTTCCGTATTCAAACATATCATCTAAAAAATACTTATTGGGGTAGGGGCACTACCTCAAACTGTAATGAGCAACACGACCCAGTTCCGCGTCCTCGACTTCGACTGCCCGACCTGTGCGAGTACCGTCGAACGCGCCCTCTCGAACGTTGACGGCGTCCAGCACGTCGAAGTCCACTACGCGACCGGCCGCGTCGAAATCGAGTACGACGACAGCGTCGCTGACCCCGACGCCTTCGCACAGACCATCGAAAACCAGGGGTACACGCCCCAGCCCGCCTAACACTATGAAAAAACAATCGATCACGCAGTACTACCGGAAACACCGGAAGGCCATCGTCACGGCGACGAGCGGCCTCCTCTACGGCGGCGGCTGGAGTCTGGGCTACCTCACGAGTTTCGAGATGGCAAGCGCCGCCATCCTCGTCCTGGCGACGATCGTGGGTGGCTACGACATCGCCAAGACCGCCTACCACGAGGTCACCAACCGGACGCTCGGCATCAAGACGCTGGTGACGCTGGCCGCTATCGGTGCCATCGTCATCGGCGAGTACTGGGAAGCCGCCGCCGTCGTCTTCCTGTTCAGTCTCGGCAGCTACCTCGAGGGACGGACGATGCGGAAGACCCGGACAGCCCTCCAGGAGCTGCTGGAGATGACGCCCGACACGGCGACCGTCCGTCGTGACGGGGAACTCCAGGAGATCCCCGCCCGCGAGGTCGAAGAGGGCGAAGTCGTCGTCGTAAAGCCGGGCGGGAAGATTCCGGTTGACGGGACCGTCGTCGACGGCGAGAGCGCTGTCAACCAAGCGCCGGTCACCGGCGAGAGCGTGCCCGTCCACAAGGCCGACGGCGACGAGGTCTACGCCGGGACGGTCAACCAAGAAGGCGCACTGGAAATCCGGACGACGGGTGCAGGCTCGGACACGACGCTCGAACGCATTATCCGCCGCGTCGAGGAAGCCCAGGAGGCCCAGTCGCCCACGGAGAGTCTCATCGACCGGTTCGCGAAGTACTACACGCCGGCCGTCATCGTGCTCGCTATCGGCGCGTATGCAGTGACGCAGAACGCGATCCTGTCGCTGACGCTGCTGGTCATCGGCTGTCCCGGGGCGCTTGTCATCGGGCCGCCGGTCAGCATCGTCTCCGCCATCGGGAACGCCGCCCGGTCGGGCGTCCTGATGAAGGGCGGCGACCACCTCGAACGCGCCGGCAAGATCGACCTCGTCGCTTTCGACAAGACCGGCACCCTCACGAAGGGCGAGACCACCGTCGCCGACATCGAGGGGTTCGGCGTTGCTGATGGTGAGGTTCTCTCGCTCGCGGCGACCGCCGAGAAGAAGAGCGAACACCACCTCGCCGACGCCATCGTCGACGCGGCCCGCGAGCGACCGACGGCTGCGACGGACGGTGGAGCGACGGTCGCCCAGGCGGACGACACGGACGCCAGCCTCCAGTCGGTTCCCGACCCGGACGACTTCGACGTGGTCGCCGGCAAGGGCGTCATCGCCCATGTCGGCGTCTCCGGCGAAGCCGGAGGCTCGTCGGACGAGTCCGACGGTGGCCACGAGGTTATCGTCGGGAACCGTGCACTGCTGGACGACCGCGATATCGACATCCCCAGTCAGGTCACCGACTACGTCCGCGAGCGTGAGGAACGCGGCGAAACGGTCGTCCATGTCATCCGGGATGGAGACATCATCGGCGCGATCGCGATGCGAGACGAACTCCGGGAGGCCGCCCCCGGCGTCGTCGCGGCACTCCGAGACGCCGGCATCGAGACGGTGATGCTCACCGGCGACAACGAGCGGACGGCGGCCGCCGTTGCCGAGGAGGTCGGTAGGGAGGCCGGTGAAACCGGCCTCCGAAAACGTGGCGGCGACGCCGCCACGCAATTCGACGAGTACCGCGCCGAACTGCTTCCCGAGGATAAGCAGTCCGTCATCGAGGCTTACCAGGCCGACGGCCACGTCGTTGCGATGGTCGGCGACGGCATCAACGACGCCCCCTCGTTGGCGACCGCCGACGTCGGCATCGCGATGGGTGCCGCCGGGACGGACACCGCCATCGAGACGGCTGACATGGCGTTGATGGCCGACGACCTCGAACGCATCCCGTACGCGGTCAAACTCAGCAAGGCGACGCGATGGAACGTCCTCGAGAACGTCGGACTCGCGGTGTTGACCGTGACCGTCCTGCTGGCGGGCGTGCTCACCAGCTACGTCACCCTCGCCGCCGGGATGCTCGTTCACGAGGCCAGCGTCCTCCTCGTCATCCTCAACGGGATGCGACTGCTTCGCTACTGACCACTAGACACTATCACCACCACTCATGACACCGAATTCCACTGCGACTGACGGAACCCAGACTAGAACCAACTGGCAGGTCGACTACGACGTCGATCCGATCGAAATTCGCGACCCCGTCGCGGAGGCCCTCGGCGTCCTCGAACCGGGCGAACCGTTCGTAATCACCTACACGGACGCCGTGAAAGAAGCAGGGCACTCCTGTCCGACCGCCTCGGGTGCCTACCGGATTGCCCAGCTCGGACTCGACGGCCTGTATTCCGATGACTATCCAGTCCGAAGCGAGATCGAGGTGCAGGCGGCCGGCCCGCGAGACGACGCTGCCTACGGCGTGATGAGCCGCATCATCTCGTATGTGACTGGCGCGACCGAAGACGACGGCTTCAGCGGGCTCGCCGGGGGCTATGGCGGCCGCCGGGACCTCCTGCGCTTCGACGCCTTCGATTCGGACACGGTGGAGCCGACGTTCCGGTTCCGACGGACTGACACGGGCGAGACCATCGAAGTGACCTACCACGTCAGCGACGTTCCTGACGGTGGACCCGCAATCGGGAATCTCCAGGGGATTCTCGATGGGTCGGCAAGCGACCAGCAGCGGGAGGCCTTCGCCGACGCCTGGCACCGCCGCGTGCAGGTCGTCCTCAGCGACGACTCGCTATTCACCGTCGAAGCGGTGTGAACGCGGCGGTATACCCCTTGCACCCGATATAAGCTACCGCGGTATACTGTCGATTTCCTCGAGCGCCTCGGTAGCGACATCCCCTAATTCACCCGCCACAATATGCGAATACCGATCTCTTATCATCTCCTCTGAGTTATCGAGCTATCGAGCTGCAACCGTGTAGCCAAATGCTCAAACGAGAACCTCGCCCATCCCACGTCGACCGCCGTGGGGCGCGAGATAATCGTGTTTCGGATGATCGATATCAATCTCCGCTGCTTCGGAGAGTCGTTGGAGAATCGACCGTGCTCCGTCCGTCGTAATCGATGGCGGTCGGACATCCTCATCAAGCGCCAGCAAGAGGTCACAAGCGTACTCGCCCCGTCGTTCGTTGATTGTTTCGGGCCGCAATCCTCGATCCACCAGCTCATCTTGCACGAGCCCCGCAAACGGCCGTCGGTCGAACGCCGGAACCACTGGCCAGCGCTCCGTTGGCGGGTCCTTGACATCCTCCACCTGCCTGAAGGCAGGGGAATCCCCAACATAGGGAATCCAGCCTGCTACTGGAGAGGTTTCAGCCCCACTCCGCAAGCGTCGTCTGTGCGAGTTTCGCACTCGGCTCACGGCGGGCTGTGGCACTGTCAAGTGTGCTCCCATCCCGAGGCGAGTCATCGCGATCCGATTTCCAAGAAACGCTCTCTCCCCACGGGTCAACGCGACCAGCGATGTTCGCTGCTGCGTTGATATCTGCTTGATACTCCGAAACCCAACACTCTGGATTCGTACACGTGAACTCGGCCTGCGACCCACGCCGTCCGATGTGACCGCACGCGTGACACGTTTGGGACGTGTATCGTGGGTTCACGAACTCGATCGGAATTCCGGCTTCGAGAGCCTTGTCCTCGATACGCTCGGTGAGGCGTGCGAACGCCCACGAGTGAAGCCGACGGTTCATGTACTTCCCATAGTCGAGGTTCTCACGGATGTACGACAGGTCCTCGAGTACGATCACAGGATCTTCGAACTGCTGGGCGTACTCAACGGCTTCTCGAGACGCCTTCTCGACGATATCCGTGAGAGCATTCTGATAGTGGTCGAACCGTTCGTCTACGCGCCACTGCTCGGCGTCGCGTTCCTGAAGACGCTTGAGCGTCGTGTGCATCTCCTTTCGGAGTGCTCGCGAGCGTCCTCCGTCGTAGATGAACGGTTGGGTTGGAGTGTCATTCTGGCAGGCACAGCCCGTCAGAAGCTTGGATTCACCAATATCGAACCCGACTCGAGTCGGCTCGTCCGATATCTCTGGTTCAGCTACCTCGTACTCGACGGTGACGTGCAACATCCAGTTTGTGCGATGCTGTTGGAGTCGGAACTCACCGACCGTAACACTCTCATCGAGCAGATCGAACCAGAGCGATTCCTGTTCAGGGTTAATACGGAGAGGAATCCAGAAGGCGTTGCCACGTCCAGCCTGTGGAACGCGCCAGCAGAACTCGTGTTCGCGTTCGTCGGAGTGGTCGATCCGGAAGCCCCGATTCGTGAAGCGAACAGGGTGATTGCCCTCGAGTTCCGAGGTGTTGTACGTGTTTCGGAGTTGCGGGACGTAGCTCTTGAGCGCGTCCTTAGCGTAGGACGTGAGCGTGTAGGGTGTAACGATGTCGTTGACCGCCGTCTGCGTCTCCGCACCACTCTCGAAGGCATCCAAGAGCGCACGTCGATAGGTCGCCACGGTACGCTCGAGCCGTTGCTCTTTATTCGCCGTTGGTGGCGCGAGCGTAGCCTCGAGTGTTTTCGTAGTCGTAGCGACCATCCTACGAACAGTCATACACAACCAATGCATATAAAACGCATGAAAAGTGCACTAATGTATGGGGAAAGAAGTGCGATTTACGGTAAGCGAGGAACAGCACGAATGGCTAACCGAGCTCAAAGACGAGCGCGGATACACTTGGAAAGGACTAATGCTGGAAGGTGCGAAAGAGCTGGATTCCAGCACTGGAGACTGAATAGTGGAACGTGTGATCGAGTGACGCGCTTCCTCCCGCGCCTAAAGACGCGGGTATCCGCGCTGTGGTGTCTATGAGGAGGGTATCGTCCTCAGGTCGGCACTCACGCATTACAGTCCGAGCCAACGGCCACTGAGATAACCGCTTCGGCCGGTCACTAGTCCTTCGATTCGAGCCACTCGTCCAGCTCGTCGAGTGCGGCCTCGGAGATGACCAACTGATCGTGCTCGTCAGACCGAAACCGATGCTCGCTCTCACGGCGCAATGTCACGTGGAAATGCGGTTGTGAAAGCGAGATGGTCTCGTCGGTCACAGCACAGACGCCCACGCCACCATCCGAGTTCATCTGGCGATTAATAGTCGAGACGGTCCACTCAGAGTCGCGGTCGGGCGGCGACCGGCCGCGAAAACGAGCGGTTCTGGCGGTTGTCATACACAACAGTCGGGGCTCGAGAGGGATGTGCCCATCGGGTGAAAGGAGGTGGTACGCGAGACGTGGGGACTCGCTGTCCCTGTCTTCCGACCGGCCGCCCTGCCGGCCATGCGGTCACTCACCGGCCGGAGAGATAGGGCTTCGGGACGGTTGCAGTTGGTGAAAGGTAGTCCGCCTAACTCAGCATGTAGTTCGAGAGTACGCTCGGAACGGGAAGAAGACCGATCGTCGATCATCGGTCCTCAACTTCTACGACCTGCTCACTTCTCAAATCGCGCTAACTAGACGGTGCCAATTCCATTACTTCCTCATTGATCGGGACGTTTGCAGTTTGTCGGAGCGAACTGGCAATACCACTGCCTAGTCGGAGAGTGGTACGAACGCCACGCTGTCTCTATTGTTCACTGTTCGAAACTGCTTTTTCGCCGGATTCGAAAGGAACGCCGTGAACGAGGATCGCCTACAGTTTTGGTCACTCTATCTTGCCCGATTCGCGGAGGGGTTCGGCTTCGTCACGCTGATCACGCTATTACCATACTATATCAACGCACTTGAGCCGACTGACACGACGGTTCTCGGACTGACGATTAGTGCCGGACTCATTGTTGGCCTCTACACGACGGGATTTACCTTCGCTCAGACGTTCACTGTTATCCCGATCGCGTGGGCCGGCGACCGATTCGACAAACGAACCGTGTTGCTCGTCGTACTCGGAGTAGGGGTTATCGTTTACGCGCTATTCCCGCTCGTCGACTCGAGTGCCTCTTTCATCGCGATTCGCGGGCTACAGGGGATTGTTGTTACGGGGACCGGTCTAATGACGCTCTCGCTGGTCGGCCAGCTCGCCGATGTCGGGACTCGATCTGCGACGAGCGGGGCTACCTCGTCGACGTGCTGCAGCCGATCATCGACGCACGCGACGAGATCAAGGCGGCCATCCGTCGCGAAAAGGATCGAGACGACCCCGACGAGGACCGCCTGGCTGAACTCGAAGGGCGGTCGGGAGCGCTGAAGTGGATCCTCGTTGCCTGCTTCGGCTATCAGGGGTTCAGCAACGCGAAGTTCGGCCGCATCGAGTGCCACGAGGCGATTAATGCGTTCGCTCGAGAGATTCTGCTGACGGCGAAACAACAATTGGAAGCCGGCGGCTGGCGGGTCGTCCACGGCATCGTCGACTCCATCTGGCTGACCCCGGACCCCGACGTCGACGACGAGGACCGTAAGGACCTCGAGACGCTCGCGACGGAGATCACGGAACGCGTCGAGATTCGGCTCGAACACGAAGCCCACTACGACTGGGTGGCGTTCGTACCACAGCGCGAGAGAGACGCCGGCGCGTTGACGAAGTACTTCGGGAAGGTCGCCGGCGACGACGACTTCAAGATCAGAGGCATCGAAGCCCGCCAGCGCTCGACCCCGCCGTTCATCGAGGACGTCCAGCAGGACTGTCTCGACCGGCTCGACGCGACTCGATCTCCGGACACCGTACTCGATTGTCTTCAGGACGCAATCAAGCGCCTCCACGCTGGAACGGTGCCGGTCGCAGCTCGTCGAACGGAATCGTGTCTCCAAGCCGCTGGAAGGGTACACGCAGAACACACAGAACGTGGCGGCGCTGAAGCGGGCTCGGGACCGGGACCTCGCCATCCACCCGGGACAGGATATCAAGTACGTGGTCGTCGACGACAAGAAGAGTTCGCGAGAGCGGGTCGCGTTGGCCCACGAAGAGGTAGAGTCGTACGATGCGTCGTACTACGAGACGCAACTCGTCAGAGCTGTCGAGAGTGTGCTGTCACCGCTTGGCTGGGATCGGACGGAGATTCAACGCGAGATCGCGGAAACTCGGGAAACGGACTTGGCCGCCTTCACCGAGATTAAGAGAGATTAACCAACACTATCGAGGTATCGAGAGATTTGTTGGTTAATACTGAGTGGAGACACGGAAGGGACTGGAGAGAATACCTCGCCCACACACCCCTCGTCCAGAGTGAAAAACCAATCAGAGGTGTGGGGTGAAGTCCACGGGAAACGGGGGTTCTCGTGGGAGAAGATCAGCAAGAATAACGGAAAGACTGCCTGAGACGGGAGAACACGGAAGAAATGGAACAGCAAACACGAGCAGCGGTTCGAAACCATCCGGACGAATGCCGCCTTCGTCCTCTTCCCTGTGCTGAATGCACTTGGGGAATGGTAGGAGGTAGGTAGTAATAAAACCTCTAGGTGATACTATGAATATTGGTATGTTTAGAGGAGCTTCGACTGTGTGACGACTGCTGTTCGAGGGATACTCGTCCCACGTATTGTGATTTCGGCACTTCCCAGCCGACTCGTCGTGTGGTTTCCGCCGGGTCAACCGAGGGGACTCTCGTAGCGTTTCACTCTGGACGAGGGGTGTGGGGGTTCGATTCCGTCGTCAGTGTATTATGAGACGTTGAAGGAACAATCGTCATTCTGACTATTCGCCAACCAGCTAAGCGGCATCAAAGCCGAAATCGGGATTGGTATCTCCTGATCTTCCTCGTCAACCGTAATCAAGACACCCAATCCCGACAGTTCCGACTGTACCCTGCTTTGCTTCGGCTGGAGATCTGGCCTGCATCTTCACTCTTGATTGGGGGTGCCGACAAACGCTCGTCACCGTCACTTGAGGTTCACACTCCACTCCAGCTCGTCACACCGGCGCTTTCACTCTGGACGAGGGGTGTCTGCTGTGCGTCAGACGTCCAATGCCGATGTGTCCTCTCATAGAAATGATTGATTACCCGGTTCGGGAGATACACTCTGGACGGGGGGTGTCGCCTCAACCAAGTACTCTGCTCACCGGGTGGAGGGCTATTCACTCTTGACCAGGGGTGTGTCAAACCCGCTCCAGTCCGGCGTTTTCACTCTGGATTGGGGGTGCCGGTCTGCGTCGGTAACTCTCGCTCCGAATCCGGTTTCACTCGGGGCCGGCTCGATCCTTTGTGAGGATGATACGGCGGCGATAAAACATCAGAAGACGGCCATAGCCCGATTTACACTCTGGTCGGGGTAGCCAAATCATTAAGTAGGTCCCATCCGCGATGTCTGATATTGATGGCTGAGGAACCGTCCCAACTCTCTGACTTCGACGGCCGCTACGAGGATCCCGCTGACGATCCCCTCTTCGACTTTGATGAAGACGACCCCGACCGAGCCAACATTTTCGCTCGCAAGGAGCTGCTGAAGGTTGGCTACGTCCCTGAAAGCGGACGTATCGTCGGCCGAGATGGCGAGATCAAGGCCGTGGCTGCTGAACTCAGGCCAATCGTTCGTGGCGATCCGCCCAACAACGTGATTATTTACGGCAAAACGGGAACCGGGAAGTCACTAGTTGCCCGTCACGTCACCGAACGAGCCCGGCGAGCCGCGGAGTCGAACGGTGTGTCCGTCGGCACGGTCTACGTCGACTGCGCGCAGCATAACACACAGACACGCGTCGCGAGGACGGTGACTCGTTCACTCAACGAGACGGACGAGACTGACTTCGATATTCCACGCGCAGGGATTGGCAGCGGTGAATACTACGACTATCTCTGGGAGATTCTGGATACTGCCTACGAGTCAGTCATCATCATTCTCGACGAGGTGGACCGACTCGATGACGATGATATTCTTATGCAGCTCTCGCGGGCTCGCGAATCGGGGAAAGCGGATTGCCACCTGGGCGTCATCGCAGTCAGCAACAAGATCGAGTATCGCGACCAGCTGAACGAACGCGTCAAGTCCAGTCTTCGCGAGGAGGAGTTCGTTTTCCAGCCCTACGACGCGAATCAACTGCGCGAGATTATGAAGCACCGACGGGACGCGTTCCACGATGGCGTTCTCTCTGATGATGTGATTCCGCTGACGGCGGCTCTAGCCGCTCAAGAACACGGTGACGCCAGAAAGGCAATCGAAATTCTTCGTCACGCCGGCGAACTAGCCGAGCGAGAAAACGTCGATACAGTCGTCGAGGAACACGTTCGCGATGCCCAGGAGTGGGCTGAAATCGATCGGTTCGAGGAGCTTCTCCGGGGGTCGACGACTCAGGTCAAATTCATCCTCTATTCTCTCGCGCTGCTCACCGAAGAGAATCCGAACGAGGACGGGTTTTCGACCAACCGGATTTACGAACGGTATCAAGCGACGACAGAGAAGGCTGACGCGAAGACTCTCAGCGAGCACCGCGTCTATGAGCTGTTGAAAGAGCAGGCGTTCCTCGGTGTCGTTGAATCTACTCGGACCGGGGGTGGCCGGGGTGAAGGCAGTTATCTCGAGCACCGGCTGGTTCAGGATACCGGCATCGTGCTGAAATCTGTCCTCCGGGACAGCCGGTTGGAAGACCTGGCCTAGCTCCCGTTTCGGTCGCTGACCACACCCCTGATCACGAGTGTATCTCTCGATACGTCGGAAACATGAGGTGGGTGATCCGAGGTCGTCTTCTACTCCCAATAATCGACTTTGGCCGGGTGACGAAACGACGGAAACGTGGGGGGTGTGATCCCCTTGATCGTGGCTGCGTTCCCTCCACCGATCTCCAGTTACGACGGAAACGTGGGGTGGGTCTGTTCTCTCCGAGTGTTACCTGTCTGGGCTGACCGGACCCATTCACACTGAGGGGTGTGAGGTGGGTTGAACCCATTCACACTCTAGGGGATGTCTTCTGCTGCGCTACTAATTGCCTCGACAAACACCCGGCTACGGTTCACCACCGTCTATTCGTCGGGACTGACTGGACCTTTATACTGGGAACGAACTTTTTCGCCTTCTCGCCACTGCCAGTAGTAGTAGCGGTTGTTGTTAATCTCCTTGATTGTGATCATGGCCTTCGTCGGGACGTCGTCCGGCAGATCGTCTGGTCGCTCTTCGACCTCTTCTTGATCTGCCGACTCCTCGAGACGGGCCTCTCGTTCCTTGTGCTCGGCGAGCGCTTCGGCGTACGTAGCAATGTCTCGGAGCCGTTCCGGGTCCGATTCGTTGAGCGTGTTAACGATCTCCGTCGGGAGGTTCGCCGGTGGGGTCGGGGGTTCGTAGGACATCGACTACTCTCGTATTAACCAACACAACCCGCTAATCCATAGTTTTGTTGGTTAAGACGACTTGAGCGGTTCTTGTGTCTGCTTACTGTAACACTACTCGAAACTTCTTTATATACAAGTTCGTACTATGTTACACCGTGCTCCGCCGCATCGAACTCGAGGTCCTCGCCACGGTCGACCGCGGCGACACGATTTCCGAGCTCGCGACGAAGCTTGACCACAGCGAGAGCTACCTCTCCCGTGCCNTCGAGGTCCTCGCCACGGTCGACCGCGGCGACACGATTTCCGAGCTCGCGACGAAGCTTGACCACAGCGAGAGCTACCTCTCCCGTGCCATCGCCGATCTCGTCGAGAAAGGACTCGTCTACACGGAACGTGACGGCCGCCGAAAACGAGTCGTCCCCTCGGATGCTCGCGCCATCGAACTCTACCAAGATCTCGTCCGCCAGCACTCCCACATCCACTTCCCCGAGCTACTGACCGGGAAGGCACTCGAGGTGCTGTACTACCTCGACCAGCCGCGAACGGTCTCCGAGATCGCCGACCGGAGCGACAACTACCGCAATACGGTCAACCGAGTCCTCAAGCGGTTTCGCGACCGTGGTCTCGTCGGGACGGACGACGGCCGCTATGACTTCAACGCCGACTTCGACCGCCTCCACGAGCTCGCACGTGAACTTGCACATCATCTGCATCGCCAACGCCTCGAAGCCGTCGCCCCGAAGGGCACGATTCTCTGGGAGGACTCCGACGAATTCCTCGCCCAGGCCGAGACGGAGATCGGCGCGGAGGCGTTCCACGAAACCGGCCTCGCTCTATTCGCGGCCTACGACCTCCAGTTCCTGCTCACTGGGCATCGCTACTACTTCTACTCCGAGGAGCTCGACGCAGTCTCGCCGGGGGAGCTGTGTTGTCACACGCTGCTGATCGACGACGGCAGCCGCCACCGCTCGTACTGTCTCCTTCTACTCAGTCACGTCGACGTTGACGAGGAGGATCTCCGAGAGCAGGCGGCGAAGTATGACCTCAAAGGCGAAATCGACGCCTTGCTCCGCTACCTCGAGACGCACGGCGAGGTCGACACCAACCAGTTCCCGGAGTGGGACGGGTTCCAGGAGCTGGCGGCTGACTACGAAGTACGACTATCCTGAGACCGAACGTCGTCGCCAGCCGTGGCATCAGCTAGCGTCAGTTCGGATCGTAGGGCTTCGTTGCTGTATCGAGTCGATAAACATCCTCGACAGCGTCAAAATCGTCGTCAAACGCATACAGGTAGCCGAGCCCCTCGGTTTGCATATACGCGACAATGCAGGCATCGACGAAGGAGAGGGGTTCATGTTGGCGGAAGAGGGACTTCCCTGTTGCGAGGGCGTCAGTGGTGAGTGAGTCGATGTGGAAGCGGGTGTTTTCTTCAATGCGATCGAGGAGATCGACGGCTGCGTCGTGGCCGGCGTGGGTCGTGAGGCCGTTGAGTGTTTCCGCAAGAACGTAGTCGAGGACGACTGCCTCCGGGAGCGTTCCATTGTCGATGCCTTGGAGCACGGGAAGCGCGGCATCGTGGGATCCATCCCGTCGGTATGAGGCTGCAAAGAGGACTGTCGTATCGATGAGTGCACGTGGCATTTACTCGACATCGACGCCCCAGGCGTCGTGATCGCTCGTTACATCGGTCGGCTCCTCACCAGCGTAGCCGTCGAAGTCGGCGAACGTGCCCGTTTGCTGTTGGATGACTTGGACCCGTATGCTCCCGTCGTCTTCGAGATGCCAACGGAGCTGATCACCATCGTCGATATTGAGTTCACGCCGAATCCGGGCAGGGATGTTTGCCTGGTTTCCAGACACCTTGCTTTCGGCGTCAATTCTGTCGCTGCTCATACCTCCCAGTATGTGACCGGCCGTGAAAAGTCTAGTGTGCCGCCACACTACCCAGTAACAGAAGAGCGGTTCCGACGAAGCAGATGGTGATCTACCCTGAGGTAGTTGGGAGCCGGCCGTCTGGTCGGGGAACACGGCCCCGTTCGATCTCGTGATCGACGCGACGCAGGTGTTTGCAGCCGCCCTCGGGTGAGCGCTGCTGCCAGTCGGGACAGGAACACGACTCGTCGATGATGTCGACTTCGTACCTGTTGCCGGACGCGGACTGTACCTCGTAGCGGCCACCTTTCGAGAGGAGCGAGACGTCCATCGCTTCGGCGACGGCACGCTTCGTGCGGGGCTCGAGATCGTCCTGTGACTCTGCGTTCTCGTCGACGACCAGTCGGTCGCGAACGTCGCCCGTTCGGCCACCGTCCGGAGCGACGGCTTCCGCAGGGCCACTGAGCCGCTCGTGGAGCACTTCCTCCATCGGATGGCCTTCCCCACAGGTAGTGGACCTCGCGGCGCTCGCGATGGTCGTAGGAGCCGCACGCGGCTGCGCTCCCAGTCCAGACGCGCCAGGCCCCGAGCGCGGCCATCACGTCGTTACTCTCTCAACTGAACAACGGCAGTGCTTCAAGATCGGGAAGAGCACCACAGCACGGGTATAGTAATTGATCGAGATAGTATAGTTCATCGATACATTGAGATACGATGCTATTATACATATGTTAACACTTTCCATAGCAGTACTAGTTTGGTGTCTTCTCTACTGCAGAACTGCAGAAGAGAACACAAATTCGGGAGAGGCCGGAATCTACCTCTGACGAGGGGCTACCTATGTACAGTGACTTAGTCCCCACCATTGCGTTGCTCAGAATTGGTAGGTAAGTTGTTCATCGATCTTTCTCGGCGCCTGTTCAGTCTTAATGGCTCTATTGAAATCTTCAGATAATGATATATTCATAACCCCCGCGTTCAGCATAATTCGAGGTGGAGCCTCCGACCTCAAGGAACGAGTGAAGCGAGCGAGTAGGTCGGAGAGGAAACCGATAAAGGACGACATAACCGCACGACGGTAGCCACCCGACTTCCAAGCGTATAAGTACCATCCGACAGTAATCTGAAACATGGAGGTTCGTCGAACCGCGCCGGTCAAACTCATTGTTCCCGATGAGCGTCGCAACGACCTCCACGAATCCGCCCGTCAGTTCCTCCACTGTGCCAACCGCGCCGCCGAGTTTTGTTGGTCCAACGCCTCTTACACAGAGTGCATCACGGCCAATACGACCGCACGGGACGCGCTCTACGACGAACTCCGCGAGGAAACCGATCTCACCGCGAACCTCGTTCAAGAAGCCATTCGACGCGCCGTCCAAGCTGTCAAGGGATGCGTCGAACGGTGGGAGGACGGGAAACGAGTGAGCCAGCCGGAGTTCACGTCATGGAGTATCCTCTATGACAAGCGAAGCGCGACCTTTTACCGCGACCGCGTGTCCCTCTCAACCGTCAACGGGCGCGTCGAGTGTGCCTTTGAACTTCCCTCGGACAGCCCCACACCATACGAACGGTACGTGCTGTCCGAGGAGTTTGAGTTCCGGGCGAGCACACTGCAATACGACAAGGCGACCGACGAGTTCTACTTCCACATCACGACTCGGAAGCACGATTCGGACGATGACGAGTCCGAGGTTTCGGAAGATACTGAGTACCAAACAGTCCTTGGTATCGATCTCGGCGTCAACAGCCTTGCAGTCGCTTCGACCGGGCGCTTCTGGCAGGGAGACGACTACGACCATTGGTGCCGTGAGTTCGAGAAGCGACGCGGTGATCTGCAACAGCGTGGAACGCAAGCTGCGCACAACGCGCTTCTTCGCCTCGGCAAGCGCGAAGAAGCGTGTCGAAAGCAGTACCTCCACACCGTTGCTAACGAGATCGTTACGGAAGCCGTCGAGAACGGGTGCGACGTGATCGTATTCGAGGACTTAACGGACATCCGTGAGCGGCTTCCACAGGCGAAGTGGCACCACTTATGGGCGTTCCGTCGCCTGTTCGAGTATGTCGAGTACAAGGCCGCCAAACGCGGCGTCGCGGCGAAGCAGGTTGCGCCGAACCACACGTCCCAACGCTGTTCTCGGACAGACTGTGGGTTCACGCACGAAGCGAACCGTGACGGCGAACACTTCGAGTGCCAGAAGTGCGGCTACGAGGTGAACGCGGACTACAACGCAGCGAAGAATATCGGGCTCCGGTACGCCCGGAAGCGGAAACACAGACTCCGTTCCTCGCCCAAGTAGGGGAGCGGAGACGTCTTGGAAAGCGAAGCTTTCCAATGGTCAGGAAATCGGAGATTTCCTTCGACACCAGTAGACGTGCGTGTGAATGGTGGGATGTTGAACGGCGAGAGTCACCGGCCTATTGCCGGAGACTGATTGTCGGGAGTCCACATCAAAGCCCTCCCCTCAACGAGCGAACCCCCTCTGGGGTAAGCGAAGTAGGGTAGGGTAGTTTACTACAGAAGGTTGATTTACCGAAACTCCCGTGAAGGTGTTCATCGAGTCTGGTCCGCCCATGGGTCCCCATCACGACGAGCATCAATATGCCCTTCAGGAGTCAATGTCGGTCCGTCGCCACCAGGGATCCGTGTTACGACGTTTGACCGGCCAGTTTCTCGTTGCCGACCGTCTGCCACGGTGGCACTGAAAGGCCGCCCGCCACTCAACGCATCTCTTGAGTATAGGACAGTCTATGTGGCCTGAAATGCCTCTATTCGTCGATACTCTGTCCACACTCAGTACAGATATTATCTTGCCAAGGAACGGTGATGCGTATTTCTCTCTCGGTGTCGCAACTCGAGCAATAGGCTGTTTCAGTAGTCGTGTTCTCACTCATAAATTCCCCACCCCATAGCAACACTGGTGCTTGGGGTTGCTTTAAAACACGACGGCTATCAACTTAACATTTCTCATTGGTATCATCGTTGGATTAACATCGAATGTTTATTTGTAGTCTGTGATGAGGGAAGGAGATGTCATCGAAAGGTACACTGGAATGTTCTCTCGTTCCAGAGGACGTTAACTACCGACCTTACTACTCGCCTGACGGCTCGCGATTGAGGGTAGCATGAGACTGGCGGTCTCACAAGCCATGCGACGGCCGTAAAGTTTCCGTGAGCAGATGGGGGCTTCCCGTTTCTACGACGTTTTGACTTCCTCCCACGGCTGAAGCCGTGGGATTCCTCCGGTGGGGATGTTGGCTAGGCCGCACTCACGGAGGCAATTTTCCCGTCGCCGGTACTCCGGTTTGTGCGCTTCTCGTTGGGACGTGCCCTCTCGGGAGAGTGTGGTAGCTCCGACCAGTTGTGGTCGTCCCACTTGAGACGCACGGGCCGAGCCATCGACCCAACGGATTCGCCAGCCTGTCGTTCGAGGAACGTGCGAGATGCGCCCAGGTCGGCGTGGGCTTCGTGACCGCACGGACACCGGAACACGTCACCGTCCCGGTCGGTGTCGTCCTGCTCGCCACACGCCGGACAGGTCCGGGTTGTATCCACTTCTGACCGCACCTCGATGATGATACCGTATTCTTCGGCAGTGTGGGACAGGCGCTCGATGAACGTCCGGAACGCCCAAAACTGGTGGGTCTTGGCGTTCACCTCGGCGCACCAGTGCGTCGAGAGAACGTCCGTGAGGTCGCCCACGTACACCGTAGCGACCCCTTCGGCGTACAGCCGTTCTATCAGGTCCCGGACCAGTGCATCCTGCGCGTGGTCGCGCCGTCACGTCCGTTTCCGATACAGCCGCCGTATCCGCTGACTGCTGTATCGCCCCTCGCGCAATTTCGACTGTAACCGGGCGATCTCCTCGGTCGTCTCGCGGAAGCAGTCAAACAGGTCCCGGCCTTCGTAGAGGTACTGCTGGCCGGTCGTGGTGGTACAGGCGACGAGGTTGTTCGCGCCCACGTCCAGCGCGGCTTCGTGAGAAGCCAGTGGTGAATCCTGTCGAGAATCAGGTATGGTGACAGGCTGGAAAGCCCTGAACGTGTCGTCTGTCTCGTCGTACTGTATCTCCAACTGGCCCTGTTCGCCGTCCCATTTGGGAGCGCCACACACTTCGAGGCGGAGCCGGTCGTGATACCCAAGCCCGTATTCGTCTTTCAGGGCGTGATCGACTGGTATCTCGACTCGTGACCGCTTGCCGGTTTCCAGCGTGTACTGGTCGTTGCGGATGAACGTGCGGAGTTCTCTGCCGTCGTCCTCGTTACCCCAGTAGCCGGGTGGGGCGGTGTCCTCGCCGTTCTCGTGGGCGGCGAAAAACGACTGCCACGCCGATTTGTTCTTCCGAATCACCTGCTGTGCGGTGGCAGAGCCGAGAACATCGACGTATTGTTTCCGGTAGTCGTCGGTGTCCCACACGCTTTCGCCGTCGAAGAATTGCTGGCGGCGCTCGTAATTGAGCTCGTTCCACAGGCTCGCAGAGGCGTCCAACAGGTCACGCAGGAGCCGGTCGTCGTCGTCGGACAGCGGGCGTACCGCGAACGTGTTGGTTCGCCTCACGACGATAGATGTTTGTAGCTGTGTGTCTAAATGTCTTTTGGACACAAATGCGCCCGAACATCGACATATCACACACGCTGAATGGACGAGTGAAAGACTACGCCAAACGGCAGGATATGGCTCTTGACAAAGCCTACCGGGAGATTATCGAAGCCGGTCTGGAAGCGGTGGAACATCCAGACGAGTCGTAGCGCGTGGTTTGCGACGACGTGCTGTCGCTCGGACCCAGCCCTGAAGGCGTGGGCTTCCGCTCGCTACGTGTCAACGACCGGTGAAGACTGAGCGACAGTTCTTTGAGTACCACCCGCGTACCACGACGTATGAGCACGGGCGCGGACGACAACGGCGACGGGGAGATGGTTAAATTGAACGTGAAGGTCCCGAAGCGGCTTCTGGAGGAGATCGATGAACTGGCTGAGGAACTGGAGTACACCAACCGGTCGGAGTTCATCCGTGAGGTGCTGCGCGACACCACGGAACCGATCCTGACGCCCGGCGCACAAGAGGGCGTCTCCGAGGGCTACGCGGACGTTGCAGCGGGACGGACGATGTCAACGGACGAGGCCCGTGAACGTCTCGGTATCGACGACTGAGGGATGAACGGTGGCTCACGAGGTCGTTCTGACGGAGACGTTGGTCGAAACGCTGGAGCAGTTCGAAACAGACGACGCAGAGCGGATCATCAACAAGCTGGAAGACATTGGCGACTTCCCGGACCACTTTCTCGACCGGTTGAAGAACCACCCCGGCTACAAGCTTCGGGTCGGTGCCTTCCGCGTGCTGATCGATTGGGACAAAGACAACGAGGTGATCTACGCCATCGACGCCTTCGAGCGGAAGAAAGAGTACCGAGAACTCGGGAAATACCGCGAAGTCTGGGGATCCTGGCGCGACGACAAGTAGTATGGCGAGTGATGAGCCCGACAATAGCATTAAGCGGCGTCATCTGGACTGTTCCTCAACGTGGGCACGCCCTGTCAGTTGGTAGTCAGTGTACTCGAGTCCGTTCTTGCGTTTAGTCCGTTTCCGAACTGCCAGACGATGTTTCGAGAGATCGAGCATGGCGTCGATCGTTCGCGAGACAAGTTTCTTCGCATAGGTCTCACTCGTTCCAGGCTCTTGGCGGCGGATCCAATGTTTCAGGTCACTCGCCTTGACGGATGCTTTGATTTCCTTGCAGCCAGTCTCCCACGGGTTGTCGCCGATACTCTGATCCGTCCGTGCCTTCCAGAGCCGGGCAGCTAATCGAGTCGGTAACGCGTTGGTCGTCGACTGGAGCATATCGTCGTCCAGCCGTGCGAGCTGCTGGATCGGCAGGAGGTCACTGTGGGCAAGCGTCGTTTTGGTCGGAGTGGATCGCTCGTGTCCAGGAGGCTCACAACGGTTTATCGGAGAGTCCTGAGAGGGCCCACGGCTCAACGCCTCGAGATCATCTTTGACAGCGTCGTGGGTCTTGCTGTCGAGCACCCCTCACCGATACATCGGTGGGCTGTCGGTGTTCCTTGAGCGGGTCTTGAGCTACCCACGACTGAAGTCGTGGGATTCAGCGTGGACTCCCGTTCTGGCCGATTCCTCGGCAGGAGAATAGCCTCNGCGCCTCCGCCAGACCCAGTTTGGTTCCGACGGAGATACCGTAAGCCGATGTTCTTCGCGGCGTTGTAATCTGCGTGATTCTCGTACCCTCACTTCAGACACTCGAACTCCTCGCCGTTGCGGTTGTCAGGGTGCGTGAACCCGCAGTGCGAGCAACGCCGTGACGTGTTCTCGGGGTCAACCTGCTCAACTGTGATGCCGTGTTCCTCGGCTTTGTACTCGACATACTCGTACAGGCAGTCGAACGCCCACTTGTGGCCCCACGACGCACCAGATCGGTCACGGATGTCGGTCAAGTCCTCGAACGCGATGACCGTACACCCGTTCTCACGGGCTTCAGCGATGAGTTCGTTGCTGATACGGTGAAGCATTAGCTTGAAGCGACCTTCTTCCTTCCGTCCGACTGACTGGATGTTCTCGTGCGCCCAGCGCGTCCCGCACTGCTGGAGTGAACCACGGCGTTTCTCGTACTCGCGCCGCCAGTGGTCGAATTCGTCGCCCGTCCAGAACGTGCCCGTCGAGGTGACGGCGAGGGTGTTCACGCCGAGGTCAACCCCGAGAACTGTTCCGTTCTCAGGTGTTGCCTGTTTCGACGTGTCGGACTCCACTTCCTTCTTGCAGTGGATGTGAAGTACCCAGTCGCCGTCTNTTCGTCGCCCGTCCAGAACGTGCCCGTCGAGGTGACGGCGAGGGGGTTCACGCCGAGGTCAACCCCGAGAACTGTTCCGTTCTCAGGTGTTGCCTGTTTCGACGTGTCGGACTCCACTTCCTTCTTGCAGTGGATGTGAAGTACCCAGTCGCCGTCTTGGTAGTGTAGTTCGGCACCCGTGATTTCGTATTCGTCTGAAAACAGGTACTCCGAGTGCGGCGTGTCACTATCCTCGCCGGGCAGTACGTACTCGGCTTCGATGCGACCGTCTGTGGTGGCGAGAGAGACGTAGTTGTCGTGGAATGTGGCGGTTCGGTGGTCGTAGATGACGTGTGGGCTGGTGAACGTCGGCTTCGAAGCTTTCTTACCGTTTTTCCAGCGTGCGACGACGCTTTTGCAGGCTTCAGCGGCCTTGTTCCGAGCGGCTTGCACTAGTCCACCGTTGAACCCATCCGTTTTCTCGCGTACGTCGTCGTAGGTTTCGTCGTCGAGCGTGGTTTTGCTGGTGGTGACGTAGTCACCTTTGAAAGCGTGGTCTACGACGTACTGTGCCGACCAGAGGAACGTGTCTACGGTGTCTTCGAGGAGTACGGCGTCGTCGCTGTCCACGTCGAGTGCAACGCGGACGGTACGCCGCACCTCCATATCTTATATGGAGCACTGGTATTTCTTAAACGCTGGGGAGTCGGCCTGTCACCGTCGCGTGGTTTGGTCCAGCAATGACGGATTCATCCTACGGCTAAAGCCGTGGGTTTTCTCCTGGATTTCGTATAATAGTTTCTGAGACCCATGGTTGTCTCGTGACTAGGGGGGATAATCGTGCCAGCCTGCCTCGAGATCGACGGCCGGTGGACACTGCTGGCGTGTACTAGTGCGATTGCTTGGCGGTACTAGCAATGGCTGCTCGATAGTGAATCGGGTTCCCCGCCGGACCGGACATCACGAGCAGAGTCAGCGAGGTCGAACGTCGGTGGACAGCTGTCGTCTCCGGACAGCAACTCGAGGCCGTCTCGCTACGGACTGCCGAAGACTGCTCGAGATAGTGGACCCATGACTACCGAACCCAACGAACGACCGCTCACGGCAGGTGCAGTGTTGGTTACGTGAGAGACGTGCTCACTCTCGAGGCGAGTGTTCAGGGGCCGTCCACGGTCATCCGAGGACGTCAGCTGTCTCCGGGAGCAGTCAGGCCGCTCGAGTCCGTCTTTGCTATGTTACTCGAGGAACTCTCATTAGTGGGTCTCGAGGCACTCTTTTCACCGGGGATCTCAGCGTCGACCGGCAGGAGCAGCCGACGTTCGGTGTACTCGAGGCCGTTCTTGCGCTGGGTCCGTTTGCGGACCGCTAGCCGGTGTTTGGAGAGGTCAAGCACGGCATCGATCGTTCGGGAGACGAGTTTCTTCGCGTAGGTCTCGCTGATACCGTCCTCCTGTCTGCGGATCCAGTGTTTGAGATCGGAGGCGGTGACGTACTCGTCGACGGACTTGCAGCCGTCGGTCCAGGGATCGTCGCCGACGGCGGGATCGGTTCTGGCCTGCCAGAGTTTGGCGGCCAGTCGCGTCGGGAGCGAGTTGGCCGCCGACCGGCGCATGTCCGCATCCATGCGAGCCAGTTGCTGGATGGGGAGCAGGTCCCCGTGGGCGAGTGCGACGTCGTCACCCCGGTCGAGCGGATCGCTCGAGTCGGGGACGCGGTAGTAGGTTTCGCCGTCGTCCTTCGCGAGTTTCTCGAGGCGGTCGCCGGCGACGTCGACCTCATGGGGATCGACGGTGTCGGTCCGGAGGTGGGCGCCCTTCTCGAGTTCCCGCGCTTGGAGTTCGCGGACGCGGTCCTTGTTGGCGTCGGCCTTCCTGAGCGCCGCCTCGGCGGCGCGTTCGGCTTCCGTTGTCTGGGACTCGTACTCGGCTACCTGGGCCTCGAGGTTCTCGATACGCTCGTCCTTGCGGGCGCACTCGGACTCGAGTTCGGCGACTCGATCGGTAAGGGTCGCGATCTGCTCGCGAAGCGCCGCGATATCGTCGCGGGCCGACTCACTCGCCATCACGATCACCGCGATTGCAGTCGCCGGTGGGTTGGTTGTCCGCGCGCTTCGATCCGGCAGCGTCGATCGCCCCCGGTGCCGGGCCGGAATACGTCGTCGTAAGTGAGTCACAACCCACGAGGGTAGCGGGGTTCTCGGCGAGCGGCCGGTCACACAGCTCGAGGCCGACGCGTCTCGCCTCCGCGTCGATCTCCCGCAGCCGACGGGTCGCGTCGCGGCGCGTCCCGTCGTCGAGCGTCTCTCCGGTTCGGCGGACCTCCTCGAGGAGGGTTTCGGTGAGGTCGGTGATCGCTTCGAGGCGGTCGCGAACCGCGTCCGTGTCCAGGTCGGTCTCCGTCGATGCGTGTCTGTCGGGGCTTTCAAGACCCCGCGAATCGTCGTTCGTCATGGCTTCCGTAGGGTAGTTACGGGAGCTTCTCGCGGACTCGGTGCTTCCACCACCGATCCGCTGTTTTCGACTCTCGAGAGAGTCAAATCCGCGTATAGCTTCCGTAGAAATATACTGGCACTCGAGCCACTTAATTATCTAGTGTATATGGTCCAGATCTAAATCATATATCTCAGGAGGCTTCTGATCCGATGCAGTTAATCACCGATCAGATGATTTTCGGGGGTATGCGGGCCCGTGTATCATGGATGAACGAGGCCGACGATGCCATTTTAGAATACCTTCAGGAACTCGAGACCGACACGGGCCATCGGATCGCGCTACCGCCGACTGCCATCTGGTATAATCTCGTTGTGGAACTCGGTGTGTTAGACCGAAGTCAGAATACCATCTCTCGGCGCATGAACGTACTCGCCGATGCAGGATTGCTCGAGAAGATCGATGAGAAACGTGGCTACTACAGGGTCACTGATCGGGGGATTGCGTATCTCGAGGGCGAACTCGATGCGAACGAACTCGAGCAGGACGACTGACAGCCACTCTGGTTTGCTACTGATCCTTGAGAATACCAGAAGGCCCGACGCGCTCGAGGCCGATACCCGGATACAGGAGTGCCTCGGCTCCAACAAGGGACGCGACGAGAGAGCGGGCGCGGCCGGACACGGCCTACCACCGCCGAGACGCCGCCACGCGCAGCCGGCTCGCTGTGGCCGGTCGCCGGCGACCCACGGGGCCGCCGCGACCGCATGACCACGATCTTGTCTCCCCGCGCCAGCGGGGAGCGCCTGGGTCACGGTCAGCAGTTAGGTAGCGGGTATACGAGTCTCCCACACGGAGGTGAAATATGGACCGGCGCAAGCGGCTTGGATTACGGCTCCACCGCGCGCTACTCTACTGGGGGCTCCTGCGCCATCCACGCGGACGGGCAGCGGCCCGCAAGCAGTATACGCCGACCGGGAAGCGCCGCGACCAGGGCCCGCCGGCCAACGCCGATGCTGTTAGCACCCGCTCGAACACCTAGGCGGCCGACCGCAAGCGACGGCGCTGTCCCGCCGCTCCTCGCCAGCCAGGGTGGCCGATCAGGTGGGCTGCGTGGACTGGCCCAGCGAGCGATCACACTGAATCCGGTAGTACGTGTGCCGGGCCGCCGCGCGTGGCCGGCGACGCTGTCAGTTCTCTCTTATCATGCTCCTGATCATGCCGAAGTGCACTGGCGGCGCATTAGAAGGGCGGCTTTTCCATGGGCGACACCAACTGCTCACACCGCCGCACCGTGGGACATCGTGAGGGACGCGATAGCCGGACAGTGATGCTGTTGCTCCGGGTGCCAGCCCGCCGTGAGATGATGTGGTGCTCACCACTCGTAGTACGCGATCTCTGTGGATCCACAGGTCGGACACACCGGCCCCGCGGACTCGAGGATCACACCACAGTCACGGCATTCGTGCAGGCTGACGCTGTCGCTACGGCCAGCAACACGCTCGGTGACTGCGTCGAGGACACCCATCCCACGCCAGAGCTGCGCCGGCAACGCATATCAATCAGGGGGTCACTTCCGGCGCCCAGCGCGCCGTCAGCACAGTAGGCCGTCGCCCTCCGGCAGTAGCGCCCAGTCAGTCCTCCGAGAGGATGGGTGACCAGCTGTCGTGTGGGAGAGACTCCGCCTAGATCCCCGTACTAGGAGCGGGTTAGGACACAGCTGCCAGTGACTCGGTGGTGGTCACCGCCGCTTGTGCCCGCCGGTGCAGGGCCGGTCCCGCCGAGCATTGGGAGCCAGCGACGTGGCTCGATGTGCCGCCGCGAACACGGCGGGGGACCGCTGTCTCGAGCGCTGGTGGGTGCTGTCGCTGGTAGCCTCGGGCCCGTGCGTGTTCGAACGTGAACCCGCTGCAGGCGGCATTGCGTGCGCCCGCGACTGATGGACCAGATCTCTGCCGATTCGGGCCGGCACAGATGGGGTCGAGCTACTACACTTTCTGTCCTGGCGCCAGTCCTCGAGTTCGTCGCTCGAGCGGACCGAGCGAACTGCGTCAGGGGCGCCGTGCCTCCGGGAGCGGTATCGCCACTGAGCGGCGCTGGACCGGCCTAACCTGCTCGCTAGGCGCAAGTGCCGACCGCTGTGCTCCGCCAACCAGACACGTAACTATGGCAAACCCTTATATGGACAGAGGGTAGCAGTTGCAAGCCTGGGGAAGATCATGTGCATTGAACACGATTCACACGGGAGGCGACACGTACCGCGATACCAGGACGGATGCTACCAGGGACGGCTCACCGATTGCTGTCTTTACTGTCTGGGCCATGCGCTCGTCGTCGCGGCACTCATGTCGCTCCGAGCCCGGCTGCAAGCGGACCAGACGACCACGACGTACTTGCGCTGTACGGAGCGGCGGGGAGGCTCTGACAACGCCACCGCTGCCGACAATGCGCTCGCCGCTCATGACAGGGCGATCGACGCAGTGGAGTGGCGCCCGGACACGGAGCCTCCCAGGAGCCGTAGTCGGACCGCCGACGACGAGTCCGTTCATAGTGACCTGTCGCCAGCGGCCCAGAAGGGACTCCGTAAGACCCCGGAGCGCGACGGTGAGGACTAAGACTGCCACTCCTGTACTGCTGATGTGAGTTCGGTCCTGGCCCACACGCTCCTGTACGGGCGGGCAGCTACATCACCGCCGTGTGCAGTGAGATGCCGCTGTGACTCGGTATTCGACCGGCACGCGCTTGGCGAGCTACCGCAGTTCGTCGACCGCCCGAGCCGAGTCGCTACCCAGAGGCCACCAGCTGTAACTGTACGTTGGTGAGGGCCGGCGTGTGCCACGGCCTCACCGCTGGCACCTCGAGGATGTGCTCCGCGTATTGGCCGACCTCGACGGACGTATCGGTCGCGACGACCACAGGCGCGTCCCGTTTCGACTCCTTGCACATGCTATCTCATACGCTCCCATACCACGCATGCCCGTACTCATTAGTGGGTATAGACAGAGACCTAATGGGGAACCAGGAGATTCTAGTAGCCGGACCAGACATGCTAGCGCTCTTATACGCAGTGGTACACCGTCGCCGAACAGGCGATGACGCGGCCAGTTCGATTGCGCGACCCGCCTGTTTGTTGTGGCTGGTGACCTCCAGGCAGCGTGCGTCCGGCAGTCGGCACACACCGCCGGTGGTCACAGCCAGGCCGACTCCCGCGACTCGGGCACCCAGAGTCGGGTAGCCGACAGCGGCGTCCGCCGGCGCCCTGATGGCGTGGCGGACGGCCACCCACTTAATCGCCCGCCGCTGGGTCGTGGCCGTCCGTCCCCGCGGCCGATCGGGCATTGGCCCGCGTGCGGGCGAGCCGGGACTCTCGCAGCATCGCGGCCAGAAACGAGGTGAACACCGTCTGAACGCCGAACGCGATGGCGACGAGCGCGGCGATATCGCTGGTGACGACCGGCAGTGTCGCGTAGCCGGCCGTCAGCCACCTGTAGAGCAAGGCCAGCGCATAGAGGCTTCCGCCCGCGAACACCACGCAGCCGCCGACACCCCCACGCCGGATCGTGAGGGCCCGATTCAGCCATCGCGTGAGCGGATCCGACGGCCGTTGGATCGGATCCGTCGCCACGGTCGAGAAGACGGCGAAGCTCATGATCTGATAGCCGACGAGGACGAGCACGCCGCCGGCGATCATCGACCGCACGCCGAGGGTGACGCCACCGACGGGCGTACCAGCCGCCACGAGGCCCATGAGGACAAGCCCGAGTACGCCCAGACCGAGGCCAGGAACCGAGAACAGATAGCCCGGGGCGTTGGTGAGCATGAACCGGACGTGGCGCCAGCCGTCCCGGAAACTCTCGAGGGTGGCCTCTCCTTCCCGTTCGTGGTACGTGATCGGGACCTCCTCGATCGTTAGCCCGCGGGCGCCGGCTTCCATGATCATCTCGCTGGCGAACTCCATCCCGTCGGTCGTCAACTCGAGTGTCTCCAACGCGGCGCGCGTCACCACCCGAAAGCCGCTGTGGGCGTCGCTCACCTCGGTGCCGTAGAACGTATTGAGAAACCGTGTGAGCAATGGATTACCGACATACCGGTGGAGCCAGGGCATCGCGCCCGGCTCGATCTCCCCCGCGAGGCGACTCCCCAGGACCAGATCGGCGTCGGTCGCGACGAGGTGTTCGACGAGGCGAGGAATGGCGGCGAAGTCATAGGTCGTATCCGCATCCCCTATCACGATGAACTCACCGCGGGCGGCCTCGAACGCACGCTGGTACGCGGCGCCGTAGCCCGGGCGGTCCGGCATGACGACGGTCGCGCCGTGGGCGCGGGCGATCTCCGGCGTCCGATCGGTCGAACTGTCGCTGACGATGATCTCCGTCGGCACGCCGAGGGTGGCGATCGCCCGTTCGATCCGGTCGAGACACTCGCCGATCCCCGCTGCCTCGTTTTTCGTCGGCAGGACGATCGACAGCGTGGGCGAGACATCATCGGCCGGTGTGACGACGAGTTCCTCGACTGGCCGGTCAGGCGTCGCTGGGAGTGCATCAGCCGGCCCCGCTCTGTCGTGGGGATCGAACGCCGTCATGGCCGCTCACGGGGCGTGGCCCCGGACTGCACGTGGTGTGCACCCGGTCGCCCTGTGGGACTCATGGGCACTCACCTCGCCTACTGCCCAAGCGGTGGGCTGCCGGCGTCGGTGGGCGCTCGCAGTACCTCCCGTCCGTGATCGCTGGATTGGCTTGCATCGACTCCCCCGACACGCCCAGACAGGGATCTCCCTCATAAATCGCCTCGACTGTCAACGCTCCAATCACCACGTTATTCGGTATGGGCTTTTTATAGTCGTCCACACCGCTGGGCGACGTGCCGGCAAATCCCCAATTATACTGATAAACTAGCGTGGCGATGGCAGGCAGCAGCTACGAGTGGGGAGGCATGGGACCTGATCGAGTGCAACCGCTCTTGTGACGGCACGAACCCCGCCGAGCAGGACGGCGGGCCGGCTTCGACCGCCGACCGTGTCGTTGTTACGAGGTCACAAGCCGGGGTTTCCCGTCCGAAACACGCGGCGATCGGCTCAGGAACGGCGAAGGGGCCCGGTTCCGGCTCGAGGACGGGCCAGGAGCCTGTCCAGCGGAGAACGCATAGTCGTACCGTGGGCCGACAGCGCTCGACCGCCGTCACGTGCCATCGAGTACCGACGGCTAAAAGCGAGGGACGCTGCCCTCGTTTTGGAGAACCGTTCTTTCGCCACCTCAGTGGCGCCGCTGGCCGACACGTACGGGAAGCCGGCGCTCGCCCCGCCCGACAGACACCCGAGGGCGTACTGTGGCGCCGCGCCCCGACCCGATCGACGGACGCTATTCAAGTAGCCCTGAAACGGGCTGCCAGCGCGCCAATCCGGGCATTGACGATGGCATCGCCACCGGCGGCCATGGCCAGGGCCTGCGCAGGCCGGACCCGTGTCCGGCAGCGGCTCCCGGGAGTCTTCGACCTCGATGACCGGCTCCGTCGCGGGGTACGTGAGGTCGTCATCAACGGCGACGACCGGCGCACCCAACTCGCGTCCGCCCGCCGCGACCAGCCCGACGAGTGGCGGCTCACGGTCCCGGAACTCGTATCACTGATCGTACTAGTAATTTCCCTTATTAATTACTAGCTAGTTCATCGATGGCGACGAAAGTGTGCGGCTCTTGGCTGGCGAACTCGCCGTGGATGTACACCGTATTCGTTTCGAGGGCAGAGACCTGGTCCGCGTCGAACTCAACGGTGACGCCCTGCTCGGACGATACCCCCATCGTTTGGGCTGGCACCGACGTCTCGGCTGCCGTCGAGCCCGGGTATGATGGTGCGAAGGGAAGATACTCTGCCATCCGAACTGACTCCGCGGCGATATCGGCCACGGTCGGGCCGACGTCAGCGGGGGCGTTCGCAGCCGAAAGTGTCGCAGTGACGTGATCGGCGCCCACGATGTCCGCCTCCAGAACGAGCATCGCCGGGATGACATAGTCCTGGTCTGCGACCTGCAGATTGTGGAAGTACGCGTCACTCACGACCCCGTCAACGCTCCCGTTGCCGACCGCGACCGCCAGTACCTCTGCCTCGGCGCCAAACTCCGCTCGAACGTCGGCAAAGGTGGCTTGCGTTCGGAGATCCAGGATGTACTGGCCGATCGTCTCGAGAGCTGCTGCGATCCGGTCGGTGGATTCATCGGCATCGCTATCGTCGATCGCAACAGATCGCCAGCCATCTCGGGTGAATTCGTTCGAGACGTCCCGTGTGCGCCACTCGCCGGTTGTGTCCGTGTCGACCTTGCGTCTGAGAACGTGAAGCGTACCGTCGGCCGTTCGCAGAATCAGAAACACGTCGTCCGGGACCTTGTAGGTGGCTTGCTCCCCTTTGTAGTCCTCGTACGTGATCGATCCGGGATCGCTCACTTGGCTGAGCGTGAGCGATCGGGGGCGAAGATCAAGGGCGCCACAGGGATAGTCCGGCGATTCCGCCCCCTGTGACGAGATGTGGACGACGTTTTCTCGGCCATCGGTGGCCGGGTCGGCAGCGAGATACATCTGGTTGATAAACTGGTGGTCCATATGGTGCTGGACGCGTGTGACGAGTCCGAGAACACCTTGAGGACGTTAGGGCCTGGCTCGCTGCCAACGGAAAGTCCGCCGGGCGCGCTACTGCGTCACGGCCGCGAGGACAGGGCTGGACGAGGGGATCACCAAGGTACACAAACACCTCGAGGTCGACGGAGCTGCCTGCCGACAATCGTGGAACGCGTTCGAAGCGAGGCCTGGCCGTCGACCATGTAGTGCCGAAGCAGTTGTGCAGTCAGTGGTCCCTGCTTCACCCTGCACGCCGCTTACGTATCTGCACCTCCACGCATCGAGATTCTCCATGACGACGCTGCCTCGATACTTGTCCGCGATCGCGACAAGAATGACTTGGAGCCGATCCCTCCATATAAAACCACGGAATCGTTCATTGCTGGCTTCGAATATCACGTCTCTACACCCCCTGAAAGGCCGGTGGACACCAGTATCCACCGTGGACACCGGTATATATGGGATACAATCCCAGACAGGGTCTGAGAACCCAGTCGACGAACCTTCGCTCACCCCTGCAGGGTTTGCTTTGATATGAACTCCCGGCAATCAGCGCCGGCACCACGCCAATGAACCGCCTTGTACCGCTTATGGTCATGCCGATACCGAGTCCGACGTTCAGCCCCACTGGCGGCATGATACATGGTGCGAGCGCATACCCGCGTCTTTAGGCACGGGAGGAGGTCAAGCTGTCATCAGGCCACATCAGCTCCGATACATCACGGCGAAGGACCATGATGAATCGTTCAGCGACGCCATGGCGCGACTCAGTAGTGAACAAGCCACTCCGAAACCTTCGCGGCGTCTTCGCCGACGATCAGGTGAGCGAGATACGGACGCCATTGAGGTTACCCAATGTCGATACAGCCGTCACGCAGGGCCGAAAATTTGCCGCCGAAAGTAGCCCGGTGATGTTCCCGTTGCTGCCGTCTTGGAGTGCTCTCTCGGCGGCGGACGGGAACGACTCTGTAAAGAGCGCCATCCGGCCGAAGCGGCCCTCCCAAGAACAGGCCCTCTTCGGGCAGGTGTCATCGGCTGACTTGACGATCACACTTGCCAGAATTTTGTCTCTTTCTCGAGGAATGTGGAGGCCAGTTACTGATAGATATGAATGATTAGGTCATGCTTCAGTAATAGACGGAGTTATTAACTACTGTCAGCGCACCGGTCCACCCACTATTCTCAAACATCCAATCAAACCTAATGAGGAAACCTATCGTACGCGAGCTGATAGTAGTGGGGATGAGTCACATCGAGCGAGCGCAGAGCGGAGGGTGGAGTCTGGGCTGGGCTGGTCCAGAGCGAAAACGAAGGTCCCGGAACCCAGCGACGCGTCCCGCCACCGACTGTGCCCCAGGATTCCGACCGTCGATTAGGTGAGACGCACGCGCGGTCGAGCTACCCCACTCCGAGCCGGCCGACGAGTCTGCATCCGCTAATCCGGTGGTCGGCCTCCTCGTCTCCAAGCAGTGCCAGCACCTAACCCGGGGGTACCGCAGCGGCATGGCCGACGAAGTCAGCAGGACCGTGGCGAGGATCTCTGTCTCGACGCCTTGTGCGCCTGTTTGGTCGCCGCCGGACGGTAACCCATCCGGTTCGCGCCGTACTGGCGGTCAGCCAGTATCCAAGTATGGGCCTGCGCGTTCCGGGGTCGTGTGCGCCCAGACCATCGCTGTCGTCATCGCGGGTGGTGCCCCGGCAGTCAGGCGTCGATGGTCCGACATCCCGCCTGTCGGAGACCGCTGGTCATGCGAGTAACTCGGCGGATACGCTCGCGAAGTATTGCGTCACGGCAACCTCGCCGGCCGCGGTGATCCACCTAGTGCTGCTTCAACCGTGAACAGATGAGTCGATACCGATCCGCTACCGTGTTAGCCTTGAACTGTTCCGAAGCTAAAGACCTCACAACGTACACACGGCAAGGGCTAAGTGGGTTGGCTCACACTGTACACATAATGAGTGGCGATAAGAAGCGCGTCCAGTTTCGGGCGCCCCACCGGCTCGTCGACCGAACCGATGCACTCGCGGACGTCCTCGGGGAGGACCGGACGGATATCCTCGTGACTGCGCTCCGGGAGTACCTCCAAGAGGCCGCTCACGACGATGCGCTCATGCAGGAGATCGCGGCCGCCTACTACGACGACGAGATCTCTTTCGAACAACTCAAAGCGCTCGTCGGTGCCGAAGAGGCGGCGAACCTCCGTGTGCTGAAACAGCAATTGGACGAAGCCTTCATCGACACGGTCGCCGACGCATAGATGTCACGGCTTGTCGCAGATTCCTCCGCCCTCGTGAGTCTCGGAATCGCCGTCAGCAACGATCCCGATCCACTCTCGATCTGTTTGGCCCAATACGACGTCGTCGTCCCAACAGCAGTCATCGAAGAACTCCGGGATATCGCCTCGTACGACGACGTTCACGGTCGTGCTGCAACTACTGTTTTCGACCAAGAAGATACACTCGAGACACGGTCAGTCGACCTTGACACCGAGTTTCCGCTTGATGACGGCGAGAACGCCGCTGTTACCCTGGCGAACGAACTCGATGCTGCGCTCTTCCTCTGTGACGAGTTCAACCAGCTTGGCTTGATCCACGCGTCGCTCGCTGATACCCGACTCGTCACGACACCGACGCTGCTCTCGGTCCTCGTTCGAACTGAGCAGTTGTCTGCTGCTGATGCTCGGATGCTCCTCGACGAGATCAGCGATGCCCGCAGCTGGGACGCGAATAGCTACGTGCAACGGGCCCGCTCGTTGCTCGAAGAGTCCTGACGGTGTGGCGGCCGCGCTGTCCGCCCGGGGTACTCGGCTGCCGCGATGGAACTGCGGTGTGAAGCGACCGCTGTGTCGTGTGGATTGGGGTGTCGTGGCGCAGGCGGCTCGCCACCGGTCAGAGTAACTCGCCGCGGCGATCGGGGCTGCGACGGCGCTCCCGCCGGCCGGTCCACGCCCCACAGTGACCACCACGATTATGACGTGTTATTGTGAAATACTATTATATGCCAACCTGTAGCGACTGTGGCGAGTTCGTGACGCGGGACTTCATCCGCGTGTTCGGCGTCGGGGGCGAGGTCGACGGCTGTCCGGCGTGTCGGACCAACCGCGAGCTGGGCGACGGTGACGCTGCCACACGCAGTGAGTGATGCAGCCTCGAGGCAGGCACGCTCGGTTGCACCTTGGTACCTGGCAGCGGCAGAGGAGGCCCGTCTGCGGGCCGCTGGGTGCCAGCCCGCACGGCCATTGCTGCTGGTCGCTGAATCGACAGGGGGTTGAAATCGCTACTCCTAGCAGGCAAGCGTTCGCGAGGCTGCAGTCCCGAACCAGCCTGTTGTCAGATCGATGCGCCGCACGATACACTCAAAATCGTCGTCGAACCTCATGATTATCGGACTGTCCGAAGATATCGACGGCATCGGTGAACACGGATGCTGCCACTCCTACTACGGGGCTATGTACTGGACTACCCTACGATCACTTGTCACGGTAGAGTTCGGTAGGACACGGTGTTAGTCTTCGCGAGGATCGTCAACAAATTCGTATAATCCACCTTTGTTCAATCGGCGAATCCAGCCTGCATTAGTGAGGTTTCGGAGGGCATATTCAACTTGCCCCTTTTTTAGATTGGTTTCCTCTCGAAAGAACTGCGGATTTGCGCGCCCCCACGGCTTATCGGATTTTCGCCCTTCTTTAAACAGTTCGATGATGATTGCCTCCCGTTCGTTCGGCTCATAGCTTTGGTTAACCATAGTGATATATGCTGTATCGTAGAACATAATACTACGCTAAATACTAAACAATCAGCTTAGCCTTCAGCTAAGCAATTCGCTTAGCAAAATACTAAGTAGCTGGATGAAATAGAATTATGTGAGAAGCGCGGGCTGTCATAGAAATTCTGTGGCCCAGTGCTGGAACACTGGACCGCGCTTCTCGGGTGAGAGAAGCAATGATAGCTACAAATCCGATCGACAAAAGAGATTGCGTTAACGAACGGTACGATCACGACTGGTGTGACGGTCCGAGAGGGGACCGACTGGCCTGTTTTACATGCTTCAACTTGGCACACCAACCGAAGGAGGGGAGCGATGACTAGTGACAATGCCGGTCGACACCAGTCGACGACAAACGGGGCACTCAACAATGAGACAACGGTCACCGCGACCCCGGAAGCGGTGTTAGCGGGTCATCCTGTTGGGCCGCGTGCCAACGGCGCCGTCTGCATCGGCTGTGGCGAGGCGCTCCACGAGACCGATATCGTGTTCGCGTATGCGTATCGCTGTGCCGAAGCAGCAGACTGGGTTGTCTCTCGCCTGTACTGTCTCGAGTGTGCGCCCAGCAGGGTTCGGTCGCCAACGCTCGGGGTGACGGAGGTAGTAGTTGGTGGTCGACTTGGGACGATTGCGCTGCCCACGGCGCGAAGTCATCGTCTCTGTCTCACTGAACTAGCAGTTCGAGCATACAGTCACCCGACGGAGGGCTGTGCGCCATGAATCCGAAATGGGATCTGTCGGAGGTTTTGGACGAGGAGCAAGACGTGGATACTAATCCCGTTGAGTTCGACGTGCCAGCCTCACGTAGTTACGACTGGGAAAAGCGTGCCACCGAGATTAAGGAACGAGATAATTACGTGTGCCAGCGCTGTGGCAATCACAACGGGAACTACGAGAACTATCCGTTGACGATGGAGGCCCATCATCTCGTCCCCGGAAAGTATCTTTCAAAGCCAGATGCTCGCGTTGAGCTGAACCTCATTGCCGTCTGTGAATCCTGTCACGGCTATCTCGAAGGGTCCCATATCGAATGGCAGTTGAATGAGATTGGGCGCGACGATGCACTTCAAATCCTCTCCGTGTTGAAGGAACGAAGTCTCTCCCCATATCTCCTCTCACAAAAGCTGGAGACCTCGGAAGACTGTGTTCGATCACTTGTCTCTCAACTCGAGCGGATGAACTGTGTAACTGCTCAGGGAGGGGGACGGTATCGAACAGTGTGTCCCGCAACGGCGAAGTCGACAGCCGACAGAGTAAGACTCCGATGGAAGCAAGAGCAGGCAGTCCGACGGTCGCTTGAGGAGACGCTGTCCGAGTTTCGACAAACTCTGACGACTGGTCTCGATGAGTTAGAGTCTACACTTGAGGCCGGTGATCGAGATCAGGTCGAGGCGACACTTGAACGGCTACAGAATACAATCAGAACTACCAATTTCGAGGAGGATATCACTTTGAACGATAGGTGAAGTTACCAGTTGTTGTTAATTGCCCGGCGGTAACACTGCTCTGCCTGTTCGGCGACGGTATCCCAGTCATACCGTTGAGCTCGAGTCGTTGGTTCCGTGTTCGGGCGCTCACCTTTGAGGGCGCGCTCAAGCACACTAGCAACGTCATCAACAGTTGGAGATGCGAGGAACCCCGCGTCGCCGATGACTTCAGAGGCGGCAGACTCGGAATGGTCCGCTGCAATAACGGTGCAGTCCGCTGCCATCGCTTCCGCGAACGTGATGCCAAATCCTTCCCGGGTGGACGGTGAGGCGAAGATATCCGCTGCGCGCATGTGGGCAAGCACGTCGTCGTATTCCTCGAGGAAGCCGAGCATCGTCACGCGATCGGCGTGCTCGAGAGTTTGGACCTGTTGCTCGAGGCGGTCGCGTTCTGGGCCATCACCGATGATTCCCAGCGTGGCATCAGGGGCTGTGTGGGCGACGCGGTCGAAGGCCTCGAGGAGGAGGTCGACGTGCTTGTCGTCGATGAGCCGACCGGCGAAGAGCACGGTGAAGCCGTCCTCGACGGGCTCCGTCGTCTGGATGCGTCCGACTTCGATACCGTTTGGGACGACACGGACACGACTGGAGTCGATCGACGCGAGGCGCTCGGCCGTCACCCTCGAGACGGCGATCGGATACTGCGGCGTCTTGGCAGTGAGCCGCTCGATCGCCTTTCCGAAGGGCGCGAGGGTTCCGAGGTAGTCGTCCCAGTAGTCGAGCCAGACCTCGTGCCACGTGGTGACGAGCGGGGTATCGGTAGCGAGTGTTGCGAGTTTCGACGCGAGCACTGGGAAAAACGGAAAGACGGAAGCGACGACGACGTCGTGCTCGTCGATGTGGCGGCGGAGAGTGGGGATGACTCGAGCCGAGAAATCGATCGCTTCCGTGATCGATCGGCGATTGTCCGTGTAGAGGTCCGCTGGGGGAGCGGCGGCACGGAGCGTGATGCCATCGTGGGTGATCTCTTCGGGCCCGTCCCAGAAGTGGCGGCCGTAGATAGTGATGTCGTGACCGTCTGCGACGAGTCGCGTTCCGATTTCGTGAATTCGCTTCTGGGCACCCCCCGTCACGAACGGATACACGACATTGGACACGAAAGCGATATCCATCGCTGACTAGTAGTCGAGCGGATATTAATGCCCTTACGGTGTCACCCGATCGTCCTGTCTTCGAGTCTAAATTATAACACCCTCCTCCAGTTCTCACGAGTAATGACTGTCGAACCGGACAACGTGATCCTGCTTTCGGCGGACGCTCTCCGGGCGGATCACCTCTCCTGTTATGGCTACCACCGGGACACGTCGCCGGTACTGGACGAACTCGCCAATGAGTCGATTCGGTTCACCCAGGCCTACAGCGCGAGTTCGCATACGCGCGAGGCGGTCCCGGCACTGCTGACGGGAGAGTATCCCGACGTCGCTATCGATTCGAATTATCGACTCGCGACGGACACGATCGCGTCTCAACTCTCGGAAGAAGGCTTTGCGACCAGTAGTTTTCACTCGAACCCGTTCGTCTCGAGGGTCTACGGCTTCGATAGCGGGTTCGACGACGATCTCCCTTCGGTCAGCACAAGCTCATCACATTGGCCCAGCGGGCGCTCGACAAGTTTCGGAGATATCTGACGCACGCATGTGTGCGTCGTTGTACTCCTCGAGGAAGCCGAGCATCGTCACTCGATCGGCGAGGTCCAGGGTTTGGGCCTGTCGCTCGAGGGCGTCCCGTTCCGGCCCATTGTCGATGAGACTCAGCGTGATGTCGGGATCGGTTTCAGCGACTCGATCGAACGCCTCGAGAAGAAGATCGACGTTCTTGTGCTCGATGAGTCGGCCAGCGTAGAGGACATCGAACCCGTCTTCGGCAGGTCGGGTTGTTTCGATCTGCTTGACATCGATCCCGTTGGGGACGATCTCCGTGAGGCGGTTCGCCGTGACGCTCGAGATGGCGATCGGATGGTGTGGCATTTTCGCGGTGAGTCGTTCAACTCCCTTGCCGAAGGGAGCCAGTCGACCGAGATACTCGTCCCAGTAGTCGAGCCAGACCTCGTGCCAAGTCGTGATCAGTGGCGTGTCCGTTCCGAGTGTAGTGAGTTTCGATGCGAGAACGGGGAATAGGGAAGAGGGACGCAACGATAACGTCGTAGTTTCGGCGTTTCGTCGGAGATAAGGGAGGAAACGCACGGAGAAGTCGACCGCTTCGGTGATCGATCGTCGTTCGTTCTTGTAGAGTTCTTTGGCGGGCGCGACTCCGTAGAGAGTGAGCGCCTCATAGTCCATCACTTGCGGTCCGTCCCAGTAGTGACGACCGTATACTGTGACGTCGTGGCCCTCAGCTGCGAGTCAGGTTCCGATTTCGTGAATCCGCTTTTCGGCCCCGCCGGTGACGAAGGGGTAGACCACGTTGGAGACGAATGCAACATTCATTGAGCGGGAGTTCCGACGGAGACATCAATTCGGTTTTGGTTGCGTCCTGATGGTCTGTCGGTGAAATGTAAAGATATATCCGGCTCTGTATCCCCTTCCTGAGTGATGGACGACAGCTGGGACCACGTAATTTCCCTCTCGTTTGACGCTTTGCGAGCGGATTATCCTAGTCCTGGCGCATAACAATGACAAATAGAATGAAGGTTGCGATGGTTATCGACGATTGGTGGCCAGAAACTGGTGGCGGACCAGTACACGTTCGAGAACTCTCCCGATCACTCTCAAAGTATTATAATTGTGAAGTCGATATTTATACTCGAGCGCTCAAGAAAGACGGTGAGCGGTACGACACCAACAAGGAGTATCAATCGGAGGACGTCAGGATCCACCGTCTTTCCCCCTGTACAGAATACTGGAATCCGATCGGACGAATTACCTCGATGGCAACGCCACTCCCTAGCCTCCTTTCCAATGACTACGATATTATCCACGGACACACGTTTCTTCCCGCCGTTCCCACGCGTCTTGCAGGAATTGCAACCAGAACACCGACTGTTTTCACTATCCACGGAACGGCATTAACAACTGGAGTCGGACGAGATAACTCCGCTCTCTCGGGTATCAAACGGCTCATAGAGAAACAGTTCGTTCTCGGCTTCGATTACGATTCTGTGATTTCGGTGAATAACGAGCACGTTGGCCTCCTCAGTGACCACCATCCTTCAGTTCACGCGATACCGAACGGTGTCGATTACGAATGGTTTTCGGTCGATAGCAATCGAACGGATGATTTTCTGTATCTGGGACGTCTCACTGCACGTAAGCAAGTTTCCGACCTGATTCAGGCGTTTGCCGACGTGAACAACGATTACCCCCATGCGAATCTTCGGATCGTGGGCGAGGGTCCGAAGCGGGAGGATCTCGAGCGACAAACAAAGTCACTCGGTATAGAGGAGTCCGTTTCATTCGAGGGACGAGTCTCCGACGAAGAGGTGCCACACCACTACGCCTCTGCAAAGATGTTCGTTCTTCCATCGGCCTGGGAGGGACACCCGCTTACGTTACTCGAGGCCTGGGCAGCAGGGACACCAGTGATCGCACGAGCGGTCGAAGGGGTCGAAGAGTTCGTTGACCACGGCGAAACGGGCCAGCTTGTGGCACCAGACTCCATCGAAGCCCTGTCGGATGGAATGAGATTCGCGATAGAAAATCCAGACCGAACGCGGGCGTGGGGGGAAACTGCCCGAGACCTCGTCGAAAAAGAGTACTCCTGGGAAGGTGTCGCGGAACGAACGCACGAGGTGTACCAGGACGTCACATGAGAGACGATTACTCCATATACCCGAGATCTGCTAACCGGTCTTCAACATTGGACATGTCAGTATCCGATTCGCGATCCGAATAGTTCGAGGCGATATCGTCCCAGTCCACTCGTTCCAGATCTTCATTCTGCTGGGTTAGCACTCTCCCATCGTTTCGAGTGTCGATCGGGATTCCCAATTCTGCCGCCACTGTTGGTGCAATGTCGTATATCTCAGGTTTGTCAGTCGTATCAAGCGGACGGTTCGAGAGAAGAATCCCGTCCGGCTTATGATTCTTGTGAGAATATCGACGGAACGTATCGAGTATGGAGCCACTCACGTCGTATCGATATTCCCGAGGGAACAAGGAGATGTCAGGGGCGTCATCAAGATGGTCACCATCGTATACCTCTTCACACGGACGAACGTCGTCGAAGACGAGATTTCCCTCCGGATCTCGCACCCGAGTTAGCTTCTCGATGAGCTTCGAACGGACCGTTTCATACTCATCCTCTGATACCATGCCATCGGGATCACGACCCTCGACATTGAGGTGAATGCCAAGACTATTGAAATAGAGTTGATAGGCTGTCGAGTTTGGGTGATCGACGACTTCGTTCTGTGCTGCAACGAGGGCGTCCTCCGGGAGCACTCGCTCCACGAACTGAGCGAGACCAACTGCATCAAGGGCACGATGGATACGCCGCGGTGGCAGGCCTACTTTCGAGGAGGTCTTTGCCGCTAACCGGACCGCAGCGCCGAGGTTCGTTTCCGAGGATTCCTTCCCCTTCAGTACGCCCTGCTTCTGCTGACCGAAATACTGTGGTTCTCCTTCTATCGTCTCGCAGTATCCCTGTTCCTCGAGCCACGAGTTGACGTAGAAGGTCCAGTCGTAGTCGCCCATCCCGTGGTCCGAGGCGACGAGGACCGTCGGGTCGTCGGCCAGATCGATGATATCCCCAACGAAGCCGTCGACCGCCTCGAGAATCTGTCGGATCTTCTCGCGGTCGTCAAGGTCGTGGAAGATTGAGTCGGTGACCTGGAACTGGACGGCCATAAGGTTCCAGTCGTACCGTTCATCGAGGAACCGGGCTACGTTCCGGCGATGACGAGCGACGTCGACGTACTCCTCGACAGCGTTGTCCTCAGTCCCATACTCGGGATAGATGACGTACTCACCATGCTCAGACTCGTACTCCTCTCGGAGATGTTCAGGATGAAAGGTGATGTCCTCGCGCGCGAGGTAGCCCGGGACGACCGCGCCGTTCTCGAGGGCCGGGGCGGGGTGGGTGACCGGGTAGTTGATGACGAGGGGAGTTCGGTTCTCGGCGTCGGCCGCCTCGAAGAGGTACGGTGCGTCGACGTCCGGCCGCTCGATGAGTCGCTTGTTGTAGCCGTCCCTAGTGAAGAAGTCGAACACACCGTGTTCGCCCGGGTTCCGTCCGCTGAGGAGGGACGGCCAGGCACAGGGAGTCCAGGGAGGGTGGGTGCTGGAGAGGTCCGTGGCCGTTCCGTTTTCGCGCAACTCTCGGAGGTTCGATAGTGTGTCATCCTCGATCCAGGTGTCGATCTCGTCCCAGTCGAGGCCGTCGAGTCCGATGAGGATGACGTTGTCTGCGTTCATGTGTATTAAATCTCAAACCGTTGCAATAGTCTCTACGACATGGTTACGTCCGATAACCAAGATCTTTCAGTCGTTGTTCTACGTCCTCGGAGAACTTTCCATCGATGCTCGAGAGTTCCGCTGGATCAGTATGAAGCCCTTTAGCCTGGTCTTGGAGATCCGGGTAGTCGTTTCCATCTAGTGATACTCTCTCCCCCGGGTCTTGGACGTAATCGAAAGCAACGTCAGGTGCTGCCAACGGTGAGGAATCGTCGACCTCATCAATTGGTGCGTGACTGATGAGTTTTGTCTGGGAATTACGAACGGAGACGGTATGTCCGCGTTCGTCGATTGAGTCCGAAATCACGGGAGTCGATTCATCGTCCATTGGGTCGAAGATTGACTCTCTGCCGCTGAACGTCGGAAAGTCACCGTCCGGGAGGTCGAGGACTTCCGCGATGAGCTCGTGGAGCCAGGCGAGGGAGAAAGGCGTAGAGACTCGTCTTGCGTCCTCGCCAGGAATTCGGACTAACAGCGGTACATGGAGAAGATCGTCGTACAGGTGGTGGCGTGGGTGACCGTAGACTCCGTCGCGGTCGAAGAGCACCTCTCCGTGATCGCCCGTCACGATGAGCACCGTATCATCCCACTGGTCTTGTGCCTTCAGGTGCTCGACGACCGAGCCGATACATCGGTCAACGTAGCGAAGGGCACTATCGTACATCGTATCGTATCGCGGTTCGTGTACTCGGCCGGCTCGCGCTGCGTCCCAGAGGAGGTGTTTGACTATCCGATCGCTTGCACAGAGTCCACCCTCTCTGATCAACCGCGGGTTGAGTGGGGCGTGTAGGTCCATGAAGTGAGTCCAGGCGAAAAATGGCTCTGACTGGTTCTTGAGGTCCTCGACGAACGCCTCTGTGAGTTTTTCCCCGGGAATCGTCGGCCAATCTCGAAGGTGCTGGAGATACCGATAGGAGACGTACGGGAGCGTGTACGGGTTGAGAACGGACGAGTAGTTGCGCATCCGTTCGCGAAAGTCGTACATGAGATCTGCGAAATCGAAGCCACCGTCCGACGATTTGGAGTGATCTGTTGGCCCTGCCCGGAGGTTTCGGAACGACTCGAACCCGCTGTCAAAGTTTCGTTCCGTCACCAGATGCGGATTCGTTAGGGTCGCAATCGTCTCGTACCCCTGGTCTCGAAGGTGAGTAGCGAGGGTTTCCGAATCGTCTTCGAGTGCCTTCCAACCAACACTATCACTATAGTACGACCCATTGTGGGAATGCTCTCCGGCCAGTATTCCTGGAAAAGATTCAGTCGTGTAGGGCCCAGTAGCGTACGTACTATCAAAAACGATAGATTCCGAAGCGAACTCGTCAAGAATTGGAGTCGTCGGACGGTTATGTCCGGAAAATCCACACCGATCGTAGCGAAAGCAATCTACTGTTATAAGTATGATGTTCTTCATACACTAACTGAACCGTCAATCGTAATAATAATAGCTATTTACACTGGTCTGCAAAGGTTATGTAGTAACTGAATAATAGAGGCCACCATCATAAAAAAATACCCGCTTATGAATTTAAAATTCATATCTCATTCCATTATGTACTTTTATACTAATTCAAGTACTTCAAGATACTGATCTGTGATCTCCTGAACCGTAAAATCATTAGCTCGATCTCGAATCCTATCTTTATTATTATCGTTATCTAAGGTTTTTTCGATTGCACCAGATAGTAGATCTGGCCTCTTAACTGGAACGAGTTCACCATATTCGCCATTCTCAAGGATTTCAGCAGGACCACTTGGACAATCTGTTGCAACAACTGGACATCCACAAGCCATAGCTTCTACAATCACATTACCAAAACCTTCCCATTTAGAAGAAAGAACAAAAACAGAAGCGTTTGCCATATAACGAAACGGATTATTTACAGAACCAGGTAATTCAACTAATGATTCTATCTCTAATTCCGATATGAGTGATTCTAACCTCTCCCGCTCTGGACCTTCTCCAAGAATTAGCAATCGAGCGTCTCGTTTATCAACTACCCTATTAAATGCCCTTATTAATGTTCGAAAATCCTTTTGTGGATGTAATCGACCAGCTGCTAAAATCACGGGTGTATCATCTGACTTAAACCATACATGGTCAACATTCATTCTAGATTTAGAAATCAGATCATCTGTGACAACGGGATTATAAATTGTGTCAATGGAGGTCTCCCTTTTCAGATAGCCTTTCAGATCATCAGCCACTCCATTGGATGTGGTGATAATGTGGTCAGATTTAGGATAGAGATTTTGTATTAGGAATTTAATTGGTGTGGCCCTATAGCATGGTTCTCGGTCTAATTTTCTGGAAAGATGGTTTCGCTCCCCAATTACTAGTTTGATGTCTTGTTTGGCTATCTTAGCGGCAACCAAAGAAGTTATATTAGCATGAGTCATGAACGATAGTAACTTACCAGTATTAGTTTTTTCTAGGTGTTTTGCCAAATATGGAGAAGTTGGTAAAAGAGTATATTTGGTAGGGTCTGGTGAGTCTAATGTTACAAGAGTCGTATCGTCCGGGATATCAGATTTAAAACCACCGTCTTTCCTAGCCAAGATAACTTCAGTGTCTATCCCCCGTTTTGTTAATTCATATAACATATTTACGGACATTCGTTCTACTCCACCAATCTCTAAGGCAGGCAAAAACATGGAGACTTTTTTCACACCGTTGTTTGACATGGGATTGTGTTGCCAAAACAGTGCAGACAAATTAAAACCTATTATTCAATGTGGCACTGTCTAGTTCTGAATCTCCCCAGCTGGTGTGTTTCCATCGAGCGATTGATGCGGTCTCCGACGGTTGTAGCGGTCGCGATCCAGTCGATACACCCACTGAAGCGGTCAATTTTGGCATGGACACCACAAGATAATACCACTCCGACTTCCACGCTTAACGAAACAGCACCAGAAAGAGAACCCAAGAGTTTAAGTATCCACCAGAAATAGATCGGCCTTACAGGAATTATTGTTACGTGAAAATACGCATCAATTCCAAGATATTTCAATATGATAGATAAAACCAAAGTCATCTTTGGTCTTTTAATAGTTGGATCAGCAATTGCTGCCTTCGCTATATCATTTATTTTAAGTCCTCCTCTAGCCGTGAAATCAATGTATACAACCATTGGATTTTCTACATCACTAGGAATATTATGGTATGTGGGGTCAGCCTACGCTAATGATTCCACTATAAGTGCTGTGAATCAGGTTCAATATCAAAAATTAACTATTATAATTGCATGTGTGTCTATAATCCTACTAATTTTTGGTCCTATATTGGTAGTATATTTGTTTTTGATACCTATTGGATATGCCTCTCTTATATACCAATTCATCACTAGAAATGATGTCACCAAGGGGATGATATTTCAGCTAGTGATTTTGTTTTTCATAAACTCATATTCGAAAATAGAAACAACTTATTTTTATATAGGAAATCTAGATCTGATTAAACATACCAAATATATAAATGATCTATTGTCAGAAGGCGATCCCTCTGCAATCACATCTTCTTACTCTAGTTTTCCAGGGTTACATGTTTTGTCAGGGAGTTTATCGATAGTTGCTGACATCCAACCACATGGATCCATTCTTATGATAGGAACTCTATCTTTTGCCGCCTTGCTTGGAGCACTCTATACGTACATCAAAGTCTATACGAGTTCTGTCCGTATAGCATATCTTTCAGTGATATTTTTATCAGTATCAGAGGGGTATCTTTTCTTTTCAAACTACTTCTTCCCTCAATCACTTGCACTAGTCTTGGTATTCTTTTTGATCTTCATTGCCACTAGCTCTTCTAAACGTTCTCAGTCTGCATTCGTAATCGCAGGAATTCCTCTTGTATTCTTTTTAATAGTTACACATCATTTCACACTACTTCTCATCTTGCCGGTACTGTTTATTTTATACATATTTGACATATACGCTAAAATATATACTGATTCAAAACCATATATATCAAGCTTGAATTGGACCTTGATTTTATCGTCTTACTTACTTGCTCTCTATTACTGGGGCTACGATGCAACGGAATTCCTAAATACATTTGTAGTAATATCCACGAGTGTTCTTAGAACGTTCACATCAATGGGAGTGAATACTGGATCTGGTGGGGAGAATATTTATTATCTAGGGATCAATGAAGGTGGCGAAAGAATTGTCGATTCTCTTGGATGGCTTTTTGGAATTAATGGAGTTTACCAATCACTATTAATTTCTATTTTGTCTTTAGGTTTCGTAAAGGTGCTGCAGAATATAAGTATTCGACAGAATATGTTTCCACTAGCCTGTCTAGGATTTCTTGGGTCGGTGTTAGTATTAGATACTCCCCTTTCGGTTACAGCACTTATCAGGTTAGCATTCCCACTTAGCATTTTTGTATTCATTGTGGCTGGATATGGAACATATGAAATTATTGGGAATTATGAAATCAGGAAAGGTATCCCGATCATAATACTAATATTTGTGTTCAGTGCTACAGGATCAATGGTAGCTGCTGACGATGTTCAAAATTATAGTGGAACCGAATACCCTAATCAAGCGTCAATCTCTGAAGAGGAATATAGGCAGTTAGAGTCTGTCGCAAAATTCAATAACCAGTATGGTAAAAAACCTCTATCCTCTTTCAGTGTAACGCAAGAAATGCTTGAGTTGTTTGGTACCACAGCAAATAGTGAGCTCTCTGTTCAAAACTCATCTCTTGACTCGACTAATAAAATTGTATATAATGAAAACTGGCCTAGGTACCAGCTGCGTCATAACAGTGAGGGCCCGTATCTAAGCCAGATAAGAATGTCAGAAGAGTGGCTTCAGGAAGATATAGATAGGTCGAATAAAATATACGATTCGAAGGAGATCGGCATAACAGAGACTAACTGAGAGGTCTGCAGTCATCATAAACTACATATGAGTGGAAAAGCGTATATTGTTTAGAGATGGTTGAAATAGAGGAAACAATGTCAAAAGATGATAGAATATCAGTTCTTTTGATGGGAGATAATCCCAAAAATCCATATATGGAGCTGCTGAAATCTTCCTTGAAGAAAAGAAATGGGATATCAGTTAAAGGTATAGATTGGCCAATTATATTACCATTAACTCGCACTGCTTTTTCAAATTCAAGCGCAGATGTAATGCAATTAGACTGGGTATTTGGCTACTATATGACTGATAACTTTACTAGCTATAAGTTCCTTGATGATCTAATCACCTTTTCACGAGCTGCTTTCTTCTTATTCGATTTGCTTCTTGTCTCTTTTTTCTCTATCTCAATTGTTTGGACAGTTCATAATAAGCAACATCATGAAAAGAAATATTCGAAAACAGAAAAACTGATCAATGAAGCTTTGTTTTTAGTTTCTGATGGAGTAACAGTAAAATGTAAGTCTGCGTCGGGTACGTTATCTAAGATGTATAGGAATGCTAAACCAAGTAAAATGCACGTAGTTCCAGACGGTAACTATATGGGGGCATATCAGAATAACGTTGGAAGAGAAGAGTCCAGAGAAGATTTAGGAATTACGAGTGATTCGTTCGTCTATCTTTATTTCGGACTGATACGAGAATATAAGGGCGTGCCTGAACTAATATCGCAATTCAGCGAATTGCCATACAATGATATCGAATTGTGGGTTGTTGGTCAACCCTGGAATGAGAAAATTGAGCGGGAACTCAGTAAGTTCGACGAACAAGTAGATGATCTTCAGATTGTACCGAAGTATATAGATGATGAAGATGTACAGAATTATATGAATGCGGCAGACGTTTTAGTTCTCCCATATCGGGATATTCTCAATTCAGGATCTGCACATCTAGGCCTCTCATTTGGTGTCCCAGTCATAGCACCCAAAATTGGCTGTATACCAGCAGTCTTCCCAAAAGAAAACAAGTTCTTGTATGATCCAGATGTAAAAGATAGCCTTAAGGTACAGTTGGAAGAAGTCTATAATAGTACCGAACTTAAGTCAGTTAGTAGTGCGAATTATGAACGCGCTTTAGATCAAAATTGGGATGAGACAGCCAGGAAATTAGAAGAGGTATATCAGTATTCTATTTGATGACATTCATATCAACGGTATTAGTTTTCATTCTATGGATACGAGCTCACAAATTGGTGGGTGCTCGGGGGCAGTCAGCCGCCGACGTGACAGCGTTGCCACTCACGGTGAGGCTTCCCGGCCGGCGCTTAGCGGTGAAAACCGATCGTTCGGTAGCCGATTTGTGGGGACGACCTGAGGCACCGCGAGGGCCATCCACACTGCCCGTCAGATCATGTTGATGAACTCCTTGAATGACTAGGACAAGAGGCGACACCTGCCATGGCAGGATGTCGCTACGTATTCCCAGTATAGATACCGCCAGACGTTCTGCAAGAGCAAACTCACTACGACGTACGACAGCCGTACGACCGGACCTTGCATCGATATCGTCGCAATACTCTGCTCAGAGAGCCGGTAGCTGGCCTTGATACCGAAGCGTTTCGCGTAGTGTATCAATCGTCTCATGATATCTCGATGAACGGCTCGTCAACGGCATAGCCGTGACGCGCCACTCCGTATTCGTCGTATCGTCCGTTCTGGTTGGTACAGTGGATGTAGACGGGAAACTCGACGGTCACAACTGGACCGTCGAGTTACACTATCATATCGTGCTGGATTGCGCGGCTCCATCCTTCCGAGAGTTTCTGCTTAATCGTTTGTTCCCACCGAACGATCAGTATCACGTACGTGTGAACTGAAGCAATATGGAACACTTACTGTCGTAGAGTTCACGGTCAAGATAGACGGCTTAACACCGAAGTTGAGGCCATCGAGAACACCAAGAAACGCTGCAAGGACGTTGCTGGCAGTGTCTCCATCTTCAAGATGGGGCACTGCCAGCATGAATCGTTTGTTCGTTACACGCGTGTAGAGTGTGGCATAGGCGTGGAAGGCATAGTTCCATGTTTCGCTTCCGAGTGATAGAGACCGTCTGTCTCGTCTTCGTCACCATAGTAGGGGTGCAGGTGGAGGTCAGCCACGACCTCCACCTGTTCGGAGAGAATGTCAAGAACGTCTTTCTGAAGCAATGTGTTGCCGATTCGTTCAACCGATTCCAGGTCAAACTTCTCTCGGAGGGGATACAAAACTGTGTTCTGGTAGGGGAATCTTCGCTCTTCTCGCAGAGTGTCAAGATTGAGCTCCCGTCGGCGCAAGCGACGACAAGGACCTTGTGAACGTCTTCAGATGTCGTTCGGCGTTTGAAGCGAGGTTGAGAGTGACTTCCTCGTCAACGTGTGACGAGGAAGTGATGGAACTGGTCTTCGTGGATTGGATCGTCTGCTTGCTTCTTGAAGTGCATATCCTCAGCAAGCAGACGTTCCCACTAACTATCATTCTGAAGTGCTAATTCTATGGATAAGGCCCTTTACCTTTCACTTGTCGAAGTCCATCTACTGCACCTTGATAGAGAGAGTGAAGTGATTTATAACGTTTATTGTATAGTCTTAAGGTTGACTCCCAAACAAGATCTTTCATATACCAAAGTGGGTACAATGGGCTGATACGGTCTTTAAATTCCTGAATAAAAAGCAATTGGTTTCGTGTGTTATAGTAGGTAGAAGTTCGGCTGTGCCTATCTCCCGTACTTCCTCCTCGTTTATGATAAACTACTGAATCGGTATCTGTAATGAGTTTATATTCATTGTTACGGATTCTCGTACAATAGTCTACATCTTCATAATAGAGAAAATATATCTCAGGTAACAATCCTACCTCTTCAAAAATTTCAGATGGGAATAGGGCACAGCAGATAGGGAGGTACTCATTAGATATTTCTTTTTGATTTATAATAGGAGGGTTTTGATGATGGGCTTTTCCACTGTTCCAATCAATATATCCTTTCCAGAACCAGATATCATTTGTTTTTGGATACGACTTTATTAATGGAGAGACTGCACCAATCGTGATATTATTATCTAGCTTGCTAGTCAACTTATCTAGTATTTTGCTATCTTTGATGACTACATCATTATTGAGCAACCAAATGTATGCAGGGTCTTGTTGTAATGCGATTTGAATTCCAGCGTTCATACCTCCTGCAAAGCCAAGGTTTTTATTTGTCCGTGAAACAGTCACCATCGGATATTCCGATTCAATTTTCTGATCAGATTTATCTGTCGACCCATTATCTACAACCAGAATGTCAAGTTCAGCATAACCTATTGATAATAAACATTCAATACACGAGGAGGTGTCATCATAATTATTCCAATTAAGGATGACTGCAACAACAGTCTCATTAGATGAGGTCATTAGTCTCGTACTGGTAGGAGAAAACTGATAAAGCTTCTTCTGCTAGAAGTTAGCATGCATCTCTTGTTTAAGGACCCAAATACTATTCTTGGATCTATAAATTCTTGATCTACTACTTAAACAACGAATCTCATCCTGAGTCTGATCTTGTGAGCCTCAGTCAGCACAGTAGCAAGAATATTACGAGAGAGTCTTACTCTCCAGCGGAACTAGCACTCGCCGCCAGCCAATAATCCACACGGTCTTGAAATAGTTCGTGCCCGCTGCGAACAAACCGGCCCTCAAGTACGTGAGCAAGGACCTCAAGGAAGTCGATGTCATCCTCAACTACAAAGGGCTGCGAAGAGATCGGAACTGCTCGGCGACGGCAGTGACTAGGCGTCAATATTACGTAAATCATCCAAGGAAATCCGTTGGAATTTACCTGTACCGCGAGTTGCGCTCAAGATTTCGTCAGCAATGACGATCAACCTGTTTTTCGACAGATACTGCGAGGAGATATCGGACAAACGGTTCGAAAACGGTGCGTCAAACAGTACAACTACAGTACATTAGTCTCAGTGGTAGACGAAATTGTCACAGTTGTCACAAACAGATAGCTGTGATTTCAGTCACTGGAATTTGGCATGAGTGTATTTGTTAGTAATGGATAACCGAGACGCTCATCAATTTTATCGCCAATTCAATGAGGATCGGTAGTGAACTTGCGAGAAAGACGCCTTCAAGAAGGGAGACGACGAAAATACCGAGAAAGAGGGAAAAGCGTAGCTAGCCCAAACACGCGCCAATTTTCGGCTAAAGGGGTGGATATCGTGTAGAAAATACAGTTCGAGAATGCTTGCAATTTCCGCGACAGTGAGAGCACTTCCCGTGGCGATGCTTGCTCCAAGAATCCCAAGAATGGGTACAAGCACCACATTCAAAATACCATTAACACAAACGAGAAACACCGTATTTAGGAGGGTGAGTCAAGCATGTCCGAGTCCTTCAAACATCATTCCTTTAGGTCCGAACGACCATTGAGAAGATACCGCTTCTGGCTACGTCAACATGTTCAATGAGATTCCAAAGTAGATCGCAGCGGCAGATATGATTGTAGTCCCTCAGCGTGATATCATGGCGGCCAGAGGACAGTTACCTGCGATGCCGATAGCGAAACCGGTAGTAGCTACTGACGTCTCTGATCTACTGAATACCTTTAATGAATGTGAGTGATCGTCAATTCCGAGTACCGGAACAACTCCGTGAAGCGATTCTCAGATTGTTCTCCGACGAATCGTTATGAATTCAGTTAGGCAATACTGCTCGGAGACGGTGTATCAAGCAGTACAGTTACGATGCACTAGCGCCTCTATTAGATAAGGTAGTTTCAGACCTCTAAAGAGTAGTCAACTAGTGATGATTGATTCGAACTCTTCAGCAGTCTTCTCCCAGCGGAATTGCTGAATGTATTCCCTATTTCTCTCTTTCATGGATTCAAGGCGATCGGGTGACTGGAGTAACCGTTCGACTTTCGAAACGATTGCGTTTACATCTCGAACCGGTACAAATTCGACCCCCTCCTGTGGCGTGTAGTCACGAACTGCACCGACGTCTGTCGAAACGAGGGCGTTACGGCATGCCATTGCCTCCATCGGTGGCATCCCGTATCCTTCGACCCAACTCGGGTAGACGAATATATCCGACCTAGAATATAGGTCACGGATCATCTCTTGGCTGGGATCCTCTTCGAACTCCACAAAACGAGGTACCTGAGAGGACTTACTGCGACCGAACATCAAGAACTCTATATCCTCGTTTCTTCTATGGAGTTTCTCGAAGGCAGCGATCGCTTGTCGGTCACCTTTTTCCGGGGAATTTCGATAGAGAGCCAGTACAGTTTGTTGCTCCGTTGTGGTTGACGGGTAAAACAGTTCGTGATCCACCCCGTACGAAACGGAACCGACAGAATTCTCGCCAAGCTGATCCAGTATCTTTTCCTCCCACTCGGAGGTACGGATGATCCGAACGGGGAGAGAGTAAGATTCGTCAACTAAATCCTTGTATTGCGCTAGGTGGGGGTCATCAGGAGTGACATCTGCCATTGCAATGGAAGGTGAGCCATTGAGACTCTCTACCTCTTTCCAACAATCGAGGTCGTTCCAAACGGGCCAGATCTCGTAGTGCTGCATGAAATAGTATTCTTCTCCTTTTGACGGCGGTAGTTCACTGGCGGTGTAGGCCGTTGGCCATGAAGTTGCGATTAGAATATCACCGTCTCGTACCTGCCTCTCCAGAAGGGCCTGACAGGAGTTCTGGAAACAGACAACTTTCTTCACAGGAACGTTCAAGTCCATCCATTCTACGGAATTGCGAGTTCTGTTGAGAGCATTAATGCTGGCACTGGCTAGTTTGAAAAGATGATTGGATCGTCGTACGTGTGCTTCTGGTGGAATTACTGGGTAATATAATACTACATCATGGTTTCGTTGTAACCTATTGGCGATTTCATAGATAACTCGAATTCCACCGCTTGGACCGAGAACCGGAATCAATATATTTATCTTCATAAGGTGGTCACCAGTTGGAGTACTCGCTCCTCCTCCATCGGTTCTACGACTTTTCGGAACATATTTTGTGAATTGATTGTCGCTTATATCCTCGCTACTCTACAATCGGAGGTCACAGTGTTCCCTGAAATACTCAATCGACGCTTCCAACCCATCGCCCAGCGAAACCGTGGGCTCCCAACCGAGATCGGAGCGGGCCTTCGAAATATCGGGACATCGTACCTGAGGGTCCTGTGGAGGGAGTGGTTCATGCGTGATATCGCTGTCACTACCAGTGGAATTAATAACGAGTGCGGCGAGTTCGTTGATCGTCCGCTCGTCGGGGTTGCCGATGTTCACAGGAGTTTGTACATCTGAGTGCAACAGCGCGAGCAGTCCCTCGATCATATCCGAGACGTAGCAGAAACTCCGGGTCTGGTCACCGTCCCCATATACGGTCAAATCCTGACCGGTCAACGCCTGTCGGACGAAGTTTGGGATTACTCGGCCATCGTCGATTCGCATTCGAGGGCCGTACGTATTGAAGATTCGTGCAATTCGAACGTCGAGACCGTGTTCCTCGCGATACGCACGCACGAGGGACTCACCATAGCGTTTCGATTCGTCGTAACACGACCGGGGACCATACGGATCGACGTTTCCGCGGTAGTCTTCCGGCTGTGGATTTACTTCGGGGTCACCGTATACTTCGCTTGTCGACGTAAAGAGGTACGTTGCGTCTTTTTCTTTCGCCAATCCGAGCGTCTTGTGCGTGCCTAGCGCCCCGACTTTCAGTGTCTTAATTGGATGCTCTCGATAGAAGACCGGCGACGCGAGACTTGCCAAGTGGAGGACCGCATCCAACTCTCCGGAGACGTGGATGAACTCCGTCACGTCGTGCTCATGGAAAAAGAACTGATCGTGTATGAAAGCGTCGTCTAGATTTTCTATTTGACCACTGACGCGATTATCCATACCTATAACCTCATGCCCATCTGCCAATAGTCGGTCACAGAGATGGGACCCAAGAAATCCAGCTGCACCGGTGACGAGAATACGGCTCATTGCTCTCTCTCGTAGACCAGATCTTCATCGGACTTACGCTGGAGCTGTTCGTCAAGCAGTTGTTTGATAGCGTCGTTCATCTCCCCGTGGTCGTGCTTGAGTGCCATTTCGACGTTCGCCTGTAGCCAGCTCGGAATGTTCCCGATGTCGTAGCGATCACCGTCGAGTTCGACGCCCCGAACGGTATCGAGTGCGCGAATCGCATCCGTCAATTGGAGTTCGCCGCCAACCCCAGGCTCCGTCGCCTCGAGGATGTCGAAGATCTCGGGCTCGAGAACGTACCGCCCGGTAATCGATAGGTTCGACGGGGCGTCCTCCTGTGACGGCTTCTCGACGAAGTCGGTCACGGGAAAACTACCGGACGTTGACGCCGTGTCGTCAACGTCAGCGACACCGTACGATGGTACCTGCTCCCAGGGAACGCGTTCGAGAGATATGACCGACGAATCGTGTTCTTCAGCCTGTGAGATAAGCGTCTCGGTACATGTTGTGTCGTTCTCGATGATCGTGTCTCCGAGTAGCAGTGCAAACGGCTCGTCCCCGACGTGCTTGCGGGCGTAGAGAACCGCATCCCCAAGCCCGTTTCGCTCTTTCTGCCGGACGTAGTGGATATCTGCAAGGTCCGAAATTTCTCGGACGCGCTCGAGTCGATCCGATTTGCCAGCGGCCTCAAGTTCCTCCTCGAGTTCGTATGACTTGTCGAAGTGTCGTTCGATCGCCTGTTTCCCCCGGCCGGTAATAATGAGAATATCGTCGATACCTGCTTCGACGGCCTCCTCGACGACATACTGGATCGTCGGCTTGTCGAGGACGGGCATCATTTCCTTCGGTTGAGCCTTTGTGACAGGGAGGAACCGCGTTCCGAACCCCGCCGCAGGAATGATAGCTTTCGTGACCTCCATGAATTGTTCCCCTATCTATGCCGAGGATAGATACGTTTTGTCGTTACGGCCAAGTGATAACATATGAATTGTCTTCTACTTGTTAGATGAAATCAATCAAGGTCCGATAGCCTTGCATCTCCTGAGCATCGGTTAGACTAATTATTTAGCCACTAAACGAAGACACAAGATACCGGATCCTTCTTGTGCGGTACGGAGAAAACGGATTACAAGATGCGTCTTTCTGTCATCGGAAGCGGCTACGTCGGGACGACGATTGCGGCGTGTTTCGCCGATCTCGGACACGAAGTGGTGAATGTCGACGTTGATCAGGGGATCGTCGACGTGATCAACACTGGCACACCACCTATCCACGAGGACGGGCTCCCGGAACTGCTCGAGGCCCATGCGGGTGAGGACGGCACTGGTCGGCTTCGTGCCACCACAGATTACGATGCCGTGCTTGAGACAGATGTGACGTTTCTCTGTCTGCCGACACCACAGAACGACGACGGGAGTATTGACTTGTCGGTTATGGAGACCGGTGCGACTCAGCTCGGAGAGACGCTCGCGAAAACGTCCGACTGGCATACGGTGATCGTGAAGAGCACAGTTGTTCCTGGGTCAACGGAAGACACGATCACGCCACTGCTCGAGAGTGGAAGCGAGAAAATTGCGGGCGAGGAGTTCGGCGTCGGAATGAATCCGGAGTTCCTCCGTGAGGGAAGTGCGGTGAGCGACTTCCTGAACCCCGACAAGATCGTCCTAGGGGCGGACGACGACGGTGCCCAGAGCGATATGCACCAGGTGTTCGAACCGCTCATCTCGACGGCTGAGACACCGATTATCGAGACGGATACGCGGACGGCCGAGATGATCAAGTACGCGAACAACGCTTTCCTTGCCGCGAAGATCAGCCTCGTGAACGACCTCGGAAACATCTGCAAGGAGTTTGGAATCGACGCCTACGAGGTGATGGCGGCAATCGGGCGTGACGATCGCATTGGCGCGCAGTTCCTCCGCAGCGGCGTCGGCTGGGGCGGTTCGTGTTTCCCGAAGGATGTCGCCGCCATCCGGGCCGCCGCGCGCAAAGAAGGCTACGAGCCGGCCATCCTTGAGGCCGCCGTCGACGTGAACGACCACCAACCCGAGCGATTGGTTGACCTCCTCCAAAAACACGTCAACCTTGATGGGGCACGAATTACGGTACTCGGTCTCTCGTTCAAGCCCCAGACTGACGATATCAGAAACTCCCGTGCGATTCCCGTCATCGAGTTGTTGCGGGAGCGCGGAGCTGAGATCATCGCCTACGATCCGGTTGCGGTTGACCCCATGCGGGAGCGATTCCCCGCACTCGACTACACCGCGACCGCCGCCGACGCGCTGGAGGACAGCGACGGCGCGGTCATCGTCACTGACTGGGACGAGTTCGCAGCCCTCGATGATGCGTTCGAGACGATGGCGAATCCCCTCGTCGTCGATGGACGGCGAATTATCGAACGGCGAGATGGAATTACTTACGAAGGACTGACCTGGTAACCATCCGGCCACCGACTGAGGAATAGTCTATGGTCAACTGTTAGTAGTAAAGTCCTGAATCTCAAGTCCATAGTGGATGACCAGATCGGTTCGCCGAACTACTGAGCGATTCTGCCACGATATCCGGTCATGGATGGATCAAACCATTATAACCTCAACTCAAAGACTAGCTGAGGGCCAACTCAATATCATACTGTTTGGGGCAAATAACGTAACATAATATTGGATTTAAGATCAGGTGGAAATAAACCTGCCTCATAAATTTGAACAAAGCCCATATAGTATAAAATCAACAACTTAAGAGTATCACTAGGAGGACCCCCTTAGATCTACAGTGTGAAAGTCAAAGAACTTCCCGATCAAATTCCTTTATCCGGAAATAAAATCCAATATTCATTGACTCTCTCTAGTAGAAATGGTTTCAAAATATATTTTCATCTTTGTCCTCATGCGTGGTGATGAAAAAAGCAATATAGTGTATATGACCGCGCCTAGAGCGACCATAATTAATAATTTCGCTATTGATCCAACTCCAACGATCACAATAACCGTCTGTATCAGTATTGTCATTCCTACCGCGGCGATCGCGCAACTAGCTAATTCGAGGGATGGTATTTTAATTGGAACTATTTGGGACAAGTAAAAGCCATGCAAAAGTAGTCCACTGATCAAAGATGCTATCATTGTGGCAACTGCTGCACCAGTGATGCCAAACGGCTTTACTAATGCTAAATTTAATCCTAAATTAATAACCACTCCAGCAACAGTTGCGCGGGCAGCGAGATCAGGACGGTTTACCGCTTGAAGAGATCGACCTAATACAACTTGACCAGCTTCAGTCACTTGGTCAAACATCAGAATTATAAGTGCTAATGATGCAATTGTGTATTCAGAGCCGAAAAGTAATCCGAGAATCTCCTCAGAAAGGACTACTGTACCGAAGAACGCCGGAATAACAAGGATCAGGGAAGGAGTAAGTACTTGCGGAAGGAGGTCCTCAATTCTATCTTGGGCATCTTTTGAGTCCCATTTGCTAATCTGGGGGAAGATTGTAGTTGCAATTGATCGGCTCAAGAGGATAACGATTGAAGTAACCCGCCACGCAATCTCGTATGCCCCAACATGTGCTTGCGTAAGAAATAACCCAATTATTGCTACGTCCATCCAGTTATAAAAGTATCCACCAATTGAAGATACAGCATTGTATTTGCTATACTCAATCAGCGAATGTGCATGCTCTCGTGAGGGTTTGTCTGGTATAATAGACACTTTGTACCAGCCCCAAACCAATACCAGACATAGGCCAGTCAACAACCCGTAAATTAACGCGACAGAACCGAACCCTAGACTAACGAATGCTGTTCCAACACCCACCCAAGCTATCTGACGAGTTACTTGTAGAATCGCGGTCTCACCGACACGGAGTTCTCCCTTCAAAACGGCTATAGAAAGTTGTGAAGCTTCTTGAAGAATGATTGCAACTGCGAGAAGAATAGCGAGATCGTCACCAAGATAGTTATTGATCAAGGATTGAAAGAGGAGAATCGTCACCACTATCAGTATGAGAGGGGTGATTTTGAGAACAATAGCGCTAGATAAGTATGCCCCTTGTGACTTTCCCTCACTGATACGCTTCTCAACTGCACCACTGAGTCCAAAGTTAGCAGGAATCGCAAGCATACCTAATAAGGCTTGAAATAGGAAAAATACACCCAACGGAGAGGGGCCGAGTACTCGTGCAAAATAGGCAATTCCAAGAAACTGTAGAATTGAACTGCCAAATTGTGCAGCAAAGAGTTTGAGACTAGAGCGTCCAATATTCATCTATGGCTCTTAGGACTTTGTCTACTCTTTGAAAGCCTTATAGTCACCGAATAAGCGAAAGATGGTCTCAGTATTATGGGTAGTGAGAGAACGAAGGTGTTCTGTATCCAACTCAGAATTCACCAGAGCTAAGATATCTCCACAGCAAGTCTGGATCATATGACGCAAATACACGATATTGAAGTCCGAAATCTCCAAGTAAACGCCGACGAACGCGGCCACCTCGTAGAAGTCTTCCGCGAGGACTGGGAGCTCTACGACCCCAACCCGGAAATGTCGTACTATTCGATGACCTATCCCGGTGTTGTCCGCGCGTGGCACCGCCACCTTGAGGGCCAGATCGACCACTTTATCTGTCCGAAGGGACGGATCAAGGTCGGGATCTACGACGATCGAGAGGACTCCCCCACGCAGGGCGAACTAGACACGTTCATCATCGGCGAGCACAACCAGAAGGCGATCCGCATTCCAGGCGACTGCTGGCACGGATTCAAAGCGATCGGGGACGAGCCGGCGTTCCTGCTTAACTTCCCATCGAAGCTCTATGACTACGAGGACCCTGACGAGGAACGAATTCCCTATGATACTGATAGAATACCGTTAGATTGGGAGGAGTCGCCACACGAATAGCTGAGTCTATTCAGTGTACCCGAGATCGGAGAGTCGATCTTGAATATCTTGAGAAAGATCGACATTAGAACCGGTTGTTCGCTCTCGTGGTACGTAGTTCAGGAGTCTTTCTTCTAACTCCGGGTTGTCAATAGTCTCTCCAGTCTCAAAGTCGATTACTACAGATCGGTCATCCATGGGGATATAAATAAGGTGATTATTATCACCAGTAATACTTATTTGATTTGGACCGTACGCGATCTCCTGAGAGAGTACAGGTTCGTTTGTTTTAGTGGAATTTTGAAGCGGTTGACCATCGAAATCGAGTTCAATGTCTGCCTCCAATTCATAGAGAATTGTTGGCACGATATCGGTCAAGCTTCGCCGTGATTCGGTGGACGGTATCTCGTTGAGGTTAGTAAGGATCGGTACTTCGAGAACTGGTGGAACAAGCGCATGGCCGTGACCAACGCCACTGATTCCACGCGAGTCCTCAAAATGAGCTTCTTCGAATTTCTTGTATTCCCAAAACTCCTCGCCATGATCACTGGTCACGATAACAAGGGTGTCGTCAAGGTCCGATAGTTCATTGAATGTCTGCCTGATTTGCTCATCAACGTAGCGTACGAGCGTATCGTACAGGTGTTTCCGCGCGGAACAGTACTCCTTGAACTCTTCACTTTGAATGCTGCCAGATGTGAACCGCCATCGATCAATTCCATCAACATTTGGGATCTCACCGAAATAGTTAGTCTCAGGCTCGTGTAGAGGTTCATGTAGATCACCTAATTGAACGTAACCGAATTTTGGACGGGATTCTGAATTCCACCAGTCTTGAATTTCTGAGAGTAACGTTTCAGCATCCGCATCGTGATACCGCTTCATGGATTTGAACCGTCCTTCGATCGGAACCGCAGCAGTCCCAATAGCCGTGATAAATTTAGTCTCATAGCCACTCGAGGCGAGCAATTCAGCTATCGTATAGACGTTATCCCGGACTCCGTTTGGAGGATTATTGAGATCTTGATTCCTCGACGAGTCATCGGGATACGCGGCACCATGCCGATGCGGATAGAAACCGGTTAGAATAGACGGAACTGAGCTGAATGTCCACGGTGCAGCTGCAACCGCCGGCGTAAATGAGTCCAATGAGTCAAGAAATGGGGTCGTGTCACGACGATATCCGGTCCGCGAAATTCGGTCATTGCGTAGGCAATCAACTGTAATTACGAGGACATTCTGAGGAGAATCGATATTGATCGCTGGAATTTTTCTTGATCGGGAGGCATACGTTAATCGGTTTTGGCACCGCCGAAATGTATCGAGTCCGATTTTTGCGAACTTCTTTAGCATTATTAGATGGTTTTCGGGAAAGTTTATAGTCGTTTTCTTAGTATCGGATAGTTAGTTATTCGGACAAACGAACGATATTTCAGCCAGTACGATAACGAGGACATTATGAAAGGGGTCTTACTCTCCGGTGGAACTGGGTCGCGGCTCCGCCCGATCACCCACACTGGCCCAAAACAGCTCGTACCAGTCGCGAATAAACCGGTCCTCGAGTACGCAATCGAGGATCTCAAGGACGCCGGCGTCACCGAGATAGGCGTCATCCTCGGCCACAAGGGCCGCGAGGAAATCCAGGAACTGCTCGGCGACGGCAGCGACTACGGCGTCGAGATCACGTACATCGTTCAGGGGAACCCGTTGGGACTCGCCCACGCCGCGGGCTGTGCCCGCGATTTCGTCGGTGACGACGACTTCGTGATGTACCTCGGGGACAACATCCTCAAACAGGGGATCGCGGAACTCGTCGAGAGCTTCGAGCGCGGCGATTACGGCGCCGGAATCGCCCTGCAGGAGGTCGACAATCCCCAGCAGTTCGGGATCGCCGATGTCGACGACGACGGGACCGTCACGCAACTCATCGAGAAACCCGACGAGCCGCCGACGAACCTCGCGCTCATCGGGATCTACGTCTTCTCGAACGAGGTCTTCGACGTCATCGAACGATTGGAACCCTCCTGGCGCGGCGAGCTCGAGATCACCGACGCGATCCAGACCCTCCTGGAGGACGGCCACGACATCGACTCCCACGTCGTCCGCGGCTGGTGGAAGGACACGGGCAAACCCGAGGACATCCTCGAGGCTAATCGCCTAGTACTAGAAGACGACCACCTTGAGCGGAACGGCCGCGTCGCGCCCGACGCCACCGTCGACGGCCGCGTCGACCTCCACGAGACGGCGACCATCGAAGATGGCGCGGTCGTCCGCGGCCCGGTCTCGATCTCCGAGAACACCGTCATTGAGTCGGGCACCTACGTCGGCCCGTACACCTCGATCGGTCCGGACTCGACCCTCAAGGGCGTCCACATCGAGAACAGCGTCGTCATCGGCGACACCACGATACGGACGAACGGCAAGATCGTCGACAGTCTCCTCGGCCGGGGCGCGAACGTCGGCCGCGCCGACGACGAACTCCCAGAGGGACGGCGCCTCGTCGTCGGCGAGAACTCACAACTCAAACTCTAACCATGCGCATCATCACGCACACCTGCACGGAGTGTGGCACCGTCGTCTCGGCGAACGAACTGGAGGGTAACCGGGTCATGAAGTGTCCGGGCCTCGACTGTGCGAACGTCCTCAGGTTCGCAGACCTCCCGCAGGAGGACCGCCAGTTCTTCCTCGAGCACGCCGAACAGTACGAGCTGTGAACTACCCTACCCTATCGCTCGCCTGACGGCTCGCGCTTGAGGGTGGGGATTCCTGCTTCCAAGACGCGCTTTGCAGGAACCGAATAGGTTCCCGTAGGGAGCGCAGTCTCCACAGGCGTTGATTCGGAGCGTCCCGCTCCTACCTGCTTGATACCACGAGAAAGAATATTCCAGGCCGCGTTCCAGTCCCTATCGGTGGTGAATCCGCACGAGGGACAGGAGTGTTCGCGGACCCACAGTGGTTTGTCGGTCGAGACACCGCACGCCGCACACTCTTTGGTCGTTCCGGCTGGATCGACGGCCACGAAGTGCGTCCCTTCGCGGTCGCACTTGTACTCGAGCATCCGAAGGAACGTTCCCCACGCTGCTCCGGCGCGGTTCCGAGAATTGCCACCAAGTTCGACAAGACCCTTCGCATCGAGATCTTCGACCGCGACGAGATCGTACTCTCGAGCGTAGTAGTTCGAGAGTTTATGCAAGAAGTCTCGGCGCTTACGTTTCAGATCAGCGTGGCATTCGGCCACGCGACGGCGTTGCTTCTCGTAGTTGTTTGAGCCGCGTTCTTTGCGTGAGAGTTTTCGTTGCTCACACTCGAGTCGGTCGCGTTCATCTGAGAGGTCAATCGACTCAACCGCGTGGCCGTCGGTGTCGTGGGCATACTTTAGGATACCCACATCGATCCCGACGGTGTTCTTTGGACGGTCGGGCTTCTTCGGTGGCTCTCGGTCAACTTCGACGCCAAAGGTGGCGAACCACTCACCGGTCGGTTCCTTCTTGAGCGTAACCTGCTTGAGTATGGCGTCGTCGGGGATCTCTCGGTGGAGCCGGATCGGGATGTCCGCGAGTTTCGAGAGTGACAGCACAGCCTAGCCGCCCTTCTTGTCGAGCTTGAAGCCAGACTGGTTGTACGTGAAGCTGCGAAACTCCCGTGGTGGCTTCCACTTCAGTTGGCCGACGCCATAGTCCTTCTCTTTGAGCGCAGAAAGGCTACTGAGGTTGTTGAATAGCCGTTCCACGACGGTTTGGAGTACCTTCGAGTACACGTCCGAGAGACCGTCCCACCACTTCTTGAGGTCGGGTAGCTCCGACCGGAGCGTGGTCATGGACGGCAACTCGCCGTGGTTCTCTCGGTACTTATTGAGGCGGTAGCGAGTGTGGTTGTACAGTTGCCTACAGAGATCGCGGTGGCGGTCCAACTCCTCGCGTTGGGCGTCGGACGGCTCGAGGCGATACTTGTAGGTATAGTACATCAGTTCTCGCGTTCCTCAATGAGTTCGTCGAGTTGCTCACGGACGAACGACGAGAGGTTGAGATGTTGCTCCTCGATCCACTCGTCTTGGTCCTCCCGAATGGTGATGGTCTTCCGTTTCACCGTATGCACACTATGCACGCTATACGTAAAGCACTACTGATTGCGTTGGCCTATGGCCTGCTGTAGAACAGTGCAAGAAACACGGGCGGCGCTGTATCCCCTCCCTGCACGCACCTTCGGCGCTCGCTGAGGAAGGGTGCTTAGCGCCTCGATTCAGCTAACCGACCCTAGGATTCGAACTGTTCTTCGATCGCCCGGAGATCGTCCTCGAGCGTCGGTTGTCGACGCCCGAGTTCCTCCTCGACCGCAGTCACGTCGAGACACGTGTACGACGGTCGCTCTGCGTCTCTCTGCACGTCCGCCTGCTGACTCTCATCGATCAGCGTGTCGTCTGCGTCCTGTAGACGTGCGATTTCGTGACCGAATTCGTATGGCGTCACACACGACCGACACGCGACGTGATACAGGCCCTCGGCCCCCGCCTCGTGCAGTTCGAGGATCGTGTCCGCAGCCTGCCCCGCTCGAGTCGGCGTCAGATGCTGGTCGACGAACAGGGGAACGTCGTCACCGTCGGCCAACGTATTCCGCACCCAGGCAGGGAAGCCGATGAGGTTGTTCGTATCGCCGCGAACCCCGTACACGAATGAGAGCCGTGCGACTAGTATGTCGCCGTCGACACCCTGAACGGCTTCCTCCCCAGCAAGTTTCGATTCGCCGTAGACCTGTATCGGATCCGTCGACGCCGTTTCGTCGTACGGCTCCGACGCGTTCCCGTCGAAGACGTAGTCCGTCGACACGTGAACGAACGGAACGTCGCGCACTGCGCAGCAACTAGCTATTTCACCGGGGGCGGTCCCGTTGACAGCGAACGCGGCCTCGCGGTCCGACTCACAGCCGTCCACGTCCGTCATGGCGGCACAATTGACCACGGTATCGGGCTGATGGTCGTCCAGAATCGTTCGGAATGCGTCTGTCTCTCGAATATCGTGCTGCTCGAGCGGGATATCGAACGCTGGGGCCGTCGAGTGATACGTCCCGACTACGTCGATGGATCGCTCGAGACACCGGGCCACGAGGGCACTCCCGAGCAACCCCCCGGAACCGACGACGAGTACCGTCATATGGAAGCCCCCTTCCCGAAAGTGTAAATATGTGCTGGGAGGCACGTGATTGTATGCGAATACTCGTTACTGGCGGCGCGGGATTCATCGGGTCTAACTACGTCCGCCATCTCCTCGAGAACAGCGAGGACGAGGTCGTCACGCTCGACGCACTGACCTACGCGGGATCGCTCGACAATTTGGACGGCGTGCTCGAGCACCCGAACCACGAGTTCGTCGAAGGGAGCATCTGTGATCGAGAGCGCGTCGAGGAGCTCGTGTCCGACGCCGATGCAATCGTCAACTTCGCTGCCGAGTCCCACGTCGACCGATCCATCGAGGGCGCGGCCCCGTTCGTCGAGACGAACGTCGAGGGAACCCAGACGCTCCTCGATGCGGCAGTCGACGCGGACGTAGACCGATTCCTCCAGATTTCGACGGACGAAGTGTACGGCCAGATCCTCGATGGGACTTTCAGCGAGGAGGATCTCCTGAACCCGCGCAACCCGTACGCGGCGACCAAGGCCAGCGCCGATCTGCTGGCCAAGAGCTACGAGACGACGCACGGGCTGCCCGTGCTCATCACCCGGACGTGTAACAACTTCGGCCCGCGCCAGCACACGGAGAAACTGATCCCGAAGTTCATCCGGAACGCTGCGGCGGGCGATGAACTCCCCGTGTACGGTGACGGATCGAACGTCCGCGAATGGATCTACGTCGAGGACAACTGCGAGGCGCTCGATCTCGTCCTCCGCGAGGGCGAGCCCGGCGAGGTGTACAACATCGGATCCGGCGAGGAGCGGACGAACCTCGAGGTGACCGAAGCGATTCTCGACGCCGTCGGCGGGTCGGAAGACCAGATCACGTTCGTCGAGGACCGCGCGGGCCACGACCAGCGCTACGCGCTCGAGACGGACAAGATCGAACGCCTCGGCTGGGAACCGTCGTGGTCGTTCGAAGCGGGACTCGAACGAGCCGTCGACTACTATCTCTAATCCCGAAGTATGACAGAAGACGAGCGTTGGGTCGAGGGTGACGACTGGGGTACCATCGTCGAGAACGCTCCGATCGTCTCAGTCGATCTCGTCGTGAAATACGAGGGCGGCGTGCTACTGGGATTGCGCGAAAACGAACCCGCCAAAGGTGAGTGGTTCGTCCCCGGCGGAACCGTATTCAAAAACGAACGACTGACCGACGCCGTGCAACGAGTCGCGGAGATGGAACTCGGGTGCGAGGTCGAGATTCGGGAGCGACTCGGAGTGTTCGAGCACTTCTACGAGACGTCCGAAGTCGACGGCGTCGAGAGCAAACACTACGTCGCCAATGCGTTCGTCGTCGAGCCCTTCGAGGACATCGCAGAATCGGACGACCAACACAGCCAGTTCCGTGTGTTCACGCCGCCGTTCGACGACGCTGATCTGCATCCCTACGTCGAACGATATCTCGAAAACACGTCGATCGGTCGGGAGTAGAACCCCGCTTCAGTCGGAGACCGTTTCCGTCGCCGATTCGAAGCGCGCTTGCAGTCGTTCCTCCGCTTCCTCGCGATCTTCCGGGTATCCAACGTCGATCCGCCATCCCTCCAACCCAATCGCATCGATCGTCCGCCCTGACTGAATCAGCAGGTCGATCGCCTCGCTGATCTCGTACTCGCCTCGATTCGACGGCTGCACCAGATGACACGCGTGGAAAATCGCGGGCGTAAACGTATAGAACCCGGTCATCACGAGATTCGACGGCGGATCGTCGGGCTTTTCGACGACGTCCGTAATCTCGCCGAACTTGTTGGTATCACAGACCCCGTACCGGTCGGCCTCGTCCCACGGGACTTCCTCAACCAGGAACGCGGCGTCGGCTCGATCCTCCTGCTGGCGACGGACGACGTCCTCGAGGTTCGCCTGAAACACGTTATCGCCGAGCATCAGCATGAAATCGTCGTCGATGTGCTCCTCCACAGTTACCAAGGCATGCGCCAGCCCCTTCTGCTTGCGCTGGTGACTGTACGTGATCGGGACGCCCTCGTACGCGTCGCCGTAGTGATCGATGATCTTCTCCTTGAGGTAGCCGACGACGACGATCAGTTCGTCGGCGCCGAGCGACACCAGTTGATCGAAACAGTGGGTCAGAATTGGTTTGTCGTCGACCTCGACCATCCCTTGGGTTTGTCCTCGGTGAGCGGTCGAAGCCGCGTACCCTCGCCCGCCGCGAGTACGACTGCTTTCATATGAATGAGTCATCACCCTAACGCGTAGTAACGTTTTGCACACAGTCCGAGAAGCCACTATGTTCACTCTAGTGGCGATACTAGGAAGGTCTACGGAGACAAACATACATCAAATAGGAACTTGCTTTTACACGACGAAGAATCCACACCTATGGACGCAATCGTACTCGCAGGCGGCTACGCCACGCGACTCTGGCCGATCACCCGCCATCGACCCAAGATGTTCCTCCCGGTCGCCGACACGACCGTGATCGACGGCGTCCTCGAGGACCTCGAGACGGACGACCGAATCGACGACGTCTACGTCTCGACGAACGAGCGCTTCGCGGACGATTTCGAGGACCACCTCGAAACCAAGACCTACCACAAACCCCAGCTCTCGATCGAGGACACGATCGATGAGGACGAGAAGTTCGGCGTCATCGGTGCCCTCGCTCAGCTCGTCGACCGGGAGAACCTCACGGACGACACGATCGTGATCGCGGGTGATAACCTCCTCAGCTTCGACGTGAGCGAGTTTGTCGACTTCTTCCGCCAACAGGAAACGCCGACGCTCGCCGCCTACGACGTGGGCGACTACGAGCGCGCGACATCTTACGGCGTCCTCGAGCTCGACGACGACGGCCGCGAGATCGTCGATTTCCAAGAGAAGCCCGACGACCCGCCGAGTACGCTCGTCTCGGTCGCCTGTTACGGGTTTCGTGCAGAAGACCTCGAGTTGCTCGAGACGTACCTGGCCGGGGAGAACAACCCCGACGAGCCGGGCTGGTTCGTCCAGTGGCTCGTCGATCGGGAGCGCGTCGACGCATTCACGTTCGACGGCGCCTGGTTCGACATCGGGACGCCCGAGAGCTACCTCGACGCCGTCGCCTGGCAGTTCGACGGCGACAGCGCGATCCACCCCGACGCGTCGCTCGAGGAGACGACGGTCGGGGCGAACGTACACGTCATGGAGGGCGCCCAGATTACCGACGCGACCCTTCGAGACTGCGTCATCTTTCCCGACGTAACGATCACCGGTGGGACGATCGAGCGAGCAGTCGTCGGGACGAGTACCGATCTCCGCGAAATCGAGGTGGACTCGGCGATAATCGGCCCGGAGATGACGTTCGCTGAACCGCCATTTGATCAGTAACGACCAACGCCTTCAATCTCGAGTCGAGCGGCGGTGGTAGATGTTGAGGATACCGATACGGAAATTCGAGCGTCTCTCATGCAGCCCCATGACTTCGTTCACAAAGGGAACAGGGAAGATTCGAGCCCCTAACTGTCCGACAGCGGTTTTCCCCTGAGTACGGGGACATGATGCTCGAGAACCACAACTCACGTCTCGATACGCAGGTCAAAACGCTGCAAACGGATAAGGATCTTCCGTGGTCTTAGATAGCCATGAGCGCTCACAAACGGGTGATGTGCCGACTGGAACGGACGATGGGCTACTGGGGTCTCCTGAAACACCCCTTTGGTAGAGAGTACGTGCGACAACACTACTCGCCAACTGGGAAGGAGAAGAAAGCACCCGAAGAGACGGCAACTAAGATCCCTATCGTCGGGCCGACCGAGCCGGACGCGTAGGACCTCGAACCGATCATACCGTTGAATATCGCCATAGGTAACAGTCGATATGATACTGATTAGTCCCTATCGTCAAGTGGCCAGTCGAAATCCACTAGAGGTGAGCGACGCGGCGTACAGCCCGCCGCCGGCGAAAGTCCGTAGAACTATCAGAGTCGCTTAACAACGCCATCGTATGAACGACCAACGTGTATTAGTGACGGGTGGCGCAGGCTTCATCGGTTCCAACCTAGCAAACCACCTCACACAGGACAACGATGTGATCGTGATCGATGATGAGTATCTCGGGACGTCCGAAAACGTAGACGACGACGTTACGGTCCACACCCGTAGTGTCCTCGAGGACGATCTGCCGACTGACGTCGATGTTGTGTTCCACCTGGCAGCACTGTCTTCATACGCGATGCACGAGGACGACCCCACCAAGGGAGCACGCGTCAACGTCGAGGGCTTCGTCAACGTCGTCGAACAGGCCCGCGAAGACGGCTGTGAAACGGTCGTCTATGCCTCTACGTCATCCATATACGGCAACCAGACCGAGCCTTCCCCAGTCGATATGCCGGTTTCGGTCAACACTGGCTACGAAGCCTCGAAACTGGCGCGCGAGCGCTACGGGGAGTACTTCGCCAACCACTACGACATGAATGTCGCTGGGATGCGCTTCTTCTCGGTCTATCAGGGCTACGGCGGGGCCGAGGAACACAAAGGCGAGTACGCCAACGTGATCGCGCAGTTCGCCGACGACCTCGCCAGCGGCGACTCACCAGTCCTCTACGGCGACGGCACACAGACACGAGACTTCACACACGTCGACGATATCGTCCGCGGTCTCGAACTCGCCGCTGACCGCGAACTCACGGGCGTCTATAACCTTGGTACCGGTGACGCCTACAGTTTCAACGATCTCGTCGAGATGCTCAACGACCAACTCAACACCGATATCGAGCCGGAGTACGTCGAGAATCCGATTCCAGACAGCGTCTACGTCCATGACACCTGCGCTGATTCGAGCAAGATTCGCGAGGAAGTCGGCTGGGAGCCTCATATCTCGCTCGAGGAGGGACTCGAGCAGGTCTGTGCACCCTACCAGGAGTAGCTAGTCAGAGTTTTGCACATGTCACAACCATACGAGGCACTAGTATCGACTCGCTCTTACTAGTGTGATTTAAACTCACTATCAGAGTGTACTAGGTTAATCACTATCGACACCCATCAGCTCACGCAAAATCTGTAATTCTTCGTCCTCAGAGATGGAATCCGAGCGAAGACATGCGTGGGCGACCTTATGAGCGAGTTCGGGAGCAAGCGATGCAGATGGTGCTGTTGATTGGGACTGATCCGCGAGTTGCTGCTCGAGCTGATCGACTTGAGCAGTAAGTGTAGACAGTTGGTCAGACACGTGTTTACGCCTGTATGGTTGATCCTCATTTCGAGGGTTGTTCGATCTGTCGGTCTTGAGTGGCCGCCCTGTCGCAGACGAGTCTGACTCAGACTCGTTGTTGGTGGCGTCGTTGTCGGAGTCGGACTCGGAAGGGTGCTGTATCTCATGCGTAGAGTTCCCACTCATCGATCCAGAGGTAGAAGATGTCGCAGTCTGATCGATAGCTTCCGTGGCGTTCGAGTCGAACACCGCATCGGTGAACATCCGTCGATCGGACCAGTCGAATCCGTCGATGGCATTAACCCGTTGGCTAATAGATGCGCTGGTGATATTGAACCGCGTTGCGAGCTCTGCCTGCGTTTCGTCTGGATGGGCATGAATTGCACGAAGTGTCTGTAGCTGAGTCTCAGTCAGCTACCCACCCCTTCAGGGGTGGGCTTGCCAGTGGACTCTCGTTCTACCGACACGGGAGTATCGGACGCCACTTCAGTAGCGTTCACNCTTCAGGGGTGGGCTTGCCAGTGGACTCTCGTTCTACCGACACGGGAGTATCGGACGCCACTTCAGTAGCGTTCACGGTCATCATCCCTGACTGCAGGGCGTACTGACAGAACGCCCCTCCAACAGGGGACTTCTGCCCCCGCTGGAGTTTGAGTGCGAGTTTCCGTGCCACGTTCTTCGCCGCGTTATAGTCTGCGTTCGCCGTGTACTCACAGTCAAGACACTCAAAGTGCTGGTCGTTACGGTTTTCTTCAAGAGTACACCCACACTTCGAGCATTGCTGGCTCGTGTACTGCGGATTCACAGTCTCCACGACGATTCCGCAGGCTTCAGCCTTGTACTCAACCATTGTTTGTAGTGCGTTGAATGCCCACTGCTGGAACTTCTTCTCGTCGCTAATCCGCTCTCGAATCTGTTCCAAGTTCTCGAACGCAATGTGCGTACACTCGTGGCGACGAGCCGCCTCCACGATGGCTTTTGAACACTGGTGGNTCTGTTCCAAGTTCTCGAACGCAATGTGCGTACACTCGTGGCGACGAGCCGCCTCCACGATGGCTTTTGAACACTGGTGGAGGTAGTCTGTACTCCAGCGACCGAACCTGTCACCAATACGCTGGACGGTTAGGTGGGCGTTCCGCGTGCCTGTTTGTTGGAGACTGGCACGTCGTTTTTCAAACTCGCGGCGCTGGTGGTTGAGGTAGTCAGCATTTCCGACGAATGCACCTGTTGAGGTCACGGCGATATGGTCATNGGTCATCAACGTTGCAGTCCACGCCAAGCACTTTCGAATGCTCGGCTTTCTCAGGACGTTCAACATCGAGTTCTCGTTCCATCACCGCGTGCAGGTAGAACTCGTCGGCTTCGCTGTCGTAATGGACAGTGCTGGTTGAGAAGGAGTAGTCGTCGTTCAGCAAGTACTCGCCGTGTGGCGTTCCTTTAGTATTCTCAGGCAGGTCGTATTCGCATTCGATTCTGCCGTTGACGGTGGCGAGACTCACCTTGTCGCGGTAGTAGGTGGCGGCTCGCTTGTCGTAGACGATGCTGAACGTGTCGTACTCTGNCGTCGGTGGCGCGTTTGATGGCCTTCTGCACAAGATTCGCGTGCAGGTAGTCGGTTTCTTCGCGGAGGTCGTCGTAAATAGCGTCTTCGACTTCACTCTTGCTGGTTACGCAGTCCTCGTCAGGGTAGCGCCATGCCCAGTCACTGGTTCGGTTGGCGCAGTACTGAAATTTGTTGTTGGTGGCGTGGAGGTCGATCTTGCGGTCGTCGGGCACGTCAAGGCGGATACGTACGGTGCGAGTTACCTCCCACGCCATCTGTATCACAGTAATGCCTACTCTTTATTAATAATTTTGTATAACGTTGGAGAGGCGGCTGTGCTGTGTTCGGTGGTTCGTGTAGTGTAGCTTACGCGCTTCCTCCCACGGCTTTACCGTGGGCTTCTGCGCTGTTACCGCTGTGATTTCCCTAAGTCAGGCGTGTAGGGTACAGACCTGTCGGTCACACTGTATTCGTGGGGCCGGAGAGGTACTATATTTCGTCTGTGCGGCCGCGCTCGCGGATGCTGAAGTGAAAGAAGAAATGACCATGTCTATATCGTCTGTCACTCGAATCGGATATCGAGTCGGTGCACGGTACCGGATTGATGCTGTTGTACACCACTACTGTGGTTTCACAGGTTGTAGTCAATATCTGGGTCGCTGCGACGCCGTTCGGCGTAGATGACAGTCGCAAGGAAATAGACTCCCAACATCACGGCGGCTAATCGGGTTGACTCGTGCGGATCGGCACGATCGAAAACGGAGTGCAGCCAGCAGGCGTTTCCAAGTGCCGAGTGACCGAGGTCTCTGAAGGCACCGCTATAGATCGGAGTCACGCGCCAGAAATCGGGAAGCAACGCCCAGACGCCACTCGCAACGACGAGGGGCGCGTCGTATTCTGTCCGAACTGGCAGATACGCTAACAGGAGAGTCGCACACAACGCACCGACCGCGAAATGAGTCAGAGCGAGGCTCATCGTATCACTGTCCAGTCCGCTGCTACACAAAGGCAGAGGTTTGATTACAATCTCGAGAACACTCAAGAAGGGATTTCAGAACGGATGTTTCAGAGACCAGTTAAATGGGAACGCACTCTTCAGAAACCTGTACTCGACACGAGCTATCTGTGACGCTAGGAGTCACTTTTATCACTTGTCGGTACGCCATCCCGAGGATTTATCACCTACTGCAGAAAGATGTAACCCACATGCAACGACAGGAAAGTGGTTCCGATCTGCATCCGGTAATCGATGCACTCGAGGGAACCGATTGCTCGTTTTGTGATGGGGGGGAACTCGTACAGGATAGCTACAAGGGGAACGATGCTGTCGTCTGCGACGTGTGTGGTACGCCCGGTGCACAACTCTGGTAACTGCCGCAATTTTCGGCGCTGAGACGCAACTCAAAACGGGGACGCGGCGACCTAAACGTCTTCGAGGTTTGCTGGAAGTCCCCATTAGTGACGATACCAATCTCGAGTCCATTCCGGGAACGAAACCGACTCGAAAAGAAATCGAATAGACCGCTAGTCACCGATTGATGGCGCTCAGGAAAAACGACGAGAACACGGTCTGGAGACCAATGATAATCGCGGTAAACGCGATCAGTGCACCCATTGTGAACTCGAGCGTCGCGAAGCCGTTCGTGATCCACTGGGAAGCCAGTGTGGCTGCGTACACGCCACCGGCACCGAACACTGCCAGCCCAGCCGTCGCGCCGTGCTCGAGCGATAGCGACTGGGTCACGTGTTCAGTGATTGGATCCTCTGGCTTCTGAATGGGGTCACTCGTTACGGCTGCGAAGACGCCGAGACTGGAAATCTGATAGCCGACGATGGTTAACAGGCTCCCGGCAATCATCGAGTGGATTCCGAGAGACACACCGCCAACCGGAACCCCGGTATATGCGAGCCCCATTACGGCCATCCCGACAAGACTCATCAGGAGTCCTGGCACAGAGAATAGGTACCCCGGCGCGTTGATGAGCATGAACCGGACGTGGCGCCAGCCGTCTTTGAAACTCTCGAGTGTCTCCTCCCCTTCCCGCTCGTGATAGACGATCGGTGTTTCTACGATCTCGAGATCCTTCGCACCGGCTTCCATGATCATCTCGCTGGCGAATTCCATCCCGGTCGACTCGAGATCCATTGTCTCGAATGCATCCCGCGTGAAAATTCGGAAGCCGCTATGTGCGTCACTTACTCCGGCGCCATAGAAGGCGTTCAAGAATTTCGTCAGTAACGGATTACCGATGTGTTGGTGTAATGTCGGCATCGCCCCGGGCTTGATCTCGCCCTCGAGACGGCTTCCCATCACCATATCGGCCTCTTCGTCGCGGAGGTGGGTCAGTAAGCGCGGGATCTGTTCGAAGTCATAGGTCGTATCGGCGTCACCCATAACGATGAACTCGCCACGGGCTCGCTCGAACGCATACCGGTAGGCGTAGCCGTAGCCGGGTTCGTCAGGCTCGTAGATAACAGCACCTAATTCCCGGCCGATTTCGGGTGTCCGATCGGTCGAGCTATCGCTCAGGATAATCTCGGCGGTCACACCGAGTTCGGCGATTGCTGTTTTTGCCCGCGTGATGCACTCGGCGACACCATCTTCTTCGTTGAGTGTCGGCATCACGACGCTCAGAACCGGCGTTTGTTCGCTGTCCGGACCGACGAGCAGATCGTCGATCTCGTTCTCGTAGGCCTTCGCGTGCTGGCGATCCCCCTCTTGATTGAGTTCCGCTTCCGCTGATTGTGATACCGATTCTACTACCTCCGGTTGGCTTTGGTCACCTCCCTCTGATGTACTCATAGAATGGTAGAAGATTTGTCATCGGTTGATGTTTTGTTGGCTCCCCCATCCCTCTTTCCGTCACCGCCATCGCCCGTCCGTTTAGACCTTGCTGTCATATTATCCTCTTGGCTCTCCGGTCACCACTCGCGACGGTCGTTAAGTGGTATCCATACTGAGCGGCATATTTGTCAACAGCGCACCTGTTCTACGGACGGTTTGATAAACATTCGGTATTAGGATACCTAGTACTTGAATGACGAAAGTCATGGATGGATCAATTCCCTCATGCTGACATCCTCCCACGGCTAAAGCCGTGGGGTTCCCCCACAGGGGGTTGAACCCACGGATACGGAGAGGTTCGCAGGTTCCTCGTCACGGTGGACGATGACCTGCGTTTCGGGCTGTGCCAGTACAGCCCCCGCCTCGGACAGCGGTTTCGAGAACTTGCCCAAGGCTCGGTTGCCGATATTCAGCGCACCGTTCTTGTCCGCGTTATCGTCCAATCCACACTCGGGACACTCAAACCGTCCCTGCGTCTCGCGGACGCCCTCAGACCCACAGCGGTTGCACGTCTGCGAGGTGTCGTATTCTTCGACCAACTGCACATCGGTACCCGAGTCGTGAGCCTTGTACTCGATGTAGTTCAGCAAGCGGGCGAACGGCATCTTGTGGATCTTGTCGTTGACGTACCGCCCTTTGTCGTTATCCTTGCGAATCCGGCCATGTTAAGTTAGGAACGAGGCGGTCAAAGCTTTGGATGCTCATGGCCAAAACTGACCGCCTCGACATCTCTACTGGATGGATCGACTTGGAGTTTGTGGAGCGAGAGCGGACACCCCGCGAGATCATTGAAAAGGGTATTCGCCA
>NZ_AOID01000059.1 GCF_000337195.1 Natrinema versiforme JCM 10478 | reverse complement strand
GAGAGTACGCACTACGGGAGTGATCGTGTCCGAATCAAACACCCCTTCGACGACTAACCAGATGCGCACCGATGTCACGCTCCGCGGGAGCAAAGCCGACCAGTTCGAACGGATTCAAAACTATCTCGAGGACCGTCGTGGTCATGATCTCTCGCGAGCCGATGTCGTCGGGATCATGATGGCCGAGTTTGAGCAAGGCCTCGACAATAATCGGAGGTAGTCTGTCAAAATAATGGTCGAGTGATTGCAGTTAGACGCGCACCTTAGTCGGCGAGTCGCCAACGTTTGCCGTCTTTTTCAGCGATCCCATGCGTCTTGAGAACTTCAAGATGTCGCCCAAACTCCCAGTTCGCCATATCGTCGCGGCCGCTGTACTCCATGACCTTCTTTCGCATCTTCCCCTTGCTATTCTTTTCAGTAGCGATTTCTAAGCCTTTCACAGCGTCTTCGAGGGCTTCTAATGCAGGAGCTAATTCTTCTGATTCTAGACCATTACTCTTCTTCTCTTCGTTCTTTTTTCTTCTATCATTCTCGTCCATTTCTACACCAATTGCTGAGGCTATTCCGTCAATACTCGACGCAGTCACAACGATTTCTGGATCGATTTGTCTATCGTTCTCATCCTCTTCATCAGATTTCTCATCTTCTCCCGGCATAGTTCATCTGTTAGTTGGGTTTGTGGGGTTGTAAATCTAGGGGAGAGACCTACACACCTATTTTGAGCCTGTGAATAGTATTGAGGGAGCCACTATTTCCGAAATAATCGGTACTACCTATCTTTAGCAAGAGAGACGCTCAGTCAGAATTCGTTATAACGAATAGCAGCGAGTTACCGCGGAGTGGCACAAATGACTACCAAGAACGTCGGCTGACTGCGGTCCTGACGCGCTCTTATATCCGAATTCGGCCAGTTTGTCGGATCGCATGGCGATGAATTTCGATCAGGCCACGCAGGCTCTGACTGACAGTGACGTATGGATGGATGTCGGCATGGTCGCGGGCGGCTACCTCGCGCCGTACCTCGTCGACACCGCAACTGGAACGATGCTCCCGTCGGAGATCTTCGGCATCGGCGGGATGGCACTGGGTGAGATGGTGGTCAACAAGCGCGCGTTCACCCTCGGCTCGGGCGCGTTCGTCGTCCGCGAGGCTGCCGAGCGCTTCAACGCCCAGGGCATGATCAACGAGGTGCTGGCCTAAATGAGTCTCTCGCTCTACGCCGCCCTCGGCGACTCGAGCAAGTACGTCGAGACGGAGACGAACATCACCAACCAGCTGACGCCGGTTCTCTCGATCAACCCCAAGGACGGCGTCGGCGTTCTCATCCGCAACGCTGTCGACATGGGGAACAAGGTCGGGCTGCCGATCTACGCAAAGCTTCGCGACACCGACGGCAACCCGCTCCCCGCAGACACTCGCGTCGCACTCGGCTACCAAGCACCGACCGACGAGAGCATTCAGGTCGTCTCTGACCCGAAGTCGACGATCGCGAGCTACATCAAAAACTCCGTCTCGGACCAGCAGGACGACCGCAAGGTCGACGCGGTCAAGCACCAGCTCAAGGGCGAGAAGCTCGAGGTGCGGGACATCGACGAAGCGTACATCCTCGTCGATTCCTCCGAGCCAATCGACCACGCCCAGAGTGAGATCTACTTCGAGGAGGCAGCGCTGGCGGAGGTGGACCTCGAGTAATGGCGATCAAACACAAGCTCAAGTCGGCAAGCTGGGTTCCCGGCAGTGTCACCCTCCGCGAGTTCGAGACTCAAGCCGCAACTCCCGGCGAGGCGAGCGTCGTCGCCGAAATCCAGCTCGGCCGCCCGCTCCAGCTCCGCGACGATCCGGACAGCGAACTCCGAGTCGTCCTCCCGGCTCACGAACATCGAACGACCAACGGGACGGCAGACGACCAGGAGACGTTCGAACTCGATCACAACCTGATCGAGTGTCCAACGACCGAGTCGTTCGTCCTCTACGAAGACGGCGCGATCGTCAAACCAGACAGCGTCGACTACGACGCCAACTCCTTCGACTACACCTCGAGCGGGACGGAGACCGACCTCGATGTCTTCTACGTTCCCCGCGATCCGGCGGCGGTCGAGATCCGCAAGACCGCGCCCGGAGCGGGCGGCAAGGTCAACCAGACGCTCAAGGAGGCACAGACGGCGATCCTGCACACTCGCGACCAGGCCCAACAGGAGATTCGGTTCGGGTTCGACCGGACGCCGCTGCAGCCGTACCTGCCGCGAAAGTTCCGGCTGCAGGTCGTCGTCGATGCACCGTACAAAGTCGCGTTCGAGGCTCCCGAGCGAGCCAACGGGACGCCTCGAGCACGCAACGCCCTGCTGTCGCTGCCGCGGTTCCAGACCGAGGCCCGCATCGACGGGCTAGGAGCGGCGGTCAAGCAGGACATGATCGGAGTCCGGGGGTGATCCCCCGTGCAGGGCGGTCTTTCAGACGGTACCGAGCCCGGAGAGGTAGCAGTCACTACGACGACCATGTCGTCCGAAGCGACCGCGACCTCGAGGCCGGAGAACCAATCCCAGCAGCCACCGGAGAGCCCGATAGCGCGGCTCGTCTACGGCACGCAGTGGACACAGGACGACATCATGATCGGCCTGCTCGCGCTGCAGGCAGTGCTGCTGGTCTTCGTCACGATTCGATCATGAACGGACACACGCAGGGGCTCGCGATGAGTCCCCCTGACAGTAACGGCAGAGAGGTGAGCTGACCGATGGCGGGACCTGCAGCGGCGATGGCCGCTGGCGAGGCAGCGGACCAAGCCAGCGATGTCGCCGAGCCCGCCGCCGAGGCAGTGAGCAACGTTTCGGATAACGTGAGCGAAGCAGCCCAGAACAGTCGCGGTTTCAATATCGCGATGGTCGTTGGGGCGCTCGCCCTCGCATTCATCGTCTGGCGCGTCATGCAGATGACGCGCGGCCCCGGGCAAGCAGCGGACGGTATCGGCGATGCGATCGGCAACATCGTCGGCGGAACGACCAACGCGGCCGGCGGAGCCGGCGATGCGGCGGCCGGTGTCGGCGGTGCAATCGGTGATATCTGGGGCGGCTCAACCGATGCGGCCGGTGGAATCGGCGGCGCGGTCGGCGATGTCTGGGGCGGCGCGACCGACCTCGCAGACGGCGTGAGCGACTTCGGCGGCGATATTCTGGGCGATACCTGGGATGGCACGACCGATGTCGCGGACGGAATCAGTGATACGTTCGGAGATGCCGTCGACACCGGCGGTGATCTCTTCGGCGGGATGCTCGGCGCTGGTGGCGACGCAGCTGACGGAGCAGCCGACGCAGGCGGCGACGCCGTCGACGGTGCAACTGACGTCGGTGGCGACATCGTCAACGGCGCGGCCGACGCTGGGGGCGATCTCGTTGACGGTGCAACCGACTTCGCCGGAGGGCTGATCTAAGATGGAGCCCATCACCGTGCTCAATCAGTTCGGGTTCCCCGCTGTTGCGTTCGGACTCATGTGGCGACTCTATCGGGAAGAACGCAACGAACGCCAAGACGAACGGGAGAGTTGGCTCGAGGCGATCCAAGAGCACACGGACGCTGTGCGCGATCTTCGACGCGATGTCAAGACCGTCGCGACCGACGGCGGCGAGCAGGAGGATGATGCACCGTGATCGGATCGTCGACGATCGGACCGAACAGTCCGATCGAGCGGGTTCTCGCCGACTACGGGATCGACGCCTCGTCGTGGAGCGAGGACATCGTCGAGAACGACACGGAACGACTCCTGCTCGCGCTGCTGCTCGAGCAACGCGGGGAGAACGCCTTCGAGGCGCTCAACCCCGAGTCGGAGGACACCCAAGAGGCGGCGTATTTCGTGACCGAAGAGCCGCTCCCGGTAACGACGACTGAAGAGAACCGTCTCAAATGGGGGTTCCCGGCGTCATCGGTCACTGTCTGGGGCTTCGACGAGCCGATTTACGTCGCATTCCGGTCGGAAGGCGACTATCGTAAGATCCCGCTGGAGCCCTCTAGTGCTCCCTACAACGCAGGGCCAGAGGGTGGTCTCGGGGCCTCAGCAGCATGGATTAGCAAACAGAGTAGCGACTCGGCAGACACGACGGTCAAGGTCAAAGCGTACAAATGACATTCGACGGCCCCATCAACACGACCTACGGCGAAGCGATGGCACAGATTCGTGACAAAATCAGCAGCATGGCCGATTGGTCGGTGAAGGACGAACAGTACAACACCGACAACACGGCGTTCACATCCAATAACGACTATTTCGTCTTCACGACCCCTGAGGGTAGTGATGTCCGACTCAGCGCAACCGGTGATGAAGAAATAGAACTCGAACACGGGCCGAACTGGGACGCTTCGGCAGGCTCGTGGGAAGACCGATATTCCAACTCGTGGCAGGCCATGCCTCACGATGAGCACGACGGCTCACCCAGTTTCAGCGACCAAGTAAAATTCTGGGTGGAGTACGTCAACAACAAGGGATTCGCCTTCTACATGTCCCGCGAGGAAGGCGACGACTACGACGCTGGCATGGCTATGGGAATCAGCGAACTCACTCGGCTATGGGACTACAGCACAGCACAGGTGAGAGAGTCGAAATACACGGCCTTAGTCCTCGGATACCAAGAACACGACGACGATAAAACATACGAGATAACGCCACTTTCGAGGGCGGAGAATCTGGCCACACCCACGAGGGCAAGGGACAGGTGAACGCGGACGGAAACAACGACAACTACCCGATGGTAGAGACGACTCTACAAGCGAGTAGCAAGTACGAGGACGCTCTCATCGGCGAACATGACCTCTGGATTCGTGACAACAGTGGCGACCGATCGGCTCACCTCGACACTGTGACCGACGGCGGTGCCGATAAGTTCACCATCTTCAAGGAAACGCTACCAACTCCCATCGGAATCCGCATGGACTGACCCCATGGCCAGCTTTGAGAACAGTACCGCGACGACGACCTCGGCCTCGGCGAGCACCGGCACCGTCGCCCGGACGGCCAGCGCCTCGAACACGTCGTCGACGAACGCGGGGCGACCGTCGGCAACCCGGTCGGGAATCAACGTTGGGCAACCCACGGCGTCCAACGCCGGGCGACCGTCGGTGGCCAGATCGGGGAGCAACGCCGGGCGATCGACGACGAGCATCGCCGGAAAACCGAACCTCTCCCGCTCGGCCGACGGAGCCGACAACCCGACGACGAGCAACGCCGTACTCGTTCCCGGCGACTTCCGAGGCGTTACCGTCGTGGTTGTCGATCCAGACGGCGAGCCGCTCGAGGGCCTCGAGCAACTGCTCGTGCTCACACCGTTCCCATCGTCGACGAGTATCGACGAAAACGGTGTCGGCCAACTGCCGATGCTATCGACCACCTATACCGAGTTTCGGGGGCTTGCCCCGCGAGGAGACGATGTCGGGTATATGTGGTATGAGGGAGTGAAGAACGTCGTCGGTCCGCAAGATGACGAGGCGGTGATCGTCCTCGATCCCACGGAAATCAAGGGCATGAACGCCGGCAATGGTGTCAACATGGGCGGTCCACTTCGCTGATATCGACGAAAGTGCGATCGGTCTCGAGAAGCGAGGAAAAGAGACTGCTTACGCGACTGCTTTTTCTCCCGCGTCGACGATGTCCTCACCGTCGGTGTAGCGCATCGGTGGGACGATCACCCAGACGTGCTGATTCCCCGCCCATACCGAGACGTACCCCTCACTCTCGAGGGGCTTGATGATCTCATCGAGGACGGCACTCTTCGGTGTGCTGTTGTCGTAGAGTTTGTTCTTCGCCGTCTCGAGTTTGACGCGGCGCTTGCTCTTGTGGCGAGCAGACGCTCGCTCGTGGAGCATCCGGTACGCTTCAGCGAGCCGTTCGTCGTCGGGAAGGAGCGGCTGAGGTTCGTCCAAATCTCCTTTTGCCTCGACCTCTTTCTGGACCAGTTCGCGAAGCTTCTCACTCCGATTCTTGTCCTCCCGCTCAGTGATCTCATCGAGCGTCTCGAGCAGTTCGTCGGGACAGCCAAACGAAACGCGGCTCGAGGGGTCGTGATCCATCCGTCCCATCAGTGGCTCACCTCAATTTGCATATCCCGTGAATACGGGGACGGCGTCGGGCTTCGCAGTTCGTATGCAAGGGGGGTGGGGATGCCTACGGAGGCGGCTATCGCGCGGGTGTGCGTGCGCGTCATGGCCGCACCTCCGCCTCCCTCTCGTGGCGTCGTGTCTTCTCGATCGCCCCGTCGTGGGGCTCGCCCTCGAGCGCCTCGTTGGTCGCGTGGCGCATCTCGTGTTCGTCGTCGGGACTGCCGTCGGTCGACTTCACGTCTATCAGCTCGAGGAAGTCGGCTTTGCGGAGCGTGCAGAGATGGGCGCACGGGCCGTCGTGGTACTCCCAACCCTTGCAGTCGCATCGACCGAGGTACTCGCCGTCCTCAAGGCCGAGCNGCACAGTAGTGGACGCTCTCGCCGTCTCTGAGCGTGACCTTGTAGCCGAACCGACCGAACGACTCGATCAACGCCTCGCGTGGATCCGCTCGAGTCCACGACTCGGTGTCTGCGTCGCGTTCCTCGAGGAAGTCGATGTCCTCGCCGTCGGTCGGCTTTGGGAAGGCGCTCATTGGCCTCGAGCCACCTCCTGCAGATCATGTGGGCCGTTCTCACAAATGCGACGGGGGAGGCCGCCAGTCGAGGTTTCGGTGATCATCCGACCACCGCAGTGCGGGCAGTATCGGGTCACGCGCCGACACCTCCGCTGTACTGCGATTGATTACGACCGCGGATTACAGTTGCCCGCCCGGCGAGTCCATGATAACTTTTCCGCTATTTCCAGGGTTCTACACCGCAAGGTCCAGAATGATCTGCTAGAACAGTATTTGGCTGACCTCTCTGAGGTTGTGGCTGCGCGCGCAGCGATGGTCCCGTGAGCGGAGCGAACGAGAGCGGGGAAGACGAACGGAGTGAGTCTTCTCAAGCGAGCACGGAGCGGAGGGTGGGGAGGAGGGGCCAGGGTCGGTCTGGCACGTAGCAAAAAAGAAAGCCGCGCTAGCCAGCTACTCCCACCATCGACCGCGTTCTGGGAACTGAAGGGTCGACCAGCCGGTGACGGCCAGTGAGACACGTCCCTCGTACCAGTTCCGTGCAGCCCCATGAATGCGCACTCGTTCGCCTTCCTCGATCCACGGCGCGCCTGACTTCTCCCAGATCGTTACTCGAGTCTGACCACTGTCGTCTGCGATGAGTCCGACTTGAGCAATGCTTGGATGCGATGGATCCCAGAGCGTCTCGACACGCCCCTCGATGCTCACCTTCTGTCGGCTCACATCCTCGAGTGTCCCAATTGGCACGATCTGTCCTGGTGCTGTCTGCAACTCCTCGAACACACTGACGACCGCACTCGTGAGATCCTGTCCGTCGGCGACCACCTCGGCTAGCCGCCGACTGATCGCCGCTCGAGACCAGCCATCAAGCCGTTCGGCTAACCGCATCGATTGCTCGTTCACGGCTGCCAGTTGCGATCGTGTGAGGTCCCTCTGGGGATCCGGCCGCTCTGGATCCGCCATCGGCTCCACGCTCGCTGCCCGCTTCTGGAATCGTTTACGCCGCTCCGCACTTCGTCGTGCAGCCATGTCTCGCGCTCGCTTCGCTCGTCCCTGCTGTTGTCCGAACCCGGCTTGTGCACTGATCCGCTCGAGTTCTGCTTCTCGAGCCCGAATCCGCTCTTCCTGCTCGAGGGTGGCACCGTGAATTTGCTCGTCATTTGTATCGACGATCCCGTCCGGGTGGTTCGCGTCTACCTTTGCTTGGACCTCTTGCTTGACCGTTGCCTCGAATTCTGGCGTCTCGTCGACGACTGGGAAGCTGTCGTCATCGACTTTCTGCTCGTCCGCCTGTTTGAGTCTGTTCATCGACCGTAACGAGCTTGCTACTCGAGTTGTTACTAGCATTGGAGTTCAACTTCCGAAGGCGCTCACGCGCCTGCCACTGCGATGCTGCTACATCGCGGTTTTCCGACGACACCGACCGACAGAACCATCTGCGCGCTCTCGCTCGCGCCTTCGCGAGCGCCCTACTGGGCGCGAGCGAGAGCGCGCCTGACTGAGGTGTTCCAACNATCTGCGCGCTCTCGCTCGCGCCTTCGCGAGCGCCCTACTGGGCGCGAGCGAGAGCGCGCCTGACTGAGGTGTTCCAACCAGCACCGCGCGCCGTCCGCCCGGAGCGAGCGGCCAGCACACAAGCCGGTTTTCGCGTCCGTCGAGCGAGCGACGGCAGGAGCGAGAGACGCAACCGAAAGCGTGCTTGGTGCTGGCGCCGAGGGCACATGCATTTTAGCCCGGCAGCCCGCCCGCGACTGCAGGCAGGCAGCCCGGAATGGTCGGTCGCGAGNGCGCCGAGGGCACATGCATTTTAGCCCGGCAGCCCGCCCGCGACTGCAGGCAGGCAGCCCGGAATGGTCGGTCGCGAGCGACGCGGAGGGCGGAACGCGGCGAGCGGTGCGTGCCGTATCGTACACACCGGCCAGCCGATAGAGGCTATTGTCAGCTCAATAAACGGCTCCTGACTCGATATTGCTCTTCCGCCTTTGTGGCTACCAGAACTGCCACCAATCGTTCCGTGCCGCCGAGTACTCCGTTTCGGACGGGATACTCTCAGACACTTTGGCTGTCAACTCCCACATTTCGTCTTCTAGGTCCGTCAGTTCCGACCAGTCCGTTGTTTCGTCAGCCTCTATTTCGGAGGCCATCCAGCGGTAGTTCATCCCGATATCTATGAGAGCGGACCAGATTGACTCATCCACCCCAAGATATCGACCCTCGGCTGCGTGTTGCTGGAGCTCGGCACCTCGTGCTCTGAGAACCTCCACCGTGTCGTTCCCGGTCGAGTTCTCACTGAGAACCTCATTCGAGTATTCCTTCCTGGCTAAATCCGCTTGCACACCTGCATCCACGTACCACCGCTCGATCTCACGCCCCCGTTCCTTGTCGATTCTACTGTTGACAGTATACATCGAAATTAGGAACGAGCCGATCAAACTGACCGCAACCACGAGAATGTCTACCCACATAACCCTCCCATTCCACCGACAACAGTTAGAGCATTACTGAAAGCGCTTGCAGCTTGAAAAGCGAGCGGCCAGCGGATCGACATCCACTCCGCGTACACGGAGCGTCCGCTCGCTGGTGTCACGTCGACACCACGGCGGCACCTTGCGGGTCTGGGCGCTATTCGTTGGGCGCCACCGCGTCCCCCTCGACGGGGTGCCACTGGTGGTCGTCCCACTGGAACCGCAGGGGCCGTGCCGTCGGCCTGACCTCGGTGTTCGTCGCCTGTTCGAGCAGCGTCCACGAAGCGACGAGATCGGCGTTTCCCTCGAAGTCACACGGACACCTCAGCGTCTCACGATGCCGGTGCGTCCGCTCGCGCTCGCCACACTCCAGACATGTCTGGGAGGTCCACGCCTCGGAGGTTGATTCCACGTCGATGCCGTACTCCTCGCAGACGGTCGCGAGTTGGTTGAGGCACTGTCGATGTGCCCAGAAGGTACGCCGCTTTGAGATTGGCCTCAACCGACCAGTACTCGCCAAGGACACCGGTGAGGTCGCCGTGATAGATGGTTTCGACACCGTCGTCGTGGAGCCGCTCGACCAGATCACGAAGCAGTGCGTTTACGGCGTGATCGCGCCGTCGAGACCGCTTACGATAGAGCCGCTGGATCCGCTTACTGGTCTGCTGTCCATCCGGCAGCTTCGCTTTGGCGTCGGCAATGCGCTCGGTAGTTTCCTGGAACTGCCGGAACGGCTCCTGGCCGCTGTACCAGTACTGGTCGCCGGCCGTAGTCGTACACGCCACGAGGATGTTCGCACCGATATCGAGCGCGGCGACGTCCGCCCCCGTCGGCGTCGCCTCTTCCGCCTCGGTGACAGTCACTGGCTGGTGGGCGCAATATGTCTCGTCGACATCGTCGTAGGTGAGGTGGAGGCGACCCTGCTTGCCCTGCCAGTGCGGCTCACCGCGGACGGCCACCCGGTGCCGTTCGAACTGACCGAAGCCGTACTCGTCTTTGAGTTGGCTGCCGATGGGGACCTCAAGCCGGGAGCGCTCGCCCCAGTTGATCGTGTAGGCGTCGTTGCGGATGTAGGTCCGCAGGTCGCGCCCGTCGGCTTGGTTGCCCCAGTAAGCCGGGCGGACTGACCTCCCGGTCGGGCTCCTCGACTGTCTCGAAGAACGACCGCCAGGCGGCGTCGTTGACGCGGGTGATCGCTGGGTCGTTGCCGACCCCAACACGTCGACATACTCGTCGTAGTAGCTATCACAGTCCCAGACGCTTTCGCCGGCGAAGAACCGCTGTCTGCGATCATACGTCAACTGGTTCCAGAGGCTCGCTGACGCATCGAGGAGGCGTCGCAGGACGATGTCTGCCTGCTCCGATTGCGGGACGACCTCGAAGGAGTTGGTTCGTCTCATCGCTCTGGCCCACCCCACATTCGCGGCACGTAGCCGAGGTGTTCGATGTCGTCTGCGTAGTCCCGAAGAAGCCCTACGAGGACGATCTCCGGGATGTCGTTCTCGGCCTGTTCGACCAACCACTGTTCCAGTTCAACTTCGGCCTCCTCGATCTCGGTGAGGTCAACCGACATCGGTCATCGAGCCTCCGTCTCACGGTACACCTGTCGTTGGTAGTGGTGTCGCATCTCGAATCACCTGTGCTGTGCAGACACGACCGAACGCGCCTGCACCCTTCGCAGGCGCTCAAAAACACTACCGCACTACGCAGTCAGAATGAGGTATCGAAGAACCGTTGTAACACTTGGCTCGGGGAGATAAGTACAGGTAGTCCACTTTCCAGTACACCCCCTACTCTCGACTGCTCCCGATTGAGTGGAGATGTTGGTCGTTCACCACGATAGAATACTGCCGTCTCACCGTTTAGTAATGCCCGAGAGCGCCCCGTTTGCGTGCTTTTGCCGCTCCAATCCGGAAAACTAGTAGTCCAATCGCCAGGTAGACAACCGACTGTCCGACCAGCAGCCCGAGGTCGAACAACGGCAGTTCCCATACGCCGAGTCCATCGGTCATCACCCGCTGCAGTAAATGGCTCCCCAGCGACATTGGAAGGAGTTTCAACAGTGCATATTCTTGAACTGGTAGGGCAATCAGGCCTGCAAACGAAAGTTGAATCAGCGGGAACACCTTCTCAATCTGCTTGTAGACAAGCGCTGCCCCACCGAAGACGAACCCGAGGCCGACTACCGGGAGTAGCGTCAACACACCGAGTACGGCAAGTGAAAGCGGTGCAACGGAAAGCCACGTCCCTGTCGTCACCATCATCAACACCAGGAGGACGACACCAGTAGCGAACGTTCCCAAGAGGTTAACCACGGTCTTCACCGCAACGACCTCCGTGAAGCCGAACGGGGACATCGACAACTGCTCCAGCGTCCCCCACTGCGCCTCATCAGTCAGGTCGTGCGTGAGATCGGTATACGCCGACACTGCCATCGTGAAGAGGAAATACCCGACAACGAGCGGTCCTACGGACCGGGCAATCAAATCTTCTGCCACAAACTGCCCGCCGAAGAAAATGAGCGCGAAAAACACGTACAGCGTCACGAATCCTACCACTGTATTCACGAGATAGCGACGCGAGAGCGTCACTGATTTACTCGCAATCACGCGGAACAAGATGAGATGCTGATTCATGACTCCGCCTCCTCTGGTGACAGTGATGCAGCTGACGTCAGCTCAACAAAGACGTCTTCCAGATCCGGCTCGATTTCAGTGAACGAGCGGACAGTCGCCTCTGCCGTCTGCAGGATGTCGACACACTCGTAGAATTCCTCACTGTCTGCAAGCGCCACCTCGAATTCTACGGAGTCAGTGTCGATCCGCCAGTCGAGGAGCTGGAAGCGGGTGTCGAGCTGCTCTCGGAGGTGTGCTGGCGGGCTCTCGGCCAGTTGGACGCGGTAGGTTTGGGACTGGAAGACATCAAGTAAGTTGTCGACGGAATTATCAGCGACGATGTCACCCTCACTGAGGACGATTACGCGGTCGCAGACAGCTTCGATGACAGCCATGTCGTGACTCGTAATCACGATCGTTTTGTCCTCTTCCCGGGCGAGGCGTTGTAATTCGGTTTGGAGGTCACGGGTCGTTTCGACGTCGAGGCCAAGCATCGGTTCGTCAAGGAAGAGGACAGGAGTCTCGCGAGCGAGTGTACAGCCCAGCGCGACTTTCTGCTTCATGCCACGCGAGAGATTCTTGGCCGGTTCGTCCGCCTTTCCGGTGAGTCCGAGCGTGTCGATAATCGCCTCGTGTCTGTCGATACGTGCCTGTGGATTGATGCCGTGGAGGCCAGCGAAAAACGCGAGATTTTCACGAACGCTCAACCGCCAATAGACGTTGCGTGCGCCTTCGAGGACAGCACTCACGTAGTTATACGCGCGTGAACGCGCCTCATGCACAGGAACGCCGTGGATAGAGACCGTGCCACTTGTGGGTGTAATGAGCCCGAGAACAGTTTTGACGGTTGTCGTTTTGCCAGCGCCGTTTGGGCCGAGCAGCCCGACAATTTGCCCGGACCCGATGTCAAAGGAAACGTCATCGACGGCAGTTACACATCCTTTTTCCCCATTGTAGGTCTTTGTAAGAGACGAGACCGACACTGCAGAGCAACCTTTTGGAGAGTCAGTTAGGCGGGGACACATCGTTCATCACCGACGGACTACTCCAGAAGCGGGCTTAAGAGTACATCACTAGAGAAGGTGGAAGAAAACGATAGCCAATATATAAATACGCATATCTACTTACCAGCGGATTCGGTGATTCCTACGACGAAAAATAACCATCTCGTGCGCAATACTTTGGCACCCTTGACTAGAGCTCCCCCAGTCAGGGGTGAGCAGCGACGCTGCGCAACCCCTCGCGCTTACCCGCTGGCGCCGAGGGCACATGCATTTTAGCCCGGCAGCCCGCCCGCGACTGCAGGCAGGCAGCCCGGAATGGTCGGTCGCGAGCGACGCGGAGGNGCGCCGAGGGCACATGCATTTTAGCCCGGCAGCCCGCCCGCGACTGCAGGCAGGCAGCCCGGAATGGTCGGTCGCGAGCGACGCGGAGGTCTCGTGAGCTTTGCTCACCAGAAGGCGGCAGCGGCGAGTGGGACGGGCCGTAGAGACACACCCATCCAACTGACCACATCACTTGGCCTCCCACCCGCTACCCTAGTGGGCTCAGAAAGGGTGAAGCTGTCTCGGCTGGCCCCCGACCCCGTAAGCACCGCAGGAACGAGGCACGCAGCGTGGGTCACAGGATGTCGAGCGGCCGAGGGGCCTTCCAAAGAGTTACTTCCACTGGCTCGTTGGCAGTTCTCTGAGTACTTGAGTGGCGATCGTCCCGATACGGACCCCATCGAGGGGCGCGAGGTCGTAGTCTACAGCGGCGGTCCGAAACGGGACGCTATCGACGGGGATACGGTGGATAATCGCCTGGACGACTGAGTCCCCGTATCGATCGTCAACCGTGGCTACCGCGATCTTGGTGATCCGTTCACAGCTTTGTAGCCCGTTCGAGAAATGCTCACAGAACTCGTTATCGAGCGCGGTCGCTACCACCTGGCCCGCTACCGTTGCTGTCACACAGCGCAAGTCGATACTTGGCCTCGTACGGCGACTCGTCGGCCCACTGTTCCGGAATTCAATAGATGATATCGAACTCGGGAAGTTGGTCTCGGAACAGTCCAGCCAACACTGGATCGTACTGGAATTCGAAAACGGACAGGTCGGCGGCAGGGTCAGTAGACCTGTCTACTGTTATTTTGCCGCTCGAAGCTGTGACATCGTTTCGATATCGTCGGGCAATATATTGATAACACTCTGGGTGATCCCGTACTCGTCGCAAATCGTCTCCGCTTGTCGTCCGTTACTAGCTTTATATCTGCAGCGACCGACTCGTTGATCCTGCAGGCACATAGTCTTCGCTTGCAAACTGTTCCACCGCAACTCATATCGCGAACTCGCCTCGATGTTCGATGTGTTGTCCGATTAGGACATCTCAGGGATTTCCCCGACACTTTTGATAATTATTGGTCAGTCATCACTTTTATGTGACTGGATACCCCCAACGAGAGCACCTATCCCGACAGCAATAAGTGAAATTTGTACAATATGACTGGTGTTCTCAAACATAAGTACACCAGCGATAATAAGAGATAAAATCCCAAACCCTGACATTACATATCCGAAGGACTTCGGTCGTACTACGACAATTAGCAATCCAACCCCAACGATTGTTGGATAAATAGTTCCAATACTAATTTCTGTGAAATAATACCCCGCGATAGTAAGACCGAATGTTATCACGGATAATAGTACCCATGGATATTGCCATCGGTCTAGCGAAACCATATCTCTACTTTTGAAATAGAAGCACATATATCTATTGTATTAAACAATAAATAATGACTTAAAAGGGTTATATTATGTGGTATGTCTGATGTTTAGACTACGTTGGAATTCCCGGAACTGGTGGAGTAATAATACCTAATGCCAGTGCAAGCGCAATCACAATAGCCGTAGCAGTGATAATAACCTCTGGCGGACTAAGATCAGCAGCATCATAGAGATCCTCAGCTAAGTTTCGAGAGGTATCGTAGAGAGCATTGGCCAACTCCCTAGCGGAGACATCGTCTAAATCTGGGTAATCTGGGCAACGTGGACCTATACACGCTGTATCAAATCCGGCACCCAACTCAAGATAAATACAGCCAGAACTCTCATTCACCAAAATATTCATGCTGACCTCATTCTGGATGTCTCCTGTGAGATCGTCGTTTTCAACTTCTACACTAGGACCATAACCGATTGATGTACCGATTGACCGACCAGTAAAGTGACTACCGCCACAACTGAGCGACTCCTCCACGATTGGTGCTTCAGCAAGTGCGCATAGTTCTGGACCAAATGGAATGTTTAGGCACCAACTGAACGGGAGTCCGTCTGGAAGTCCTGGAACCCAACTAGGAATCGTAGCTTGTGTATTCACACCATCAGAATTGTTTTCCACATCATCATTCAACTCATCTTCAGCAATTCTCTCTAATTCTTTGAGAAGCGCTTCTTTCTCTTCTTTACTGAGTTCATAGCTCTTCTCAGTGGCCTCATCTGATTGTGCTGCCCCTACTGATGAGAGCGCAAGGCTAGATCCGACAACGCCAAAACCAGCTTTTTGAAGTACTTTTCTTCGATTGAAGCTATTAGTCCTATCTGACATCTGCAACTGAACAGAATTTCCAATGGAACTTATATCTGGCTATTACTTATAGTATTAAATAAGTCATTCAAAACCGAATGCATATTTAATATATAATAAAATCTTTCCAAACATATTTATGTGGCAGTTACTAGGATATTCAATATTTCTCAGACAGTTCGGTTCGCAAATTGTTCCGAGGGCACTGTCTAGTTGAGTCAGTTTGAGAAGTTTTACTTCGAGAGATAATAACGATTCTCGCTGAATTAGGCGTTGAACGATCTTATGGGGCGGTCTGGAATGGGGTGCATCGGCTGTCTAACAGCGGCTGCGACCCGCCTGAGGCGCAGCCGAAGCGGGTCGAGGTTGGCGAGACCGCTGTCAAAATAAGCGGCGAGTGGTCTTGGTTGTACGCTGCAATAGACATCGAGACAAAATTGATTCTTGACATCGCGTTATTTGGTCGGCATGGCATTGATCCGGCGGCTGCGTTTCTGCATCGACTCGACGGGAAACACAATCTCTCCGAGGCTAAGTTTCTCGTCGATCAGTTCGGCTATCGGACTGTAATCTCTTAATTAGGATTGAACAGTCGGGTCAACTATACCGACCGAAACCTCATCGAAAAGTGGTTTTACACGCTCAAATGCGGATCGACCGCTTCCATAATTCGTGGGTTGGCAGTCGAACGAGCGTCCAAGAGTGGCTTGAACAGTTCATGCATTACTACAACCGTCAGAGACTGCATCGCGCTCTCGACGGAAAAACGCCGGTCGAGGAGGTGCTGAACTAGACCGTGCTAATCATTCACGAACAACAACTGTATTCGCAATGCGGTCCCCAATTCGCTGATACCGGTCAGATATGAGTAACACTCCAATTCCAACGATATAGAACGCTGGTAACCAGTCAATAATTCTAATTAAATTGCGCATAAACGAGTCTTGCAAAGATGGAGGACCCCCACTTTCGTGAGTAACTCTAATTGAAACAAGATATTTTCCTATCGTTTGTCCGAATTTCCACTCACAGATAGTGTGATAGCCGATTGCAAAAGTAAACCACAGCGAGAGTCCAATAACCGCAGCCATGCCGTCTAAGTCCGTATGAACACCATTGCTGGTCTCGACATTTCCAGTGAGAAGGCCGACAACCGGTATCGCAATGAAGGAAAGAAGAAACCAAATAAACGAATCGATAAACATGGCAATCCCACGGATACCGACGCCACAATAATCCGAATCAGTATTAGAAGCCATTCTAATATAGAATTTGTATTCCAGAATCATAAATACACCGAAATAGGAAATAACCATTAGCTATTATATTTGTTTGCACCCCAATATGTGACTTAACATCGAGCAATGATGGCTCATGCTTTCGCGAGTGAGTGCGCATCTGAGTGACGTACTTCTAACCAGTACCGGGCACTATCCTGCTGAGTGTAGCGAGGCAGGGCATGCCGAAACTCATCCGTGAGACACCCGCAGCCCGCCCCACCGCTGCGAGTGTAGCGAGCAACTCGAGGAGCGTCACAACAAGACTCGAAACGAGAGAATCTGTTCGATTCGACCACGCGTATTATCCGAGAAAACGGCGTATTCGGACGAGAGAGGGACGGTCCTCTGATAACCGGCCGAACTAGCTACTCGTCGCTCGAGTCGAATCCATCGACGTACTGGTCTTCCCACTCGCGCCGGGCCTCGAGCTCGCGCTGACCACGTGCAGTGATCGTGTAGTAGTTCGTTCGCTTGTCGAGTGTGCCTTTTTCGACGAGGCCCTTGTCGACGACCTCGTCGAGGTTGGGATACAGCCGGCCGTGATGGATCTCCGTCTCGTAGTAGTTCTCGAGTTCGTCTTTGATTGCAAGCCCGTGGGGTTCGTCTTGGCCAGCAATCGCATACAGGACATCACGCTGAAAGCCAGTCAAATCGTACATATCGAAATTATTGAGTATAAGGCTATAAGTGTTCCGAGAACTGGTGAAAGAAAACGCGATTCAAGGACAGCATGTGTATAATAAACAAGCCTTAGATCCTGACAAAACCATAGCGGACGACTCGCTCATTCGATGTCGAGCGCTGTCTCGAGCTCGTCCTCGAAATCGTCTATGGTCTGTGGGCCACGTCGAATCTCAACACCGGCCGCAGTGAGAATCTCAGTTATCTCTCAACGGGTCACACCAGTTCGCTCTGCAGCCTTTCCAAGAACTCAATTGGTACGTGAACTATACCACCTAAATCAACTGCATCGAATCACCGGAGTCGTCTCCGATGATGTCCGTCAATCCATACACGGTGATCGTATCGGTGTAGCCCTGTGCTCGGACTGCGTTCTCGATACCCTTCCGAGCCGGCTTATCGTCAGTGAGCACAATGATGCCTCCCGGTGAGCGGTCTCTGACATACTGAATGGCTAACCCGGCAAGAATCGCATCGGTCTTTTCGACCTCGTGTTCGGCCTGGCCAGTTTCATTCGCAATGGTCCGCTTGGCAATATCGCTCGCAGCGACAGCATCCCCATCAGTCGGTGACGGGGCATCAATGATCTCGGCCCATCCTTCGTCGAGTGCCGTTCGAACACGGTCCGTCTCTGGTCCCCCAAGTTCGCCGATTACACGTCGGGGAAGGTTGCAAACGACCCCTGCATTCTGGACTGCACTTCGAAACCGTCGGTATTGTGGATTTGTGGGATGCCCGATCGCATAGAAAATGTTCGCATCGACGAGGACGTCTTGATCAGCTGCTAACAGCGGATTTCGACTCATCCAACCGAGTCACCCGTCAACATCCGGCGAGCTCGAAGGAGGACCAGCTTGCTCGTCAATATCGGGGAGTTCCATCTCGTCAGACACGTCCGGAAAGAGGTGCTCAAAGAACGGATCATGTTCCCGGCCAACGGCCAGCGCGGGTTTGAGCGCAGAGATGATCATCATCGCTTCGGTGTCGCGAACATCAATATCGGACGCGACCATTCGCTGAGTTGTTTTCCCGGCGAAGTGCAACCCGGCACCGCGCAACGCGGCAATCAGTTTGCCGATACCGTACCGGTCAAGGAAGTACTCGACATCCTCGTCGACCGCTTGAAGCGCAAGCGCGTGGAGGACAGTCGGCATAATGACGATTGGGACGTATTGTTCGACGATGATGATCGGATCAGCGGTCAGCTGCTGGGGCCGCGTCGAATCGTCGCGGTCGACCAGCCCAAGGTCAACCAGCGTCTCGACATACTCGTACGTGGTCGATTTCGAAAGCTCGAGGGTATCCATAATCTCCGGCGGGGCAACTGGCCCCCAATAGCAGACGTACACGTAGACGCGAGCTAGCGCTGGCCGATTAAGCAGTTGCACGACGGTTTCCAATCGGGGTGCGTTCTGTGCCAGCGTCTCGGGCTTGAGCGTTTCTTCGTCTATCACATCCATTGGTGGCGGATCTAGCGCGTCGATCCCTCCGTCTGGACGAATACGATCGTGATCGGTGGGCATAGTCACTAGTTCGAAGTTCATGTACTTCAGACTTCCGTCGCTCCAATCGAGGAACTGCTCGTTCACTCGAGGCTGAAAGGGGAATACTGACAGAGCAGAACGGTTGCTTCTCAGTCACATTGCTGAGTTCGTTGGTGCTGTCGTGCAAAAGGCACGCGTTGTTCCGGAGTAATTCGAAACACCCTCAATATCTCTGGGAGTGAAAAAACTATGCCGTAGTCTCGAGGCGGTGTTCAGATAAGGTTGAAGAAGTGAGACGTGGCGTTTTCAAAGTGTTCTATGCCCGAAAACGCACGCCTCAGTCATAGTATCGGCC
>NZ_AOID01000058.1 GCF_000337195.1 Natrinema versiforme JCM 10478 | reverse complement strand
TCAGGTAGCGATGGAGCGCGGTCGCGTTCTTCCAGCCTTTGACGCATCGGAGGATGTGCGCGCGGAAGACAGCATCCCAGGGTTTCGGGCGACCCTGGTCGTGGTCGTACTCGTCGTAGAAGCGGAGGCACGAGACGGGCACTTCAGTGACGAGGTCCTCTAACGTGACCGAGCGGTTATGGCGGACTTGTTGTTCGCGGGGGTGGGTTTTGAGCGTGCCGTCCACCATCTCGCGGAACGACAATGGTCGCGTCTAAGGGGCCGAGCGTATTCACGGAATCAGTGCGTATGCCGTCATTCGTTTCATCGGATAGGAGCCATTCTCTCTAATGAACATCTTTAAGACGTTTGCAATATTATTGGACATATGATATATCCTAGGATTTCAACTGGCATGAAAGGGTTGGACGAAGTCCTTAGTGGCGGGTTGAGAAAAAACCATAACACCCTGATTCGGGGACCACCAGGTGCGGGAAAAACTATTTTTGGCTTGCATTTTCTCTCCGACGGCGTCGACAACGGCGAAACGTCACTGTACATCAATCTGGGAGAACCGGGCAATTACGTCAAAGAGACCGTCGAACACTTCAATCTCAATCCGGACGGGATTCACTTCCTCGACCTTGCACCGTCACACGAGGACTTCGACGAAGGCGAGATCTATTCCGTATTTTCGAATGCTGAAGTCGAACAACCATCGTTTATCGAGAAACTCCGCAGTACCGTCGAAGACCTCGAACCAGACCGAGTACTGCTCGACCCGATCACCGAATTTCGCTATCTAACTTCTGACGACCGGCAGTTCCGAAAACAGATCTTGGGTTTTCTCGATTTCCTCCGAGGCAACAACGCAACGGTGATATTCACGTCACAGGCGTCCGACTCCTTGTCGGACGACGACCTGCAGTTCCTCACAGACACGGTCATTAACCTGGAAACCGATATCGAAGGATCGACGCTGTACATCTCGAAATTCCGTGGCTCATCCTACCAACGTGGAATCCATTCCTACGAAATCACCGACGACGGAGTAACCGTCTTCCCGAAACTCCAACCGGGGACGTGGGACCCCGAACAATCCGCGGATGCACCGAAGATACTCTCCTCTGGTATCCCCGAAGTGGACGAACTTCTCAAGGGCGGCATCGATGCCGGGACCGTGACGTTTGTCAGTGGGCCCACCGGGGCAGGCAAAACTACCACCGCGTTACAGTTCATCAAAGAGGCCGCCGGGCGTGGCGAGCAGAGCGTGATGTATTCCTTCGAGGAGTCTCCGAGAACGATTCGACAACGTTCTCGCTCCATCAATCTCCCCATTCAATCGATGCTTGAACAGGGGACACTCTCCATCGAGGAAATCGCCCCGGGCGAGTATACCCCAAACGAGTTCACATCGGGTCTCAAGACCGCCGTCGAAGATGATGGGGTGCGTATCGTCTTGATCGATGGCCTCCAGGGCTTCAAACAGAACCTTCGGGGGTACACGACGGATCCCGAAGAGGTGTTGCTTCGAATCGTCCGATATCTTCGAGCAACGGGTGTCTCGACCATCATCACGAACGAAGTCAGTAACATCACCGGAGAGTTCCGCGTCACCGAAGAGTCGGTAAGCAACCTCGCGGACAACATTTTGTACCTTCGATACGTGGAAATGGAAAGCGACCTCGGCAAAGTCATCGGCGTGTTGAAAATGCGGACGGGCGATTTCGAGCGCAGTCTCCGACAGTTCGAAATCACGGAGTACGGCATTCGAGTTGGTGACCCCCTGAAGAACATGCAGGGCATCCTTACCGGGACGCCAACGCTGAAAGATCATCGAAACGACGACCCGTCCGGCGATGGCGAATAAATACCGACCAACAGAGGAGGTTCGCCTAGAGCAGACTAGGGCATTGTTTAGACGCGTGATTTCGCGGTCATGAGTGGCTGACGCTGAGTTCGATGTTTCGGACAGCGCATTTCAGAACGAGTTCGCGGAATTGACCAAACCAGGTTCGCGCACGAACAATCTCGCCGTATTTGCGGCGCAGCGCGAAAAATGTGGATTCGGCGTTCGAGCGTTGATGGGAGATCGTATCATCCCGCAATAGATTGTTGGCGATCCCATGCCAGCCGCATTCGGGGTGCTTGATAACTGGTTTAACGCCTTCTGCACGCAGTCTTTTGCGAAGGAGCCACCAGTCATAGCCTTTGTAAGCGGTGAGAATGTTCAGTTTGTCGAGATTGCGTTTGACCATCTGCCAGCCAATCTTGGAATCGTGCGGTTGTTTCATCGAGCAATGTATGTCGAGGGTCGAACCAGTCTTGCAGTCACTCAGAAGAGTCGTTTTCACCGCCTCGAACGTGTAGTTCGTCCGTTTTGCGTAGTGTTGGCTGGCACCTATCCGATCCATGCCGGTTGCGTCGATCGCCTGAACATAGCCGAAATCGTGCAACTCCGCCGACAACCGCAGGAGAACGCGCCAGATCCGCATTTCGAGATTCTGCTTGGCGTACACACGGTGGTAAAACCAGGCAGTTTAGACACCGCTAGACCGAGTTTAGCGACAATTCCGTCATCTCGTGAAGCACGTCCAGCAGCCGCCGATACGTGTGATCTAAGTATTCGCGGAAACCGTGGATTGCCACAATCACCCAATCTGCGTAGCCGCCGTCACCGTCTTCGAACGCTGGATCCGGCTCGCCGACGACGGCTTTTTGAGCAAGCGATACAACCGATCAGTGAAGCGAGCGAGATTGGATGACACAACCGGATTTTCCCGCTTCACCTCCTAGTAAGTTAGACATTTGGCCGCTCTTACTAGCGTCTAAACACGCCCATTATGAGTGATACGACAACCGCCCTGTTCGAGGATACCAGCGAAACGGCTCCACGAGTACTCCCCCTCATTTCGAACGAGGGAAACCGCAACCTGCTTAGCCGATGGGTAGAGACCCATGAATCCTTCGAGTACGTGCCCTTTGAGGAAGATATGGAAGCGGTCGAGTTCGATGTCTGCATTCTCGATGAAGGGGCTCTCCATCAGCATCAAACAGAGCTCGCCCGCGTGAAAGAAGAAGCTCAACCAGTTCTTATTCCGTCCCTGTTGTTAGTTCCGGAGTCCGCTAGCGAGCGAAGTGGATTTGACCTGGAGAATTCCATGAATGCGGATATTCTGGCTCCAGTCGATGAAATAACGAGTCTCCCCGTTAACCAAGGGGAATTGGAGTGGCGGGTACGAACGCTTCTCCGGCTCCGAGAGCAGTCGTTACAGGCATACACGAGCGGACGTCGATATCGTGAAGCGAAAGAGCAGCTTCACCAAATCATTCGAAAGAACGTTCCGTTCGACCAGAAAGCCCGCGAGGCGATAGAGCTCGGCGCTCGGTATCTCGATACTGATGTGGGCATTCTCAATCGGATCGATGAGGAAACGGGTTATTTAGAAGCATCCATTACGGCCAACATAACTGACGGAGAAACTATTGAGGACATTGAGAACGATCTCAGCAAGGCATATTGTCGAAAAACCATCAAAGGTGATGATCCTCTCCCGATCCACGATGCCCTTGAACAGGGCTGGGGCAACGATCCTGCCTTCAAATCGAGTGGCGACCACACCTATCTTGGCACACCTCTTATTATCGACGAGGAACCATACGGGACGGTCTGTTTTGTTGGGAAAAAGCCTCGCTCAGAACCGTTTAGCGAGACCGAGACACGGTTTGCAGAACATCTCACTCGCTTGCTCGAACGTGAACTTGATCGTGACATTCTCGCATCCCGACTCACGAATCAAACGAATCTCTCGAAAGTATTGAATCGAGTGCTCCGACATAATCTCCGCAATGACATTTCCGTCATTCGGGGTTACGTTGAGATATTAGCAGATCAAGCGGATGATGACGATACTGTCGAGACGGCCCTCAACTCTATCGATGGCCTCATCGATCTGACCGAGAAAGCACGACAGCTAGAAGCAATCGTCTCCACTAACGCAGACCGGCGGAACACCGAGATGGGGTCGTTCATCGAGAACCTCGTTGAGCCACTCGCCCAGGAATACCCCGATGCCTCGATTTCAGTCGAGTACGATGACGAGATCTGTGTGAGTGTATTACAGACCTTCGACCGTGCTCTCGAAGAACTCGTCGAGAATGCCGTCAAGCACAGCGGCGACCAACCCACTGTCACCGTTGAAATCGAAGCCGTTCCAAATGCCGTCGAAATTCGAATCCATGATGACGGGCCGGGACTTCCCGAGCAAGAAGCGAAGGTGTTGCAAGAAGGAGTCGAAACGTCCCTCGCCCATGGGTCCGGATTAGGGTTGTGGTTGGCCTATTGGATTACCGACAGTCACGATGGAACAATATCCTCTGACATTACTGATAACGGGACGACGATAACGGTCTCGATCCCACACAATCCCACAGCCGGCGTCCAACAGCAACTCACAGAATTCACGAAAACATTTGACAAGTACCAAGTTACCTTCGAACAGGCGAACGATCTGATGATTATTCTCAACGATGAGGGCCAGATCCTCGAAGCAAATCCTACGGCGGGAGCCCTCTTGAAGGTAGAGCAACAGGAATTGATCGGCCGGCCATTTCGTGATTTCCTCCCTGATGGCCTTGATTACGATGCTAGATGGAAGGAATTTCTTCAGACAGGAGATGTTCCGGAAACGTTGACTATCATTGATGCTGATGGTAATGAGCAAATCCATAAGCATACGGCAACAGCCGATATCATTCCTGGGCAACATCTCTTCATCGGGAGAGATGTGACCAAACGACAAAATAACAACAAGAATTGTGGAGGATGAAATAACGGTTAGACCGGCACCGTCTAGTTTAGCACCTCCGCTGGCGTCTGTCCGTTGAGTGACTGGTGCGGTCGCTGTGTGTTATAGTAGTGTACGAACTGTTCAAGCCACTCTCTGACGCTCACCCGACTGCCGACCCAGGAGTTATGGAAGCGGTCAATCCGCATTTTGAGCGTATGAAACCACGTTTCGATGTGGTTTCGATCAACGTAGTCGAGGTGACCGCTTAATCCTAATCGAGAGAGGGCAGTCAGATAGCCAGCACCATCGACGAGAAACTCAGCGTCGGTGAGATCGTGTTTCTCGGTGAGTCCATGCAGAAACGCAGCAGCTGGATCCGTGCCTCGTCGTCCAAAAAGTTCGATATCGAGAATGAGTTTTGTCTCGAGATCTATTGCAGCGTACATCCAAGACCATCGCCGTTGATCTTGACAGCGGTTTCATCAACCGCGACCCGCGACGGCCTCGCCATCCTCAGAACGCTTCGCGTTCTGATGTCGAGGCGAATCTGCGATTCGCCGACCATTGGAGCGCTTTGCGCTCCAAGAGGCCGCACGAGAGCTTTGCTCTCGTGGACGTCGGCGGGTCCGGCACGCTGTTAGCCAGCCGATGTACCCAGTGCCAGATTGCTTGGTGAGAGCGTTCAACGCCAAGTGAGCGAAGAATCGCTTGTACCTCTCGAAGCGAACATCCAGTCGCGTGCAGACGGACGACGAACGCCCTGACGGGCGTCGCCGTTGGCGATGCCGCTTGATGAGATGTATTCGATGTTGAAGCAGGGCAGCCGAATCCGGATTGCCGAGGAAGATGAGATGTACCCGAACTTCGAGACGTGGTTCGTCTCAAACGACGTGGAACGCGAGGCACTCTCGAACCCCCTCACGGTTACATTCGATAAGGGACAAATCGATATCAGTCCGCTCGAACTTCAAATCGCGTACAAACTCCGGCTTGCGCAAGCTGCAGACAGCCTCAGCGGGAAGGATTTCGAGGATGCACTTCACCTGCACCTAACTTTCGAGGAACGATTTAACACGGAGCAGCTCGAAACGTACGTCAAAGAGCTTGGAGTTGAAGACTACTATGCTGAACTCAAAAGCGTTTGAGGACGATCAACGCCGGAACACAGAACAACGGCGTGCGATGATCAAGCGCTGGGCCAAGTACGTTCGGACGCACGATGATAGTGAGTGGTCACGCCAGCAGAATCGCCTTATTGACTCCCAGCTCCAGTCGGCGAACGAGATGGCTGCGACTGGCGACACGGATCCTGTTCAATTTGCGGCTGCTCGAGATCGTCTGCGTGACCGGTAACTGCTCGCAGACACTCTTACTGGGACGCTGCACAAGAGATGATATCAAATACTCTTGCAGAGTCAGTCGACAACGAGGTCCGCCAGCTGTACGAGTGGTATCAGGCGGCCGAGAGCGACGCTGAACGGCGCAATATCTTTCTCGAGATGGAGGAATTGACCGATGCCGCCACGCAGAGATCTACGCGGCACTCGAAGACGAGTGAGCCCGCCCGTTTTTAGGGAACCGTCTGCGGAGGTCCGTGACTGGCGACCGGTTATTCGCCGGCCCGTAGACGCCGTTGCCGAGATGGACGAGAAGTCCGTACGTGACGAGTATCTTGCAGCGGGCGTTGATGTGTCGCCGGAAAAACTGCACGCGGTCGCTGTCTGCCATGTTCTTCGGCGTATCAGGACCGGCTTCAGCAAGATGCTCCAGAACGCGGTCATCGACATCATCGAGACCCTCGAAGCATGTGGGCTAGATCGGAACGATTACCAACTATACGACGCCGTCGATGTCGATGTGCTCGAGCAGATCTTGAATTCGTCAAGTGGAAACGTGGAAGTACAGTTCACGGGTGAAGGAATCCGACTCTCGGTGACTCCCGAGAGCGTCGACATCCTGATCGATGACGAGGCAAATTCTACAGAGCAGTAGCCAGACTGGGGCAACATCGGAGATCATCGTTGAAGGACCTCGACCGCTGGACGTCCCGCGACCACACGAATAGGACGACCATCGGTGCGTAGTAGGTCGACCCGTCGATGGAGACAGTCTCGTTTCGACTTAGGAAACACTCTGAAATGATTTTATATACTACTAAATATAAATATTATATAACTTAATCTAAATTCTAATTAGGTCTGTGAGTGTGGTTCGACAGAAACTCCTGACAGCGGTCATGATCGTAGCGCTCGTTGCAACTGGAATGACAGCCTCGGCGGGGGCGATCACGGCGCCGTCAGTCGAGACGACGACCTCGATCAGCGAGTCGGCGACGGTGACGGTGACGAACGTCGTCGACGGTGACACAATTGACATCGAATATCAGAATGGCTCGACCGATACCGTTCGACTGCTGGGTGTCGACACACCGGAAACGTACGGGTCAGTCTCGCCCAGCGAATTCGAGGGCGTGCCGGACACGCAAGCGGGCCGTGAGTGCCTGCAAACCGCGGGTGAGAGCGCGAGTGCGTACGCAACTGACCAACTCGCTGGCCAAACGGTCACGCTACAGTTCGACAGTCAAGCGGACCGACGCGGTGACTACGGCCGTCTGCTCGCGTACGTACAGGTCGACGGTTCGAACTTCAACTACGATCTCGTGGAGCAGGGCCACGCCCGGGTCTACGACAGTACGTTCTCCCAGAGCGATTCGTTCTACAGCGCGGAATCGGCGGCTCAGTCCGCCGAGCGAAACGCCTGGTCGTGTCGGTCACCGAACGACGATGGCTCTAGCGATGACGGGTCGTCGGGTAGGGACGCAAGCGCGCTCACTATCGATTGGGTCAACGCAGAAGCGAGCTCCCTCAACGACGAGCGTGTGAAGATCACCAACACCGGCAGTAGTTCGGTCGACCTCGACGGGTTCACGCTCGCCGACGAGGCGGGTTATAGCCACATGTTCGCGGATTTCACGCTCAGCGCCGGTGATTCGGTATACGTTCATACTGGTAGTGGGACCAACGACGCCGACGACCGCTACATGGGCTATGGGACCGAGATCTGGAACGACGACGGTGACAAGGCGACGATACAGACGGCTGCCGGGACGACCGTCGACCAACTCACGTACTAAACCGAGCGTAGCAGCTCATTTTTCAGCGGTCTTGCCGGCGGGTCAGGTGGTGACGCCACACTCGGTAACGAGCGATGAAAGCCCTCGACATGCTTGCGGTTGCTGTCTCCGGAACTGTTCGATTTTCGGATGCCGAGAGTGATGTGCTCTCTCAAACTACCCAGGATATCCGCGCTCGGACACCCACCCAAACCGCACTCGCATGCATAGTGGTACACAGGCGACCATGCGAACGCGGGCGCGTCTCGTCCATTGACCGACCGTCCACGAACTCGAAACGATCAACGAATCACTCTGAGACTGTCAGGTGGTACTCGAGCATCGTGATCAGGCTTCGTCCCCCGAGATGGATGAGGCTGGTGCTAGTGAAGGAGACTCGATCTGGGGCCGTGTACAGCGGTTCGTCGGGGATGAGAATTGAAGTCCGTTCCAACGCACTCTGACGGGTTTATCGACTCCCGGAGATGAGGAGTTCAACGATGGCTGCAACCAACCAGACAGATGACCACGGCATTGTATGGTTAGATGAACCGCTCGAGGAGTGTCGACATGATCCGATTCCAGCGACGCTTGGTTCGACTGGATCACCGATCGACTGCGCGAGATGTGGCGCATCAGGAATACTAGTCGATTAGGGAGCATACATTGGTGTAGTGAATGATCAGCTTGCCTCTGGAACTACGGGACTAAGGTTGGGTATTTCACGAGTGCTTATGTGAAACAAGACGTCTTTTCCGATAATGAGGACCAGTGAGGATACTATTCTCGATGAATCCGTTCCTCTCGAGACCCTTCAGGAGGTCCTCCAAGAGCATTCGGTGCAGTTGGCAATTCTGTTTGGGTCTCACGCCCAGGGAAAGACGCATGCTGGGAGTGATCTCGACATCGCAGTTGTGCTTGAGACGGTTCGCCCTGATGACCCAGCCTACAATGATGTCTTTTTCGGCTTGAGTGCTGCCCTCAGTACCGCACTCGAGACTGATGATATCGATCTGGTTGATCTCCAGACGGCGTCACCAAGATTTGCCGAGAGCATCTTCACTCAGGCCGTTCTCCTTGTCGGTGAACCAGAGGACGTGGCTGCTATCCGGAGCCAACGACGAACAACCAAGTCTTCCGACCAATCACCACGTGAACGGTTCGATTCGGTACTCGCGAGAATCGATGAACATCTCAGCAGTTCCGCTATCACGGCCGCTGATAGCGAGACTCGAGATTGATGACGGACGAGATGTTTCCTTCTGACTGTCTCAATAGGACCCTCACTATCCTCGAGACTCATCGTGTTCAGATAAGCTGATTCCACGCAAAGGCGAACGATCTGAGCCACTCGTCAGCTGTTTCCGCGTACGCATTGCTGAAGGAGTTTGAAAACGAAGAGG
>NZ_AOID01000057.1 GCF_000337195.1 Natrinema versiforme JCM 10478 | reverse complement strand
GAGTTCGTCTCGCTCGAGCCGCCGGCCGAGTGATCACCGGCGAGCGACGAACACGACGATCCCCAGCACGAGCAGTCCGACGCCCCACATCCACGACTGCCCCGGGAGATACGCCAGCAGTAGCGTGACGATGCCCGACGTGATGAGCGACCACCCGATCGTCGTTCGGTATGTCATACCGCTATATTGTCGCCGACGCGGTTGTGCGTTGTGCCGGTCATCGCAACTGGAGAACCGTCCCATCACTGCTGTTTTCGAACCATGCTACCACTCGTCGTGGGAGCCGGGCAGCCGATTCGCCGGTATCGACGTCTGAGGTCTCGAGTCCGACCGCGTTACGAAACCGCCATGCCGAGACGCCGACGGAGACCGGTCGTCACTCCTCGAGCAGTTGCTTCAACCGATCGAGTTCCGTCAGCGCCTCGACGGGAGTGAGGTGGGCGAGATCGAGCGCGCGGAGTTCCGCGGCCACGTCGGTCGGCACGTCGCCACCGTCCGCAGTCGCCGGTGATTGCGTGACTTCGTTCGGTTCGGGAGCCGCGTCCGCGTCCGTGTCCTCGCTCGAGTCGGTCGTCGATTCGTCGTCATCCGACGCTGCGACCAATTCCCGCGAGCGCTCGACAACGTTCTCGGGCACCCCTGCGGCGGTTGCAACTTCGACGCCGTAGGAGCCCGTCGCTGCGCCGGGTGTGATCTCGTGATGGAAGACGACCTCGCCGTCTTCTTGGTCGACGTCGAAGTGGAGCGTGAACGCGGCCGCGAGGTCGTCGGCGAGTTCGGTCAGCGGGTGGTGGTGGGTCGCAAAGAGCGTCGTCGCGCCGACCTGATCGTGGAGATGCTCGGTGATCGCCTGCGCGATGGCCATCCCGTCGGCCGTCGAGGTGCCCCGGCCGACCTCGTCCAGCAGGACGAGCGAATGCTCGTCGGCCTCCCGCAGGATCGTTGCAAGTTCGTCCATCTCGACCATGAACGTCGAGCGACCGCCCGCGATGTCGTCACTGGCCCCGACGCGGGTGAATATCCGGTCGACGGGGGTGAGCCGGGCAGCGCTCGCAGGCACGAAGCTGCCGACCTGTGCGAGCAGGACGATCTGGGCGACCTGCCGCATGTAGGTCGACTTTCCGGACATGTTCGGCCCCGTGATCACCGCCAGTCGCCGATCGCTCGCGAAGCGGGCGTCGTTGGGCACGAACGACTCCTGGGTGCGCTCGACGACGGGGTGGCGGCCGCCCTCGATCTCGAGGGTCTGACTTCCGTCGCGCTCGAGGATTTCGGGCCGGCAGTAGTCGTACTGGGCGGCGGCCGTCGCGAGCGAGACGAGGGCGTCGAGGGTTGCGAGGGCGTCGGCGAGCCCCTGGACACGTTCGACCTCGTCGGCGATCTCGCGGCGCACGTCACAGAAGAGTTCGTACTCGCGCTCGTCCGCGCGCTCTTCCGCGCCGACGATCTGGTCTTCGCGCTCCTTGAGTTCCGGCGTGACGAACCGTTCGGAGTTCTTGAGCGTCTGCCGGCGCTGATAATCGTCGGGCACCGACTCGAGGTTCGGGTTCGTCACCTCGATGTAGTAGCCGTGGACCGAGTTGTAGCCGACCTTCAGCGAGTCGATCCCGGTCCGGTCGCGTTCCCGCGCCTCGAGATCGTCGATCCACTGCTTGCCGTCTCGAG
>NZ_AOID01000056.1 GCF_000337195.1 Natrinema versiforme JCM 10478 | reverse complement strand
AGAGCACGGACGGCTCGTCGAACCGCCCGCGCGGCCACGGGACGGCCTCGTGTTCCGTCGCTTCCTCGTGGCAGCGAAAACAGGGGTAGTAGCGCTCGCAGCAGGCGAATTTGAACGCGACCACGTCGCGGTCGGTGTCGTAGTGGGCACACCGCGTTTCCGGACCGACCTCGACGCCGTATACCGTGTGGCTGCCGATCGATTGCACGCGTGACTCGAGGGCCGGCGGGTGCTTCGGTGTTGTGGTGAGGTGTGCATTTGTGTTCGTGCTCGAGGGTTAGCTGATCTGAAGTGAGAGTGAACCTCTAACACCCTTACAGACAATTGCGCGGTAGGGAGATTGTGCCATGCTATTTCATTCGATCACCGTTACCAATATAGGGTCATAATGTCTTGCAGAGGATATGACTGAAAGGGAGACATCGAGTGCAGAGATACGTGAGTTTATTTACCTAGATGAAGTTGCGGTAAACAGCCTTTTTGCTTCTATGTATATGGCCGTTCCTCAAGCAATAAGTCAGGTTGCTGAGGAACATGAGGAAAAAGAGAATACAAGCAACGTAGATGCTGGAATAAACCTCCCTTCACTGCTCAAATTCGGAGGATCAGCAAGTACCACAGATCGAGAAGGAAATAGAGAACTATCTGAAATAGACAAGAATATAACAGATCAATATCGCTTTAGCATACTGGTGAGTGCACTTGAAAACAGTGAAGAGATCAGCGTTTATAATATAGACGAAAATACAGATACGTCTGAACTACAGAGTGGGGACTTGATTAAAATCTCGGGTGAATGTAGGACANATACTGGTGAGTGCACTTGAAAACAGTGAAGAGATCAGCGTTTATAATATAGACGAAAATACAGATACGTCTGAACTACAGAGTGGGGACTTGATTAAAATCTCGGGTGAATGTAGGACAGATCCGCTCTATCCCTTGGCCAATGCAGTCCAACTCTTCATGACTGCAACAAGTAAAATACCGACTGGTGATTCATTTCTAACTTCTCTAATACAAAACCAGTCTGATAAGGGAGAATTTGATAATGTGATTGATCTTGTGTATAATGGAAGAGTTGGTATGGAAGTCATACCTAAGAACATTCCTGACAAATTCGGATTGGTTATAAATGAATCAGATACGTGGATCGATCCCAAACAGGAATTCAATACTACGAACCAATATACAATTCTAGGACGTATTCAAGAAAAAACTTCAGAAGACGACATATGGGATTTGTTAGAAATATTCCGAGTTCTTAGTTCTGTTTCTACGGATGAAGAAGTGATGGCTATGAGAGCGGAAATAATTGGAAGACTAATGCAAAGATTAGAAGAAAATAGAGAAGAGAGTGATGAACCATCAATCATTCCTGAGATAAATCCTGATGATTTCATCATTCGTGGACCTGCGACTATTATAAATCCGATCGCAATATATTGGTAGATTTGAAACATCAATTATATATTTAGATTTCAAATATGGAATGCAGATCAACTGGGTGCACACGAGTATTTCGAGAGTTATCCTTGTCTGAGTGGTAGATTTACTGACAGTACAATTTCATCGCAAAGTAGGTAGCGGTCCCACGACTGAGAAATCAGCTAAAACAAATCTGTGGCGAGAAAAGACGACAGTGAGCGACAGCGTTACCACTCGAGCCGGGACGACTCAACCCCCACTCGAGCACACTACACTTACTCGAACTCGGTGGTGTCACCGCGGCGGTAGCGGTCGAGTCGGCGGTAGCCGTGGACGGTGGCCTCGGTGTCGAGTTCGATTTCGTAGCGGCCGATGATGTCTTGGGTGTCGGGGACGGCACGGCGTTCGACGACTTCGACGACGGCGCGCCAGCCCTCGTCGGTCGGCGAGATTTCGCTGACGCCGTCGAACTCGTGGCCGATGAGTTGGCCGGCGGTCGACTGAACCGTCTGTCGGACCGCGAGGATGCCGGCGATCTCCTCCTGTTCGACGTCGACGTCTTTGTCTACCTCCTCGGGATCGGTCATCTCGTCGGCGGTCATGCTGACCGTCCCGCGGGACTGTGGCTCCGCCACATCGTTTTCGCCCTGTTCCTCCTCCGACTCCTGTTCGGTCGTTTGACTGTCGCTCACTGTTGGATCACTCTCGTCGTGTTGGTAGCAGAACCCGTCGTCTCGAGCTGGCCGTGAGCAGCGCTCGCCGTCCGTCGTCAGCGCTTTGCACTGCTCTCGTGATTGCGCGTCGGCTTCTGCCATTGGCCTGGATTCGGTTCGGTATGTGGCCCGTACGGTTCGATCGTCCGTGTCAGGTCAGACGGTTGCGTCGATCTTTGATCGCAGGTCGTCGACGCTGCCGCCGTTCTCGCCGGCGATTTTCGGGACGAGAACGTCCGTGAAGACGTGGGTCAACGTCTCGTCGTCGAACTCGCCGTCCCCATCGAGACCGTCGAAGACGGCGAGTCCCTTCGCGGCGGTGATCGCCGCGCGGGTGCCGACGACGATATCGAGTTCGTCCCGGAGCGCTCGGGTCTTCGCGACGATCGTCGCGATGTCGTCCTCGGCGAGGTCGACATGTGCGCCGACGATTTCGCGTTCGGTCTCCTCGTCGTAGTAGTCGACGTGGACGCCGATAAACCGGTCGAGCAGCGCGTCCTGCTGTTCGTGGACACCGGCGTACTCCACGTCGTTCGACGTGAGGATCGCCCGGAACTCGGGGTGGACGTCGATCGTCCGATCCGCGCCGCGTTTCCCCGGTCGCTCGAGGACGCCCTCCTCGAAGACCGAGAGCAGGACGTTGTGGGCCGCGGGATCGCTGCGCGAGAACTCGTTGTAGACGAGCGTCGCACCCTCCCGAACCGCGACCGAGAGCGGGTTATCGACCCAGCGTTCGCGGACGATCTGGGTCTTCTTGCTGACGCCGCTGACGAACTGGTCGTTCTCCTCGTAGCGCTCGCCGCCGGCGTGGGAGCCGACGAGCGCGGCGGTGTCGACGGCCTCGTCGCCGTTGAGCCAGACGACCGGGCGACCGCGTTCGGCGGCCGCCGAGAGCGCGAGCGCCGTTTTCCCACAGCCCGTCGGCCCGATCAGGTGGACCGGCTGGTCCGCCTCGAGCCAGCCGTTGATCCGCTCGCGCAGCGACCGGACCGCGTCGGTCTCGACGAACGGCTCGGGGACGACCTCGCCCGGATCGGTGAGGGGACTGTCACCGTTGCGTTCGCTGTCGGTCGGTGCCTTTCGCGCGAGCTCTTTCTTCGCTTTGCGACCCTCCTTCTGCTCGCGACTGGCCGTGATCTTCCGCCCGCGGACCTTGCGCTTGCGCGACGTGTCGTCGGCCATCGAGGGTTACTCTGATGCCGACTTCGGCGACGATTCGGGACGCGGCTCGACCTCGAGTTCCTCGAGTTCGTCGAGGTCGCCCTCTGCGGTGGCCTGCTCAATTTTTGCGATCTCCTCCGCGTAGTGCAGGAAGGTGTCGACCGAGGCGACCACGACGCGGGCCTCGATCGTCAGCAGTTCGATCCCGACGACCGAGATGCGCGCCCAGACGTCGATGACGACGCCCTTGTCGAGGACGCGGTCTAGTACTTCCGCTAGACTCGAGGAATTGGGTGTTCGTTGTGCCATAACACCTCCTCCTTACCCGCCGTCTCGTAACACGACTGGCACTGCGACTGCAAGCCGACCTGCGTGCGGTCGCCATCGACGTGGCTGGCGGGAGGAGCGGACGGATCGGTCCGATGGGCTGCGACTGCAAGCACCACGGTAACCCACCGCGGTGACGAACCAACTGTGACGATACGCGAGTGCTCGTCGCGGTCCCCGTTCGACCGCGCGACACGCTACCTATCGCAGTCCCATGTCATCCACCTGTCCCAGCGCCGATCGAGACGTATTACGCACGCGTTTATCGACCTGTAGGTCTCGGCGACGGATCAGTAACGGGCGTCGACTAATGAGCGCGCGACAGGGAGGATCAAACTCCATGCACACCACGCGAGTGATCCATCGATGAGTAACCGGTACGTCTACGGTATCGTCGACTCCGATACTGTCGAGTTCGAGACCGACGCCGTCGCCGGTGCCGACCGCGTCTACACGATCTCCCACCGCCGGCTCGGTGCCGTCGTCTCCGATATCGACACGACCGACCCCGAGGAGACCGACGAAGACGCCCAGATTCACGACGAAGTCCTGCGCGAGATCATGGACTACGACGGCGGCACGACCATCGTGCCCATGCAGTTCGGCATGGCCTTCGAAGGCGACCGAGAGCTGAAGAACGTCCTTCGCGGGGCGCGACCGGCCTTCCGGCGCGCGATGAACGACATCGAGGGCAGAGTCGAACTCGGCCTCAAACTCGTCCGCGAGGAAGACGCCGACATCGACCGCGAGGCACTCGAGGAGGAAGTCGCGGAGCGCCTCGACCCCATCGCCGCACAGTCCGTCGCGAACGACCTGTTCAGCGACCGGCTCGTCCTCAACCGCTCGTATCTCGTCGACGAAGCGGAGCGCGAGACGTTCGACGAGGCGGTCGCCGCGTTCGAGGACGACCACGACGAACTCATGGTCCAGTACACCGGGCCGTTCGCGCCGTACAGCTTCGTCGACGTGAAAATCGGAGCCAAGCAATAACCATGTTCGTCCTCGACGACCTCCTGTTCCGACCGTTCGTGGGCATCGTCGACGCCCTCCACTCGATCGCGCTCGACGAGCTGTACGACGTGGAGGCCCTCGAGGACGAGCTCAAGGAGAACCAACTGCTGTACGAACTCGGCGAGCGCCCCGAGGAGGAGTATCGACGCCGCAAGGAAGAACTCGAGGCGGAACTCGAGACCGCCCGCGACGCCCACGAGCAGCTCTCGAGCGGCCGCGTAGAGGTGAAACGATAAATGAGCGACAGTACCCCCGACGACGACCGCGACGAATCGGCCGACGACCGCGACTACGAGAGCGACCACTGGCTCTCTAGCCTGCTGTCCGCGCTGGAATCGCTCGAGAGCGGCCCGGCCTCGACCTCGGGACGACGGCGGGGCGATCGGGCGGTCTTCGATTACGACATCTCGATCCGATCCGCCGACGACCTCTCGGGCGAGTCGCCGCTCGATCGGGCCCCGTTCGACGACCGCTCCGGCGATCGAAACCCCGGTCGGAGCGGCGACGACCACGGCGACGGCGACAGCCACCGATCGCGAAAGCGCCGCGTTCGTTCCTCGAGCCCCTCGAGTGACCACCACGTTGCGACCCGGACTCACGAGGACGAACTGCTCGTCACCGCCGATGTCGCCGGCGCGGACCCGGACGACGTGACGGTCGGCTTCGACGACTCGACGCTCGTCATCGCCGTCGAGGGGAGCGAACTCGACCGCGTCGATGTCCCATGGCGGGAGACAACAGCAGAAGCGGTACTCAAGAACGGCGTGCTCACCGTCCAGATACGGCCGGAGCGGTCGGAAACCGACCCCTCGGGCGAGACGGAGGACGACGGATGAGCGACGCCGAGGCCGGCGACTCGTTCGACGCGCTGCTCGAGGACGCGACCGAGAGCCTCGGCCGGCTCGAGGAGACCCTCGGCGAGAGCGACGCGATCGACGACCTCGACGACGACGCCCTCGAGACGGTCGTCGGCGACCTCGACACGCTCGTGCGGGTCGCCGAGGAGGTCGATGACCTGCTCGAGGCGATGGATCTGAGCGAGTTGCCCGAGGCGATCGACGGCGACGAACTCCTCGACGCGATCGAACTCGGCGAGGTCCCCGACGTATTGGCCGACGACGACCACGGCGTGACCGACCTCGTCGACTTCACGGAGCTGTTCGACGCGATCGATCTGCTGAACGCGTGGAACGCCGCGGACCTGACCGACGTGTGGCAGGCGAAACGCGAACTCGACGACGCCGCGGACGACCTCGGGGACGGCGACGACGCCGGGATGGTCGAGGACGCGGTGTCGGACATCGCGACCGGCGACGACGGTGACGGCGACGGACTGCTCGGCGACGACGAGGACGGCGTTCTCGATACGGGGATGGACGCCGGCTCCGCGGCGAAGGAAGCGCTGGGCGACATCGACGTTGCGGAGGACCCGGAGGCCTATCAGGTGGCGATCCAGCAGCAGGCGATGGAAGGGATCGACGCCTTCCGCTCGGCGCTGCTCGAGACCCACGAGGAGTTCGAGAAGCTCTACGAGTTCAACCGCGAGAAGATGCGTCGGCAGGACACGAGCACGAACTCGCGGAACCCGACGGCGGCGGCGACGATCCCGACCGAGCGGAATGACCTCGGCGGCGGTGCCCGGTACTCGACGGTCCCACAGGAGGTCAAACTCTCGACGGCACCGACCCGGAAGCGGATCTACGGCCGTCGGTTCGAGATCGAGCGGGAACGACAGCGGAGGAACAACGATGACTGACACACAAACAGGACGACAGAACGGCTGTGCGACACGGACGAGCAACCAGCGGCTGGTCCCCCGCGGAGGTGATCGCAGTGCCGGATGACTTTCAGCCCAGCCGGCAGAAGGCAGACCTCGCGGAAGTCGTCGAGATGCTGCTCGACAAGGGGATCGTCATCAACGCCGACATCGCCGTCTCGATCGGCGACACCCAACTGCTCGGCGTGCAACTGCGCGCCGCGATCGCCTCCTTCGAGACCGCGGCGAAGTACGGCCTCGAGTTCCCGGAAGGGACGGACATGCGGCGGGTCGCCGAAGCGGTCGACGAGCCCGAACTCGCGGAGGCGGACCGACCGAACCCGGTGATCGACCCGACCCGCGGCGTCAACGTGACCGCGGAAGACGACGCGGCGACCGAATCGAGTCCCGACAGCGCCGATAGCACTGGAACCGACGGCGGGGACGGCGAGTCGGGCGAGAGCGACCTGGCCGTCGGCGACGAGGAACTGGTGAGCGAACGCCTCGGTGCCAGACCGAATCCCGACCGGCCCACCAGCGGCGGCTTCGACCTGCTCAGTGACGATTCGGAATCGGACGCGAACGCGAGCGACGATTCGAGTGCGGCCTCGAGCGACGACGAGGGAGAACCCGACGACGGCAACGCCGAAGCGAACGAGGCCGCCGCGGAAGCCGAGACGGAGGGCGAGGAGTCGTGAGCACGATCGACGTCGGCGACGGCGAAGACGCGCGGCAGGGGCTCGTCACCCTCGTGATCACCGTCGTCGAACTCCTGATCGAAGCCCTCGAGCGCGAGGCGGTCCGCCGCATGGAGTCGGGGAACCTCTCGGACGAGGAGATCGAACGCCTCGGCGAACAGCTCGCGACGATCGAGGCCGAGATCGACCAGCTCAAGGAAGACGAGGGGATCGAGGACGGCGTCGACGACCTCCGCGGCGACCTGGACGGGTTGGTCAACGACGCGATCGAGCAGCTCCAAGGCGAGCCGACGGCCATGCGCAAACCCGGCTACTCCGTCTTCGGAGGTGAGGACGAATGAGCCGCGACGGCTCCGGCGGCCCCGCTGCGGACTCCGAACAACGGGGCCTCGAGAATCCCGAAGCGGGCGAGTCGGCCGAGCCGCCGTCGATCGACGAGGGCCGATATCTCTACTGCATCGTTCGGACCGACGAGGAGGCGGCTCTCGAGACGACCGGCGTCGACGGCGAGTCCGTCTCGGTCGTCGTCGAGGACGGCATCGGTGCCGTCGTCCACGCCTGCGACGGCATCTACGACTCGGCGAACCTCGCACAGGTCAGGCGGTGGCTCGTCCGCCACCAGACGGTCGTCGACGAGGCCGGACAGGCCTTCGGGACCCCGATTCCTTTCCAGTTCGACACGATCCTCCGGGGCGACGACGACCGCGTCCGCGAGTGGCTCCGCGAGGAATCGGACACCCTCGAGCAGGCCCTCGACGGGCTCGCCGGCCACTGGGAGTACCGCGTCGAGGTCGTCGAGATCGACCCCATCAGCGACGAGTCGCTGATCGAGCGCGACGAACGGCTGCGCGAACTCGACGACCAGATCGGCGACTCCAGGGAGGGAACCGCGTTCCTGCTCGAGAAGAAGTTCGACCAGCGGCTCACGGAACTCCGGGCGGCACGACGGGAGTCGCTGACCGCCGATGTCGAGGAGCGGCTGGCCGCCGAAGCGCGGGAGGTCCACACCCTCGAGCGCTCGCCGAGCGCGAAACTGTCCGACGACGTGACGGATAGCACGGGAACGGACGACTCGAGCGACGACGACGGCGGCGAGACGCTCTGTCGCCTGACGCTGCTGGCCCACGAGGACGACGAGGGCGCGATCGGCTCGATACTCGACGACGTGGCCGCAAACGAGGGCCTCGAGGTCAGGTTCACCGGGCCGTGGCCGCCGTACACGTTCGCGCCGGAACTGGGCGGCGGTGACGACGGCGGGACCCCGACCGCGAGGGACAGCGCGAACCCACAGCCATGAGACCGCGAAAGGACGACGACGCGCTCGTCGACGTGCTCGACGTGTTGCTCAGGGACGGCGCGATCCTCCGCGCGGACGTGATCGTCTCCGTCGCGGAGATTCCGCTCGTCGGCATCAAGCTCACGGCGGCCATCGCCGGGATGGAAACGATGACCGAGTACGGCCTCTTCGAGGAGTGGGACGCCGAGCGCCGGCGCGCGGCCGTCAGCCGCCGCCAGTACGACGAGCCCGAGCCGGACTCAGCACTCGAGGGGATGACCGAACTCGGCGTCGGCAGTTCTCACGAGGACGGAGAGAATCGAGACGGCAACGACGCGGCGAAATGAGCGGAGCGACTCGAGGCGGCGAGTCCGGAGCCTGCGAGACGCGAGAAACGGCCGTTGATCGGAGCGGTGGCCGTCGGACTGGCTGGGTCCTGCTCGAGGCCGGCGGTCAGGCGTACTTCGGGCGCTCGGTCGTGTGTTCGACGTCGCCGGTGACGGTCTCCTCGTCGCTGTCGTCGTCGTAGACGTACTGGCCCGTCCCGCCACAGAGGGTACACTCGTAGGTCTCGGAGATCTCGTTGATCATCTCGCCGTCCTCGAAGTAGACGCGACTCTGCGTGATCTGCAGGAACTGGGCGGTCTCGCAGTTAGTGCAGGTGATCATACCCGTTCGATAGCCACGACCGGTTGTAGTTATCCGGCTTGTAACCGAAAGGGGAACGCGACTATAACGCCCTTACCGCCACGGCACTCGTCTCGGGCCAACGGGGTGCCCCCGGTCGACGCTCGCTGCCGTTCGAAGACGGTCGGCCGCGGGTAATTACCCCATAATCGCAAGACTGCACCGGTGTCAGAACGCGGAGTTTATGCAGTGGTTGGCCCGACGAAAAACCGTCTTTCCTCCTGAAACGTCGCTAGTAACAGCCACCATTGTGGCCGTCTTTCGACCCGGATCGACCGACAGAAATCGGGACATCCTCGCCCGCTCTGAGCGACGAAGCTCGGCGGTCGATCGCCAGTTCTCGAGGCGACTCTCAGCGGTCGACCGGGATCCGATCACCGGTTCGCGCCGCGTCGTACGCCGCCTCGGTCAGCGCCGTCACTCGAAGCGCGTCCCGGACCGTCGCTGGCGGGTCGGCCCCCTCGTCGACGCTTTCGAGGAAGGCTGCGGCACGAGACTGTTCGTTTCGAGGGTCGATGTACGGCACGTATTCGCCGGCGTCGGAATCGATCACGCGGACGTCCCGGGAGCCCCACTGCGTGCCCTCGAGGTAGACCGCGCCCTCGTCGTCCCAGAGGTGGACGTGCTCGCGGACCGACGGCGCGTCGCCGTGGAAGGAAAACGTCCCGGTCGCCCCGTTCGCGAACGCGACGTCGAGGTGGGCGCGGCGGTCGACCCGCTGTTCGTCGTCGTGGAAGTCCATGCTCGCGGCGACGGACTCGGGCTCGAGGCCGGTCGTCCAGAGGACGCCGTCGAGGACGTGACTGCCCGTATCGTACAGGAAGCCCCCGCCGGACAGGTCGGGATCGAGTCGCCACGTGCCCCGCGAGTCGTCGATCCAGCCCTGCGTGATCGAGGCGGTCAGCCACGTCGGGTCGCGGTCGGCGAACCGGTCACGGGCCGTTCGGAACGCCGTCTGGAGGTGACGCTGATAGCCGACCATGACGGTCCGATCGCTCCGTTCGGCCCGATTCGCGAGGTCGCGCGCCCGCTCGAGGTCGGTCGTCAGTGGCTTGTCACAATAGACGTGACAGTCCCGCTCGAGGGCGGCGACGACCTGCTCGTAGTGCAGCGTGTGGGGCGTCCCGACGAGGACCGCGTCGATGGCTCCGTCCTCGAGCATCGCCGCGTACTCGGCGTACCGGCGGTCGTCGGGCACGTCGAACTCCCGGCCAACCCGCTCGAGGCGATCCGAATCGAGATCGCAGATCGCCCGGACGGTCGCGTCCGGATGGCGGTGGAACTGGCCGCCGACGGTGGTTCCGATGTACCCCAGACCGACGATACCGAGCCGAAGCGGACGTGGCGTCGCGCCGCCGCTCATACCGTCCGCCACGATTCCCAGTGGTATCCATCTGGAGTCGTCGCAGGCAAGCATCACCGCTGGCGGATCGCCGACGGTCGTTTCCGGCCCATCGAGGCGACCCGCCGCTAACCCTTTCCGTCCGCGCCGGGAACTCCCCCGTATGGCAAGCGACATCACGATGTACGTCCTCGAGGGCTGTCCGTACTGCGAGGCCGTCACCGACCGCCTCGAAGAGGCGGGGATCGACTACGAGCGCGAGGAGGTCCCGGCGCTTCACTCCGGCCGAGACGAGGTCAAGCGAGTCTCGGGACAGCGGGCCGTTCCCGTGCTCATCGACGAGAGCCACGGCGTGACGATGGCGGAATCGGAGAACATTCTCGAGTACGTCGAGCGGACACTCGCCTGACCGCGAGTCGGCACACGCGAGAGATCGGCCCGTAGAACGGGGATACGACCGAGTTAGACGGTGCCTGTAAGCGGACCGAGTTGGCTACGGCTCCCCAAACGCCCGCATAACAATACCCGGACCGCACGTTGGCCACCATGCGGGGAGGAACGACCCCGCCGGGTACACGCTCGGCCGATACGACGCGCTGACCAGCCGATTGCGTGCGTTCATGCCCGGATCGCTCGGACGTGGTCTCGCCCCCACTTCGAGTACGCTCATGTCTCTCACGCCCAGGGCGGTTCCCGCCCCGCCCGGGTTTCACGATCGAACCGAAAGCGACGGCTCGCAGGTTCTCGATGTACTCACACCTGACAGCCGGTGGCTCGCGTCGGAAAACAGCGCGGTTGATGGCGATCGTACGGTTTCGAACCCCGAAGCCCGCTCAGAACTCCGTGATGACCGGAATGCCGACCGTCTCGTAGTCGTCCATCGAGGCCAGCGTCTCCGGTGCCTCCTCGAGCGACAGCGTCTCGCCGATGATCTTGCTCGGCTCGAGGGTACCCTGTGCGATCAGGTTGAACAGTTCCTCGTAGCGGACCAGCGGCATGCCGAAGGAGCCGTGGAAGTCGATCTCCTGCATCGTCATCACGTCGACGGGGAGGTCGATCTGGCCCTCTTCCTCGCCGGTCGTCAACCCGACCTGCACGTGGCTGCCGCGGGTGCCGAGGCTGTTGACCGAGTTCTGGCAGGTCTCGGCGATCCCGAGCGCGTCGATCGAGACGTCGGCACCGTCGCCGGTGAGCTCTTGGACTGCCGCCGGGGCGCTGTCGACCTCGGTGCTGTTGATCGTCTCGACGGCACCGAGTTCCTCGGCTCGCTCGAGTTTGCTGTCGAGGACGTCGATCGCGATCGGGTGTGCGCCCAGCGCCTGCGCGATGTGGATCGCCGAGAGGCCGACACCGCCGCAGCCGTGGACGGCGACCCAGTCGCCGGGTCGGAGGTTCGCACGGTCGGCCAGCGCGTGGTAGGCCGTCATGAACCGACAGCCCAGCCCGGCCATCTCGGTGAAGTCGACCTCGTCGGGGAGTTTCACGCAGTTGAAGTCGGCTTCCCGGACGGGGAAGGCCTCCGCGAACGCCCCCGGTGCGTACTCCGACAGACCGAGCGGGATGACGGTCTCGCAGTTGTTCGCTCGCCCCTCGCGGCAGTGCGTACAGGTCCCGTCGCCGAGGTGGAACGGCACCGCCACGCGGTCGCCCTCCTCGAGCGTTTCGACGTCATCCCCGACGGCCGAGACGATGCCCGCGGGCTCGTGGCCGAGGATCTGGCCTTCCGGAACGCCGGCACCGATCCAGTTCCAGTCACCCTGCCAGGCGTGCCAGTCGCTGCGACAGACCCCGCACGCTTCGGTTTCGACGATGACCTGATCCGGAGCCGGGTCCGGGTAGTCGACGTCTTTGACCGCGAGTGGTTCCCCGTGTTCCTCGATGACGGCTGCTTTCATGGTTGAAGAGTTGTAGCAACGAGTATAAAAGTGTGGCCGAACCGAAGTCGATTTATCATAAATCGACCGTAAGTTTTCTACTGTTGTCTCGGTAGCCAATTGTCGGAAACGGACCGCTCTCGGACTGAATACGAAGGATACAGTGAGTGCGGAAACAACGAATCGGAAATGAGTCAGAAGGCGATTATGTCCGAGTTGGACGGTCGGGTCGGTCTATAGCACGACTCGTGTGGGTCGTCTCTGGCCGGATTCGATATCGATGTACTGCTATCCCTGGTTGCAGAGCATATGGCAGCTTCCAATAATAGATCCATATTAGACATATACGTCTATTAAGGTGTGGGGTCAAAAACAGTAAATATGAAGTTTTCCATATGTCTTGGTCCATCAGAGCATCTTTTCCGGTCTTCAGTAGTTTCGGATCGCGGCGGGGGTCGAAACGTCGTTCGGTGATCACTTCTCGCCCATTAATTGCGATTTCAAACCTCAGAACACCATAGAACTGTGCTTGGGACTTGGGAATCGCGAAGAACCGATCTACTATGCACACGCCACTGTCACCTAGCAGATCTGTTTAAACTAAGACTATATTCGCCTGTTATAAGAAAACAAATGTTTAGCAACGTATCCGCCAACAGTACATACCGATCGCCACGACGGAGTCTGGAACATGCTCAATCGGCCTTCACCGCGGCGGTCGTAACTTCGGGATCGCGCAGCAACGGGAGCGAGACGACCAGCAGGCAGCTCGCCACGAGCGCGGCACAGAGCACGTACGTCCACTGGTAGCCGAACCAGCCGTCGACGGCCGGGATCGCGACGAGCGGGCCGAGGCTGAGGCCGATATCGCCCATCACGTTGTAGACCCCGCCCATCCGCCCGAGTTCGTCGCCGGGGGTGACATCGCCCAAAATCGCCATCAGCGCGGGGGCTGCGACGCCCATCCCGCCGCCGATGAGGGCGATCGCCGCGAGCAACGCTTCGATCGTGGGGACGTAGCCGATGAGCAGGAATCCCGCGCCCATCGACAGAAACGCCGGGATCGTCAACAGCGTGCGATCGCTCATCCGGTCCGAGATCCAGCTCGTGCCGAGCGTCGTCGCCCCCGAGGTGAGGACGCCGAGTGCCATGACGACGCCGCTTACCCCCGCCGCGCTGAGGAGGGCGATCTCGAGGTCGTAGACGTTCGCGTAGCGGGCGAGCGTCGAGAGGATGACGCCGCCCCAGAGGAACTGGACGGTGAAGTTGCCGAACCCAATTAGGAGGACGACGGGGCGGCCGGCAAGCAGCGACGGGAGTTCGCGGAGGCTCGCGGACTGGGTCTCCGCGCCGCTGTGGACGTCCGGGAGGACGAGCGTGGCGATCGTGCCGGCGAGCAGTGCGAGCACGCCCGCGGCGAAAAACGCGATCCGCATGCTGGCGATGTCGGTCAGGACGCCGCCGACGATGAGCCCGGTCGGGAACCCGAGCGACTGGCCGCCGCGCATGTAGCCGACCCATCGGCCCCGATTCGCCGCGGTAGTGACGTGGGTGATCGTCGCGAACGCGCCGATGAAGACGAAGGCGCTGCCGATCCCCCAGAAGAGCCTCGAGAGGACGAAGATCAGCCCCGGCAGCGACACCTCGCCGAATAGCGGGAGCGAGCCGATGACAGTCGGCGGTGCGTTCAGGCCGGCGATGTAGCCGAAGGGCGCGAGCGCTTGGGTGAAGAGCCCGAAAATCATCGGGGTCCGCGCGCCGACGCGGTCAATGATCGACCCGGCCGGCGTGTTCATGACCAGCCGCGCGATGCGGTTCGCCGAGAGAATGACGCTCAGCATGACCGCGGAGATGACGAGTTTCTCGTCGAGCAACGGCAGGGTCGGGAACGCGACGCCGGTCGCGACGCCACCGAAGAAGATCCCCGAGATGACCGCGAGCGCGATTGTCCGAATCTCGCCGGACGTATAGTCGCTTTCCGCCGTCGACCCCTCGCTCATGGCCGCTGCCGCCCCTCCGAGTCGTCCATACTGAAACGCAATTTCGAACGCGCGGACTTCAACGCACCGTTCACGGCTCGAGTCGCCGATCGTTCACCACCTGTCGGCCACCAATTGCGCTTGCCGGCTACGATGGCCGAAATTGGTGCGTCCAACGGTGGTGAGTGTATCGTGTTGTTTACGACTACATGTAGTAACAGAACATGGAGTGTTTCAGACAACAATATGGTATTTGATACACCTTCTCGGGTTCAAACAAGATATATAGTGGACGTATAGAGGATTATAGAACAGAAATAGAGGTATATTCTATGTCTTTATCGGAATAAAGATACATCTGAACAGTAATTCACATCATATACCATAGCAATATACCACAAATATCGGTATCAATATACTATATGCAAGGATATGATTCTAGGTGCGACTATGCTCCGACACGAATCGATCAACGGCGAATCACGATGCCGATAAAGGTATTACGCCCATAGGTTTGTAATCAGTTTGCGGTAATGCACTGCTCAATTCGGTACGAACCGATGGTCGCATGGAAGCCGTGTCCGTATCGGACACGACCCACTCATCAGCGGTTCCGTCCCGCGTTCGGCCACGACGGAGAGACGGACGCCGAACTCGATACGACTACCCGTCAGGAACAAACGAGCGTTATGTAATGAAAAACAATTGGATGGCACGATTCTGTTACAGTGCCCCACGTGATCCCCTTCTCGAGGCCGTTTTTACACTGGTTCTCTCGAAATTCGATGAGGGAGGGGACGAGAGAACCCGAGGACACAACGCTCGAGACCGATTCGGATGATGGTCACTAGTGCAACACCCTATATCAGAACAGGTGTTCTCTATAGCTGAACGCCCTTCGAATCGGACGGGGACGGTTGCGGTGTCCCAATGGGGCAAATATCGAATCTCGGACGGCGACCAGCAGGCGGTGATCCGAAAGTGCGGTTTGTACATACGACCCGCCGTTCGGGAATGATGAACACATAGATATTTATAGGAAACGTCTACTAGCCGTTGTATGGGCAAGCGAGCGAACAATCCGGTCAAGTCGGTTGTGACGACGTTTGACATTCTCCAGACGCTGCGTCGGCTCGACGGGGCCGGCGTGACCGAACTCTCGAACGAACTCGATCTCCCGAAAAGTAGCGTTTACAACTATCTCAGCACGCTCGAGCAGGAGGAGTACGTCGTCAAGGAAGACGGAACGTACCACCTCGGGCTCCGGTTTCTCGATCTCGGTCGGTACGTCCGCGAGCGCGACGACCTCTACGAGACGGCCCGACCCGAGATGGAGTCGATCGCCGAGGAGACGGACGAACTCGTCAATCTGCTCGTCGAGGAACACGGGCAAGGCGTCTACGTGTGCCGGGTTCGCGGCGACCAAGCCGTCAACGTCGCCGCGGGGACCGGCCACCGCGTCGCGTTGCACAACACGGGCCTCGGGAAGGCGATTCTCGCGTACCTACCCGAGAACCGCGTCGACGAAATCATCGATAATCACGGGATGTCGGCCGACACCGAACACTCGATCACCGATCGCGGGGAACTCAAAGACGAACTCGCGGAGATCCGCGACCGCGGCGTGGCATTCGATCGCGAGGAGCGTATCGGCGGCCTCTGCTGTGCCGCCGTACCGATTCTGGACCTCGAGGACCGACCGATTGGGGCGCTCAGCGTCGCCGGGCCGACGAGCCGGATGAAAGGGGAACGACTCGAGTCCGACCTCCCAGAACTCCTCAAGAGCGCGGCGAACGTCATCGAACTGAACCTCACGTACTCCTGACCGGTCGCTACGACCGCCTCGTCACCGTCCCACACAAACCATTGTTCAGCAATGGCGAACGGAGTGTGGCGGTCGATGTCATGCGGCTACGCTGTCTACCGCCGCGCTCTCGAGGGTCCCGCGATCGACGAGAGTGGCGACGTGTCCCGACAACGGATATGCGTGGACGATATCGAACCGCTCCGAGGCCGCCGGTCAGAACGCGCTGTCCGAGAAGCCGCCGTCGACGGTGACGACCTCGCCGGTCACGAACGAGGCGGCGTCGCTGGCGAGGAAGATCGCCGGGCCGACGATCTCCTCGCGCTCGGCAACCCGGCCGATCGGCGTTCGCTCGTCGATGCGCTCGCGTTTCTCGGTTCCCTCGGCGTACGTGTCCGCGTTCTGGGGCGTGATGACGAAGCCGGGCGCGATCGCGTTGACCCTGATATCGGGCGCGAGTTCCTTCGAGGCAGCGCGCGTGAAGGCTTCGACGCCGCCTTTGGCGGCCGTGTACGCCGGCAGGTTCGCCATCGAGAGCTGTGCTGTCAGCGAGGAGATGTTGATGATCGACCCGCCTTCGTCCATCGCCGGGGCGAAGGCCTGGGTCACGCGGCGGACGCCGTCGAGTGCAACGTCGGTGACGAAGTCCCACTCCTCGTCGGTGATGTCCTGGACCGAGGCCCGGGAGATCGCCCCCTGCGACGCGACGACGACGTCGATGCCGCCGAGTTCCTCGACCGCCGTTTCGCGGACGGCCTCGAGCGAGTCCGGTTCGGTGACGTCGCAGGTGATCCGCGCCGTCTCGACCCCTCGAGCTTCGATTTCGGTTGCGGTTTCGTCGACTTTCTCCTCGCTGCGGCTCGTCGCGATAACGTCGGCACCCTCCTCGGCGAAACCGAGGGCGATTGCCTGTCCGATCCCGCTTGTTCCGCCGATGACGACGGCTCGTTTGCCACTGACGGTCACCGGGCTATGTTGGTACTCGACCATACCGCAAGCGAGACCGTCCGCCCTCATTATGTTTGCCCTCTCGAGCGAGAGCGATCAGCCGATGAGGAATCCCGCAGAATTATAACTGCGGACGAACGAGACGGTATCATGCGCGGATTAGCCAAAACCAGTCGCAGCCAGGGAGCCATGGAACTCGTCGATCGCGAGCGGCCCGAACCCGAACCGGACGAGGCGCTGATCGAAGTCGACTACGCGGGTCTCTGTGGGAGCGATGCGGGGATCTACGAGTTCGAGTCGGCGTTCGAGCGGATGGAGTTGCCGACCGTCATCGGCCACGAGTACTCGGGTCGCGTCGTCGAAGTCGGCGACGCCGTGACGAAGTTCGCGGTCGGCGATCGGGTGGTCGAGCGTCCGATCCGCGGCTGTGGCGACTGCTACCAGTGCGAGATCGGCGAATCGAACGTCTGCCAGAATTCGGTCATCACGGGCGTCGACCACGACGGTGCCTACGAGCCCTACGTCGCCGTCCCCGAAGACGCGCTCCACGCCGTCCCCGACGGCGTCGAACAGCAACACGCGGCGATGGTCGAACCGACCAGCATCGCTACCCGCGCCGTCATCCAGAACTCTCGCGTGCGCGCCGGCACGCGAGTCCTCGTCGAGGGACCCGGTCCGATCGGCCTCCTCACCGCCCAGGTTGCCCGCGCACAGGGCGGTGAAGTCGTCGTCAGCGGCGTCGGCCAGGACGCCGACTACCGCCTCCCGCTCGCCGAAGAACTCGGGTTCGAGACGGTCAACGTGGCCGACGACGACCTCGACGCCGTCCGGGACGAACTGACTGATGGCATCGGCTACGATGTCGTCTTCGACACGACGGGACACCCGTCGGGGCTGCCGTCGGCCGTCGACGAGGTCCGGAAGGGCGGCCAGATCGTCCTCATCGGACAGACCGGCGAGACATCGATGCCCTACTCGCCGCTCGTCCGCTCGGAGATCGACCTGCAGTGTTCCTACGCGTCGAAGTACGAGGACTTCGAGAACGCGCTGCGCCTGATAGACACGGGCGACGTCGATGCCGAGACGTTCATCGACGATCGATTCAGCCTGCTCGAGGCCGACGAAGCGTTCGAGACCTTCATCGAGGGCGGGACCTGCAAACCGGTCTTCGACGTGTCTGCCCTGCGAAACTAACTAGCTCGCCGATATTTTTCTCGGCCGGCGACCGTTGCAGACGGAAGATTTAGTAGTGCCTACCGTAATTCATGACTGTCGATGGATTACAGACAGCTATCCGACCCGAACGCAGAGTATACGATGCGGGACCTCTCCGCGGAGACGATGGGCGTTTCCAACTCACGCGGGCCGCGCGATGTCGAGATCACGGACGTACAAACGACCATCGTCGACGGGAACTATCCGTGGACGCTGGTCCGAGTCTACACCGACGCTGGCCTCGTCGGCAACGGCGAATCCTACTGGGGTGCCGGCGAACGTGAGATCATCGAGCGGATGGCCCCGTTCCTCGAGGGCGAGAACCCGCTCGATATCGACCGTCTCTACGAACACCTCGTCCAGAAGCTCTCCGGCGAGGGGTCGATCGCCGGGAAAGCGATCTCCGCGATTTCGGGCATCGAACTCGCACTGCACGATGTCGCCGGGAAGATCCTCGACGTGCCGGCCTACCAGCTCATCGGTGGCAAGTACCGCGACGAGATGCGGATGTACTGTGACTGCCACACCGAGGACGAAGCAGATCCCGACGCCTGCGCCGACGAGGCCGAACGCGTCGTCGACGATCTCGGCTACGACGCCCTGAAGTTCGACCTCGACGTTCCCTCTGGCCACGAGAAAGACCGCGCGAACCGCCACCTGCGCGGCCCCGAGATCGAACACAAGGCCGAAATCGTCGAGAAGGTCACCGAGCGCGTCGGCGACCGCGCCGATGTTGCCTTCGACTGCCACTGGTCGTTCAGTTCCGGCAGCGCACACCGCCTCGCGGATCGCTTAGAGGAGTACGACGTGTGGTGGCTCGAGGACCCGATCCCGCCGGAGAACCACGACGTCCAGGCGGAGGTCACCAAGCGGACCTCGACGCCGATTACGGTCGGCGAGAACGTCTACCGGAACCACGGCAACCGCCGCCTGTTCGAGGAACAGGCCGTCGACATCGTCGCGCCCGACGTGCCCCGCGTCGGCGGCATGCGCGAGACGCGGAAGATCGCCGACCTCGCGGATATGTACTACGTCCCGGTCGCGATGCACAACGTCTCCTCGCCGATCGGCACGATGGCCAGCATCCACGTCGGTGCGTCCATTTCGAACTCGCTCGCCGTCGAGTACCACTCCTACGAACTCGGCTGGTGGTCGGACCTCGTCGAGGAGGACATCATCGAGGACGGGTACGCCGAAGTGCCGGAGAAGCCGGGCCTCGGGATCACGCTCGACCTCGACGCCGTCGAGGAGCATTTGGCAGACGGTGCCGAGATGTTTGACGAGGCGTAAGCCGGAGTCGAACTTACCGAGCAAAGTCCGAGTCGTTCGATGAAGCCAGCGCTTCCGTGCTCGCAAGTCGGAGCGTTGCGTCGGTTGACGAGGCGTGACCTCGAGCGGGTCGTCTGCGTCACGAGCCGAAACTGAATCGGCCGTCAACGACGAGTGCGAGGGTCTGTCCCACTACTCGCCTTCGCACCGATTACTGTTCTACCAGCCGACGGGCTGGGCCTGTACACGAGAGAGCGCTGTTGCTGCGCTCGGACCGTCGAGACGACGAGTAGTGACCTCAGATAACCATGGGAGATACGCAGTTTTATATTCCAGTGGTAGCATGGGCTCCCATTGTTGACAATGATAATTAGGTGGGAAGAATCGATAGATAGACATATATTACGGAGATCACAGCAAGCGGTGCGCCCGGACTCGCCGGCGCGACGGCAGACGAGGAGTTCATCGCGACGACCGAGGGTGTTCCCTCTGTCAGCGACGGCGATCGAGTCACCGTCGAGTTCCCCGAAGCGGCGATCCATCTCTTCGACGCCGAGAGCGGAGCGGCGGTGAAGAACCGTCGACTGGCGTTTACCGGGACGGCCGACGGCGTCCTCCCGTAGGCGAATCAGCGTTTTCGAGGACGGGTCGAAAAAGGAGTGTGACTGCGGGACAACTACGTTTCGAACGCGACGAGACGACTCAGGCGAGCGGGAGGATCGTCGAGAAGATGAGCGTGCTGAGCAGGCCCGTGAGCCCGATGAGAGTCGTCGCGACCGTCCACGTCTTGAGCGTCTCTGCCTGCGTGAGTCCGCCGATTTCCTTGACGATCCAGAAGCCGGAGTCGTTGTACCACGAACAGAACGACGCGCCAGCGCCGATGGCCATGACGAGGTAGGCGACGTTGACGTCGAGGCCGCTCGCGAGCGGGGCCATGATCCCCGCGGTGGTGACGATCGCGACCGTCGCCGACCCTTGGACGACGCGGACGCCGGCGGCGATCACCCACGCCGTCACGAGCAGTCCGAGGCCGATCCCTTCGAGGCTGTCGGCGATGTACATCCCGGCACCGGCCGCCTGCAACATCGCACCGAACGCGCCACCGGCCGCGGTGATCGCGGCAATGTTCCCGCCGCTTTTCAGTGCCTCCGTGAGTTCGTCGGAGAACGCGTCACTGCCGAGGTCGCTCATGCGGTAGTAGGTCAGCGCCGCGGCCAGGGCGGCCGCCGTGAGCGCGAGGTTCGGGTCGCCGAAGAAGCCGGTTATGTCCGTGATGGGTGCGTTCTCACCGACGAGCGTCTGTGCCGTCGTATCCGCGGTCACGAGGAGCACGGCAAGCAGGATCGGCAGCAGCGCCTCGAACATATTCGGCAGCGAACTCGTCGAAACTTCGTTTTGGGCCTCGAGTTCCTCGACGGTCGTACCCATCGAATCGCGGAGCGGAATATCGAGGCGGCGGTTGATCCAGTAGCCGTATCCCAGCCCCGACACGATCGCGGTCGGCATGCCGACGAGCACGCCGATCATGATCGTGCTCCCGAGGTTGGCATCGAACTCCTCGACGGCGAGCAGCGGACCGGGCGTCGGCGGCACGAACCCGTGCGTGACGACGCCGGCCGCACCGACCGCGACGATGTACAGCGTGTAGTTTTTCCCGACACGCGCTCGAGCGGACCGCGCGAGCGGCGCGAGCAGGTAAAAGACGTTGTCGAAGAACACGGGAATCGACATCACGAAACTGCTAGTGAACAGCGAGAGTTCCGTGTTCTCGTCGCCGAACACGCTCGTGAACCCGCGGACGATTCGGTTCGCAGCGCCGCTTTCGACCATCGCTTTGCCGATGATCGCGGCCATCAGGATCGGAATACCGATCCCGGCCATGTTGTTACCGAACGCCGTCGCGAACTCGCCGGGAACGCTGGCGAAGGCGACCTCCGGTGCGACGATCCCGACGGTAAATCCCGCGATAACGAGCGAGACAAACGCCGGCAAGTCGAACACGACGAGCAATAGGATGATTGCGACGATACCTGCGACAAGCGAGACGAGGGGTGCTTGCCCACCCAACTGCAATACAGTGCTATTGAGCATCACAGTCCGGTATAGATAACCGTTATATTTTATAGTTTTTAATGATTCCAAACTCGTGTAGCGAAATAACAACCCTAATAAAATCGGTTAAAGCTCCACAGCGGACGGTTGCGGGAGTAACGCTTCCAATCGTCGTCTCGAGCCCTACTCACAGTCGGTTCGGTCGGCGATTCCCACCCCGATTTCGCCAGCCGCGCTCCCGTTCTCCCCGAGCACGGACCCATCGAGCCGTCGGCCCAGGCCTCGAGTAACTGCGCCACCCGACTGAGAGCGGGACGCGGACCGAATTTGGACAGAGGAGCGACGACTGGGTCGGTTCGGCTGGCCGGGCCTCGAGATATCGGTATCGATTAGACTTCGATAACCGGGTTCGAGAGTTCGCCGATCTCGTCGATTTCGATGCGGACCTCGTCGTCGGGCTGGAGGGTAAAGCCGTCGTCGGGCACGAGTGAGGTGCCGGTTAGCAAGACGCCGAGTTCGGGCACCACGTCGTGATCCCGCCAATGTTCGACCAGTTCCTCGCAGCTACGAGCCATGTTGCCGATCGAGGTTTCGTCGTCGTAGAGCACCTCGCCGTCGCGGGAGATCTCCATCGACATCGTCAGTTCGTGGGGATCGCCGATCTCCTCGGCGGAGGTGACACAGGGACCGATCGAACAGCAGCGCTCGTACATCTTCGCCTGGGGTAGGTACAGTGGGTTCTCGCCCTCGATCTCGCGGCTGCTCATATCGTTACCGATCGTGTAGCCGACGATCGAGCCGTCGTAGAGGACGATTCCGAGTTCCGGTTCGGGAACGTCCCACGTAGAGTCCGCGCGGATCCCGACGGCCTCGCCCGGCCCGACCGTTCGGCTCGGCGTCGCTTTGAAGAAGATTTCCGGCCGATCGGCCTCGTAGGCGTGCAGGTACATCTCGGGCATCCCGCTCTCTTCCTCTCGGGCCTCCTCGCTGATTTCGTAGGTGACACCCGCTGCCCAGACCTCCTCGGGCACGACTGGCAGCGTTCCGTCGGAAAGCGAGTCGGGAGAGACCGTCGGTGCCTCGTCCGCGATCTCGCTCGCTAACTCGTCGACGCCGACGCCCGCGATATCCGCCGCCGCCGCGAGGTCCCCGAAGCTGTCCAGCCGCGGTTTGACGGCCGTCAGATCGAACGCTGTCCCGTCGTCGACAGCGATTAGTCTATACTGGTCGCCAGTCGATAGGCGCTGATACCGCATGCAGGCACCAACTACCTAAACCACTATAAATGTCCCGTCCCCGGCTGAGCCACCCGCGTCGAAGGGGCGGAACGGCAAGAATTATGAGCGAACGGGACGACGTACACACGTATGGCAGACCAGCGATTGAACTACGTGAGCGGCGAGTGGACCGAATCGCACACCGGCGAAACGTTCGAAACGATCGATCCCGCAAACCCCGGGGAGGTCGTCGCGACCTATCCGGAGTCCGATGCCGAGGACACAGAGCGAGCGATCGAAGCGGCGAGTGCAGCCAGCGACGAGTGGGGCTCGACGCCCGGCCCCGAGCGCGGCCGAATCCTCGCGAAGACCGGCTCGCTCCTCGATCAGCGAAAGGACGAGCTGACCGAACTCCTCGTACGGGAAGAGGGCAAGACCCGAAGCGAGGCCGGCGGTGAAGTACAGCGCGCGATCGACATCTTCCACTACTACGGCTCGAAGGCCAGCGACATCGGCGGCACGGTCAAGAGCTCGAGCGCTCGAGACACGAACCTCTATACGAAAACCGAACCCCTCGGCGTCGCGGGCCTGATCACGCCGTGGAACTACCCCATCGCCATCCCGGCCTGGAAGATTGCGCCCGCCCTCGCCGCGGGCAACGCGGTCGTCATCAAGCCCGCGACGCTCGCACCCGGCGTCGTCCACGAGATGGCCAGCGCACTCGAGGAAGCCGGCCTGCCCGACGGCGTGCTCAACGTCGTCACCGGTCCCGGCAGCGAGGTCGGCGGCACGATCGCCAGCCACGAGGACGTCGACGCTATCTCCTTTACCGGCAGCACGGCGGTCGGGAACACCGTCTACGACACCGCGACCGAGGACGGCAAGCGCGTCCAGCTCGAGATGGGCGGCAAGAACCCGACCCTTGTCAGCGACACGGCCGATGTCGAGGAAGCGGCCCAGATCGTCGCCGACGGCGCGTTCGGCGTGACCGGGCAGGCGTGTACGGCCGCCTCCCGCGCCATCGTCCACGAGGACGTCTACGACGAGTTCGTCGACGCCGTCGTCGACGAAGCCGCGGCGATCGACCACGGCCACGGGCTCGACGACCCCGGCATGGGCCCCCACGTCAGCGAATCCGAACTCGAGAGCACGCTCGAGTACGTCGATATCGCCCAAGAGGAGGGCGCGACCCTCGAGTTCGGCGGCAGCGAACTCGACCGCGAGGGCTACTTCGTCGAGCCCGCAGTCTTCTCGGACGTCGACTCCGAAATGCGTCTCGCACAGGAGGAGGTCTTCGGACCGGTCCTGGCGGTCATCCCCGTCAGCGACTTCGACGAGGGGCTCGCCGTCGCCAACGATGTCGACTACGGGCTCTCCGCGAGCGTCGTCACGGACGACCACACCGAAGCCAACCGCTTCGTCGACGAGATCGAAGCCGGCGTCGTCAAAATCAACGAGAAGACGACCGGCCTCGAACTCCACGTGCCCTTCGGCGGCATGAAAGACTCCTCGAGCGAGACCTACCGCGAGCAGGGCGACGCCGGACTCGACTTCTACAGCATCAGCAAGACGGTCTACGACAACTACTGATCGGCTCCCCCGCTCGAGTCGCAGGCGAGACGTTCTTTTTCAGCGATCGGGTATCGATCAGGTGGCGCACTGAGTGCATGAGAGAACGGCGTCCAGTATCGCGCCACACCGAGTGAGGGCCAGCGGTTCAGCCTTTCGACCGCCACCAACCGGCGTATCGTGCCGTCCAGCCACGTTTGCTAAGATCGGTCGCCCGTTATGTAATACTGAACAGCGTAGTGTGTATTCGGACTGACCACCGCTCCCGTCACACCCATAACGCTGTAATCCGTGTGGGTCGATACCAGCTCATTCGCCGAAAAACGGGCTCGAAACGGTGACTTCCGTCACGAGTCTGCGGGAGTAGATGGAAGCACTGACCCATCGATAGTGGTTGATCAGCGTCACGATCGTTCAGCAATTATTGATAGTCCATTCAATAGTATGTGGCCGCAAAGTGGGGTTCCGCGTCGAGAGCCCCCAAAAGCGGTAGTTTCCTCCGCTCGGAGCGGTGTGCTCTACTATCCACCGCACAGTTCTCGTGAACGAGCGTTTCCTATTACTGAACGGCGATCCGGCAGTGGGAACAGTCCGTTGGCGATAACCCCGTCGACGGCGAACCGCAACGCCAAATATTTATTTGGTCCCCGGGAGAGGTGACGAACATGACACCGACGATCACGAAAATCGAAAGCCGGGAGTTCGAATACCCCCTCGAGGACGTGGGGACCGACGAGCACGGGTTCAACCTCGTCTACGAGCCCGGCGAGACGACGATGCGGAAGCTCTTCGGGATCAAGATCTACACCGACGAGGGAATCACGGGCGAGTACGTCGGCGGGAACTCGCCGGCGGCCGCCCAGTACAACATCATCGCGAAGTACCTCATCGGCAAGGACCCGCTGCAGCGCGAAAAACACTGGTCAGAGGTCAAACGCGCGCTGCGGAAGTACGATCGGATGGGAATCGGCCCCATCGACATCGCGCTGTGGGACTTCGCGGGCAAGTACTACGACGCGCCGATCCACGAACTGCTCGGCACCTACCGCGAGCGCATCCCCGCCTACGCCTCGACGTACCACGGCGACGACGCGGGCGGCCTCGACTCGCCCGCCGCGTTCGCCGACTTCGCCGAAGACTGTCGCGACCGCGGCTTCGGCGGGTTCAAAATCCACGGCTGGGGCGGCGGCGACGACGCTCGCGATCTGACTCGAGAGATCGAGGCCGTGCGCGCGGTCGGCGACGCCGTCGGCGAGGACATGGATCTCATGCACGACCCCGCCTGCGAACTGGAGACCTTCGCCGACGCGCTCAAGCTCGGGCGCGCGCTCGACGAGGCGGGCTTTTTCTGGTACGAGGACCCGTTCCGCGACGGCGGCATCTCCCAGCACGCCCACCGAAAGCTCGCCCGGAAACTCGAGACGCCGATCCTCCAGACCGAACACGTCCGGGGGCTCGAGAGCAAGTCCGACTTTGCGGCCAACGAGGCGACGGATTTCCTGCGGGCCGATCCGGAGTACGACGCCGGGATCACCGGCGCGATCAAAGTGGCACGGATGGCCGAGGCGTTCGGCCTCGACGTGGAGTTTCACGCACCCGGGCCGGCCCAACGGCACTGTATCGCCGCCTGCCGGAACTCGAACTACTACGAACTGGCGCTGGTCCACCCCGACTGCCAGAACACCCAGCCACCGGTCTATCAGGGCGGCTACTCCGATCTGATGGCTGCGGTCGACGACGACGGCACCGTCCCGGTCCCCGACGGACCGGGGCTCGGCGTCGACTACGACTGGGGGTACATCGAGGAGAACGGGACCGGTAGCGTTCACGTTTACGAGTAGTCGATCGGATCGCCCTCGTCGACTCGATCCCTCGAGGCCTGAAGCGCCGTTTTCGATTCGTTCACCTCTTCTACTGACTGGTGCAGATCTCGATCGGTGAAGAAGGCAGAACCGCCGACGCCGACTCGTACCGCGGCTACCGAACGCCGTCATTGCCATCGTCACACACTGTCATCGGTCATTTTTTATCAGATCGGGGTATAGAGGGGAGCATGATCGATTGGCTCGACGAGTACGAGGAGCGGACGTGGCAGACGACCGAGAGCGGGACCGTCAAATACGCCCTGATCGGGCTCGGCTGGTGGACGATCGACGTCGCGCTCCCAGCGATCGAATCGTCGGACCTCGGCGAGGTCTCGGTCCTCGTCAGCAGTTCGACCGAGAAAGCGACCCGACTCGCGGACGAAAACGACGTGGCCCAGGGCATCAGCTACGACGAGTTCCACGACGGCGCGGCAAGCGACGCCTACGACGCGATTTACGTCGGCACGCCCAACGCCTACCACCTCGAGTACGTCGAAACCGCGGCCGAACTGGACAAGGCGATCCTCTGTGAGAAACCGATGGAGTCGACCGTCGAGCGCGCCGAAGCGATGGTCGAGACCTGCGAGAACGCGGCCGTCCCGCTGATGATCGCCTACCGCATGCAGACCGACCCCGCAGTTCGGCGGGCCCGCGAACTGATCGCGGACGGCTTCCTCGGGGAGCCGGTCTCGGTTTACGGCCACAACACCCAACCCCTGCTCGAGATGATCCCCGATCCGGACCAGTGGCGACTCGATCCCGAACTGAGCGGCTACGGGACCTCGGTGATGGACCTGGGGATCTATTCGATCAACACCACCCGATTCCTGCTCGATCGCGACCCCGTCAGCGTGCAATCCGAGATGGCCTCGAACCACGAAGCGTTCGGGGACGTGCCCGACGAGCGGTCCTCGTCGCTGCTGCGCTTCGAGGACGACATCCAGATGACCTCGACCTCGAGCCAGAACGCCCACGAGGATACGCACCTCAAGATCACGGGGACGGACGGCCAGATCGCTGTCTCTTATACACATCTCTGAG